>JADFFQ010000005.1:0-87221 GCA_022568135.1 Planctomycetota bacterium | reverse complement strand
CGAGCATCACGGACGCCGGGCTGGCGCATCTGGCTGAGCTTGGAAACCTCAAACGGCTGTCGCTGGAAGATACAAGCATCACCAACGCAGGGCTCGCGCAGCTCGGCGGGTTGTCCAGCCTGGAAACGTTGCTGCTTACCGGCTCGAAAGTGACCGACGCTGGGTTGCGGAAACTCGCGGGTCTTTCCGATCTTCGAGTACTCTCGCTGTCGCGAACCCAGATTCGAGGGCCTGGTCTGGTTCATTTGAAGAAGCTGGCCAAGCTTGAACATCTCAGTCTTTCCGGCGCCCCCGTCGCCGGCGATGCGATCGCCGTGTTGGCGGAATTCCCGAACCTGAAGATCGTGGAACTCTACGATACGCAAGTGGATGCCGCGATGGCCGCGAAGCTGAGGAAAGCGTCGCCGAAACTAGGCGTTTACATCAGCCCGAGTTTGGCCAACGCGGCTCGCGGCGATCCAAGTTCCACAACGCCCGACGCCGGCGAGCCGCCTTCAGCAACCGAGATAACTCCCACAAATACTGAGACGGGCAAGACGCTCCCTTCGATCAAAAAGCGGTTGGCCCAAGGCGACGTCACTCCCGATTTCCAAAAGCACGTGATTCCACTGCTGGGACGCCTGGGCTGCAACGGCCGAAGTTGTCATGGATCGTTTCAAGGCCAGGGCGGTTTTCGGCTTTCGATGTTCGGGTACGACTTCGAGATGGATCACAAGAATCTGAGCGAACGCATCGACCTCAAGCAGCCAAAGGCCAGTTTGATTCTCAACAAGCCGACGTCGGAGGACGAGCACGAAGGCGGTTTGCGTCTGCCCCCGGGCGGATGGGAACAGAAGCTCTTGCGGCGTTGGATCGCCGGTTCCGCAAGCGGCGTCGCCAAAACGTCGCCCAGATTTGTCCGCCTTGAGGTGACGCCGGGGGAGATCGTGTTCGCCGCCAAGGGAGAAGAGGTTCCCTTGCGATCCGTGGCCGTCTGGTCGGACGGAACTCGCGAAGACGTCACTTGCCTGACGCGCTTTGAAACGAAGAACAACGCCGTTGCCGAAGTGACCGCGGACGGTTTTGTGCACTCGGTCGGAAAGGGCGACACGCATATCATTTCGTTCTACGACAACGGAATCGCCGCGACCCCGGTGATCCTGCCGGTTTCAGACCATTCCGGCGAGCGATATCCGCCGGTGGCGACCCCGACCAAGATCGACGAGTTGGTTGTCGCCAAGCTGCGAAAGCTCGGCGTAACGCCGTCGAAACTCTCCAGCGATGAGACGTTCCTGCGCCGCGTGAGCCTCGACCTGATCGGAACGTTGCCCACGCCGGATGAGATCAGGGAGTTTGTCGCCGAAAAGACAGCGGGCAAGCGCGCAAAGAAGATCGACGAGTTGCTGGAGCATCCGGCCTACGTCATGTGGTGGACGCTCCGACTCTGCGATCTCACCGGCAGCAACGCCGGCTATTTGGGCGGCACCGAAATGGCGCAGCCGGTGGCGGCCCAATGGCGGGCTTGGATCGAGCGGCGCGTTCGCGACAACATCGGCTGGGACAAGATCGTCGAGGGAATCGTCCTGGCGCGCAGCCGCCGTCCGGGACAGACCTATCGCGATTTCATCGCTGAGCAAAGCCGCTTCACGCGCCGCGAGAACCCGACCGACTTCGCCGCCTTGGACAATCCGATGCCGCACTTTTGGTTCCGCGACAACATCCGCCTACCCAAGGACAAGGCGTTGGCGTTTGGTTACACGTTTTTGGGAGTCCGCTTGAATTGCGCGCAGTGCCACAAGCATCCGTTCGACCAATGGTCCAAGCAAGATTTCGAGCTATTCACCCAGTTCTTCACGCGCGTGAAATCCGGCGTGGCCCCCGATGCGGCCCAAATGCACGAGCAGATGCGCAACATGCTCGGCGTTCCGGTGAAGTTGGACACCGCGGCCCTCAGGCGGCAAAGCTACTTGCGAATCGCGTCCGAGGGACGCCCCATCCCCTGGAAAGAGATCTACATCGAGGCGCCGACCGGCGAAAGCCAACCGGCAAAGCTGCTGGGCGCCGGGGAAATCGACCTGAATGACTTCGACGATCCGCGCGAACCCTTGATGCGGTGGCTGCTCGAAGAGCCAAAGCACATGTTCGCCAAGGCGTTTGTGAATCGCATTTGGGCCAACTATTTCAATGTCGGGATCATCGATCCGCCCGACGACCTGAACATGGCCAACCCGCCCAGCAACGAGCCGCTGCTTGACTACTTGATCGAGGGGTTTGTCGCCAGCGGGTATGACATGAAATGGCTGCATCGCACGATCACGGGCAGCCGGACCTACCAGTTGAGTTGGCGACCGAACGAGACGAACCGCGGCGACCAAAGGAACTTCAGCCATGCGATCCTGCGGCGGCTTCCCGCGGAGGTCGCCGTTGACGCCCTGATTCAAGCGACGGTGAATGACGCCGGCATGAAGCTCGTCAAGTCCAACGTCACGCGCCGCAAAATCGGTCAACATCCCAAGTCGTATCAGACGCGGTCGATCGATTTCGCGCTCTTGATCTTCGGGAAACCGCTGCGAACGACCAATTGCGATTGCGAGCGCCAGAACGAGCCGACCTTGCTGCAATCGCTCTACGTTCGCAACGATCAAGAAATGCTCGACATGCTGGATCGCCGGGATAGCTGGCTCGCCCAATTGAAAAAGAGCGAACCCGAGCGCGAACAGACCGATCAACTGATCCAAACCGCGTACCTGCGCGTTTTGGGCCGGCTTCCGGAAAACCAGGAACTGACGGACTGCCGCCAGCATATAGCTGAGACGGAGGACTTCGGCGAAGGGTTGCGAGATCTCTTATGGGCGTTGTTGAACACGCAGGAATTCATCACCAACCACTGACCGAAACTCAATACCCGGCCTATTGGCGGCGTCGTTCTTGTAAACCGAAATCGGAAACAACTTGGATTTGGCGAAAATCGGCTCGCATCTTCCGGGCCATTGATTAAGGGAAGCACGATGAAGGCGAGACGCCGCGACGGAATCACGCGCAGAGACATGTTGCAGGCGGGCATGCTGGGCGGCGTCGGCCTTTCACTGTCGAGTTTTCTGCGGCTTGCCCAAGCGAATGAGGGCAAGAAGTCGACGGCCGATTCGGTGTTGTTTGTCAATCTCGCCGGCGGAGTGTCGCATTTAGATACGCTGGACATGAAGCCCGAGGCCCCCGCCGAAACACGTGGGGAATTCAAGCCGATTGCGTCGAACATGCCGGGGCTGTCTGTCTGCGAACATTTGCCGAAATTCGCGAAGATCGCGGGGCAGTTCGCGCTCATTCGCGGAATCAACCACTCCGCGGGCGCCCATCCCCAGGCTCAGTCCTGGATTTCGACGGGAAACCGGCCGACACCGGCGCTGATCTACCCGTCATTTGGATCGGTCACGACGAAGGAATTGGGCGGCCAGGCGGACATGCCGTCGTATGTCGCGATTCCCAAGACGGAATGGAACGCCGGCTACATGGGCGACGCCTTTGCGCCGTTCAAGACCAATGCCGTTCCGAGTCCCGGCAAGCCGTTTCAGGTGCGCGGTTTGTCACTAGCCGAGGGGCTGACGCTCGACAAGGTGAACCAGCGGCAACGACTGTTGGCCAAGGTCGATCGGCGATTTCGCGAGGTCGAGACGAACAGCCAGCTTCTCGAAGCGCTCGATAAGTTCGGCAAACAGGCCCACAACATGATTACTTCTAAGCGGTCGCAAGCGGCCTTCGACGTCAACCTTGAGCCCGAGTGCATTCGCAAGTTGTACGGCGCCGATGAGCTTAACCAGAGCCTGCTGTTGGCGACGCGGCTGATCGAAAATGGCGTTCATTTCGTGACGGTCACCAACCAAGGTTGGGATACGCACCTGGATAATTTCGTGAAGCACAAGAAGCTGTTGGCGCCGCTGGACAACGGCGTGGCGGTGTATCTCGCCCCGAGTCACGAGTTTCCGCTGATCAACATCGTGTTCACGTTCAAAGGCGGGCGGTACCTGGACCCTACGGACCAGGTGGGCCTGGCCGCTGCTACGGGAGCCATGATGCGCCGTGGTGGCACCACCACCGTCTCGGCCCAGGACATGGACGAAGAGTTCGATTTCCTGGCCGCGAACGCTTCAAGCTCCGCCGGCCCCACACAGTCCAACGCCTCGCTGAACTGCCTAGCCTCCAACTTCGGCCAATGTTTCGCGCTGTTCATGGACATGGTCCGCAATCCCGGCTTTCAGGAGAGCCGCCTCGCGCTCTACAAGCAGGAAAGGCTTGAGCAGATGAAGCAGCGCAACGACCACGCGGCCCGAATCCTCTTCCGTGAATGGCGGTTCCTGCTGTACGGCGACGATCACTTCGAGGCCGCATTGCCGACCGAGTTGTCGATCGAGTCGCTGACGGCTGACGACCTACAGTCGATGCATCGGCGAATATTTCATCCGGGGAATCTGATCGTGGCGGTGACCGGCGACTTTGAGCCGAAGATCATGCTCCAGCAGCTCCAAGACGCTTTTGATGGCTGGGCGATCGGTGAGCCGGTTTCCGACCCGCCGGCCCCGCAGGCGACGCTTGAGCCGGGCGTGTATCACGTCGAGAAGGACATCCCTCAGGGGAGGGTCTCGATCGGCCTGCGCGCAATTCGCCGCGATGATCCCGATTACTTCCCGATGCTGCTGATGAACCGGATTCTCGGCGGGGGCGGGTTTGTCAGCCGCATCGTCAGCCGTGTGCGCAGCGACGAGGGGCTGGCCTACTCCGTACGCTCAGCCATGAGCCCTCGCGTCCACTACCGGGGCGAGTTTCGGGCATCGTTCCAATCCAAGAATCGCACCGTCGCCCTGGCCATGAAGATCATCCTCCAAGAGATCCGACGCATCCGAAACGAGCCCGTGAGCGACGACGAGCTCGCGACCGCTCAGAACGCTTTGATCGAGACCTTTCCCAGGACCTTTGAGTCCAAGGCCGGCATGCTCAACGTCTTCGTCAACGATGAACTGACCAATCGAGAACCCGACTACTGGCAGACGTACAGGGACAACGTCCGCGCGGTGACCGCGGCCGACATCATGCGGGTCGCGCAGACCTACCTCGTTGTTGATCAAATGGCGATGCTTGTCGTGGGCAAGTGGGGCGAGATCGCCTCCGGCGACCTGGAGGGTCGGGCCAACATGAGCGATTTCTTCAACGGGGCCGTCACCCATTTGCCGTTGCGCGATCCGCTGACGCTTCGGCCGAGGAACTAACGGCCCTTGCGTCATTCTCAGCTTCCGCGCTTGGCCAGGATGCGAGACCTGCGACGTTGCGAGGGCCGCGCCCGGCGAAACCGTGTTGTCGCCCCCGGTACCCGCGCGCGTTTCGTGGGCTTGCTTGCGCGTCCGTACTCGCTACATTGCCCGGCCATGAGTAGGAAGCACACGATCACGAGAACGCGGAAGCGCCGCAGCCGGCGTACTGCGGCCGCCAGCGACAAGCATGAGCTCTATGAGCTTTCCGTCCAGGAGCCGGAAGCCGAATGCGACTTTATCGACCAGGTATGGAAGGAGCGCCGCCGCCGGCTGGCCCGTCACATCCGCGAGGACTTCTGCGGCACAGCCCTCACCGCCATCGAATGGGTCAAGCGGCGAAAGACCAATACGGCGATCGGCGTCGATATCGACGCCTCAGTGCTCGCTTGGGCCAAGGCGAAGCTCCCCGAGCGCCTTGACAACGAGCAGCGTCGGCGGCTGACCCTGCGCCGGGCTGATGTTCGGCGGGTCAGAACGCCCGCCGTGGACTGCGTCTTGGCCATGAACTTCAGTTACTACACGTTCAAGACGCGCGACGAGATGCGCCGGTACTTCAGGCGAGTCCGCCTGGCATTGGCGAAGGACGGTCTGTTCCTGCTCGACGCTTACGGTGGAAGCGATGCGTTCCTGGAAATCCAGGAGAAGCGCCAGGTCAAGGGGTTCACCTACGTCTGGGATCAGAGCCTCTACAACCCTGTCACCGGCGAAGCGATCAATTACATTCATTTCCGCTTTCCAGATGAGACTGAGCTCTGCAAAGCGTTCACGTACGACTGGCGGCTTTGGACGCTGCCTGAACTGCGGGAGCTGCTGGCTGAGGCCGGGTTTGCGAAGGTGACGGTCTATTGGGAAGGGACCGACGAGGAGACCGGCGAGGGCGATGACGAGTTCCGCCCCTCGGCCCGCGGCGAAGCCTGCCCAGGCTGGATCGCCTATCTGGTCGCCCAAGAGTAATCGACCTCTTCGTGTCGCGATCCTTCCAGGTTGAGACACGCACCGCCAGTGACGTTGCGCTAGGCTTGTTCAGTGACCCAGGCGACACTGAATGGGCCAAGCAATCCGAGGAACTGAACCATGCCGCCGATCCAGGATCCTCGGTTCTCGAAAGCCCGATGGAACGAAACGCTCCAAGAGCAGCGCGAAGCCACCGAGCGCGCCAGCCGCATGGAGTACATCAAGCCGCTATTGATGTTGGTCATCGGGGGCGGGGTTGTCATGGTGCTATTGACATTCGCTGGGAGTGGTGACCCAGATGAGCTTTCGGGGCCCGTCGCGGCGCTACTTTATCCGGTAAGGTTAGTGTTCGCGCTGTTCTTCGGCGTCGTCGGCCTCTGGCTGGCGGCAAAGTTGTGGCTGGGCGGGGTCGGACCGCTCGGGCTGGCAATTGTCCGCCTCGCCGGCATCTACGCGGCGACGGACCTGATCGCCATACTCGCCGCCCCTCTGCTGTTTCTCGGTTGGTTCGTCTATCTGGTCTGCTACGTTGGGTTGTTGGCCTGGCTATTTGACCTGGAGGCCATCGAGTCAATGATGCTGGCCTTGATCACCTTTGTGCTGAAAATCCTCGCCGGTTTCGCGATCATCTCCCTGCTGGGCGGGGCATTCTGACTGCGGCGTTGATGACCAGCGGCGAGCGACGGAGCCCTCGCCGAGGCGGCGTCCACGCTGACCACCGTGCCGAATCGACTACAATCTGCCGCTCCGTCTCCGCCAGACAATGCTGACACTCAGGACACCCCTCCATGCCCGGCATGCTCAACCTCGCCGAAATCGATCTTCCCCTCGCCACGGTGCTCGATGAGCAGCTCGAGGAGGTGGAGCTGATTCTTCAACGGCAGGTGGCCAGCGATCTCTCCGTGGTGAACGCCCTGTGCTGTCATATCGAGCAATACGGCGGCAAGCGAATCCGCCCGATGTTGGTGCTCCTGTCGGGCCTCGCCGCCGGCCCGCCGCCGTGGGATGGGTCAGCGCTGCGCGAGAAGCATCGCGTGATCGCAGCCGTGGTCGAGATGATCCACCTCGCCACGCTGGTTCATGACGACGTGCTCGACGAGGCCCGGATTCGTCGGCGTGTGGCGACGGTCAACCACCTGCGCGGCAACGAGACCGCTGTGATGCTCGGCGATTATCTGATCTCCAACGCCTTCCACCTCTGCTCGTCCCTCAAGGACCCGACGATCAATCTGAGCTTGGGAGAGGTGACGAACACCCTTTGCGAGGGCGAGCTGCTACAGCTTCACCATCGTGACGACTGCGATCTCGATGAGCCGACCTACCTCGAGATTGCTCGTCGAAAGACGGCGTCATTGATCGGCGAATGTTGCCGACTCGGGGCGATGCTCTCCGACCACGACGGCTCCGGTTCGATCTGCAGATCGATGCGCAGCTTCGGATTCCAGCTGGGCGTGGCCTTCCAGATCCAGGACGACCTGCTGGACATTACCGGCGACGAAGCCATCGTCGGCAAATCACTGGGCAAGGATCTGGATTCGGGCAATGTGACGCTGCCTTTGATCCGTTATCTCGCCTCCGCCAACCATGCTGATCGCAGCACAACGCTGCGCCAGTTTGCCCAACGCAACGCAGAGCAACTGCGGATTCGGCTGATGGAAAGCGGCGCGGTTCGCAACGCCCAGCGCGAGGCGAGATACCTGGTGGAGCATGCAAAGACCGAGCTCTCCTGTCTTGTGCCCAGCCCGGCCCGGGACCTGCTGGCGGCGCTCGCTGAGGCCGTGATCTCCCGGCGGTTCTAAGAGCCGTTGGCTCTTGGCTCTCCTGGGCGTTCCTTGAGACTCTACGGTCTTTCGATCGCCCCGGCCTGGCAACCGCTACTTACTTCTCGCGGACGACGCCTGCTTGCAATGCAGAATCAGGGCTTCGATCTTTTCGCAGATCGCCGACGCTTGGGCCTCCTCGGCGAAGAGCACGGCTTCAAGGTCGGCGGCGGACTCGCCGATGCCGGCATGGCCGGCTCCCTCGGCCAAGGATTTGAGCTGGCTGGCAAGGATGCGCAGCTGGACCATCTCGCCTGCCTGCCAGGACTCACGAATCAGTTGCATCTGTGTCTGCAGATCGTTGAGCCGGCGGTCAATGTGATCGCCCGCCGGTTCCAGCGGCGCGTTGTTGTGCCCAGCAGGTGGCGACATAGACCATTCATCGGCGCAAGCGCCGGGCAACTTGCCCGCACCCGCGTGGCGTTCTTGATCTCATTGCAATGCGGACCCCAATCGATCCCGTGGGGGCGCGATACCGGACGACAGCCGGCCGACGGCCACAGCAGACCCGGCGGCCCGTATCTTCCTGAAGGGGCGAGCCATCACTGCGCATTTCGCCATGACCGCCGGGGTAATCTCCTGCCAAACTGACCAGCAGCTTGTGCAATGGGGCTCCTTTGAGGCCAACAGCCCGGTGGTCGAGCAAAGGAACTGCTTGCGGTAGGATCACGCTTCATGTGCGGACGGTATGCATTGACCACGCCGCCGGAGGTCCTGGCCGCTTTGCTTCACCTCCAGCGGATGGAATATGACCTTGTGCCCCGATACAACATCGCGCCGACACAGATGGTTCCGGTGGTCCGGGCCGACGCCGAGCGACGACGTGAGCTGGTCCCGATGCGGTGGGGGCTGATTCCATTCTGGGCGAAGGACCGAACTATCGGAGCACGGATGATCAACGCCCGCAGCGAATCGGCGGCTCTGAAGCCGGCATTCCGCCAGGCGATGCGTCGCAGACGATGTCTCATTCCCGCCAGCGGATTCTACGAGTGGAAGAAGCTCGGCAAGCGGAAGCAGCCGTACTACATTCGCCGCACCGATGATGCGCCGTTGGGCTTCGCGGGCTTGTGGGAATCCTGGAATGATCCCCAAGGCGGTGAAACGCTTGAGTCCTGCACGATCCTCACCACCGACTCGAACGACCTCCTACGGCAAGTGCACGATCGGATGCCGGTCATTCTCGATCCAGATGGATATGACCAATGGCTCGACCCGGACGAAGAGGACCCGCAACGAGTCATACGGTTGCTGGCCGCTGCGCCGAGTGAGGTCTTCTCGGTCTACCGGGTGCACACACGGGTGAACTCTCCTGGGAATGACGATGCCTCGCTGATCGAACCTCTGCCAGCTCAAGACACCGAGGAGCAAGGGTCGCAAGGCCCCGGGCTGCCTACGTAACCGTTTGGAGCGGTTCTACAGCACGGGTGCCCCTGCGGCCACAGAACCCATTCCCGCCCTGAAAATGGGGGTTTGGGGGGCTTGTCATATACCTAACACATACCTATCATCGTGGCGATGGTGGGTACCCCTTTCAAGATGAAAAGGGCGGGTTCGGTCACGCGGCAGCAGCTGGCGGAAATGATCGAGGCCATCGAGTTTCGCCGAGCCTCCAGGCCCCAGGCAAGCGTGCCGACCGGCTGGGGCGGTACGGCTACGGCGCAAACACTGGCACGGGGAGTGATCCACGAGTGGTTTGGACTGACCGAAGCGCCTGAGCACTTCAATGCTGCCAAGCCTCGGGGCAACGGCCGTGCGAACCAATGGTCGCCTCCCCTGTTGGTCCTCACGCATCTGGCTTGGCGAGCGCTGGAAACGGTCGAGAAAACCAAGGAGCGATGGGTGGTGTGGATCGGTCGTCGCGTCTGGCCGCATCCCCGAGTCCTGGTCCGCGATGAGCACGGTCCAGACCGGCTCTTGCTCCAACAATCACTCTTTGTCGATCCACCGGATAAGGCGGGCCGCTTGTGGGCGATCGACCTGGCGCTGCGCTGCCCGGCGGTGACGGCGGTCGTCGCCGATGGCAGCCGATTGCGCATGGGTGAGACGCGAAGAGTGCAACTCGCGGCCGAGCAAGGCCGCTCGCTGGCGTTGCTGGCCCGGCCACCGTGGGAACTGAAGCAACTATCGGCAGCGGTCACACGATGGCACGTCCTTCGAGCGCCGTCGCCTGACTCCAGACCACGATGGATGATCGAACTCATGCGCTGCAAAGGCGTGCAGCAATTGGCGGCACGCAAGGCAGTTTCGTACTCGATACTGGAGTGGGACCGTGCAAAGGGTCGTGTCCGTCCATCTGCCCAGGTGGTCGATCAGCCGGATCCGGCGACAGCATCGCCTTGGCAGGTCAGCCACGGCGCCGTGCGGAGAACGGGATGAGGACCATGCCGCGTCGGCGATGGTGCTGGTGAAGATCGCCGCCGCTCGGCAGATCGTTGCCCGGTGCTGCGAGCGTTCTGCTGCGGCAGGTGTGCGGGAGGGGATGACGCTGACACACGCCCGCGCTGTGCTTGTGGGCACGCCGCTGCGCGTGCATCCGTATGACCCGCTGGGCGATGAGGCTGCCCTCAAGGCGCTGGCGAGATGGGCCCTCCGATGTGCTCCGCTGGTCGCGCCCGATCCGCCGGACGGGTTGCTGATGGATGTCAGCGGATGCCGGCCCCTCTACGGAAACGAGCAGCGCCTGGTCAACACCTTCGCCGACCGCATCGGCCGGCTGGGCTTCCGCGCTCGCGTGGCCTGCGCAAGCACGTTCGGCTGCGCCTGGGCGGTCGCCAGATTCAGTGACCAAGAGCGATCCGTGATCGCCCACGGCCAGGAGCACCAAGCGCTCACGCCCCTTCCCATCGAGGCCTTGCGCATCGACGAAGACACCGCTGCAGCGTTGCTCGAAGTCGGCATCGAGCGCATCGGCCATCTGTTTGCGCTGCCGCGACGGGAGCTCGTGGCTCGATTCGGCAGCCACCTGTTACTGCGGATGGACCAGGCGACAGGCGAGACGATCGAAGTGATCCAGCCACAGCACCCGGTCGAACCGCCCTCGGTCCAGCGCGTGTTTGACGGTCCTGTCACGCAGCTTGAAGCGGTGATGCGTACCGTACGCGAACTGACTGAGGACCTCGCCGGCAAGTTGCAGCGCCTGGAAAGCGGCGTGCGGCGGCTCGACATAGTGTTCGACCGTCTCGATGTCGCAGCGCTGCGGGTGTTGATCACGCTCAGCCGACCAAGCCGTGACGTGAAGCACCTCTGGTCGCTGTTGAAACCCAAAGTTGAAACGATCCAGATGGGGTTCGGGATCGAGCGGATCGCGCTGACGGCAACGGTTGTCGGGCGCCTCCGCCACGAGCAGATCGAACAGGCCGACGGGCAATGGCGATCAAGCGAGCCCGATGATGCACCCGCCGACCGCGCGTTTGGCGAACTCATCGACACGCTGGCGCAGCGGCTCGGACCCCACCGGACAGTGTGCGTTCATCCGGTCGAATCGCATCTGCCCGAACGATCGTTCCGTCAACACTCGGTCATGCAAACGCAACGCCCCCAAGGCGACGCAAAGCAAATCACCGCCTCGGATCGCCCGTCGATCCTGCTGGAGCGCCCCGAGCCGATCGAGGTCATGGCCATCACCCCCCAGGGCCCGCCCTCATGGCTGCGCTGGCGCGGTGAGGAGCATCGGATTGTGACCGCGATCGGCCCCGAACGAATCGGTAACGTCTGGTGGAGCCCGGACGTTTCTCCGACGTGCCACTCCCAGCGCGACTACTTCAAGGTTCAGGACGGCGCCAGCCGCTGGCTGTGGGTATATCGCGAGCGAGAGGCCGGCCGGTGGTTTGCGCACGGCGAGTGGGCGTGATCAATGCCCGAGTCACCTGATCCAAAGATACGACCCCACCCGTGGGAAACCAACGCCGGCGTCATGGCACGCTCGTGCCGTTGCTCCGGCGGCTCTCGCCACCGTTATGCTGAATTGCACGTCACCAGCAACTTCACGTTTCTGACCGGGGCCAGCCATCCGGAAGAACTGGTCCAACAGGCAGCGGCGCTGGGGCACCATGCGATCGCGATTGCCGACCGTAACAGTGTCGCGGGGATCGTCCGCGCCCATGTCGCCGCCAAACAGGTTGGAATACCGCTCGTTGTCGGGTGCCGCCTGGCGGTGCAACTCAATCACCACGATCACCAGGAAGAACTTTCCATTCTTGTCTATCCCACCAGCGTCGAATCTTATGGCCGCTTATGCCGGCTCCTCACCATCGGCAAACGCCGCGGGCCGAAGGGTGCGTGCCATCTGGTGCTGCACGATCTGATCGAGCACAACAGAGGACTGCTGGCGGTTGTGATCCCTCCGGGCATTCCCGCGGCACTCGTTCCGGGGGCGCTCGATCAGACGTTCATCGAAGCCGTGCAGGGGCTCAAACGGCACTTCGACGATGATCGCCTGTCCATCGCCGCTTCGTGTCTCTATGGCCCGGATGATCGCGAGCGTTTGTCGCAGCTTGCGGCGTTGTCCGCGCACCTCGGTGTGCCGCTGGTGGCCACGAACGACGTCCACTATCACCTTCCGCAGAGGCGCCCATTGCAGGATGTCCTGACGTGCGTTCGGCACGGATGCACGCTCCAAAACGCGGGGTTTCGTCTCTTTGCACATGCTGAGCGCTGCCTGAAACCGCCCCAAGAGATGGCCCGGCTGTTCACCCAACATCCGCAGGCACTCGCGCGAACGGTTGATATCGCGCAGCGCGCGACCGCGTTCAATCTCGATGCGCTGCGCTACCAGTATCCGGACGAGGTCTGTCCGCCCGGCCTCACGCCAATGCAGCATCTCATCGAGTTGACTCGCTGCGGCGCGCGACACCGCTACCCAAACGGCGTCCCTGAAAGGGTGCGTACGCAGATCGAGCACGAGTTCAAGCTCATCGAAGAACTGAACTACGCACCGTACTTTCTGACCGTGTACGACCTGGTGATGTTTGCCCGATCGCGCGGCATTCTCTGCCAGGGGCGCGGGGCAGCCGCCAACTCAGTGGTGTGCTACTGCCTCCGAATCACAGCCGTCAATCCCGAGCGAATCGACCTGCTCTTTGAGCGATTCATCAGCCGCCAGCGAAACGAGCCCCCCGACATCGACATCGACTTCGAGCACGAACGTCGCGAGGAGGTGATTCAATACATCTATCGCAAGTATGGCCGGGATCGGGCGGCCCTGACCGCTGAGGTCATCACCTATCGCGGCCGTAGTGCGGTGCGCGACGTGGGCAAGGCGTTTGGGCTGGCGCTGGATTGCGTCGACCGGATGGCCAAGAACATCGACTGGTGGTCGGATCGCACCGGCAAGCTCGATCGGCTGCGCCAGATCGGGCTGAACCCAAACGATCCAACGATTCGACAGGTGATGGCGATGTCCAACGCGATACTGGGTTTCCCGCGCCATCTGTCACAGCACGTCGGCGGCTTCGTCATCACCCGCGGGCCATTGTGCGAGATGGTGCCCATCGAGAACGCAGCCATGCCCGATCGTACCGTGATCGAATGGGACAAGGACGACATCGACGCCATGGGGATGTTGAAGGTGGACGTGCTGGGGCTGGGAATGCTGACCTGCGTTCGCAAGGCATTCGATCTTGTCAAGCGCCATCACGGCCGATCAATGTCTCTGGCCACGGTGCCGGCCGAGGACCCATCCGTCTACGACATGATCTGCGAGGCGGACACCATCGGCGTGTTTCAGATCGAGTCGCGGGCACAGATGACCATGCTGCAGCGGCTGCGGCCGCGCTGCTTCTACGATCTGGTCATCGAAGTCGCCATCGTCCGCCCAGGTCCGATCCAGGGGGACATGGTGCATCCCTATCTGCGTCGGCGAAGCGGCCAAGAGTCGGTGACGTACCCCACCGACCAAGTGAGGCGAGTCCTCGGCAAAACGCTCGGCGTGCCGCTGTTTCAGGAGCAGGCGATGGCGCTGGCGGTGGTGGCGGCCGGCTTCACCCCCGATGAGGCCGATCAACTCCGCCGGGCCATGGCCGCCTGGAAGCGCCGCGGCAACCAGATCCAACGCTTCGAAGCCAAGTTCACCCGCGGCATGGTCCACCGCGGCTACGAACGCGCGTTCGCCGATCGGTGTTTCAACCAGCTCAAGGGATTCAGCGAGTACGGTTTTCCGGAATCGCACGCGGCCAGCTTCGCCCTCATCGTGTACGTCTCGGCGTGGCTGAAGAAGCACTATCCCGCCGCCTTCGCCGCCGCCCTGATCAACAGCCAGCCGATGGGGTTCTACGCCCCCGCCCAGATCGTCCGTGACGCTGCGGAACATGGCGTTGAAGTGCGCCCGGTGGATCTCCAATGCAGCCAGTGGGATTGCACGCTCCAAGAGAGGCACGAAGTGAAATGGGCCAATAGCCGCGGGCGGCAACCCGCGGATTCAACGGAAATCACGGCGTCTTGCCATCCTGCTCTTCGCCTTGGCATGCGCCTCGTCAACGGCTTGCAACAGCAGGAGGCGATCAAGATCACCCAAGCCGTGCAGCGTCACGGCCGGTTCGATTCCATTGAAGCGCTGTGGCGCGCCGCCGGCGTATCAAAGGCCGGCTTGCGGAAACTGGCCTCAGCGGATGCGTTCGGCTCAATGGGGCTCGATCGCCAGGCGGCGCTGTGGCACGTCCGGGCACTGAACGATGACCATCTGCCCATGTTCGAGGATCTTCAGCCGCAGCCGGTTTGTCGGCAATCCGCCTTGCCGGCCATCCTCCCCGCAAAGCAGGTCTTGCATGACTACGCAGCGCTTGGCCTGTCGCTCAAGGCCCATCCGGTTGCATTCCTGCGCGAGCTGCTCAACCGCAGAGGCGTGACCCCGGCGAGCGAACTGCAACGCCAGGAGCGCTGGCCGCACGGCACGCGCATCGCCGTCGCGGGCCTTACCCTGGTCCGCCAGCGCCCGGCGACCGCAGCCGGCCTGGTGTTCATCACCCTCGAAGACGAAACGGGTATCGCGAACCTCATCGTGCGGCCGAAGGTTTATGAACGCTATCACACCGCCGCCCGTCACGGCGTCGTGATTCT
Source organism: Planctomycetota bacterium (assembly GCA_022568135.1). Lineage (GTDB taxonomy): Bacteria > Planctomycetota > Phycisphaerae > Phycisphaerales > SM1A02 > JADFFQ01. The sequence continues at coordinate 72,115 of JADFFQ010000005.1, read as the reverse complement.
GGCCCGCGGAACCATCGAGCGGCAGGGGGCCGTGGTGCATGTTCTGACGGCCCAGCTCGAATCGCTCGACGGCCATCTTGCCCAGCTCACAGCTCGGTCAAGAGATTTTCGGTGAACGCCGCCGCCGCCATACATCTCCCCCGGACACCCGGCGTAAGCTGGCGGCAATGATCCGTCAGGAGGTGGCCTTGACCTGTGCCACACGAACAGATTTCGAGGATGAGCTTGCCTACTTGTCTCGACACCTGCAACCGGCGAAAAAACAATGAGACATTTCCGCGGTTGGTGCGAACAATAGAAGCCCCAGCTAGGGACACCGCACCGGCACGGATCACCGGCTGGAATAGGAGCACACGCGATGGGGGTGTTGGTCATCGTCGGCACGGACAAGGGCGCCTTTCTTCTGCGTTCAGACACCGCCCGCGCACACTGGAAGATTCAAGGACCCCTGTTCAAGGGCTGGAAGGTGACCACCGTTGCCCGCGACGACTCCGGCCGCTACTTCGTCGCCACCGCGAGCGATGTTTACGGCCAGGCATTGCACGTCAGCGAGGATCTGGATAACTGGCGGCAGATTGAGAACGGCCCTGCGTGGGCCAAGGACACCGAGCGCAAGCTCAACCAGATCTGGACCTTGAATCTCCAGACGAACCGGTTCTACGCCGGCGTGGACGAAGCGGGGCTCTTTGCCAGCGAAGACGGCGGCGAGAGCTGGTCACCCATCAACGGGCTCAACGAGCATCCGACCCGCGGCTCGTGGTATCCAGGTGCCGGCGGGCTCTGTGCCCACGCAGTCCTTACCGACGCCAAGAACCCAAAGCGCATCTGGTGCGGCATTTCCGCAGTTGGCGTGTTCCGCTCCGACGATGGAGGCCTCACCTGGGAGATCAAGAATCAAGGCATTCCGATGCTCATCGAGGACAAGAAGCACAAGGAGATCGGTCGCTGCGTACACGGCCTAGTCGCCGACCCCGACGACGCGGACACCATCTATCGCCAGGAGCACACCGGCATGTTCCGCACCCGCGACGGAGGCGAGACCTGGCAGAGGATCGAGAACGGGCTCGACTCCTCGTTCGGTTTCCCCATCGCCATCGACCGCACGTCCAAGACCCTCTATATCATCCCGCTGGAGAGCGACGAATACCGCATTCCGATCGACGGCCGGTTTCGAGTCTACCACAGCGCCAACGGCGGCGACGCCTGGGATCCGTTGAGCAACGGCTTGCCACAAGAGAACGCGTATATGGGTGTACTGCGCGACGCGTTGGCCGTCGATCACCTCGATCCTTGCGGGGTGTACGTCGGCACGACAGCCGGGACGGTGCACGTTTCCAACGACGCCGGGGATTCGTGGACCCAGGTTTCGTGTATTCTGCCGCGCATCCTCTCGGTTTCGGTTTACGTGCAGGAGTGACCCCGTGCCCCAGGTGACCGTCCAATTGCCGAGCATCCTCGGCCGGATCATCGATGAATCGCGAGCAATCCCAATCGAGGCGGATTCACTCGGCGGCGCGCTGAGGGCATTGGTGGACCGTCATCCCGCCCTGGGCGTTCATCTTTTCGATGAGACCGGCAACCTCCGTCAGCACGTGCTCTGCTTCCACAACCAAACCAACACCCGCTGGCTAGACTCCATCGAGGCCCCGCTCGCCAAGGGAGATACGATCACGATCCTGCAGGCCGTCTCCGGAGGCTAGCTGCGGGGCCACGAATGCGGCTCGTTGACCAGGGCGACTTGATATTCACGAAGAACGAGGAGTGGCTGTGTCCATCGCATTGCCCGTAATGCCTTCCCAGTTTGCCGAAGCGCCATCCAGGCCCGTGGCGGCGCCGCCAAACGCCAAACGCCCCGGCCGCTTGATCGATTCCCACGGGCGCACCATCCGCGACCTGCGCCTCAGCGTCACCGACCGTTGCAACTATCGCTGCGTGTACTGCATGGACCCGGACTTCCGCTACATGCCCAAGCAACAGCTCCTGTCACTGTCCGAGTACGTCACCGTGGCCCGCGTGTGTGCAAGCCTGGGGATCCAGAAGCTGCGCATCACCGGCGGCGAGCCCACGCTCTATCCACAACTCAATGAATTGATCGCCGAGCTCGGCCGGCTCGAGTTCGGTGACCTCGCGATGACGACCAACGGTTCGTTGCTGCAACACATGCCTCTTGAGCAGTGGCGACGCGATGGCCTGCATCGCATCACGCTCAGCCTCGACAGCCTGCGACCTCAGCGCGTGGCAAAGATTACCCGCACAAACACCACCGCCCAGACTGTGGTTGATGCGATTCACCTGGCCAGGGATGCCGGATTTGATCCGATCAAGGTCAACGCGGTCATCATGCGCGGAGTCAATGATGACGAGATCGCTGACTTCGCCGATTTCGCCCGCGAGCACGCCATCACGATACGGCTGATCGAGTTCATGCCGCTGGATTCGAGCCGCGCCTGGAGGCGCACCGATGTCGTCTCTGCCGACGAGATGCTCCAAAGCATCACCGGCCGTCACAAGCTGGTGCCACTTGATCGAGATGATCCTTCGAGTACCTCGCTGAACTTTTCGTTCGCCGATGGGGCCGCTGGACGTATCGGGATCATCGCTTCGGTTACCCGGCCGTTCTGCGGCGCATGCAGTCGCCTGCGCATCACGGCCGACGGCAAGGTGCGACCGTGCCTGTTCAGCCACAAGGAATGGGATCTTCGCCCACTGCTGCGCGGCGGCGCAACGGATGACGATATTGCGGGGTTCATCGCCGACTCGATGTGGACGAAGCAGGCCGGCCACGGCATCGGTTCGCAGGACTTCGAGCCGCCGGCAAGGACAATGTCTGCAATCGGCGGCTAGGAGCCAGACCTGCGTCACTCGTGCACGCGGGCCGCGGATAGCACCGCCACCCAGACGCTGCCGCTAACTTGGACAATCATGACACGGAGCCTGCCGACCGACGCCCCATATGCACGTATCAATATCAATGTAAGTACCCCGTAGGGGATTCGAACCCCTGTTACCAGGATGAGAACCTGGCGTCCTGGGCCTCTAGACGAACGGGGCAACGAGGTCTTCGCAAAGCGCGTGGTTAGACTACGGCAACCCCTTGTGAGGTCAAGTGGATACCAATCACTCAAGGCGTGGATGGGCATGCTTTACGCATACCTATTGGGCGGTTGATTCTCGCCGAGTTTTCTATAGCATGACCCGGCAAAGCTCAGGTTCTCCGGCAGCGCGAGAGCGCTGCTGATGGAGTTTCCATCATGCTCCCCAAGGCCCCTGCTCGTTCGGGCCAGGTCGGCTTTCTTTTCGTGCCGCCGTATCGCGTCCAGGGCATCAGCATTGCCGGCGAGCAGACGGTCGTGCAGATCCCCGAGCTGGACGTCGCGTTCGATATCGGGATGTGTCCGCGCATCGCGCTGAGTTCGCCGTATGTCGCCCTGACCCATGGTCACATGGATCACGTCGGGGGGCTGCCATACTACTTCAGTCAACGAGTATTCCAGCGAATGGGCACGGGAAAGTGCGTCTGCCACGCCCGGCTGGCCAATGCTCTACACACGATGATGCAAAGCTGGGAGGCGCTGGAGGGCCAGCGAACACCGTACGAGCTCATCCCCCTGGAGGCGGATCAGCAGGTCGAGGTCAAGAACAACATCTTCCTGCGGGCCATCGAGGTCAGCCATGCGCTGGGGGCCATGGGCTACGCCCTGATCGAGCGGCGCAGCAAGCTCAAGCCAGAGTATCTAGACTACCCTCAGGAACGGCTGCGGGAGCTCAAAGGGAGCGGCGTCCAGATCACCCGATCACTTGAAATCCCGCTGGTTGCGTACACCGGCGATACGGAACTCGGCCCATATCTCTTCCGGGATGAATTTACCGCGGCGAAGATCGTCATCTGTGAATGCACTTTCTTCGAACCGGACCACGAACGGCGGGCCCGGGTTGGTAAACACTTGCACCTTCAGGACCTAGCGAAGTTGCTCAAGGTCTGGCAGGCTGAGGCGGTCATCCTCGTGCACCTGTCACGCAGGACAAACCTCGCCGAGGCCCACGACCTGTTGATCTCCACGGTCGGCGAAGAAGAATCTGCGCGAATTCACTTCCTGATGGACCACCGGGCGAACCGCCAACGGTACGAACGGCAACAGGTTGAAGTGAGCGCCTAACCTGTCGGCGGCGACGTGTCCCGCAAAACTTCATACGGGCGGTTGACGGACTCGGCATGTCGCCGTAGATTCCGCCTCGGATGTGGCGCACGCGCATCCGATGAACGAAACTTGATCGGCTGGTGGGCTTCGCTGGAGCGGTCATCGCAAACAACGAAGCGTCGGGCGAGTCCCCGGGAGGCAGGACCGATGGGGCAAGCGGACCCGCATGCGTGGGATGCGATCCTCGCGCAGTTGCGAGTTGCCAACCCAACCACGTGGCGTCGATGGTTCGAGGACATCGAGCCACTGGAGCTCGCGGCTGGGACACTCAAGCTGCTGGTGCGAGAACCTGTACAGTTGAAATACCTGCAGCACCGCTGCAAGCAGCAGTTCACGGAAGCTGCCCAGGCGGTCATGGAGCTGCTAGTCGCGGTGCGGTTTGTCGGCGAGGCGGACCTCGAGCAACCCGTTGCGGCCGGGCCCAGCGACGGGGCTACTGCGGCAGCACACGATCCGCTCTCCCACCGACCTCAATGCGAGGGGTTTGATGACGAGATGCTCATCTGCCCTGACTATTTGTTTGAGAACTTTGTGGTCGGTCCGGGCAACGAGTTGGCCCACGCCGCAGCCATCGCTGTCGCCCGCAAACCCGGGTGGGTATACAACCCATTCTTCATCCACGGAGGTGTTGGGCTGGGCAAGACCCACCTGCTGCAGGCCATCTGCCAAGCGGCCATGTATGGTAGCCCAGACTTTCGAATCTACTACACTTCGTGCGACGGGTTCATCAACCAGTTCATCGGGGCCGTCGGAGCTGGGCGGATGGATGACTTCCGGCATCGCTACCGTCACGTTGAGATGCTTGTGATCGATGACATCCACGGATTATCGAGTCGGGAGCGGACGCAGGAGGAGTTCTTCCACACCTTCAACAGCCTCTACCAGGCCGGCAAACAAATCGTGCTGAGCTCCGATGCCGCCCCAAACGAGATCCCAGCGCTCGAGGAGCGGCTCACCAGCCGGTTCAACTGTGGGTTGGTGGCTGAGATCCAAAGGCCCGCCTTCGAAACGCGGATCGCGATCCTCAAGACCAAAGCCGCGCTGCGCAGGATCACCCTATCCAACGACGTCGCTAGCTACCTCGCGGCAAAGATCGACACCAACGTCCGGGAGCTCGAGGGCGCGATCACCACGATGCAGGGTCTTGCCGCCATCAACAATGGGCCTCTGGACCTTGAACTCGCTAAGCGCGCCGTTGGTGAGAAAAACAGCTCCAGCGACACACGACTGCCGACCATCCAGGACATTGTTGACACGGTCATGAGCCATTACGGCGTCAAGCTCAGCGATCTGCTGTCGAAGCGCCGCCACCGATCTATCGCGATGCCCCGCCAAGTCTGCATGTGGCTGGCTCGCAAGCACACCCGCTACAGCCTCCAGGAGATCGGCGGATACTTCGGGGGTAGAGATCACACAACTGTCATGCACGCGGTCAAAGCCGTCAATATGAAGCGTGGTAAAGATTCGTCAATCGACCAGGATGTGACTCAAGTCGAGCAACAGCTCCTTGCGCCATAGACGTTGCTTCACCAGCAGTCGATCCACACCTACAGGCCCCACAAGAATGTGGAACGCCTGCCGCCTGCCGCTGAATGAGTCTGGTTCTCACGTCGGTACGCGCGTCGAGCGCCCGGCCACCTATCCTGCCCGCCACCATTCCAGCTCAGCAACAAGCACTCAGCGCCCCCTTACGCCAGCCACCTGACAGGCTCCCAACACAGCAGGATCACTCCTAACCCTTTGACGTCTTGTAGTTATGAGACAATCCAGGCTAACTCCACAATGAGACAACGCTTACCTCGAGTATGATGAAGGATATTCATTACCTACAGGAGAAGTGATCCGAATGTCACTGGACCTGCATTCTGCGGGCGTCTTGTCCATGTGACTGGTGGCCCTTCGCACGCCCGTATGGGTGTTCAAAGGCCGTCGCACACACGGCCCGTTGAAGATACGTTGGCATTTGGGGCAGAATATGGTCGTCCGCTGGATCACCTTGATTGACTGAAGTTGTCGTCCGCAACGAACGCAGGGCTGCAATGGTCGCCCGTAGACCTGGTGGTACTTGGCAAAGCTGCCGGGCTGGCCGTGACCGTCAATGTAGTCGTGCGTGGTGGAACCACCTGCGGCGATTGCGTGGCGGAGAATGGAATGGATTGTGTGGGACAAGGTGCGATAGTCCATCGTGAAGATCGAGTTGGAGATCGAGAGCGGGTGGATCTGAGCGGCAAAGAGGATTTCATCAGCGTAGATGTTGCCGATCCCGGCCACGATGTGCTGGTCGAGGAGAGCAGCCTTGATAGGGCGACGCGTCTGGCAGAGGCGCCGTCTGAGCGTTTGCGCGCTTATAGATAAGGCGTCCGGGCCCAGGCGCGACCATCGTGTGGCGTGCAGTGCCTCGGTGGATGGGAAGGTCCAGAGGCCGCCGAAGCGGCGGGGGTCGCGGAAGACCAACCGTCCGGAGATTGTCGGTGAGTCGATCCACCAGATACAGTGCACGTGGTCGCGGCGCTGGAGGTGAAGACGTGAAGGTCGGTACCAAAGCTGGCCGGACATGCCCAGATGCACACAGATCAAGGGGCCAGTGCCTGAGTTGATCGTCAATTCCTTGCCATGCCGAGTAAGCGATTCGATTGTTTCACCGAGCAGGAGATCCCTGCGCCTGGTCCGGCGGTGGGAGGCGTCGCAGGTGAAGCTGTGGGCAACATCACGTCGTAGTAGACGCACCTGCCGGACCCGAGCACCGACAAGCACCGGTTCTAGAGACCGCCTTAGATGCTCTATCTCCGGTAGCTCAGGCAACAGCTACGCATCCAGCATAGAAACAGTCGAGGTGATGTCACAGACCGCCGAGAGGACAAGGAAGCAGCGGGAGTATACTCAAAGTGGGCCTTAGAGCCTGGCGGCGAATCGCAGCCCAGAGCGATCAATCATGGGAGGTTGGTAATGCCCGACCCATTGACATCAGAATCCCCGATCCCTGCAAACGATCCAGAAAGCGCTTCTCGCGAGGTCAACGACGCATACCAGCTCATCACGAACGAGGTGCACAAGGTCATCGTCGCGCAGGATCAAGTGCTTGACGAACTGCTGATGGCCATGTTCTGTGGGGGGCACGCCCTGGTTGTGGGTGTGCCCGGGCTGGCCAAGACCCTCCTGATCTCCACGATCGCTCGAACGCTGAGCCTGGGCTTCTCACGCATTCAGTTCACGCCGGACCTCATGCCGTCGGATATGACCGGCACCGAGGTCATCGAGGAGGACAAGACGTCCGGAACGCGGGAGCTGCGGTTCGTAAAGGGCCCGATCTTCTCGAATGTGATTCTGGCGGACGAGATCAACCGCACGCCGCCCAAGACGCAGGCCGCCATGCTGGAGGCGATGCAGGAGCGGCAGGTCACCGCCGGCGGTGTACGGCATCTGCTTCCGAAACCGTTCTTTGTGCTCGCCACGCAGAACCCGATCGAACAGGAAGGCACATATCCTTTACCGGAGGCTCAGCTCGATCGATTCATGTTCAATGTCAGGATGGACTACCCCAGTGAGGAGGAGGAGCTTCAAGTGGTCAAGCAGACCACGGCCGGCCAGGAGCAGCAGGTCAAGCCGGTCTTGACGGGCGAGGATGTGATACGGGTTCAGAGCCTTGTTCGGCAGGTTCCGATCGCTGATCATGTTGTGCGATATGTGCTGCGGCTTGTGCGCGCGACGCGGATTCGCGAAGCGAGCAAGAAGCCGGCGGTGGTTCAGGACTACGTCAGTTGGGGAGCCGGGCCTAGGGCGAGCCAGTACATCGTTCTGGGCGCGAAGGCCAAGGCGATCCTGTCCGGAGCGACCCATGTCATGCCTCAGCACATCGCCGCGGTGGCGTTGCCGGTCATGCGACATCGCATCATCACCAATTTCAACGCTGAGGCCGACGGCGTGACCACCGACGACATCATTAGCGATCTTCTCGATCGAATTCCCGTGGATAGCAGCGACGAGGCCACCCAGCGACAGATGGACGCGGTGATGCGACCGTAGGCGATCCTCCCAACGGCGGTCGCGACGCTGAAGGATCCCTCCATGGCAGAGACCAAGAACATTCGAGCTGAGCAGTATCTAGCTCCTGAAACGCTCGCGCAGCTTTCGCCGTTTGAGCTGCGGGCGAAGATGATCGTCGAGGGGGTGATGAGCGGTACCCACCGCTCCCCGTACCAGGGCATGGCGGTCGAATTCGCCGAGCACCGCCAGTACGTCCCGGGCGATGATCTGAGGCACCTGGACTGGAAGGTGTACGGCCGGTCGGACAAGCTGTACATCAAGCAGTACCAGCAGGAGACGACCCTCGACGTAGTTCTGCTTGTGGATGCCTCTGCGTCCATGAGCTACGGGTCGTTGGCGGTGAAGAGCGGATGGGGAGGCACCACAGCCAGCCGCCGCCGCACGGTATGGACGAAGTACGATCACGCGACCGCGGTCGCTGCGGCAATCGCCTATCTGTGTCTGCATCAGCAGGATCGCATAGGCCTGGTGGTGTTCGCCGACGAGATTCGAACCATCGTGGGTCGTAGCGGCACCCGTCCGCAGTGGAGGCGGATTGTCATCGCCTTGAGCGGTGAGCCGGTCGAAGCGACAACCAACTTGGCCAAGGTGACCGATCAGGTGGTCTCCAAAATCAGCAACCGTGCGCTGTTCGTGATCATTTCGGACCTGTTCGACGACCTGGAGTCCATCCGCCAGGCGCTGGCGCGGTTTCGTCACCGCCGCCACGATGTCATCGTGCTTCAGACGCTCGACCGGGAGGAGATGAGGTTTGGTTTTTCTCAACCGGCGCCGTTCGAAGGGCTGGAGGGCGAGGGGAAAGTGCGTATCGATCCACGAGCGCTGCGCAGCGGTTACCTCGAGGCGTTGTCGAATCATATCGACGCCGTGAGCAGGATTGCGCTGGGGTTCGGATTCGACTATCACCGCCTGGACACGCACGAGTCGGTCGGGCCGGCACTGACCCACCTGCTTGCGCGCCGCAATGTGCAGAGCAAGCGGAGCAAAGCCGGATGAAGCGCGATGCCGTCAGCGATGATGTTCGGGGTTTGCGATCGGTGAGGTCGGTCTGTCTGGGCTCGGAAGCCCGCCGATGACGTTTGTAACCATAGGTCTGGCCATCGCCGGGGCCGCCTCGGTAATCGTGCCCATTCTCATCCACCTGCTCAGCCGGCAACGGCGAAGACCGGTCCGGTGGGGGGCTATGAGATTTCTTATCGAAGCGCTGCGCAAGCACCGCCGCCGGCTTCAACTTGAGCAGTTGCTGCTGCTGGCGGTGCGGTGCTTGATTCTCCTTGTTCTGGGTGCGGCGCTGGCCCGGCCGATCCTCGACGCGGCCGGGATCTTCGAGACCGGCGGGTCGAGGGCCGTATTCATCGTGATCGATAACGGCTTGGCTTCGGGGGTCCGTCTTGATTCAGCCGGTGAGGTCGCTCGAACTGCTTTGGACCGGTCCGTTGAACAGGCGATTGATCTGATCAGGTCGCTGGGCCCGGGCGATGTCGTCGGTGTGGTGACCGCGGCCCGTCCCGCCAACGGGATGGTCATTCCCCCATCCAGCGATCACGCGGCGATTATTGACCTGCTTCGGTCGATCGAACCGGCGGAGGCCCCGACCGATCTGGCCGCTGCTTTGCCCCTGCTCCGCTCGGCCCTGGATGAGCTTGAACCCCAGCGAGCGTCGCCAGTCGTCTACCTGCTCAGTGATTTCCGCCGCGGGTCAGCGCCGCTTGATCGTTCGTTGCCGTCGGCGCCCGTCGATGTCGGCAGCGCAACGATGCTTCTGGCCGCCCCGGCCGCGCAGACCATCGCTCCAAATGTGCAGGTCGCTTCAATCAAGCCGATGCGCGGCCTGATTCTGTCACCGGGCTATGAGGGATCCGGGCAGGTCACCGTCGGGCTTTCCCGATCCGGGGGCGAGTTGGGGCGCGACGTCACCCAGGTGCGGCTGATCGGAGAGGGCCTGCCACTGATTGACCCCAGGGTTGTGCACTGGGAGCCGGGCCAATCGCTCGCCCGAGTGGACTTCGTTATGGACCTCACTGCTGGCGTTGACGGGGCGCTGGCTCTCACCGTGGAGATTGACCACGACACGCTGAACGCCGATAACCGGCGGCACATCGTGCTGCCGGCTCGTCGGCAGATTCGCGTACTGCTGATCGATCGGCGAGGCTTCGGATCGGAGCCCAACCTTGATCGCCTCGGAGCGGGTCAGTGGATTCGGCGTGCGCTGCAGCCGTCCGATCAGAGTCCCATGGATGTTGTGGAGATTGATCCGGTTGCGCTCGAGGCGGTGGATGTGCGCGGTGTTGATGCAGCTGTGTTGCCTCGTCCCGACCTGGTCAGCGACCGGGGCTGGCCGATCCTGCGGTCGTTCGTGGATGGCGGAGGACTTCTGATCGTGATGCCGCCCGCAGAAAGCATCGTCCACCAATGGACCGACCGCCTCGTCGGGAGCATGAGCTTGCCGTGGCGAATTATGTTGGAGGTCGTCGAACATGAATCCGGGCTCGGGCTGGCTCAGGAGCAGCCGGCGTCGGAGCTGCTGCGCTTGCTGTGGGGCGACCTCAAGGAGCTGCTTCGACCTGTTTTGGCCTATCGCGTGCTCCCGGTTGATGACGCCCAGACGCAAGCGCAGCATGTATTGCGATTTGCCGATGGATCACCCATGGTGATTGTCTCCGGCCCGCCGGCCCAGGTGCCGCAGGATTCGCCTTCCGTGGCGAACGCATCGGCCTCGCACGGTATGGTCATCTATCTGGCTGTCGCGCCGGTGTTCGGCAGCTCGCCGCAGCAGGGATGGACGACCCTGCCCACCAAGCCGTTGATGGTGCCGCTGTTCCATGAGTTGATCCGCCAAGGGGTGGGTTTGATTCGCACCTCGCAGCAATATAGCGCCGGCGAGCGGCCGGGGCTTGGCCTCACCATGTCCGCAGCGGCGCTGGTCGGCCCCCACGGCAAGACGATCTCGATCGACCCCGCCGGGCGACCCGGCCAGCCGCTGGACCGGTCGGGACTCTACGGCATCTTTGACCACGCGATGCAGCGGATCGGAACGGTTGCGGTCAACGTCGATCCTGCCTCGGGGCGGACCGATCCTCAGAACCAGGCCGCGGTGCTCGAATGGCTGGGGAAGTCCGGGTCGTGGAAGACCTTCGACCCCGCCGATCCCGCAGCGGCCCTGCGAACCGTCGAGTCCGGCTCACCCTTGGCCGGGTTCCTTCTGCTTGTGGTCCTGGCCCTAGTCGTGATCGAAACCGCATTGGCGCGATGGTTCAGCCACGCGTTGCCGGCCGGGCGCTCCGCCTTGGGCGGATTTGCGCAAGGGCTGCGTCCAAGCGCTGCCGATGCGCCGTCTCCGGCGGGGGGGCACGTTCGATGAATCATGGCCTGATCCGCTGGCTGCTGGATCTCGACGTCATCCCACCGGACGCTCAGGGGGTCCGTCTAGTTTGGGAACACGCCTGGCAGGGCTGGGTGTGGGTCGTCTTGCTCCTAGGCGCGGCGTTGCTTTCCGCCTGGAGCTACACCCGACTTCTTGGGCCGGTCAGGGGCCGGGCGGTGCTGGCGGTGACGAGGGCTCTGCTGGTGGTGCTGATACTTCTGATGATCAGTGGCCCGATGCTCCAGCAGCCGCGGGAAACCGTCGAGCAGGACTGGGTGCTCGTGCTCGTCGATCGCAGCGCCTCCATGAACATCTCCGATGTCCAAGCGCCCCCGTCGTCGGCGCAGGGCGGGAGGCTCAGCCGCAACGATCAGTTGCGTTCGCTGTTGCATGAGCATGCTCAGATGTGGCAGCAGCTCGCTGAGGCTCGGCACGTGGTATGGCTGGGGTTTCACGACGCCACATTCAATCTGCCCACGGCGTCACCGGCCTCCCGGGCGGCTGATCTCGCTGCGCCGGTTGATCTCGGAGAGCCGAGCGGGCGGCGAACACGCCTCAACGCCGCCCTGCAGCAGGCACTCCAGCGGGCCGCGGCACGGGCGGTCAGCGGGATTGTGCTCTTTAGCGACGGCCGGACCACTGATCCGCCGACCCGCGCCATCATCAGCCGGCTGCGCAGCGACAAAATATCCGTCTTTGCGGTTGGGCTCGGTTCCTCCGAGCCGTTTGGCGATTTGGCCATCCGGAGTGTCGAGGCGCCGCAGCGGGCATTTATCCGCGACGAAGTGCCGGTGGTGGTCGAGTTGGATCAGCTCGGATCGGCCGTTGGTGGTGCTCCGGCCGTGGTCAGATTGATCGACGAAACCACTGGGCAAGAGCTTGATCGCGTGGAGCTGCCGGACTGGGGCGATTCGATTGACCGCCCTGGGCGGGTGGTGATGACCGCTCGGCCGCTTCTGGCGGGTGAGGCCACCTGGAAAGTCGTCGTCCAGAGCGATCAGCCGGACCTGGTTAGCGAGAACAACGTCCGGACCTTCCGGATAGAGTTGATTGATCGGCCGTTGCGAGTGCTGTTCGTGGACGGGTATCCGCGGTGGGAGTACCGATACCTCAAGAACCTGCTGATCCGCGAGAAGTCGATCGAGAGTTCGGTGATGCTGATCTCGGCTGATCGCGACTTTGCCCAGGAAGGGAATCAGCCGATCTCCCGCCTGCCGCGGTCGCCTGAGGAGTTCGCGCCGTTTGATGTGATTCTGTTGGGCGACGTACCCGCATCCTTCTTCTCGCCCGAACAACTGGACATGATTCGGGATCATGTCGCCCAGCGGGGGGCCGGGCTGTTGTGGATCGGTGGCGAGCGGTACACGCCCAGCACCTATGCGGGCACAGTGCTGGCTGATCTGCTGCCGATGCGCGGGTCATTGGCGCTGCGGGCGATCGGCAGCCCCGTGAACATGGTCCCCACGGCGCTGGCGGATCGGCTTGGTCTGCTGCGGTTGGCTTCAGACGACCACGCCGGCTGGCCGCGAGAGCTCGCCGAGGCGAGCTTTGGATGGTCGCGGCTTCATTACGCTCAGTGGATCGAGCCCGGGCGGCTCAAGCCCACCGCGGAAGTCCTGGCCGAGACCGCCGCCGAGTTCCGCGGGGCGCGACTGCCGCTGGTCATCCATCTGCGCTATGGTGCCGGACAGATCGTCTATGTCGCCACGGATGAAACCTGGCGTTGGCGATACGGGCGGGGCGAGTTGCTGCCGGAACGGTTCTGGGTGCAGATCATCCGTATGCTTGGCCGCGAAAGCCTCGCCGGCTTGGGTGATGCCGCCACTCTCGACGTGAACCCCCGGCGACTGACGACCAGCCAGGCGATGCGGATCAATCTGGAATTGCTCGACGCCCGCCTGGTGCAAGAGTCGCGGCTCAGCATCGCGGCGATCGTGGAGACGTCCGACGGCACAGCGATCGCCGAGATCGAGCTGCATCGTCTTGATCGGTCATCGAGACTTGGCCGGGATCGCGTGGCGAACTACGCAGCAACCTTTGTGCCGGGGGTCATTGGGCAACTGCGGGTGCGCATCAATGATCCGACGCTGGCGGGTCTCAAGTTGGAAGTCCCGATCGAAGTGTACGCCCCGGATGATGAGCTGCGTCGGCCGGAGACCGATCATGCCCTGCTGGAGGTCCTTGCGGCCCAGACCGGCGGACGAATGCTGGCGCCCGATGAACTCGATCAGCTTCCCAGCCTTTTGCCCAATCGCTCGGTGCGTACGATCAACCCGATCACGGAGCGGATCTGGGACTCGCCGTTGGCGTTTGGGCTCTTGCTTCTGCTGGCAGCGGGTGAATGGATCGGCCGCAAACTCATCCGCCTTGCCTAGACCAACAGTCCGTATCGGCAGTGGATTCTCTTGGCCGCCGAACGAAACGCCGCCGATAGCAGTAGTGATTGCCTAAGAGCGAGTACCCGACTATGCGGCAGATCATCGCCGAGCTTCAACGGATCCGACGGCGCAGCCGGGCGATGCTTCTTGCGCAGCGGCTGGCAGTGATGACCGCCTATGCGCTGGGCTCGGTGCTCGCGCTGACGGGGCTTGATTTTCTGTTACGACTTCCCGGCACCGTCCGCCTGGTGTTGCTGCTGGCTGCCGGCGCGGCCGCGGCCTACGCGATATGGATGTATCTTCGGCCGGCATTGCGTTTTCGGCCAGGGCTCGTCGAGCTTGCGCTGCGGGCCGAAGCGACGTTTCCAGAGGTGGCGGGACGTCTTGCCTCAAGCGTGGAGTTCGCGGCTTCGGGCGTTGACAAGACGAACGCACTGGCGGCGAGAAGTGTCTTGGAGACCCGGAACCGGCTCGCCGGCGAATCGCTTGCCCGCGTGCTCAGCCACGCACGAACCTGGCGCAGCGCAGGTTTCATGCTGGCGAGCATCGCGGTGGTCACGATGGTCGCCATCACCACTCCCTCGGCTGCACGGACCGGTCTTGCCCGCTTGTTCTTGCCCTATGGGGCGACCCAATGGCCGGCCAGGACCGGTGTCGAATCGTTGATGCGCGAAGTGCTGGTCGTGAGCAACGTCCATCCCCGCGGCCAGGCCCTGCCCCTGCGAGCCGGCGTCACCAAGGGCGATCCAGATCATGTCGATGCCTACTACCGGCTACAGGTCAACGGCCGGCTCGGTCCGTGGCAGCACATCGTCTTGACCGATCAGGGCGGCGGGGTACACGAGCGGCTGGTCGATACCACCGCCGACGCGATCGAGCTGTACTTCGAGACCTCCGACGCCCGCACCCAGTTGGAGCGGATCACGCTGGCGGCGCCCCCCGTGGTTCGGCGGGCAACGCTGGTCGTCTCGCCGCCGCCCTATGCAGCCGCGTGGCATCGACCGCTTGAGACGGACCTCGGCCCGGGCCTCGACCAGCGAGCGGTAACGGATAAGCCGTCGCTGATTGGTTCCGACGTGAAGCTCGAACTCCAGTTGAACAAGCCCATCCCCCGGCCGAGAGACGATGATGAGCTGATCGAAGCGCTCGGTTGGGAGGGGGGCAAACCGCCCACCTTCACCGTTGATGAGGTGTCGCCGGATCGCTGGGTGATCAGTTGGCGGTTGGGGGCAACCCGGTCGCTCAGCCTGCACCTGGTCGATGAGTATGGCCTGACCAGCGTGGAGCCGATTGCCTACCGAATCGATGCCATCGAGGACCGCCCACCTGACGTCACGGTCATGGAGCCGGAGTCCGACGAGCCGGTCCTCGCATCGGCCGTCGTTCCCGTCTCGGCTGAGGCTCGTGACGACGTCGCCCTGGCCACGATCGGCATCGAGGCCGGCCTTCAACGCGCGAACCGGCAGCCCACGGCCGAGCAGCCGCTGTGGGAGACCCACCGCTGGGCTCGCACACCAGCGGCGACGATCGCAGCCGAGCTGGATCTGGCCTCGTTTGAGCTTGCGGTAGGCGACATCGTGCTTCTGCGCGGTGTCGGTGAGGACGTGTTTGAGCTCGACGGACAAAGACATCCGCTCTTCCGTTCCCCAGCCCGGCGACTCCGCATCATCAGCGAGCTCGACTTGACCGACCGGCTTCGCCGCCAGCTCGGCGTGGTTCGCCAGAACGCGATCAGGATCGAGGCTTTGCAGCGCGAGCTCCAGGACGACGTGATCCGGGACGGCGTGCAGCCGGGTGTTGAGCGAGCGCAGGCGCAGGCTGGGGCACGGATCGCCACTCAGCGCCAAGCGGTGGATCGGGTCATGCAGCGCATGGGGCTCAATCGGCTCGATGACCAGCAGCTTGGCCGGTTGGTTCGCCGGGCGGGTGACCTGTTGGACTTCGCCGGCCGAGCTGCAAATCGAGCCGTCGAGGCGATCGAGGACCGCCAGGCCGAGCGGCGCAGCGACACTCGCGCTCCAGGCGGATCGTCTGGTCAAGTCCCCCCAAGTGTTCGTGAATATGGCCGAGACGACCAGCCGCGCGACGGGGGCCGGCCCCCCGCCTCTGGTCCACGTGATGGGCTTGATCTTCGCGAGCCGACTCCGCAGGACCGCGTCGTCGTCCGAGCTCAGCAGGAGGTGCGCGACGAGTTGATCGATCTCATTACATTGCTCGACCGAGATGAGGACACCTGGCTTGCCGCGCGGCGGCTTGAAGACCTTATGGATGCTCAGACGAAGCTCGAAGCTGAAACGGCTGCGCTGGGCCGACAGACCATCGGGCAAACGTTGGACGAGCTGACCGCGGATCAACGAACGCAATTGAGCCGCATCGCTGAGCGTCAGGGCGATCTCAGTGAGCAGAGCCGGCAGATGATCCAAGACCTGCACCGGCAGGAAGAAGACCTCAAAGACGTGGATCCTCACGGCGCCGCGGCGATGCGCGCTGCCGCTACGACCGGCGAGCAGGGCGAGCTGGTCCGGGAGATGGATCGCGCCGCCGATCGCGTCAAGCAGAATCAGATGCGCACCGCCCAGGGCGCGCAGCAGGCCGCCCGACGCACACTGCAGCGGATGTTGCACGACATTCGCGAGTCCAAACGAGCCACCGCCGAGGAGCTGCTGCGCCGGTTGGCGAGTTTGATTGAATCGATTGAGCAGCTGATCACCGTGCAGGAAAGCGAGCTGACCGCGCTGGCCAGGGCGGTCGAGGCAGGATTGTTCTCCGGCCGAGATCGGGCGATGATCCGGCTGAATCAGAACACGCAGGCAGTGGCCGCGCTGGCCCGCGCCGCCTCACAGGAGACTCGACGGATTGCCCGCGTGCTGGATCGGGCAGCGGATGCGCAGGGCGCCGCGGTCGTTGTGCTGCGCGCCGAGCCGCTGGACGCGCGCGAGGTGGAGCTGGCGGAGAACCGTTCGCTGGACCTTCTTCGCGAAGCAATGGATCTCGCCGAGCAGCTTGAGCAGGTGATCGAACAACGTGAAATGAGGCGGCAGCGCGCTGAGGTCATGGCAGCATATCGTGAATATGTTGACCGCGAAGTCGCTCTGCGCGCCGAAACCCTCGAGCTGGCGGGAGACGGTGAGCTCGATCGGCGGCGGCTCATCGAAGCCCGCAGGCTCAGCGGGGCGCAAGAAGAGATCCGCGTGGGGCTGGATGAGCTTCGCGCTACAAGACATGAGCTGAATGAGTCGTT
This sequence comes from Planctomycetota bacterium, assembly GCA_022568135.1. Lineage (GTDB taxonomy): Bacteria > Planctomycetota > Phycisphaerae > Phycisphaerales > SM1A02 > JADFFQ01. The sequence goes on along the minus strand of JADFFQ010000005.1, from coordinate 54,889 downwards.
GGTCTTTTCGTATGTGCATGCGCTGCTTGATGATTGGGCATGTCTGGTGATCGACGACTTGGTCAAGGGAGAGGTGGGCGCGGAGGTGACTCGGCGTCAGGAGCGCATCGTTGCCAGCATTGGCCGGCTGATCGAAGCCCTGGAGGAAGTCCTGGAGCCGCCCAGCGAATTCGCCCAGCAGCAAGGAGGCGGTAGCGGCGGCGGTCAGCCACGGCTCATCCCGCCGCTGGCCGAGCTGCGGTTGCTTCGGGGCATGCAGGAGCAGGTCTATACTCTGACGCGGGCCATTGACGGCCGCACCGACCTGGAGCCGACCCAGCGTAGCCGACGCCTGCGAGACCTCGGCCGATCACAACGCGAGCTGTGGAGTTTGGGACGACAAGTACTCGACATGCTCAAGGGGCCACTCAACGGCGCCGATTCAAGCCCGGGAGCGCGACCGCAATGAGCGCGAAGATGGCGATACTGCCCCGCTGGTTTCTATTCCCGCCTCCGGCGACGGCGCTGCTGGTCTTGGCCGCCGTGGGGCTTGCCAATGCGACGGCCCCGCCGCAGGGTGATGCGCTCACTGCTGAATCAGGCCGGCCGCAGCGGACTTCCCAACTGCAAGACGAAGCACCGCCGTCGCTGGACGAGCTGCTCGGCCTGAAGCGGGAAGAACAGGATCGCAGTGCGATCGAGGCGGCCCGGCGCGACGCCGAGGGGGAGCTTCAGCGCGCCCTTGCCGAAGCCAGGATCACTGACGCCTTTGCCCTGGCCTTGGAAAAAATGACTATCAGCGCCGACCTCTTGGAGCTAGAGCTCGATCCCGGCCTTGGCACCCAGCGCCTTCAGGAGGAGATCCTATCCAAACTGGACGAATTGATCGATCAGGCTCGCAAGTTGAGATCGGTGGGCGGGAAGCCGCCGCCGGATGGCGGGCGATCGCAAAGTTCCACCGCGCCCAGACCTCAGCCCGGACACGATGCGTCCTGCGATTGCGACCGGTGCGCGTCTTCTCCTCAAGACCCTCAGGCCGGTGGGCTTCCGCAACGCCGCGACGAAGAGATCAATCGCGTTCTCGAAGAAACCGCAACGGAGTGGGGCCACCTTCGGGGTCGTATCCGCGACATGTTGCTTCAGGGGCGTAACGAAAGATTCTCCAGTTTGTACGAGCAGCTCACGCGGGAGTATTACGAGCGCCTGGCCGAGGAGGGGTCTCTGTGAAGCGGCTCCTTGCAATAACCTCCATGACTCGAATCTGGGTCAGCACCCTGAGTTGCGCGATGCTTGTGCCGGCGACAAGTGGACGGGCAGATCGGGAGGCGCCTGACGCGGACCCTCCGATAGTTGAGCCGGCAGTCAAAGAGCCGGCGGATGTCGATCGCGCCCACGGCGGGGCCCAGAACAACCCGACCGAAGGTGAGATGACCGCGAAGCTCGACGAAGCCATCGCCGGGGGCTTTGTGTATCTGAAGGGTGAGCAGAATAGCGACGGGTCGTTTCGCAGTGGGCGCTACGGCAAGCACGTAGGCATCACGGCGCTGAGTGCGCTGGCATTTATGTCCGATGGTCATCTTCCCGGGCGCGGCGAGTATGGCGATCAAGTCACGGCCGCCCTGGAGTTCGTGTTGGCCCACGCCACCGAGACCGGGCTGCTCGCCGCCGACACATCCCATGGGCCGATGTATGGCCACGGCTTTGCGGCCTTGTTTCTGGGCGAGATCTACGGCATGAACCCCAGCGACAAACGGGTCCGCGACGCCTTGGTCAAAGCTGTTGATCTGATTGTCGGCACCCAGAATGACGAGGGCGGGTGGCGGTACAACCCGGTGCCCTACGATGCCGACATCTCGGTGACGATCTGTCAGATCATGGCTCTGCGCTCGGCTCGCAATGCGGGCATCAAGGTGCCCAAGCAGACGATCGATCGAGCGGTTGAGTATGTGCGTCGGTGCCAGAATCCCGACGGGGGCTTCAAGTACATGCTCCAAGCGGGCGGGTCGGCCTGGCCCCGAACCGCCGGCGGCATCGCCAGCCTCTTTTACGCGGGCATCCACGAGGACGACTCGATCACTCGCGGGCTTGAATACCTCATGCGAGCCGCACTGCCCGGGAAACGCAATGCTGTTCAGGCCCACTATTACTACGGGCAGTATTACGCCGTTCAGTCGATGTACCTGGCCGGCGGCGAGTATTGGCAGACGTGGTGGCCGGCCGTCCGAGAGGAGCTGCTTGCCCGCCAGGCCAGCAACGGGGGATGGCTCGACCATCACGCCGGCGGGGCGTACGCCACGTCCATGGCCTTGATCATCCTTCAGATGCCAAGGCGCTATCTGCCGATCTTCCAGAGGTGATGAGCGATCGGCCCGCCATGGTGGGTTGCCTCGTTGTGGCGCTGGCCGCGACCGCGCCGTCCGCCATCGCCTCCGACGGGCACTTGCTGATAAGACGCGACCATCAGGTGCAATCGGTCCGGTTGGTGCGAATCAACGATCGGTCGCTCGTGCATGCAGATGCAGCTGGGGGCTTGAATACCGTCGCCATCGAGCAATGTGTGGCTCTGCTGGATTCCGACGCTGCCCCGGCGGCGCCGGGCGGGGGGCTCTTGCGGTTGGCCGACGGGCAGCGGTTCCCTGGTGAAGCGCTCTCCGGAGGCAGACCCGCCGATGACGTGCTGGTGTGGATACACCCCTTGCTGGGCCGGATGGAGGTTCCGCTGGATCGGATCGAGTCGGTGATGTTCACCGAGAGTGCTGCCTTACCCGCAATGAAATCGGCGCGCGCTGCGGATGTCCTGCTGCTGGCCAACGGCGACGAGCTCGAGGGGTTCGTGACGGCGTTGGGTGATCCCATCACAATTGAGGTGTCAAATGGGGTGCCGGCCGGTGAGAGGCAAATCATCGAGATACCGCTGAGCCGTGCCGCCGCTGTACGAATGATCACGCCCCCGCGAAAACCCACAGGATGGCGGCTGTGGCTCTCCGACGGCACCGTGGTCGATGTCGCCCGCATCGTGCTCGGCGATGATGGGTTCGTTCAACTCGTCGGCCTGCCCTTTCTTACTGAGCAGCAGCCGAAGCAGGTGCCGCTGTCGGCGTTGGCTGCGGTGCTGTTCGATCCCGAGGCGTTGAGCCCGTTTGCCGCACTTTCGCCGACACGGGTGCAGGGGCCGCCGACGCGATACGTTGTGCCTCCGCCGAGAGCCTTGGATGACTTCGCCCCCCTTGGGCTGTCGCGGGTGGAGTTCCGTGGGCCCGTCACGGTTCGCTATGACTTGGTATCGGGTCCGATGTATTTCTCGGCCGAAGCTCGCCTGTCACGCATGGCACGGTCGTGGGGCGATTGCGAACTCGTGATTCGAGATGATGAACAAGAGGCGTTTCGCGCCCGGCTCAATGCCGAGCACCCCACCGTATCGATCGGCATCGCCCTGCACGGCTCGCAACTGACCATCGAAATCACCGAGGGATCAAACGGCCCCATCCAGGATCACGTTGTTCTACACCGCGCGATGCTGCTTTCGGCGCAGCCCTGAGCGATGTGTGATGCGTGATGTGCGATGAGTGATGAGATCAGCGATGAGCGAGACGCCGATCGCCGCAACGCGTCCTCCTTAGCCCCCGGCTCCGCCGGGGGGTTCTTCATTCGACAATTCCACCAAACGCCCAAGCGTGTCCGCCGCCGCGCCGGAGTCGATCGCCCGGGCGGCCAGTTGCAGGCCTTGTTCAAGCGAAGCGGCCTTGTCGGCGACAAGCAATGTCGCGGCGGTATTGAGCAGCGCCATGTCGCGCGGCGGGCCGGTTTCCGTGCCTTCGATGACGCTGCGTATCATCGCCGTCGCATGTTCCAGGTCGACGGCCAGGACAGTTTCACGGTCAGCAGGTGATAGCCCCAGCGATCGGGGATCGACGGTTTGCTCAGCGAGCTGACCATCGGACACATGCACGAGCCGGGTCGGGGCTGAGATCGATAGCTCATCCAGGCCGTCGTCGCTGTGGACGACGATGGCGCGGACGGCGCCGAGGGCGACCAAGGCCTGGGCGATCGGTTTCAGGAACCGGCGGTCGTAGACGCCCATGAGCTGCCGACGGGCGCCGGCGGGGTTGGTCAGCGGCCCCAGCAGATTGAAGATCGTGGGGAATCCCAGGGCCAGACGCACGGGCATGGCGTACTTCGCCGCGGGATGATGATGAATGGCGAAGCAAAAGCAGATGCCGGCCTGTTCCAGGCATCGCGCCTGCGTGTCCCGATCGGCGTCAACGTTGACGCCGAGCTGCGCGAGCACCTCCGCCGAGCCTCGGCCTGTCCGTGATCGGTTGCCGTGCTTGGCCACGGTGGCCCCAGCGGCGGCGGCGATGATGGCTGCGGCGGTCGAAACGTTGAATGTCTTGGGCGCCCCGCCGGTACCCGCGGTGTCCACAATCTGAGACGGATCACAAGACGATCGCACCGCATCAACATGGCTGCGCATGACACCGGCGGCGCCAAGGATTTCATCGGCGGTCGGAGCATGAGTGGCCAGCAGGGCCAGCAGTGCGCCGATCTCGCCGTCGTGCGCCTGACCCGACATGATCGCCTCGAACGCGGCGGCGGCTTCGTCGGCCGAAAGTGTCGCTCCGGCCAGCAGCACATTCAGTGCAGGCGTCAAATCGCCTGGCTTGGCCTGGCCCTGGAACTCCGACGGCGCGGACCGTGCCCCGTGTTGGTTGGGCGGCAATTTCGTTGGTTTGGCGGTCATATTCTCAACGGTCTCCTGGGTCCGGTCGCCGCGCTCGCCTGCGCCTGGCGACACAACTGCCGCGACTGATCCTGATACGCTATCACAAGGGGCGTCCCCTCCATCGAGCGCTATCGTCATGACGATCTTCCTCGCTGAAGCGTATCTGCACCGGCTTGATCCGTTTGCCATCGAGTTCCCGGCGTCGTGGCAGGCCCTTCCGTTCGTTCCCGACGGGATCCGGTGGTACGGATTGGCGTACCTGGCCGGCTTTGGGATCGCGTGGCTGCTGATTCGCCGGCTTGGCGGTACGGGGCGCAGCAACATTCCCACCAACGCGGTGGGCGACTTGATGATCTACGTCATCTTGGGAGTGCTGGTTGGCGGGCGCCTCGGGTATGTCTTGTTCTACGATCAACCACTGCTGTGGGACTTCAGCACACAATTCCCATTTTGGGGCCTTGTGGCGATCAATCGCGGCGGCATGGCCAGCCATGGTGGGATTCTTGGCGTCATCATCGCGTGCTGGCTGTTCGGCCGGCGCCACCGCATCTCGCCTTTACATCTCTTCGATGTGGGCGCGTTCGCTGCCTTGCCGGGCTTGTTTCTTGGACGGCTGGCGAATTTCGTCAACGCCGAGCTGTGGGGCCGCGCGCTGCCCGAAAAGATGCAAGCGGAGCCGCCGTGGTGGAGTGTGAAGTATCCGCAGGAAATCCTTACCTCCGACCTTCCGCGCCTCCACGAGAAGCTTGACGGCCTGCGCGGAATCGTGCCCGGCGACGAGACGTTCTACGGCAATATCATCGAGGCTGCACGGGCCGGCAACGCCCAGGTGACCGAGACGCTCACGCCCCTGCTGACCGCGTACTATCCGTCGCAGATTCTTCAGGCCATCACCGACGGGCCGGTTCTGATGGGATTTCTTGCGCTGCTGTGGTTGGGCCCGCGCAAGCCCGGCGTCATCGGTGCGTGGTTCCTGATTGGCTATGGCGTGATGCGGATCGCGACGGAGTTGGTCCGCCAGCCGGATGAAGGTGTGCCGGTGCTGGCCACGGCGTTGGGGGATGTATCGCGGGGGCAGGTGTTGAGTCTTCTGATGGTCGCCGTCGGGATCGTGGGGCTGATTGTCTGTGCTCGCCGTCAGGTTGACCCGATCGGCGGCCTGATGAAGTTGCGCACCGCGAACGATGGCCGGTCATGAGCGGACCGGTTCGGCAGCCAGCGCAGCCCATTGGACAACGAGGTTCTCCAGCAGCAACTTGAGGTTCACGTTGGCGTCAAGCTGCCGCTCGGCTTCGCGCAGAAGGTCGATCACTTCCAACCAGGTTGTCGGGTCCTCATCCTCGTCGATGCGGCTGGTAAGTCGCCGGCGAGCATGGGCGGCCAGGATCGCCAGGAGATGCCTGGCCCCATCCTTGTTCGCAGCGTCCTTGCTGGCGTTTTCGTGTTGCTTGACCCATGAGGTTGCGAATGTCTCGATGAGCTCGGCCATGATCTGCCCCATCTCGGTTGGAAACGAACCTTGCTGGAGTTCGTCGAGCATCGGTTCCAATGCCATCTGCCAGCGGCAGAAGCCGTAGTCGGCCGCGAGTTGGGCCATTCCTGGCGATCCCTCGCAGAACCGCTCAATCCAGGCCCGTTCGTCTTCGTCGAGGCCGAGCGCCGCCCGTTGAGACCAGGCTGCCATCGCCTCTGCATCCAGCGGCGTGAACTGCACATGCTGGCAGCGGCTGCGGATCGTCAGAAGCAGGCGCTGCGGCCGGTTGGTGATCAGGAAGATATAGGTCCGAGGAGGAGGTTCTTCGAGCGTCTTGAGTAGGGCGTTCTGGGCCTCGTTGCTCCCGTATGCGAGCAACTCCGCTTCGTCGATGATGAACACCTTGCCGTGGCCCAGCACCGCCGTTTTGTACACGGCCGGCTCATGGAATCGGTTGTCGCCTGTACGCCCGCCGATCATGTGCTCGCGGAGCACGTCCAGTGGGATGTTCTGTAACTTGCGGTCACGAATATCTGGGTTCTCGGAATAGAGCGCCAGCTCCTTGTAGATCAGGTGAAGGTCGGGGTGTGCTCGGGCCTTGATCAGGCGCGTGGTCTCGCTCTGCGGATCGGCTGCGAGCGCCCCGGAAGGATCCACCGCCGCGTTGGGGTCGAGGAGTATCTTTGCAAACTCGATCGCGGTGGTGAATTTCCCAACCCCGCGCGGGCCGGCGAAGATCCACGCATGCTGAAGCCGCCCGCAGCGCAGTGCTGTGGCGAGCGTTTCGATCGCTCGTGTCTGGCCAAGGATGCGCTGCATGGGTTGCTGCCAGGCGCTCGCTGTGAAGAAATCTGATTCGGGTCCGCACGGCAAGGATAGCGGCCCCGGGCCCCGGCCGGCAGGTTTGATCGAGCAGCGCTTGCACCACAGGGCACTTCGGCCGACGATGGCACAACATGGCACCGGACGCCGCCTCGCCCGTGCCGGGGGTTCCATCTATTGCTGGGCCTGGGGCGCCGCCGCGTCGCGAAAGAATAACACTGCTGGCCCTGTGTCTGGCTGCGGGCATCACCATCGGATGGTTCCAGCCGCAGCCGATGGTTTGGCCGTGGCTAATGATCGCAGTGCTTGCATTGTTCGGCGCTGGACTGGTGTATCGCCAACGCCGGCCCCCATCCCAAAGGGCGGCCCTCGGCTTGATCGCAGTCGCGACGGTCAGTTTCGGGGCAGCTTGGCTGACTCTTCGCCACCACTACGTGCCCGAGGCCGATCTCGCCGCAAGGCTGGGCGACCAAGCGACGCTCGTGCGGGTCCGCGGGGAAGCGCTGGGACCGCCTGTGTTACGCGATCGCTCAGCCGGTTCGATGGCCCAATTCGATTATCGTCCACCGGCGACGTACTTCCCGCTGCGAGTCGATGCGACGGTGTCGCGCGACGGCCGGGGGGCGCCGGTTCGGGGCAAGGTGCTCGTGCGAGTGGAACAGACAGTCGCTCCCTTCCACGCCGGTGATCGGGTCGAGGCCACCGGGTGGCTGCATCGTTTGGCTGCTCCAAGGAACCCGGGCGAGTTTGACTACCAACGGTACGCCAGATCGCTCGGCCAGGCCGGTGTGCTGAGCGTCGAGCAGCGCGATCTGCTCACGGTGATGCCGGGCAATCGAAACAGCGTACATGGTGACCTGCTCAAGTGGCGCGATGCATTTCGGCGACGGGCCGGCGGGTGGCTGCTGTCGGACCTCCCGGAAACCGATCGGACCAAGCGCGACGCATTACTGTCAGCGCTCCTCTTGGGCCGGCGTGGACCCGAGCTCGACGGTGTGGGCGAATCATTTCGGCGGGTGGGGCTCGCGCACCTGCTGGCCATCTCCGGTTTACATCTGGGTGTGTTGGCCGGCTTTGTGCTGTTGCTGGCCCGACTGGGCGGGCATTACCAACGCTGGCACGGTTGGCTGCTGATTGCGGTGGTGCTGGCGTATCTCGTCTTGGTGGAAGTCAGGATGCCGGTCCTGCGGGCGGGGGTGATGACCATCGTCGCCAGCCTCGGGCTTGCCTTCGGCCGGCGGATTCGCGTCAGCGGGCTGGTCGCGCTTAGCGCGATCGTCCTGTTGTTGTGGCGCCCGGATCAACTGTTTACCGCTGGGTTTCAACTCAGCTTCGGGGTGGTGCTCGGCTTGGTTCACCTGCAGCCCGTGGTGCGACGGCGGTTGTTTGGCGTGCCTGACCGGCTCGCGTCGTCATCCCGAAAGATGGTCGGCCAATGGCTCTGTTCCGCGGTGGCCGTGGCCGTGACCGCCTGGCTCATCGCGACTCCGATGCAGATGTATTACTTCGGCACGATCTCTCCCCTCGCTGTTCCACTCACGGTGATTGCGGTCCCGATTGTCGCGGTCTTGCTGGCGGTGGGATACGTGAAGATGGTGCTGGCCGTGGTGTTGCCAAGCGCCGCGCTGCTTCTGGGTCTGCCACTGATGATCTGTGCCGATGTCTTGATCGCGATTGTTGACGGCATCGACGCGGTACCGGGATCGTTTGTTCATGTCCCATACCCGTCGGCGATCTGGTCGCTGCTCGCTCTGGCCTGGGTATGCGGGCTGATCATGCACCGCTTGCGATGGCAGCGGCGGCTGCTTGGACTGGCCGCCCTGGCGATGGTGCTCTGGCTCTGCTGGCCGATGCTGCCTTTAGGGCGGTCGCCGGCGCTTCGGATTGACATGCTCGCAGTGGGCGATGGATCGTGCTACGTCCTGCGCAGCGGCGGCAGTACGGTCCTGTTTGACGCAGGTTCGAGCGCCAACCTGAATGCCGGCCGGCGATCCATCGTCCCTGCCATGCGCCGCCTCGGTGTGCGGTCGGTTGAGGCCGTCGTCATCAGTCATCCGAACTTCGATCACTATTCAGCCGTGCTGGAGATCGTTGATGACTTCAACGTCGGTGAGGTCCTGGTGACGCCGCAGTTCCTCGAAGCCGCCGGGGCGGATCGGCTCGGCCCGGTTGCGTTTCTGCTCGACGAACTATGGGACCGCTCTGTCTCGGTATCGAGCGTGGTCCAGGGGGATGCTCGGACGTTTGGTTCGTCGCGCTGGAAGTGGCTGCATCCGGTTGGGCAGGCACAGTACGCGCGTGTGAACGACGGCTCGATGGTGATCCGCATCGAGGCGGCCGGCCGGCACGTCCTGCTGTGCGGCGACATTCAACGCAAGGCGATGGAGATCCTCTTGAATTGCGATGACGATCTTGACGCGTGCATCCTCGAGTTGCCGCATCATGGCAGTCACCATGATCTGGCGGCAGAGTTCACCCAGCGGGTCGGCGCGGAGGTGGTCATGCAATCGACGGGTTGGACGCGTTGGGATCGTACCAAAGGGGCGTGGGAGCAGCCGCTCGCGGCCGGGCAGCGGCTGGTCACCGCCCGCGACGGCGCCTGCTGGATCGAGATCGACCAGGATGGGACCCTTCAGACTGGGCGGTTTCGTGAACCAGCGGAGCCGATGACGCTTGACGTCTTGCCATGAATCGGGCGGTCTGATCCCCTACGATGGTCCGACATCGTCTCAGCGCGCTCGGTGTTGACGGGCGGCCTGGGATGGATTTCGGCTTGCGGAGACCGATCGGAGTAGTCATTGTTGACCAGCGTGATGCAAATGAACCGCGCGAGGCTCTTGGGCGTGGGCCCTTGCGTCTTCATATGTGTGCTGGGAAGTGTCGTCAGCGCTTGCGCTGACGGTGATGAGCCTTCCCAGGCCGAAGCGGCACAGGCAACGCAGCCGGAGGGTGCAACGGCCTCGCAGTCGCTGCCCACCGTCAGACTGTCCCGAGCATTTCCCAGGCTCAGGTTCTTGCGGCCCGTGTTCCTCACCCATGCCGGCGACGGTTCGAATCGGCTGTTCGTGGTTGAGCAGGCCGGCAGGATTCGTGTGTTTGAGAGTCGACCTGACGTCAAGGCCGCTAGGGTCTTTCTCGACATCCGGTCCATCGTTCGCGGGCCGCCACCTGAGGGGCACAACGAGGAGGGGCTGCTGGCCCTGGCGTTCCATCCGCAGTACCGAAAGAACGGCCATCTGTTTGTCTACTACTCAGCATCGCGGCCGCGGCGCGGGGTGCTCTCGCGGTTCACTGTCAGCGCGGATGATCCCGATCAGGCCGACCCCGCCTCCGAGCAGGTGATCCTCCAAGTCGAGCAGCCCTGGGGCAACCACAACGGCGCAACCGTGCTGTTTGGTCCCGATGGGTATGTATACCTCAGTCTTGGCGACGGCGGCCTGGCCAACGATCCCTTGGGAAGCGGTCAGGACCTCTCCACGCTGCTGGGCACGATCCTACGCATTGACGTTGATCACCAAGAGAACGGCCGCCCCTACGCCATTCCGAAAGACAACCCGTTTGTGAACCAACCGGGCGCCCGTGGCGAAATCTGGGCCTACGGGCTGCGCAACGTCTGGCGGATGAGCTTCGATCGAGAAACCGGGGACCTGTGGGCCGGCGATGTCGGGCAGAACGCCTGGGAAGAAATTGACCTGATCGTCAAAGGCGGCAACTACGGCTGGAATATCCGCGAGGGTGCGCACCCGTTCAGGAGCGGCGAATCAACTGGCCCACTGATTGATCCGGTGGTGGAGTATCCGCAGCGCAGCGGGCGCCGGGTCATCGGCCTATCGGTCACCGGCGGATACGTGTATCGCGGCGATCGGCTGGCGGGCTTGAAGGGCGCGTATATCTACGCCGACTACGTGACCGGCCGAATCTGGGCGTTGCGCTATGCCGACGGCCGGGTCGCCGCTCACCGCGAGATCTTCACGCCGCGCCCGCCCGTCTTCATCAGCTCCTTTGGCGAAGGACCGGACGGCGAGCTGTACATCTGCGCCTTCGACAGCGCTGACGGGCGCGGGGGCGGGACCGGCCGAATCTACCGCTTGGTTGAGAACTGACCGCGTTGAGACGGTGAGAGCGGCTTGGCGGGCGAGAGGCGCATCATTCCGCGCTCGCGGCTTGCAGAATACCGCTCAGCGCCTCGGTCTTGGCAAAGTGCCAGCGCTCGACGAACCGGTCGTTGACGAAGATCGCGGGCACGGCGCGAAGACCGCTGCTCTGGGCGATCGTGGCGTCGGCCGCAATCGCCTCGGCGGTGCGGGGGCTGGCCATCGCCTCGTGGAACGCCGGCGGGTCAAAGCCGAGCTGGGCGATGGCCTCGTCGAGCTTCTGCTCGTTGAACCCGGGCTGGTTCTCCATCAGCCAGGCATGCATCTTCCAATAGCCTTCGACGCCGCCGAGGATGCCCGCCGCTTCCGCCGCCTTGGCGGCCAGGCAGGCGAAGGGATTCTGGGTGGTGCTCACGACGGGATTACAGGCCTCGTCGATCGGGAAGTGCCGGAAGTGGTAGCGAACATCCGATCGTCCGGCCATGAAATTGCGGATGATTGCGTCGGCTTGGACGGTGCGCGGCTCCTGATAATCGCCCCACAGCATGATATGGACGGCGGGATCTTGGGTCCCCAAGGGCCATGACTGCGCATCGGTGGGCAGGGTCGCTGGCGGGCGAGATTTCCACGTTTCTACGGCAGCGTCGGCAGCGGTTCTCGGCGTGTCCGCCGCGGCCGTCAGCGCGGGCGGACTTGTCGCGGCCAGAGCCTCGACCGCCCGCTGCACGCCGCCCTGCACGCGCCAGCCTTGCAGCTCCACGCCGTTGATGAAGATCATCGGCGTGTGTTGGATGCCGAGATCAAAGCCTTCGTCGATGTCCTGCTGGACCAGGCGGAGAGTTTCCTCGCTTGCCATCACGCGCGTCCATTGGTCGAAGTCGTAGCCCTGTTCGATGAGGAAGTCCCGCATCTGCTGGTTGCTGAAGAATCCCTCGTGCTCGAAGATCCACTCGTGCATCTGCCAGAAGCCATCGTTGCCGCGCAGGATGCCCGCGGTCTCCGCCGCCCGGGCGGCCCAGCAGGCGTTGGGGTGCAGGTTGACTCCGATGTATTTGTTACAGTCGGTGCACATGGGATAATGTTTGATGGAGATCGACATGTCATCGCGTTCGACGAAGAACGCGAAGATGTCCTTTTCAATGGGAGCGCAATCCTCGCATTGGTAGTCGGAGAAGATGACCATACGGATCGGCGCCGCCTCGGGCCCCAGCCGGTACCGGCCGGTGAAGCCGGGACCTTCCCGATGCGGTTGCGTCGATGCGCCTTCGCCTTGCGATCGCTGCTGGATCATCTGCTCGGTGGACCTCGCAAGCTCGCCTTCTTCTTTCTCTAGGACGCGCTGCTTCTGTGTCACCTCGGCAACGGCCAGGGCCGCCGTGGCGAGCAGGAACACCACCGCCCCCGTCACCAGCGGGCGCAGTGACGGCGCCGCCGGCCGGCCGGCCATCTCGACCATCAGCAGGAACACCAGATTGGCCGCATGGGCCCCAAGGCAATAGGGGCAGAGGTAATCTCCTGCGAACATCACCACGACGAAGCCCACCGAGAACACCGCGCCCAGCCGCACGAGTTGACGAAGTCCGTTCGGGATGCCTTGCCGGGAAGTGAGCCACGCCACGAGCAATGCCAGGAAGTAAGCCAGGCCGACAAATGACACCGGCCAATCCACCCACGGAACCCTGCCCCAGACACTCGCCGCCGCCTTGGCGCACGGACTGCCGGGCCCGCAGCCGGGGATTTCCAAGCCGCCGAGATGCTGCTGCACGAGCGCCAACGACGCAACCACCGCCGCAGCGAGCAGGACGATGCCGGTCGCGAAGAACCCCCGTGGCAGCGGCGCACCCGGTGCCGCGGTGACCGGAGGCGGCGTCATTGGGACGCCTCCTCGATCATGCGCTGGAGCGTGCGGTGCTCTTGGAAGCGCCACCTCGGCACAAACTTGTTGTTGATGAAGATCATTGGGATGCTGCCCAGGCCCAACCCTTTGCCCGCTCGGGCGTCTTCGGCGATGGCCTCACCTACCTCGGTCGACTCCATCTCGGCAAACAAGGATTCGGTGTCGAGTCCCATGTCGGCGGCGGCCCCGCGAAGCGTCGCGTCGCTGAACCGCTGCTGGTTGCTCATCAGCCAATCGTGCATCGCCCAGTAGGCGTCGGCGCCGCCTAGCGTTCCCGCCGCCTCGGCCGCCTGCGCGGCCCGGCAAGCCAGCGGATGACGCGTCGAACGTGTCGACGGGTTACATTCCTTGTTGAACGGATAGTGACGGAATGCGTACCGCGTGTTCGATCTGGAGGCAGCGATGCGTCGCAGTATTGCGTCGGCCTCCGCGGTGAACGGCTCCTGATAATCGCCCCACACCACGACGTCCACCTTGGCGTTGACCGGACCGATCGTCCACGCCCGTGAATCGGCCGGGATTCTTCGTGCTGGCTGCTCCCGCCAATCGGCGACGTATTTCTCGGCTGCTGGCGGCGGGCGGTCGTGGGCCGCGGTCTGCCGGGGCGGATTGGTGGCCGCCAGCGCCGCCACCGCTCGGGCCAGTGCGTTGGGCGCGTTCCAGCCCTTCAACTCCACGCCGTTGATGAAAACCATCGGCGTGTAGTGCAGACCGAGCGCCGACGCTTCGTCGGTATCCGCCGCGATGAGGTCCAGTGGTTGCCGGCTCTGCATGATGCCTAAGAACTGCTGAAGCTGCTGCGGATCGTAGCCAAGCTCGCGCAGACCTTGATGCAGCTCGGCATCGGTGAACGCCCCGCCACGATCGAACAGCCATCGGTGCATTTGCCAGAAGCCGTCGTTGCCGCGGAGGATGCCCGCGGTCTCGGCTGCTCGCGCCGCCCAGCACGCGTTGGGGTGCAGGGTCTTGGAGGCGTTGCGATTGCAGTCGGTGCACATCGGGAAGTGCTTCGCGGACAGCGAGATGTCGTCGCGCTGAGCAAGAATTGCGTTCGCCTGCGCCTCAATGCGCTTGCAGTCCGGGCATTGGTAGTCCGAGATGATCATCAGCCGAATCGGCGCCGCTTCGGGGCCGATGCGATAGCGCCCGATGAAGCGTCCCACGACCGTGTCGCCGCCCAATTCAATGATTTGTCCCGTTGATTTGGCCAGCCGTCGTTCCGCATCTTCCACAGCAAGGTGTTTGAACGACCGCCGGGTCCCTTCTTGCCCCGCGGAGACAACAAGGAATGCGAGACCGCCCCACAGCAGCGGCCGCCACGCCGCCGCCGGCACTTTGGGGCAGCGTTCCATCAGAACCAGGAAGGCGAAGTTTCCCAGGTGTGCCGCGAGACAGTACCAGCACAGATGCCGGTTGAGGATCATCACCACGACGAACATCACCGAGAACGCACCGCCGAGTCGCGCCGCGTAACGCAGCGCCGTCGAGACGCCGGAGCCTCGACCGGCTTGGATCCATGCGACCAGCAAGCCGATGAAGTACGCCAGGCCGACAAAGGAGACCGGCCAGTTCACCAGGGGAACCTTGCCCCACACACCTCGGGTCAACTCGGCACAGGCGCTGCCGGGCCCGCAGCCAGGAAGGCTCAGGCCGCCGACGTGCTCGAGCACGAGCATGAGCGATGCACCGATCGCGAAGATGAGCGGAACCATCCCCGCCAGGACCAGGCCCGACGACGGATGCGGCTGGACTGTTGCCGCGGCGCCATGTCCCGGCGCTGCCGATCGAGGCCGGATCGGTGACTTCTTCTTCGCTCGCTTTCTTCGACCGGCCATTGCGTTTGCAATCTCCATCATCCCCGGCACACGCTGCGCCCGAACCCGCGAGCTACACGATCGTTACGCTACATCCGTTGCGGCGCTTCGATCCCCAGCAGGTCCAGGCCGTCGGCAAGTACCCGGCGGACCAGGCCACACAGCCGCAGGCGGGAACGTCGAAGCGGATCGCTTTGGGCCTTGAGCACGGGACACCTCTCGTAAAACGAACTGTAGGCGTTGGCCAGGTCGTAAAGGAATGTGCACAGGCGATGGGGCTCCAGCGTCCTGGCCGTGTCGGCGACCACGCCCGCGTAACGCAGCAAGAGAAGGGCCAGTTGTCTTTCTGAGCCGTCCTTCAGCACGAAGCCCGCGTCACCGACCTCTTGGGGATCCACGTTCGCCTTGGCGAAGATCGAGCACACCCGCGCGTGGGCGTACTGAAGGTACGGGCCGGTGTTCCCCTCGAAGGCGATCATTCGGTCGAGGTTGAACACGTAATCGCGCACAAGATCGCTGGAAAGGTCGGCGTACTTGACCGCGCCGATCCCGACCGCCCGGCCGATCTGGGCCAGCTGCCGGGGGTCCAGGCCGTGGGTTGGGGCGGCCGGGTCCGCGGCGCGCTTCTTCACCTCCAGCGTTCCCCGATCGATCGCTTTCTTGAGCAATGTCGTGAGCGGAACATTCTCGCCGCTGCGCGTCTTGAGTGGGGTGCGGTCCGTTCCCAACACGGCTCCGAACGGGACGTGCACGAGCTGGGCGCGGGTCCCGTCCGCGAGGAGGTCCCATCCGATCCTTCGGACGGCGTCGAACACGTCACGGAAATGATCACGCTGCCTGGCATCCACCACATAGATCACTCGGCTTGCCTCCAACTGCTGCACGCGGTAGCGCACCGCAGCCAGATCGGTGGTCGAATAGAGGTAGCCGCCGTCGGATTTGCGAATAATGAGCGGCCGATCGCGATCGTCGAAACGAATGATGAGGGCCCCCTGATCTTCCTGTGCGATTCCTGCCTGGATAAAGGCGTCCACCACCTCCGGAAGCTGGTCGCGATACGACGACTCCGGCCGGTTGTTCTGGGGACCGAGCTTCACGCCTAGCAGATCGAAGCTCTCGTACACCGCACGCATGGTGACGTCAATGATCTTCTGCCAGTCCCGGCGGACATCTGCATCGCCCTGCTGGAGCGCGACGAGCACTTCTTTGGCTGCGGCATCGGCATTCGTGTCCCGGGCGCATTGGTGCTGCGCGCGACGGTAGGCTGCGTCGAGATCGTCGAGCACCAGCGCATCAAGATCAGCCTCGGAGGCGCGAAGCTCACGAAGCACCATGGCGATGGTCAGGCCCCAGTCGCCCAGATGATTCTCTCGATGGACTTCTCGGCCACGCCGCTCCAGGATTCGCGCTAACGCGTCGCCGATGATGGTGGAGCGGAGATGACCCACGTGCATCTGCTTGGCGATGTTGACCCCGCAGAGATCGATCGCGATCGGGCGGGTGTCCGGATCGGGCGTGATGCCCAGCGCGGCGGTATCCACGGCCGTAAGCATCTCGGCTAGGGCCTTTGGTTTGAGGCGGATGTTGATGAACCCAGGCCCCGCCACTTCCGGGGGCTCGGCGATCGCCGACAGCTCGTTTGTTGCCGCCTTCGCAATCTGCTGTGCGAGCTTCCTGGGGTCTCTACCGAGCCGCTTGGCCAGACTCATCGCCGCGTTCGCTTGAAAGTCGCCGAGCTGGGGCCGCTGGCTCGGTCGGATCAGGGGGTCCGTATCCCGGTAGTCATCGCCGAGCGTCGTTGTGATTGCCCGGCGAAGGGCCGTGTCGAGAATCGTGGTCGGATCTGCCCGGGGCGAGTTCTGTGTCTGCGTCGTGTTCACGAACGGTGAGTATATCGTTACCGCTGCCTCGACCGGGCATTCATTTGGTTGCCGGCCCGATTCGAAATGTGCCCAGCGTCGGCTACGGTTGGCAGATGTTGACGATGGTGTAACAATGTGGCACGGTCACTGACCGTTTGCCATCGACTTACTCTTCGTTGATCAGCGGAGGTGCCCCATGACGACCGATAAGCTGAACATCCTGTTTCTCTGCACGGGCAACATCGCCCGCAGCCTGATGGCCGAGGCGATCTCCAACCACCAGTTCGCCCAGAAGCTCCAGGCCAGCTCAGCCGGCTCGCAGCCGAAGGACCGGCCCCACCCCTTGACGCTCAAGACGCTCGAAAAGTATGGCGTCAGCATCGATGGGCTGCGGTCAAAGAGCTGGGATGAGTTCAAGGATCAATCGTTCGATCTGGTGATCACGCTCTGCGATGTCGCTGGCCAGGCGTCATGTCCGGAGTTTCCCGGCGAGCCGCGCCGGGCGCATTGGAGCCTGCCCGACCCGGCGGAGGCGCCCGATACGCTACAGAGCATGTTCGAGGCGATCTACGAAGCGCTGGTTGAGGCCATCGGCCTGCTGGTCTACGGGCCGAATCCGGACCTCCCCGCCCGGGCGGCCGAGGCCGGCCGGCAGCTCACCCGACGGTTCGCCCCCAGAGCAATCTGACCCGCTCGAAACGGTTTCCCAATGGGTCGCGCCCAACGGCGAATGTTTTCGTCGTGCGCGCAGAGACCGCTATCATCCCAAGCTCGCACGAGGTCAGGCTCGTTCGCCATGCCCACGCCGACTACTGAACCCACCACGCCCATTGAGAAGCTCGATCGCGTCGGCGACCTGGCGCACCGGCCGCGGGTGCTCTTGGGGAAGATCGGGCTCGACGGCCACGATCGCGGCGTGAAGCTCATCGCCCGGGCCATGCGCGATAGCGGCATCCACGTGATCTACTCGGGGCTCTGGCAGACGCCGCGCAGCCTCGCCATCGCCGCTCGCGACGAAGATGCCGATCTGATCGCCTGCTCCATGATGAGTAACTCACACCTCGTGCTAGTGCCGAGGCTGATTGATGAGTGCGGCAAGGTCGGCCGGCCTGACATGGTCATCAACGTCGGCGGGATCATCCCAGCCGAAGATGTCCAGCCGATGCTCGACGCCGGTGTACACCGGATCTTCCACACCGGCACGAGCATGCACGAGATCATCGACGGTGTCCGCGAGGTCACTCGTGCCTACGGCCCGCTGGAATCCGATCATGCCGTTGCTCAGTTATCACGACGGATCAGCCGGGTGCATGGCGGTTGTGAGCCGGCGGATGCGCCCCTGGAGCGCCCGGGTGATGTCGTGGGGCTGACCGGCTCGCCCGGGGCGGGCAAGTCCACGCTCGTGGCAGCGATGGCTGCGGAGTCCGTACGACGCGGCGAGAAGATGGCCGTGGTCGCTTTCGATCCCATGAGCCCCATCACCCACGGCGCGCTGCTCGGTGATCGGCTGCGCGTCGATTTCAACGCCGTGGACGAGAACGTGTTCTACCGCAGCCTCGCCATCACCAACGAAGACTACTCCACGCTGCCAGGGATCATTGAACTGATCGGTGGGGCAGGGTTCGACAAGCTCATCATCGAGACGGTCGGGGCCGGGCAGAACGATGTGGCCATTCGCGAGCACGTCGATCGCACCGCCGTAGTGATGGTGCCCGGCATGGGTGATGCGATCCAGATGGACAAAGCGGGCATCCTGGAGATCGCCGACCTGTTCATCGTCAACAAAGCCGACTTCCCCCAGGGGCGCAAGCTCGTCCGCCAGCTCAAAGATATCGCCGGCACACGCCCGATCTACGAGACCGTAGCGACGCTTGGCAAAGGCACCGCCGAACTCCTCGACGGGCTGTTCGGCTGAGCCGCGTGGATTGGACGCAATTGATCTGCTGTTGTGGACCTGGCAGATCGAGTTCTGTGCGGTGGTGTCAAGCGGGTTGGGCTGATGGTGACGCGGGCAAGCTGCGCAGGGCGGCGATGAACAACACGAGGAAGACCAGGTCGAGCCAGGCGAACGGCACCCACACCATCGGGATCGACCCGAAGAAGAAGTGGCCGAGCACCGTCGTCGCGTAGGCCAGTTTGAACAGGACGCCCATCTTGATGATGTCGCGATTGCGAGCCGGGGCCTGGGCGACAAGCCAGAAGCCGATGCCGAAGACCACCACGACCGCTGCCCCCCATTGCACATATCCATCGTGGTTGGGCAGCGTGATGTCGAGCCAGTTGTACGCCGGCTTGAAGAAAAGGAGAGCACCAAGGCCGAGAATGACATCGTACAAAGCAGCCACGATGAACAAGGGTTTGATCCAGTTGGCGGTCATTTGGTGACTCCTTGTGCATTCGAGCCATGGCGCTCCACCGGGCCCCGGCCAGCAGGCGGCGACTCAGCGCCTGATCGCGGGCTGCGCAGCATTCGTCCGGCGGCGATCGCCAGCAACACCACCCCGGCGGCGAGGAGTGCTAGGGGGAAAGCGTCGGTGGTCTTGTAAACACCGCCGAGGTGTTGCATAGTCTCGACCAGGCGTGGCTCGGCGGCGATCATCGGCGCCAGCCAGTGGTTGATCAGCAGCCAGAGAATGCCTACATCAACGCAGAGGACACCCCACAGCGTCAGTTGAAAGAAACCGCCGCCCCGGCCGAAGACCCGCAGCACGCACTCCATCATCACGATCACGGTCAACGCCAACCCGAGGCTGATCAGCACACCGATGGGAACGACTCTGGCCAGAATCGAGGTCTGACCGCTCAACACGCACACCACCGCCAGGCCGATGACCCAGCCAAGGAAGCCGATGGTCGTTCCGATGTATCCGGCGAGCTTGCCCTTCACGAAGTTGCCTCCATAGCCGTGGTGGGTGAAATAGCGGGATTGCCGCGGGGCACCCGGCGTTGGCTCAATCGGTGGTCAGTGGTTTACGCTCATCGAACCGCCACAGGCCGGCGGCGCGGGCCAGATATGCCGGTCTCGCGTCTTGGACGACAAATCGATCAGCAACTGCCGTGACCATGCTCGCTAAAGGGTAGGTCGCTTCGGCGCGCTCGTCAGCTTGTAGGGTCCGATTCGCCGACCGAGCTTCTATCCGGACACGGCACGTGCGGGCCCGCGCAGCGGACCCTACTCCAGGCGCTTGCGATCGAGGATCTTGAAGTCGTGGAGTGATCGCAGCTGCGCGGCGGACAGGTTCGGCAGGGTATTGAAGCGGTCGATGATTGCGTCGGGGTCGTTGACCGCCAGCGAGCCGAGCATCTGCCACTTGGCGCCTAAGAGCTCCGCCAAATTCGCCGTGGTGTTGCGGGCGTGTCCGGCGGGGTACATCACCAACCCGCTGTCGTAGATTTGCCCATCCGTCGTGGTGATGATGAGCGAGGTGGGGATGCCGTCGGGGTACTTCGCATCGTACTGCGGCCCGCCGTGGGCGAAGGTGATCTTCTCCATAAGCAGGCGCGTGGAATGATCGAAGATCGCCTGCTCGGAGTAGTCGAACGGGCTGAGCATCAGCACTTTCCAATACTCGTCAGAGGTGTAATTGATTCCACCTCGGCTTGCCCGCTTCGCGAGCTCAATCGCTTTGCGCAGCGTCGTGGCGACGATGTAGACCATGGAGTGGTCGGCCGACTGCCGGGTCTGCGGGTCGCGCTTGGCCGGATCGCCGATGATGCCAAAGGCCGGTTCGTAGGCGATGATCTTGATCGACGCGATCTTCTGCGGTTCTTCCAGGAGCTGCGGGTGCTCGACGAGCAGGCTGAGCAGACCTTGCAGGGCCCCGGCCGATTGATGTTCGTACAGGCCAAGCTTGAAGTGCATGCCCATGACGGCGAAATCGCCTCCGCTATGGGTCAGCACCAGGTCAAAGGGGCTGTCGCCATCAGTCGGCTCAAACTGACGCCAGATCGCTTCGGGGTTGCGGAAGATGTCAGCCGGCCCGACGAATCCTCGCATCGCCCGCTGCATCGAGAGCACGGCGACTTCGGTGCTGATCGCTGCGGAAGCGCCTTTGGAATCCGAGAGTTGGCTGCCGGACCGGATCGCCCGCCAAGGGATGTAGTGGGCGACGACCATGCCGATCGCCGATTCGATTTGCTGGGGTGTCGCGCCGAGCATGGCCCCGTAGGTCGCGGCCGACGCGATTGCCCCATGCACGACATGATCGATTCTGTAGGACTTCAAGCTGAAGACTTCCCCAAGGCGACCACGGATCTCATCCAGCAGCACCATGCCGCGCAGGGCATAGGCGCCGTCCCTGCCGGCGAGCTGCGCCGCGGCGATGGCGACAGAGTAGAAGTCGTTGTGGCCGAACTCGCCCGCCGTGTGGCCAAGCTTGGGGTTGTAGCCGAAGTTCGTGCCGTTGGCGTCCCACTCCCGCACTGCCGCACAGTTGGCGACAATCGCCTTCTCCGGCGCGACGCGATTCGCGGAGCCGAAGATCGGAACACCGTCAGGCCGTTCATACTCCAGCGATTCATTGCGCAGGACGGTCGGTGCATTCGTGGCCAGCGCGATGGCCGAGATCCCACAAATCACACTATCGGTGAAGAACATCACCGTGCGGTCGAGGACGCTCGCATCCGGCTCGCCGATCGTGCCGGTCATAAAGTCGCCCGCAAACTCACCGATCCCCAGGGCTTGATTGGAATCGCGAGCTATCTTCATTGACGATGTTGTGGCTTGTGTCGTCATGGCAGGTGCGTACTTGAAGCGTGGGTCTCGTCGAAGGAGCGACGGCGAAGTGGGACATAGCCCGCAGCCATCGGTAAGGTTGGCTGCTATGATATAGCTCGATGGAGCCCCGGCCGATCGCCGATATCAAACGATGGTGAGCCAGAGCCCAAGATTTTATACAGTGAGCGATGGCGACCTTGTGCTGTTTTTGCAGGAGGCCGAAGAGTGGGGGTATGTCGTCACTTCGCCGCTGGACCCACAGCTGGTCACCGAGGCTGAGACGATTTCCCAGGCCTTTGCCATGGCTCGTGACGCGATGGAATCTCTGCAAGAATCACGAGCCAAGCTCTTTGAGCAACTCAAAGCCTCTGAGGGCGCCGCCTAGACGGGCGACGGCACATCGAGCTTCTCACAAATTGCCCCGAACTGTTCGCCACTGCGACTCGTTATGCCGCGGTACCGACACTTGCCGCAGTGTCTAGGCGTTTATCCAAACATCGTGCCGACCATCTTGGTGATGCAGCTCGCATCCATGCTCGCGGAGATGTGTCTCAAGATCGCGGCGTTTCACGATTCGCACTCCTTGCGACGTGAGAATCTTCTCTAAACCTTGTAATCCACAGCCAAGGGCTTGAGGAACGCCGCGATCCTTTCAGTCTCCTGTGATGTCGGGTCCCTTATCTACCGGTTAGACCGATGTTGTGTCAGTAGTTTGTGCAAAGACGACCCGGCGGGGAGGCCGCGGTGGCCTTGGCGCAAAGCGAGATCGATTGTGCTCCACCTTTCCTGCCGCGCCGGGGAGGTGTAGGCGGATGTCTTGGTGGGCCAGCGGCCCACGCGCTGGTGAAAATCATCAGCCCACTTCAGAATCTCTCTGACCGTGAGGCGTTGTCCGATGCCTTGGTACGGCCTGGCGTAGTATTTGTTGAGGAATTCCGCGAGGGACGACCGACCGCGAAGTGAGCGTGATCCTGCCCGCAGGGCCGCGTCGATGGCACTCCACAGTTCGCCAGGCTCCCCGCGGACAGGCCCGGATTTCTTCGTCGGCAGCTTGCCGGTCAGCTCGTGGTGTGCCGCTGCCCAGTTGAGAATCTGACTGCGCTTCAACGGCATTCCCTTGCGTTGGTACAACGTCCTACGATGCTTCGAGAACAGTCTGACCAGTGACGATGCACCGAGAAGCCCGCGGCGAGCCTCCGACATCGCCTTGGCAATGATCGACCAGGTTTCGCCGGGCGCCTCGGGCACCGGGCCGGAAGTCCTTGACGGCCAGTCACCCGTGCGCTGGTAGTAGGCGTCGGCCCAGGCGAGAATCTTTTTGATGGTCAAAGGTGGAGGGTGGTGCGGGTGCCGCACACCACACCGCTTGGCAAACAGCCTGATCAAGGATGAACCGCCGGGAAGGCCGCGGCAACCGAGCGCCAAGGCCATGTCAATCTTCTGCCAGTGTTCGCCCAGCACCTGCGGTACCGGGCCCGAGAACCGGTGGGGCCATCGGCCGGTGCGTTGGCGGTGCGCCCTGGCCCACTTGACAATCTGTGCCTCGGTCAAGGGCGGCCCCCATGGATGGTAAGGCCGGCCGCGATGGATCGCGAGATGCCTTTCCAACGGCGAACCGCCCCGAAGCCCGCGGCGACCGTCCAGTAAGGCAACGTTGATCTTGCTCCAGTTTTCGCCGGGCGCCTCCGGCAGCGGGCCGGATTGTCGTGACGGCCAGTCGCCCGTGCGCCGATGGTGTGCGTCGGCCCAGGCCAGAATCCGCTTCATCGTCAAGGGCGGCTGGTGCAGCCGGTGGCGCTTCCCGCAGCGCTGAGCGAGCAACCTGGCCAGTGATGTACCACCCGCGAGGCCGCGCGAGCCCCTGTCGAGCGCGCTGTTGATCGCGGTCCACGTCTCGTTGCGCCCCTCGCGTATGGGGCCGGATGTGCTCGCCGGCCATCGACCCGTCCGTTTGTAGTGCGCCTTCGCCCACACCACGATCTGTGTTTCTGTCAAACGCGGTCCTCTTGGCTTGGAGGATTGGCCGCGACGTGTTGCCGGTCGCTTGCGCCGTTTCGCCCTATTCGGCAGACCGTAGTGCTTGGCGAGCAGTCTTGACAGAGACGAACCGCCGGCTAGGCCGCGCGAGCCTTTTCTTAGCGCCATGTCAACACGTGTCCATGTCTCACCGTGCCCACCGGATATGCGGCCGGAGGTGAGTCTTGGCCATTCGCTCGTGCGTTTGTGGTGCGCCTTGGCCCAGGCGAGAATCTGTGCCTCGGTGATGGGCGGCCCCTTGGGCCGGTACGGTCGATTGCGATGCCTGGCCAGAAGCCTGGTCAGCCTCCAACCGCGTGGAAGTCCACGGCGACCAAAGCGCAAGGCGTGGTCGATGCATTGCCAGGTCTCTTCGGACACCCTGTGCACCCGTCCGGATTGCGCGGTCGGCCACTCCCCCGTTTGGGCATAGTGCGCGTCCGCCCAGGTGAGGATCTGTTGGATCGTCACCGGCGGCTGGTGCATCTGGTTCCGCACCCCTCGGTGCTTGTCCAGCAGTCTCGCCAGCGACGAACCACCCCGAAGCCCCCGCAAGCCTCTTCGCAGGTACGTGTCAATCTTCAGCCAGTCTTCGCCTGCAGCTTTGTGCAGGGGACCGGTGTGTTGTCGCGGCCACTTGCCGGTGCGCCTGTGGTGCTCATCCACCCATTTGAGAATCTGGTTGACGGTTAGCCGCGGCAGACCCTTCGGATTGCGCTTCCCGCGCTTCTTCGCAAGCAACTGCGCCAATGAAGAGCCGCCCGCAAGCCCCCGATATCCCTGCTGCAAGCCGGAGTTGATCTGACTCCATGTTGTGCCGCTGCCGCCGAGCACAGGTCCGGATCTAATGCTCGGCCATTTTGCCCTGCGCCGATGGTGCGCATCGGCCCAGGCCAGAATCTGAGTGATCGTCAATCGA
The DNA here is from genome assembly GCA_022568135.1 of Planctomycetota bacterium. Lineage (GTDB taxonomy): Bacteria > Planctomycetota > Phycisphaerae > Phycisphaerales > SM1A02 > JADFFQ01. The sequence goes on along the minus strand of JADFFQ010000005.1, from coordinate 30,572 downwards.
GTTTGCTTCGCTTGCATGCCGTGCGGGTCGAGCTACTGGTGGGTACAGTACGATCGCCTGCCTGAACACGACTGCGAGTCAGTCGGCGGTCAGATGCTCCAGCACGTGATCGACCTCAGCGGCTGAGCCCATGATCACTGGCGTGCGCTGGTGCAGGCCCGCCGGCTGGATGTCCAAAATGCGCTGCGCGCCGGCGACGGCTTTGCCGCCCGCCTGTTCCACGATCATCGCCATCGGGCTCGCCTCGTACATCAGTCGGAGCTTGCCTTGCGGATGTGCCTTTGTCGGCGGATACATGAACACGCCGCCCTGGACCAGAATGCGATGGATGTCGGCCACCATGGTCCCGATGTATCGGCTGGAGTATCCCTGCCCATGGACCCAGTCCAGGTAGCGTTGGTATCCGGCTGGGAAATCGGCACGGTATGCCTCGTTGATCGAATAGCTCTTAGCTGACTCGGGAACGCGCAAGTTCTGTTGAACCAGAATAAACGCGCCGACGGCGGGATCGAGCACGAACAGGTTCACCCCGTGGCCGGTGGTGAGCACGAACACGCATGATGAGCCGTAGAGCATGTACCCAGCGGCGACCTGTTTCGTGCCTGGCTGCAGGATCGATATTTCAATGGGGTCGGCTTGGGTGTCGTGGCGGAGAATGCTGAAGATAGTTCCCACGCTCACGCACGCATCAAGGTTCGAGGACCCGTCCAACGGATCGAACAGGACGCAGTACGGCCGATCCACCTTGGTCTGAAGGATGATCGGCTGTTCGTTTTCTTCTGAGGCGAGCACGGCCACGCCGGCTCGGGTCCCCAGGGCCCGCAGCAGCGTTTCGTTGGCGATCACGTCGAGCTTCTGCTGCGTGTCCCCGGTGATGTTCTTCGAGCCCAGCGCGCCCAGGACATCTTCAATGCGGGCCCGGCGGATCTTGCTGGCGATGATCTTCGCCGAAAGCGTCATCGCCGAGAGGATCCACGTAAAGGCGCCCGTGGCCCCGGGATGGCGAGTCTCCTCGGAAAGGATGTGGCTCTCCAGGGTCGTCAGGTTCTCCGCGGCAGGCTCCAGGTCGGTCATGGCGGAATCACTGATCGGGGTCGGCGGCGGCGATCATCCTCGGCTCGTTGGTTCATCTCCCGGCGGCGCCGCCCGCAGTGTCCGCAACGGGCGGCTACGATGTCATCGCTCAAGCGACGCACCCGAGCGGTGGGATGCAATGCCTGCGATTGTAGCGGACTCAGGCTGCCCGCTGCTTGCGTTGGGTTGCGCTGAGCCCGGATAAGATTATGCCTTCCGAATCAATTGTGGAGTGATTCACCATGATCCAACCAGTCATTCTCGCCGCCAAGCGGACGCCGGTGGGCCGGTTCCTCGGGGGGCTGAGCCGCACGCCCGCGCCTCAGCTTGGGGCGTACGCGATTCAGGCCGTGCTCGAAGAGGTCCCCGCGGCCAAAGACCACGTCGATGAGGCGATCTTCGGCTGCGCGCTGCAAGCCGGGGTCGGTCAGAATCCCGCCCGGCAAGCCGGGCTCAAAGCGGGGCTGCCCGATACGCTCAACGCTCAGACGATCAATAAAGTGTGCGGGTCCGGCCTCCAGTCCGTCATGCTCGCCGCCCAGTCGATCAAGGCCGGCGACAACCAGCTCGTCCTGGCCGGGGGATTTGAGAATATGTCGCTGGCGCCGCACCTGCAGTACGTGCGCACCGGCGTCAAGTTCGGCGACGGCACGATGATCGACCACATGGCCCACGACGGCCTGTCGTGCCCGTTTGAAGGCTGGGCCATGGGCTGCGCCGCGGACTACATCGCCCGCAAGCACGGTATCTCACGAAAAGAGCAGGACCGCTTTGCTGCGCAATCGCATCACCGTGCCGCTGAAGCGACCGGCAAGTGCTTCTTCAAGCCGGAGATCGTGTCGCTCGCTGCCGAGCAGCTCAAGCAGAAGCAGGGCGTAGAGAACGATGAAGGTATTCGTCCCGACTCCAGCGTCGAGAAGCTGGCGAAGCTCAAGTCCGTGTTCGACGCCGACGGCACCGTCACCGCGGGCAACGCTTCTCAGATCTCCGATGGCGCCGCCGCGCTCATCGTCGCTTCACCGGCCAAGGCCGAGGAAATCGCCGCTGACCCGATCGCCTGGATCGTGGACTACCACACCGCCGGCGTCGCGCCGAAGGAGATCTTTGACGCGCCCGCCAAAGGCCTCAAAGCGCTGCTGGCGCGCAACAAGCTGACGATTGACGATATCGATCTCTTTGAGCTCAACGAAGCGTTCGCCGCCCAAGTGCTGGCGAACATCAACGAGATCGGCCTCCCCGAGGCCAAGCTCAACATTTGTGGCGGGGCGATCGCACTTGGTCATCCAATCGGGGCTTCCGGGGCTCGGGTCCTTACGACCCTGCTGCACCAGATGATCCGCACGGGAGCCCGGCGCGGCATTGCGAGTCTCTGCCTCGGCGGCGGCAACGCGGTCTCTATGCTCGTCGAGCGGGGCTAGGAGAAAGCGCACAGTTCGCGGCGGTCATTGTCTTCGGAGTTTTCATCCGGAGCTACTCGAACTAACCGATCGCTAGGAATGCGGCGATCTTATCCTCATTGAACGCCAGTACCTCGTTCTGATGATCTCGAAGTAGCGCCTCGATCTGGGTAGTGGAGCAGTTGCCACGGCGAATCCAGATCACCTTTGGTGGATGGCCAAACAGCAGACTCCGTTGAAGGAAGTCGGCATCTTTGGAGACGATGGCCAGGTCATTCGCAGCCGCATATGCCCACACCGCCTCATCGCCGGCGGTCTCCAGTCCAACCTCCCGCGCATGAACGGAGCCGGGGTAGAGGCTCTGCAGGGCTTGCACAAGTCTCGGGGACAAGTTTTCGTCGAGCAGGAGTTTCACGCGGCTGGGATTGATAGCAGCCGACGCTCGCGATCAGCAGCAAAGGCCAGACACGCACGGATGTCTTCGGCGGTCAGGTCCGGAAAATCGCGCAAGATATCTTCCTGCGACATACCTGAGGCAAGGTAGTCTAGCACGTCGGCAACCGTCATGCGGAGGCCGCGGATACACGGCTTGCCCCCACGCTTTGCCGGGTCGATCGTGATCAGACGCTGGTAGTCCATGCCACCAGCATATGGTTGAGTCGGTTGGACATCAAGCTCCATTTCGACTTGAGCGAGCTGGTTCCCAGCTCGCCTCGGCGGCGGCAACGCCGTCTCCATGCTCGTGGAGAGATAGTACTCGGCGACTCCCCGGTGGCCGATGTTGCGGTCGATCTTTACGCCGCGCAAAGGGCGGTGGTAGTTCTCTCACAACGCGGCTGAGCGCTGCTTGGCGCGTTAGGGGGCATCGGGTCTACTGCCCCAATGGAAAGGCGCCTGTTTGAGCCGGACTATCGCTTTCGGCCGGCCAGACCGAGCCGGTTCTGGCAGTGGGCACTGACTCCGCTGCGCCGCCACGTGTATCGGCGCATGTACCTGGTGCGAGACGTGGAGCTGCGCGGAGAGAAGCATGTGCGCTGGGCGCTGGCCCAAGGTGGTGGGGCGATGATTACGATCAATCATCCCGCCCACGGCGACCCGTTCATCATCTTCGAGGCGATGCATCGCCTCGGCCTGCCGTGTTGTTATCTCGCAGCGTGGCAGGTCTTCAAGGGTTGGTTCGGCTTGAAGGGGTGGGCATTTCAGCGGCTCGGGGCGTTCAGCATTGACCGTGAGGGGACCGACTTGCGGGCGTTTCGCACCGCCGTCGATGTGCTTGCCCAGGGACATCGTTCGCTGGTGATCTTTCCCGAGGGCGAGGTATACCACCTCAACGATCGCGTGACCCCGTTGCGCGAAGGGGCGGCGATGATCGCGCTGGCCGCGGCCCGGCGGCGCAGCCGCAGCGGCGGTTCCGCGCTGCACATCCTGCCCTGTGCGCTCAAGTACTTCTATCTCGACGATCCGACACCGCAGTTGCAGTCCGTGATGACCCGGTTGGAGCAGCGGCTGTACTGGCGGCCGCAGGTCGATCGTCCGCTCCTGGAGCGCATCTACCGTTACGCGGAAGCAATCCTGGGGTTGAAGGAGTTGGAATACCTCAACGCGTTTGGCAAGGGGTCGCTGCCGAAGCGCATCAGCCGGCTGTCTGAGCACATCCTTTCGCAGATGGAGCAGCGCCGTCTCGCCCGGGTGGGCGACCAACCGATCCCCGCGCGTGTCAAGCAGCTGCGGCATCACATCCTTCGCGAGTGGGGCGCCGATGAGCTCCAAGGCGACGATGCGACAGCGGTCGGTGAGAACCCCGCCGGCGCCGAGTTGTCGCCGCAGGCGATCACGGCTGCGAAGCGCGATCTGGAGGACCTGAATCTGGTGACCCAGCTATTCAGCTATCCCGGCGATTACGTGACCCAGCAGCCGTCTATCGAGCGAATGACCGAGACGCTCGACAAGTTCGAGGAGGATGCGCTGGGAGCCCGCGAGGCAGGCGCGCGAGCGGCTCGGCGGGCGGTCGTCAGCTTCGCCCCGACGATCGACGTCACAGCCCACCTCGCCGACGCGAAGGGCTCCGCCCGGAGTGCCGCCGTGACCCTGACCGCCCTCATCGAGCAACGCATCCAGGAGCAGCTCGATCAGATCGGCCAAGCGCAGCCAACGAAGTGAACCCGCCGGATGCAACTTGACGGCCCGATCATCAACGACTTGACATCACAGAGCAGACAAACGAGGGCGTTTACACAGAACCAGCGATACGTCGCAAGGGACCGCCTGTTCAAGGCCAAGCGAACATCAGATCTGGTGGATGCTTAGCAGTGGCGGTGTGGTCGCGGTGCCTTGCCCGGTACGATGGGAGCGGATCGTGAACACAACGAAGACCGGTGAATCATGATCTGTGGCCAGTGCCGGGCGATTGAGCGCCAGTTCGATCGGCGCGTCGCCGCCCGACAGCTCAAGAAGTATCGCAGGAAGGGCCCGGCTCGCAGCACGCAGATGTTGATCGACGCGCTGCGGGCCGAGGGGATCCAAGGCGCGACGCTGCTGGATATCGGCGGGGGTGTCGGAGCCATTCAACACGAGTTGTTGCGGGCCGGCGCGGCGACCGCCACCAGCGTCGAAGCGTCGGCTGCGTACATCGAAGCCGCCCGGGAAGGGGCGGACGGGCAAGGCCATGATGATCGTGTGGCGTACTACCACGGCGACTTCGTGGAGCTGGCCCCGCAGATCGAGTCGGCTGACATCGTTACCCTGGACCGGGTGATCTGCTGCTATGGCGACCTGGAATCGCTGGTCGGCCTGTCCTCAGCGCGGGCCCGAAAGCTCTACGGCGTGGTCTACCCCCGCGAGACCTGGTGGGTGAAGCTCGGCGTCGCCCTGATCAATCTCTGTTGCCGGCTGCGATGGCAGGCATTTCGGGCCTTCGTGCATCCGGCCGAGGCGGTCGAGGCCATCGTGCGCAGCCACGGCCTGGAGCGGCGGTTCTATCGCCAGACATTCATCTGGCAGGTGGTGGTCTATGGATCGGCGGGGGCCCAGACCAGGTAGCTGGTATCGCCGCCGGTGAGCTCCCAGGCCCCGCGGATCTCACGTCGATGCAAAAGCGTCGGTTTGATTCCCAGTACCGTTTTCGGCCGCTGACGCCGGGCCGAGCGGGACATCGCCTTGCGTCCGGGATGGCCCGGCTCGCTTGATGCCGGCCACAGGCCACTGCGAATAACGGCTATCATCCAGAACGTTGTTCGCTGGTTGGACAGGGGCGATCATTCATGCCGCGGGTCGAGCAGACAGTGCCGAAGACTGGCCGGGAGGAGAATCTCGGCGGGATGCGGTGCGTTGACACCTCGGGCAATCCCCGCATTCCCGTTTTGATGGAGATGGTCGGGGCGCTGAGCCGGGCGGTCGAGCCACAGGAGGTGCTGCAGGTCTTTTCCGCTCACGGTGAGCAGCTGTACGGGCCACGCGGGTATATATCACTCTCCACCCGCGGGGTGGCGCCGGGCGAATACAAGATCACTCGTTTTGTCCACCACGACGAGCCCTTTGACCTGGCGTCGGGCGAGCCGTGGCGGCAGTGGCACGATCTGCCCGTGCATACCGGCGGTTTCCTGGGCCAGCTGATCCGCTCCGCCTACCCCGAGCTGATTCATCATCTCACCGTTGGCGACGATCCGGTCGTCGGTGACGCCCTGGCCGGGTATGGCTCGCTGATGGCAATTCCCCTGTTTGATGACGGCGAGCCGCTGAACTGGGCGATCTTCCTGCGCACCGATCCCGAAGGCTTCAGCGTCGAGGACCTGGAGCACGCGATCCTGCGCGCTAACTTGGTGGGCACGGCGGTCAAGAACGTACTCATTGCCAAGGAGCTCCGCGAGGCGCATGGAAAGATCCGCGCCGAGGTCGAGCGCGTCGCGGCCATCCAGCGAGCGCTGCTGCCGCATCCGATCCCCGATATCCCCGGACTGACGATTGCCGCCAGCTATAAGACGTTCGACCAGGCCGGCGGTGATCACTACGACTTCCGTCCGCTGCGATCCAGCTCAGACGGCTCGGGGGCCGATCCGAATGGTCCGTGGCTGATACTGATTGCCGATGCCTCCGGTCACGGCCCAGCGGCGGCGGTCGTGATGGCCATGCTCCACGCGATTCTGCACGCTTACCCCCGCGACCCCGACGGACCCGCTGAGCTGCTCGAGCACGCCAACCGGCATTTGGCCGCCAAGCGAATCCAGAATTCCTTCGTCACTGCGTACCTGGCTGTGTATGACCCGCCTCGAAGGCGCTGGACCTATGCCCGGGCTGGGCACAACCCCCCGCTTCTCAAGAAGCCGGGCGTCGGCGGCTCGGTTCAGCGGCTCGATGCCGTCGGCGGCGTTCCGCTGGGTGTGCTTGATCGGGTCCGTTATGAGGAAGCGACCGTCGATCTTGAGCCCGGCCAGACGGTCGTGATGTACACGGACGGAATAATCGAGGCTCGGGGTCCTGACGGCGCCATGTTCGGTGTGGCGGGAATCGAGCGGGCGCTCGAAGCGTGCACCGGTGAGCCCGCTTGCGTGGTGCAGTCGCTCACCGATCCGCTGTCACGACACCAAGCGGGCGTTCGCCCGACTGACGATCAGACGATCGTGGCGATCGGCGTGGAACCGGCGGAGGAAGACGCCTCCAATGATCGCGACGCCCCCTAGCCCGCATTATTCATGCGGTGTTTGCGCTTGATCCACCCGGCGAGGCCTCAGCCGGCCGCGTAATACTCCAGCGCCTCCTTCAATCCATCTTTGAGTTCGACCACCGGCTTATAACCCAGCAGTTTGGCTGCGGCTTCGATGCTCGCCCGGCTGTGCATCACTTCGCCGACACGTGACGGCCCCAGCTCGTAGCTCGGTTCGACGCCGAGAATCTGGGCCATCATTTCGATCAGTTGAAGCAGGTTGCAGCTCGTGCCGCAGGCGATGTTGATCGCCTCGCCGTGCAGCGGTTTGGTTGAGGCGCCGGCAAGAAGGTTTGCCTGCACCGCGTTGGCGACGTGGGTGAAATCGCGCGTCTGGGTGCCGTCGCCGTAGATCGTCGGCTTCACTCCTTTCAGCAGGGCTTCGGCGAAGCGAGGAATGACCGCCGCGTAGGGTGAGTCCGGCCGCTGTCGCGCGCCGAAGATGTTGAAGTATCGAAGGCTGATGCACGAGAGCCCGTGGCAGTGGGCGAAGGCGCGAAGCATCAGCTCGCCGGCACCTTTCGCGGCGGCATAGGGTGATGTGGGCTGTGGGGTCATGGTCTCGGCGAGAGGGCCCCGGCCACGGTCGCCGTAGATGCTGCTGGAGGAGGCGTAGATGAGGCGCTTCGTCCCGGCCGCCCGGGCTGCTTCCAGCACCTGCATCGTGCCGGTCGCGTTGACTTGATGGTAGTGATCGGGCTGCTCAACACTCCCCGGCACCGAGGTCAGCGCCGCCAGATGGAAGATCAACTCGGCCCCGTCGACGGCCTCGGCCAGGGCCTGGGAGTCAAGGATCGAGCCCTGCACCAACCTAACGCGCCCGGGCGCTGTCGGCAGGTTCTGCGATGACCCGGCAGTGAGGTCGTCAATGACCGACACTTCCGCCCCGAACTTGACCAGCGCCGCGACCAGATGCGAACCGATAAAGCCCGCTCCGCCGGTCACACAGACTTGACGCCCCTGATACGCGTTTTCAAGAACCGCAGACATCGAGAACAGCCGGGACGCTACGCGTCCCGAGTCCGCCAGGCGTAGCCCGCCGGCTATTGCCGCGCACCGCAATCGGTTGGCATGTCAATCGGTGGACGAACACGGGACTGGCACCTCCCCTACTTTTCGAGTCCGTCGGCGGAGGCAGCCTGCGGCTGGGATGCTTCTTCCGGCGGCGCTTGCGCCTCGACGGGTTGCGGTGTGTAGTGAGGAGGCGGCGGCCGGTTGCCGGTTCGCCACAGCCGGGTCCCGGCAAACTCATAGCCGCGAACCAGGTCCCGCCGAAATGAGATCGTGACGAACTCGTAGTAGCCGTGGGCCCGTGGATAGACCAGATCAACCTTTGCATCCGGCCAGCGCAGGGTCACCTTGGTGACGTGGTAGGCAGGTTCGCCTACCTCCAGCATCGGCCGGCCGGCCCCGAGGCCCGCGATGACTTCGTCGTAGACCGCCGCCGGCGTGCCCGGCGGAAGGTTGATCGCGAACGCATCATCATCACCGTAGCGGTCCAGAGCAAAGCGGATCGCTCTCGTCATCAGGGCGGGCACCGGCTTGGGCGCCGCTTCGCCCAGCTCGGTTGAACCCCCGGGGGGCGGGTAGGTCACCGAGCCGGCACACGCGCTCAAGCAGCCCATTCCAAACCCCAGCAGCAGCACGGCAGATATGGCGGTCTTCATTGGGCCGATCCTTCGTGGAAAACGTCAACGGCGAAGTGTACCACGTCCTCGGCAAGATCGCGCAAGGCGGATGACCCCGTTTTCCTATACCTTGGGGGGGGTCGCGGTATCCGGCGGCCATGCGGAGGATCGCGGGGCAGCGGTATGACTGGTCGAATCCTCGTCGGGATCACTGGGGCCAGCGGGGCGACGTACGCCCGGCGGGTCATGGAGCAGCTGGCCGAGGCCCAAGTCGAGATCCACCTGACCGTTTCGGCCCTCGGCAAGCGGCTGCTGTTTGATGAGTTGGGCCTCAAGCGCGTCGATGCCGATGCGCTGACCGCCGGCCGGGGCGAGCTGGTCACCATCTACAACGACAAAGACGTTGGGGCGGCGATCGCTTCCGGTTCGTTTCTTCACGACGGTATGGTGATCGTGCCATGCTCCAGCAACACGTTGGGGGCCGTCGCCGCCGGGATCACCGACAACCTGCTCAAGCGGGCGGCGGCGGTGACCCTCAAGGAACGCCGCCGATTGATCCTCGCCTACCGCGAGACCCCTGCCGGCCACATTGACATCTGCAATATGCAGCGGCTCAGTGAAGCCGGGGCGATCATCGCTCCGCTTTCGCCGGGCTTCTATCTTCATCCGAAGTCGATCGAGGACTTGGTGGACTTCATGGCCGGGCGCATCCTCGACCTGCTTGGCGTCGAGCACGACCTCTCCACACGCTGGGAGGAGTATCAAGCGCAGCAGCGCATGCCCACGTGAAGGAAGCCCACGGGCTCGAGCCCGTGGGCTTCGGTGGGTGTCGATCGGCGCTGGGGCGCTGTGGTTCAGTCAGTGCTTGAGTCCATCCTCGTCGGCTCGATGCGCCGCACGATGTCCAGTAGGGCGAGCGTCTCCAGGTCGCGTACCGTCGCGGTGCCCACGATCATCGGCAGCGAGGTCGCGGTCGCTTCGATGACTAGGCCGGCCTCGGTGAGCGCCTGCTTCGTCTCATCATCAATGCTCGTCACGAGAACCGTCAGGCGAAGTGACTCCTTGCGAGCCGCCCTGTCATCAGGGCGGTCTTCCCCCGAGTTCATTTGCGCAACCATCTCATACAGCCGCTCATCGAGCACGCGGCGCAGATGTGCCTCGCGCCGGGTCCTGGCGATGACCGCTTCAAGCTGCTTGCGGGCCTCCTCGCCCAGCTCGGCGATCGTCGCGTCGCGCTGGGCTTTGTCAAGCGAGTCATCCGCCAGCGCATCGCGCATCTTCACGCCGATCGCATAGTCGGGTCTCGATTCAGCGAGTAGCTCGGCGATCGTCTTGGCATCGTCGATCTCGCCTTCTTTGACCAGGGACGCGATGGTCATCGCGAAGTGCTCAACGAATATCGGCCGGCCGGCGAGCACGGGCACCGGACGGGTAACGTCCTTGAACAATTCCCCGAGAATCGGGATGTCACCGAGCAGCGGAACGCCTGGCGCCTCACCTGCCTTGTCGAGTTCGTTGAAGAACACGTGGGGAATTTGCACGATGCTAATCTTGCCGTTGACAACCGATGCTTGGGCGTCGTCCGCGCTCGTCTGCGGACCCTGCCAGGGGGAAGAGGCGGTTCCCGACTCGCCCGCTTTCCTAGAAGCACCGGAGCCGCCACCGCCGAAGCCACGACCACCGGCAGGGACTGAGATCGTAGCGCCAGCGCTGGGCGCCGACATCAGCTGGTTGAGCTGGCTGGCGAGCTGCTTTGAGTCGGCCTCCTTCAGCATGATTCGAAGCGGCGGGCCGGGCGGTCTGCGCGGCGTCAGCGGAGGTGGCAAAGCCGCGGACAGATCGGTCTTTGAGGCCACAGACGCGAGGCGCCGCAACTGACGGAGCCTTCCATGCGGCGCCGTTTTCATGTGCGGGAAGCCGCGCCCGGCAGCGATCCCCCCGAGTGTCTTTAAGCGTGCACCGAGGAAGATCTCCTCGGCCTCGTGGTCGGCGACTTCGCCGAAGACGCCTTCGTAGGAGACGCCGGCCGGCATCTCGATGGGCACGGCCACCAGCACCGGCTTGCCGCCGATGGTCATTCGCGACTTTTCCACGGCCACAAAGCTCGTGTACTGGGTCACGATCTGGAACTGCTCGCCGAGGGCGATGATTTGTTGTTGAAGGTCGGCCGGGAAGGCGTTCTGCTGAGCGGCTCTGAGGTCCTGGTTCATGATCGCCTCGATCTTGGCTCGGGCCCAAACGGTCGCGATCACATCGTGCTCAGCCTGCGTCTCGGGAAGCTCCAGATCAATGGTGCGTGTATACGGCCCGGCCCCGGTTCGCCCACGAATGGTCAGCGTGCCCTTTCCGGGGGTCGTGTACCGGCCGTGAATGACCAGGGGCTTGACGTCGAAAAGGTCGGGCACGGCATCCGGCGAGGGCAGCAGGTCGGTGACCTGTAAACCATCGCTGAACTGAAGCTTGATATCCGTCAGCACCGGCGTCTCGATGCGCTTCGTGAAGCGATCGACGGCCTTGTCGGCATCGCTTTCGAGCAATACGAACTCGACCTCGCCGCGCCCAGCCTGTGCCATGCTCTCCAGGAGGTAGCGATTGACCGAGTTGCCGATGCCGAAGCTGAACACCCGCGTCGTGTGAGCGTTCTCTTTCACGGCGTTGATGATGCCCATGTCGTTTCCGACTTTGCCGTCGGTGAGGAACAGGACGATCCGCATCGGCTTGGCCTGGGCAGGTTCATCGACGTGGCGGGCTTCATCGACAATAAGGACCCGACGGCCGTCTTGCGTTACCCATCGCCCGGTCACCAGCATCCAGCTTGGCCGAACGTGCAAGTGCATTTGGAGGCCGCGAACCAGCATGGTGCCGCCGTTGCGCAGGTCAATGGTCACGGTTAGCTCGTGACCCTCCGCTTCTGCGGGCAACATCGCGGAGATGTCGCCGCAGGACAGCAACATGGTGACCGTTCGGCCGTCGGCGGAAAGGTTTGCGACATCCCAAGGGCTCAGCGGCTGCGGTCCCTCACCGACGGTTTGCACGAGGGCGGCTTCGATCGCTTTCATCATCTCGGTCCCGCCGCCACCTTGGCGCGATTCGACGAACGCCTTGGCTTCGGCACGGTTCTCGGCCGTAGCCGGTCGGGGGTTGCCCCACAGAATCGCCGTGCGGCCGGCGAACGTGATGATGTTGAACGTATCGGCCGGCCGCATGGCGTCGATCGCCCGTGTCATCACTTCCTTGGACTTCTCGATGGGGAAGCCGCTCATCGATCCGGAGGTGTCCATCACGAAGATCAGCTCGCGCGGCGAAACGTCTGCGTCCTCGACACGATCCGGGGGTTGCAAGATCAGCGTGAAGAAGCCGCCGGAATAATCGCCGTGCTGCTGAGACGTGTGGATGAACGTCGCTTCCTGGATCGTGTCGGCGGTCTGGCGCCATGAGAGAACGAAATCGCGATTGGGGATTACCTGTTTCTTTGCCAGGGTCAGCGTGATCTTGCGGACAAGCCCGTCGTCGCGCATCACTTCGTCGCTGCGGACGATCTGGTGCAGGTCGGATTTGATGTCGAGCAGCCCCGGGCCGCCGGTGTCGATGGTGATGCTGACGGTGATGTCGTGTCCGGCCCGCGTGGGGGGCTTGACCGGCTCAGGGGTGATTCGGCTGGCGTCCGGCACCTGGTTGGTGTCCTGCGCGAAGCCGGTGCCCATCTCATTGATTGTCTTGCGGTCGATGAAGAACCATCGGCCGTTGAGCTGAGCGGTGCCATCGGTGTACAGCTCGCCGAACTCCTTGGAGGCGTCGGCGTAGGCCGCTTCGAAGCGGTACCACAGGGCGGGCTGGCCGGCTCCACCGGTTTCATCGCCTCGGCCCCACCACGCGTCGCCGGGGTACTTGATCGGCTGGGCGGCGCCCAGCAGGGCATGCAGCTTGCCGGTTTGCAGCGTGCCGAGCTGATCGACCTCGCCGGCCGCACCGACGGTGAGCTTCGCTGGCCCCAGCAGGATCAAGCCGTGCCGCAGGACCAGCTCAGCGGGCACAATGGTCGGGCTGGTCGTCGGCGCGCCTGGAATGTACCGCGGCCCGACCACCATCGGGAAGTCGAAGCTGTACGCCCCATCCTTGATTTGCAGGATCTCGACGTAGCTGATCTCGACGACGACCTCGGCCTCGGGCTCGATGTTCGCTACCGACTGGGTGAATATGTTCGGCCGCTCCTGTTCGAGGAGGCTGGCAACATAGCCCTGGGCGCGGGCTGCTTCGTAGATTTGCCGGGCAAGCTGCCGCTCCTTGACCTCGCCTACTACGACACGGTCGCCGATGGTCATGGTCATTCGATCCACCGCGGCGCGATGGCTCATCGGGAAGGTGTAGACCGCCTCGATCTTTTTCTCATATGGGTTGTGGTAGCTCTGGGTCAGCGTGACTCGGCTGAAGAACCCGGAGACCTGCACATCGACATCGGTGCGCTTCAGCGGACATGGGCCGAGGATGTTGCCTTCCTCATCGAGCGCATCGAGCCGGCCGCCCTGGGGCACCATCACTTCCTGTTGGGCGTAGACCTGTCCTTGGGGGCTGGGCATGAGCAGGGCGATCAGCGCAATCAGCAGCAGCATCGACGCGGCGACGGGTGAGTAGCGATTCATCACAAATCTCCTGAGAAACGGCGAAAGGTCAAAGCGCCGAAACGCTGAGATCGGCGCGGACCAGCGCTTGGCGGCGCGGGTCGCCTTCACAGAGTGCCGTTCTCGTGCAATCCGTTGGATCAGTTCATCGCGGCCTGCGGCGGCACGCTGGGCGTGGATTCCATGCCAGCTTTGCAGCAGCCGGTCGAGATCGTCGCGCGGCGGTGGACCGGCGGGCGGTTCATTGGGTTGTTTGGATCGATCAATCATGGTGAGTCCGATTCATTTCATAAGGTCGGCGAGATGTTCGCGAGCGCGGGCCAGCAGCTTGTAGTAGCCGCTTCGTGATAAGCCCAGGGCCGATGCGGCGGCATTGACCGGATGCGCGTCGAGGTAGTACAGGTGAACGGCCAGTCGTTCGCGGTCATCGAGCTGCTCCAACGCGTCGTCGAGGCGCTGGAGTTGCTCAGCGCGATCGGCTTGCTCGGGGGCGGTGGCGGCGATCGATTGGGCGGGCTGAGTCAACACCAACTGCTCCTCGTGCCGGGCCCGACGCTGGGCCGAGCGCGCCCGCTCCGAGCAGACCCGCCGGGCGATCGCGTACAGCCACGGGCGGAGCTTGTCGGGGCTTTGAACCTTGTGCAGAAGTCGATACGCACGAATGAAGGTCTCCTGGGTTGCGTCCTCAGCCTCGGGTAACGAGAACCGCCGGCACAGCGACAGCACCACTGCCGCGTGACGGTCATACAGCCGGCCGAACGCCTGGTGATCTCCGGCCTGGGCCGCCGTCAGGTCCGCGGTCCCGATTCCATCGGGATCACCGGTCATCCCACTCATGGCCGGCTGACCTGCGGCGTCTCCGGCAATCTGCAGATTTCTCGTCGCGGGCTGGGAGTGAACCGCCGGATTGGGTGGGGGGATCGAGGCCATGGGTACAGAGTATGATGCAGGACAATGGCTGAATGGTTGTACGCGTTGATCGGGATCGAGGTCGGTTCGGCTGTGCAATCGGCGGTTGCGGTGATACGTCTGCTCCTTCGGCGAACCCGACTCCCCGCTGAACTGGTCAACGTCCGAACCCGCTCGCAATTGCTTGAGTCGTTATCCCGCCGAGAGGTAATCAATAGATTCACCCGGCGATGTGGAGGCGTTTGGGCATGACTGAGGCCCTACTCGCTGTGGTGATCGTTCTGATGCTGGTGTCGATCGGGCTGGTCGTTGCCCTGCTGCGGCGGAACATCGCCCCACACCTCGCCGAATTCGAATCGCACTTCGAGTCAGTGGACAAAGGGCAGGAGCGAACCGAGCGAGCGGTGCGGGATCAGATCGCCGATTCCTTCAAACTCTTCGTCGAGCGGCTGGAGCATGTTCACAAGGGCCTCGGCGAGCTGCAGAGCCTCGCCAGCGGCGTCAACGACCTCAAGCGGGTCCTGACCAACGTCTCGACGCGGGGGACCTGGGGCGAGATCCAGCTCGGGACGCTGCTTGAACAGGTTCTTGCGCCGCAGCAATATGCTCGCAATGTCGTCACCAACGATGCAACCAACCAGCGGGTGGAGTTTGCGATCAAGTTGCCCGGACGGGCCGATGATCCCAACGACGTCGTTTGGCTGCCCATCGACGCGAAGTTTCCGCAAGAGGATTATCAACGCCTGCTCGCTGCTCAGGCACAAGGCGACCAGGAATCGGCGACGACGGCGGCGAAGCAGCTTGACGCTCGCATCAAGGCCTCAGCACGAGACATCAGGGACAAGTATCTCAACCCGCCCAGGACCACGGATTTCGCAATCATGTTCCTGCCCAGCGAAGGGTTATATGCGGAGGTGGTTCGCCGCCCGGGGCTGATGGAGTTTCTCCAGCGACAGTACAGGGTGAGCGTGGCCGGCCCTACGACGTTGGCCGTCCTGCTCAATGCGCTACAGATGGGATTTCGAACGCTTGCAGTGCAAAGACGATCAAGCGAAGTGTGGAGGGTCCTGGGCGCCGTCAAGACGGAGCTTGGGAAGTTCGCCGGCCTCTTGGATGCCGTTCACAAGAAGTTGCACGAGGCGTCTGCGAAGGTCGATGACGCAACCAAGAAGACTCGCACGATCGCAGGCAAGCTGCGGAACGTTGAGGAACTGCCGCCGGGCGAGGATGGGGGGCTTCAGCCGGAGTCGGTGCTGATCGAGCCGCGCGATGGTCGGGCGGCAGCGGCGCGTGACGAGGGTCTGCCTGCTGAACCAACGGCTGTACAGGGGCTGGCGAGCCGGTCACCTTGATTGTTGATTTCGTCGTCTGCCCACGGCGCGGTTGGACTGGGCGGATGTTGGGCCCGATTAGCCTTCCGCTGCGGGGCGGTCGCCGCTGGGCGCGGGGCGTTGGGCGGGTGGGCGCTTCTCACCGGGCTTGTGCGTGACTTCGCCGTCGGGGCGGGGTTTGTCCTGTTCAGCGGACGCGCGGTTCGACGGCCCGTTGCGGCTGTCGCGCGAGGCGTCGGGTGGGCTGGGCTGGTCCAGGCGGGCGACGATCTCCCCCGGATGTGGCTGGCGCAACAGCACGACATCGCCTTCGGCCAGTCCGCTGCTCACTTCCATGTGCAGTTCCGAGGCCTCGCCGACGGTGACCTTGTGTTGGGCGAAGCCAGAGCCCTGCGGCACATAGACGTAGGCCGTCGGCCCTTCGTGGAACACCGCTTGCAGCGGCACGAACAGCGTATCTTCGACCCGGCCAACGTAGATCTCGGCCTTGCAGCGCATGGAGGGCTTGAGTCCCAGGTCGTTGCCGTCGGTGAGCTGAATCTTGACGGTGTAGTCACGGCGGTTGCGGTCGATCCACCCTCCAGACTCCGCCAGCACGCTGATGCTGAGGACTTCGCCTTGCAGGACCACGTCGGGCACGGCGTCCGACGTGAGGATCGCCCGCTGGCCCGGCTTGATGAGGCCGGTCAGCGATTCGTTGACCTTGACTTCCGCCACCATCTGGGAGGTGTCAGGCAGAATCATCGCCAACTGGTTGCGATGCAGCTCGCTACCCACCTTTAGCGTCTCTTGGTTCCCCCATCGGTACCTCTCGAGACTGGTGGCATAGACGACCAGGCCTCCGGATGGCGCGGTGACCGTGCAGTATTCAAGCTGCTTCTGGAGGTCCGCCAGGCGTTCCTGGCGGCTTTCGAGCTGATGTTGCTTGCTGGCCAACTCGGCGCGGAGGGTTTCGAGCTCGGCCTTATGTCGGTCCTTGATCCGTTCCCGTTCAGCCTTGGCCTGTTCGACGTCCGATTCATTCCGGGCCTGGTCCTCTGTGTACTGGTATTTCTCGTAGATTTCGTCGTCGAGCTTCGCCTGCTCGAGCCTGGCCTTGGCTCTGATCATGGCGATCTCGTCCTGCTTGAGCTCATCTCGGCTGATAAACTTTTGGCTTTCGAGCGTCACGGACTCGTCATACCGCTCCTTGAGGCGGTCGTAGTCCTTTTGGGCGGTTTTCAACTCCAGGTCAATCTCTTGGCGCCTCGAGACCACTTCACCCTTCTCCCAGCCTTCCAGCGCCAGCTCTGCGAGTCTCACGTCCAGCTCAGCCTTGTCCTGCTCCGATTCACCCGAGCTGATCCGGATGTCCAGGTTCGACTCGGCCATGATCAGGGCGCTGGTCGCGTTGTTCTCTGCGTCCTCGGCGTCCTTGATTTTGTTTCGGATCTCCTCGTCGTTGAACCGAATGAGCATGTCGCCGGCCTTGACCGGTTTGCCTTCTTCAATGATTTCGGTGAT
This sequence comes from Planctomycetota bacterium, assembly GCA_022568135.1. Classification (GTDB taxonomy): domain Bacteria; phylum Planctomycetota; class Phycisphaerae; order Phycisphaerales; family SM1A02; genus JADFFQ01. The sequence continues at coordinate 13,412 of JADFFQ010000005.1, read as the reverse complement.
GACCGCCCGAACCTCCAGGCGGTTGCGGATCTCGATCTGCTTCAGCGCCGCCAGCTCGCCGGAGGCGGGAACGGTGATGTCGAAAGAGCCGCGTCGAACGATGTATGTGCCCTCAGAGCCCCCCTCGGTGCCGGAGGAGGATCCGTTGCGCACCACCAGGGTGGTCATGGCCGCCCCCGTCAGGATCACCACGATCGTGATCACGATCGCGGTGGTCCCGCCCCTGCGATTATGTCTCTTCGTCTTCACCGGTCAGATTCCAAATCGATCTCCAGGCCCCGAGGCTCTGGGGTGAATCCCCCTAAGGCACCAGCCATTCCGGCAAGTAGGATAGGGCCTCAGCCGGCGTCGATCGAGCCAATTCTGCGGCGGATATCGTCTCGTGCACCCGGGGGGGTCAGCGGCCGAGCCCTTCCTTGGGGGGTTCTGCGGCGCGCTGTTCTGAGGTGCTCGTCTCCATGCCAACCAAGTAGACGATCGCAGCAACAGCTATCACAAGGATGAGGGAGCATCGATGTCGCTGAACTTCACGCGGTAGCAGAGACCCTGGCCGTCCACCTCATCGCCTCACCACCGCGTTGCGTCATGTGACCTGTGCCCCACCACGACGCTGTTCCCTCACCGCCTGGGGGCGTCTCGGTTTGGCCGGCGTGGTGGGTCCTGTAGGTGGGGGGTGGACTTCCGCGGAGTCGGATGCGAGACCCGAAAACCCCCTGACGGGGGTGCGGTCAGAAGTGAGGTCAGGCCCCTCGCGATCAATTCAGGTAGTCGAAAAGGCGAGCTTCGATAGCGCGCGACGAAACATACTCATACGCCTCTTCGGCTGCGGCCGCAGTAGCCTGTAACAAGACAGCAGGTGCAAGATTGTGACCAAACTCGGTTGTCACATCGCGCGCCACCGCGAAAGCGATCTCCGAATCGACCTCGTCCACTTCAACTTCAAACTCAGGACCCACGCGAGCTTCATAGGCCGCAAGGAAGGCGGAGGTATACGCGGCAACCAGCATCTCGTAAGCGGCTGCTTTGGCTGCGGCATAACCAGCCGGAGTGACGTTTCTCGAACCCCCAAGCTGGGAGCCCGCACGGATGAGGGCCTGTATCTCAGCTCGTTCGTCAATCTTGGCAAGGTAGTCGTTACGAAGCTTGAGATAGGCGTTGAGAACCTCAAGTTTGGCGAAGCGATCGGACACTTTCTCCGTAGGACGGTCTGCATCACCGTTGGCGGCGTCAAGGTCCATCAACTGCATTCCCTGCAAAGGCCGGATCGAACCGTCGCTCTCGACCCGCAGTTGCCCGCTGTCAAGGAGGTATTGCAGGATGGCGAGCTGAAGGTCACGGCGAGCCCGGTCGTATGCGTCGCGGGCTTCGAGCATGTCGGCGGCGGTTTCGCTGCGGTCCCGGGCGTCGAACCGGTCGGGGGCCGCCTCGATGTTGGCCAGACGACGCTCGGCGATGGTGATGTTCTCCTGCTGCAACCGCACGCTGGACCGTGTTCGATTGATATCGCGGACCGAGCCGCGAACCTCCACCGCAATGGTGTCACGGAAGCGCTCATAATCGCGGACGGCTCGTTCAAGGCTGATCTGGGTCTGACGAAGGTTGATGCGCTCGATGGTGCGATCAAGCGGGAGATCGAGCCTGACCCCGGCCAGGAACGATGTGTCATCGAGATCGAAGTCGAGCCCGGCGCGGTCCCTTGCGTCATCGGTGGGGATCGAGATCGAGGCGGTCAGATTCAGGTCCGCCAGCAATGCGTTGCGGGCGTTGTGCACCGCGCGACGGGTATCGTCGAGCTGATCACGACGGTTCTGCAGGTCGAGCCGATAGGTCATCCCTGCTCGCACTGCTTCGTCCATACTGATTTGGGGTCTGGCCAGGCCCAGCGAGGAGGGTTCGATGATCAACGGCTGGTCTTGAGGCATCCCCAGGCGCACCTTGAATTGATCGACGCGGAGGCGGACGGTCTCGCGCTGGGTGTTGAGGCGATCGCGGGCAAAGAGCGTGGCCTGCTCGGCCAAGTCAGCATCCGGTGGCGGTCGTCGCCCCGCCCGCACGAGCGCTCGTTCTCGGCGCTCGAAGTCCTCACGCGTCTGTACCTCTCGCTCGGCGTTTTCGATGCCTTGCTTCTGTACGACCAGATTGAGGAAGTCACTGGTGATGCTGACGAGGAATTCCCGCCGACTGCGTTCAAAATCACGAGCTGCGTACACCAGGTTCCGCTCGGCCTGGATGCGGCCCTCGCGGGCGACCTGGCCGGCGCCGCGAAGCAGCGGGATATCCCCGGAGAAGATCAGATCGGCCGCTTGCGTGTTCTCGCCCGTGACGCGCTGATGCAGGTCCTCCGTGGCCCGGGCCAGCATTCGCGCCGTCACTTCCCCGCCGTAGGGGAGCCGCTGGGTGAGGCGCAGCTCATTGACCAGCCGAAGCGACGTGTCGAACAGCGCCTCGTCGGCCTCGCCTTGGATCGACGCGTCCAGCTGGTCGAACAGACGCGGTCCCCACAGGTGCCGTTCGCTCAGCAGCCGCAGCGCCGCAAGGAGGTAGTCCTCCTCGGCAAAGCGGTACTCTCGACTGTGTCGAATCGTATAGGCCAGGGCGGATCGAAGATCCATCCGCATGGCGTCAGCCGGCCCGTCGGCGTAGCGCTCCAGCCGCTGCATGATGTCCTGGGCCTCGTCGGCAGGGCTAAACGGCAGTTGCTCAGCGGGCGGGTTGGTCGTCGGCGGTTGTTCGTCGGCCAGGGAACGAGCCCGCCCCTCGGCGGAACGATCACCCCCCGGCCAGGGGAGCCTGGGTGTCACCGCGTCGGCCCCCAGGGCGGCGCTGCGGTCGAAGATCAATTCGGCGACGTGCCGATCAATCCGCCCAAGCGCTGATTCGCAGCCGCCTATCCCCACCAAGGTGAAGGCAGTCACGACCAAGCCGCCGATCCAACCGAGATCAACCGGCCTGGGTTTGGATAGAGTGTTGAAGCTCATGGACTTCCGATAAGTGTTGTACCGAAAATGGCGCTCGTCAGGTCATACTGCTGTGGCTCGCGACGTGTTGCAGGAAAGTCGTAAGGCGATCCGCGGCGCGATGCCTACAGGGGCTCCGGGCCGCCGGACGCCCCGCCGGGCGGATTGAAGTACCGCTACACTTGCGGCCATATGGCCAGCGTCACCTATGACGGGCAGAGCTTCTACGTCGAACGTCGTCGAGTCTGGGTTCTGGGCGCGTCGATTGAGTATGCTCGTGTCCCGCCCGAGGCCTGGCCCGATCGGATCGCCGCCGCCAAGCAGGCCGGGTTCAACACCATAGAGACATCGTGCCCCTGGCTGCTTCATGAGCCGCGCAAGGGGCGGTTCTCCTTTCACGACCACTGTGATGTTCGTCGATTCGTTGAGCTGTGCGCCTCAGCGGGCATGTGGGTCTTGCTCCGCCCCGGGCCATATGTCGGCGGTCACTACGATGCCGGGGGCTTGCCCAGTTGGCTCATCGAGATGCCCAACGTGGTGCTGCGCGAGGCGAACGAGCCGTTCCTCGAGCGGGTAAGCCTGTACTTCCGCAAGCTGTTTGGGGAGTTGGCCGACTTGCAGGCGACCAGCGGCGGGCCGATCCTGCTGGTGCAGAGCGAGCACGCCTGGCTGTGCTCAAACCGGACCCAGGCGGACCGCTACCTGCGGGAGGTCTCGCGCTACATCCGCGAGAACGGCATCAACGTGCCCATCATCAACGCCAACGACCTCTGGCAGGAGTCGGTGGGAACCATCGATACCTGGCGAGGATTCGACGACCTCCTGGTCCACCTTCGGCAGTTGCGGAGCGTGCAGTCCAATGCCCCTTGTCTGGTCAGCGCGTTCGATCCGGTGGACCTCGATACCTGGGGTGGGGGTCGTGATCGCCCCAAACGTCCGGAGGTGGTGCTGCATTCGTTGGCGCAAGTGCTCGCGGCCGGCGCTCAGCCGGTGGTCTCACCCTTCCACGGCGGGACGAATTTCGGGTTCTTGGGCGGTCGAGCGGCCAGTGGTGATGGGATCGACTGCGTCGGAGGCGGCTTCGTCACCACCAGCGCCGCCGCCAGCGCGCCGCTGGGGGAGGCCGGCGCGCGCGGGCCCAAATATAACGCGATCAAACGCCTCATCAGCTTCGCCAATCACTTCAGCCACGTCTTCGCCGACCTGGATGAGGATTATCACCCAATATCGATGGATCTGTCCGACGTTTCCCCCGCCGCGCGGCGCCGCGGACAACATGAACCCCCCGGGCGCCCGGGTGGCGGTGCGGCGGTCGTGCCGTTGCGCGGGGCGGCCGGCCGGGTGGTCTTCGTCTTTGCCGATCGCGCCCAACGAGGCGTCACGTTGCTGCTTGAGCAAGGTATCCGCATGCCGGTCGCGCTGGGGGATCAGTCGGTTGGCTGGTACGTGCTGGATGTTGACCTGCGAGGCTCCGGGCGGTTGGACTACGCCAACCTCTGCCCGTTCGCAATCGTCGATCGCTCCATCCTGGTGTTGCAAGGCCCCGCCGGTGCGCCGGTGTATTTGTCGATCAACGGCTCTCCGTTGCAAGCGACCGTGCCTCGGGGGGGCAAGCCGCTGCTGCTGCAACATAAGCGCATCACCATCGTGATCTGTAATCAACAGCAGATCGACGCGACCTATCACAACGACACCACGGTCTTCGTCGGCGTGGCCGGCTTGGATCGGCAAGGATCTCCGCTGCCGGCGAAAGGGTCGACCGCAGTGTGGGAGATTACCAAGGACGCCGGGCTTCAACGACGATCGATCGCGCCCGCGAAACGGGCCCCCAGGCCGATCGGTCTTGTGGATTGGCAGGCCGCCCCCGCAGTTGCATACACGACCGGTGAGTCGCCGCGCTACGCCACACTTGACGGGCCCGACACCCTCAACGCATGTGGAGCGGGGCTTGGATACGGCTGGTACCGCATCGGGCTACGGGTGACCTCTTCTCGCAAGCAACGTTGCCATCTTCCCCAGGCCGCTGATCGCGTGCACCTGTTCATCAACGGCACGTTCGGGCGGCTGGTTGGCGTGGCCCCGGGCGCCGATCACAAGCCGTTCGACCTGAAGTTAGCCAAGGGCCAGCACACCATCGTGGCGCTGGTGGACAATCTCGGGCGGTTCTCAGACGGCAATGATCTGGCGCAGCGGAAGGGATTGTTCGGCCACTTCTATGAGGTGAAGCGGCTCGGGGCGGTTCGGCCCAAGAAAACCAAAGCGCCGGCGGTCGATCCGTTTGTTCTTCGCGGCTACATTGCCGGACGCACCTTCGGCCAGCTCAGCGACACCAACCAGGTGGTGTGGACGTTCACGCACGCCCGGAAATCACCGATCCTTCTCGACCTTGACGGCGCGGCGGCCAGCGGAACGATCGTGCTCAACAACGAGCCTGTTGCGTACTATTGCGGCGCGTCCGGCGGCAGCCTTGCCCACATCTTGCTCGATCCGACGACGACCGGAGCGTTTCGGCGCGGGAGGAACGTCCTGCGGTTCGCTCCCGACTCTCAGCAGGACGGCGCCGTTGAGCAGATTCTCAAAGCCGCCACCCTCTACGAATGCGTGACGACGATCACCGCCTCAGCCGCGTGGGCATTTGCGAAGTGGGAGCCACCGACCGCCTCAGCCTATGCGTCGATCAGTCGCACCGGCACCCGCAACCTGCGCGGCGTTCCCTGCTGGTGGCGGACCTCTTTCACTGCCCGTAGCACCGCTGAGGCCATGTGGTTCGACACGTCCGGCCTGAGCAAGGGCCAGGCATACCTCAACGGGCAGAACCTCGGCCGATACTTCACCGCGACCGCCGGCGGCCGCGCTGTTGGGCCGCAGCGCCGGCTCTATGTGCCCACGGCCTGGGTGACCCCCGGCCAGCCCAACGAGTTGGTGCTGTTCGACGAGCACGGCTTTTCCCCGCACCGCACCCGCATCGTCTTCAGCGCCCAAGGCGACCTGGACTGACGGCGCGAGGCGCTTGTTCTCTGAAGGATCAGCAGCTATGCCGCACGTCAGTCGGGTGGGGGCTCTCTGGTCTCCATCTCCACGCTCATCTCCATATGCTGGCTCATATCCTGCTTTCTGCCCTGGGCGTCGATGGACATGCTCGTATCGCTGGTCACGTTCATCTGAAAATTGATCGGCATCAGTTGAGTGAGCATGAGGACCACCTTGCCGCTCCCCTCTGAGGCAAGCGAGTTCAGATTGACCGTTGTCCCTGCCACTGCGCCTGGCGGTGAGATCGTCTGTGCGTCGGCGGTCTGCTTCACCTTGACGTCCAGTTGGAGTCGATTTCCGTCAATTTTCGTCAGCTTGAAGGTGCTCGTTTGCTTGATGATCATCCCGTTCATGGTGATGGTCTGATCGACCTGCCATTCGGCGCCTACGCCGACCGGTTCCTTCGGAAGCGGAGCGCTGAGTTGTTTGACCGCTTGCTTGAGGCTCTCGATATGCTGGACCGCCATCGGATCGATACCGGCAGGTATCTCGAAGTCGGCCTCCTTGGTGAAACCTCGACTGGACATCAACCCTGTGCCGCGCAGTCCGACGGCTCCCTTCAACGAGGTACGCATAACATCGGCCATCGAGGCCGCGACGCCCGGCTCGTCAACAATGTCCGCGTCCGTACAAGTGAACTCAAACTGCACATCGCCGTTTTCTTTGACCTGCACGACCTTGGACAGCATGGTGAAGCGCATGCCGGGGAGCTTCATCTCCGGCATCGGCATGTCGCCGATCGATTGGGTCATGGACATGCGCATCGTCATGTCCATCGTCTGTTCGGATCCGATCTGAGGCGTAAGCCGCAGCGCTTGGCGGGGAGCTGTACCGGCCTCGAGCAGCGTGACCGTCGGCGCGTTCGTTGGCTGGGTCGCTGCCGGCTGCCCGGCGGGGCTGTGAGCAGGGACGCAAAGCAGAACAACTACACAGAGCCAGGGATGGGTATGTTTCATCGGTGTGGTCCTTATCCTTGAAAGATCGTTCTCCGGGGGACCTTCCGACGGTCCGTTGCGGGAACACGGCAGTAAACCATTGCAGGGTAGTATAATCGCTCGAAGGGCACTCATGGCGGGCTCGGTATCCAGCCGCCGACTCGAACCGATTGGATGTGCACAATCTCGCTTCGCGCGCCCTGATGGCTGGCGCGAACCAGACCAGGACGGTATAACCGTTGTCGGAGCCGTACGCATGGCTGAACGAAAGAACACTGACTTCGATCGTCCCGGCGGCTACGCGATGCCGAAGGGCGCTACCCAGGTGCATCGCCAGGCCGCGAAAGCCATGATCGACGCCGACGTCCGTCTCTACGGCGACAGCGTTGAGGTGCATCAGCCTCGGCAGATCAAGAACCCTGCGCCGAAGTACCAGGCCGTCGATCCCGACACGCGCGTTTACGTCGGCGACTGCCGTGATGTACTGCCGAATCTACCGGACAAAGGCAAGGTCGATCTGATCTTCGCCGACCCACCTTTCAATTGGGATGTGCCGTACGACCAATGGCACGATGGGATGCCGCGAGCCGAGTACGAACGCTTTACCTTCGATTGGCTCGATGCGTGCATTGATGCTCTTTCACCGCGCGGATCGCTCTGGGTGAACATCCCCGACGATACTGCCGCTGAGGCCGTCCTGCATTTGAAGCGCCGCGGGGTGACCATGATCAACTGGTGCATCTGGCATTTCCGTTTCGGCCAGCACCGCGACAGTTCGTTCATCCTCAGCAAGTCCCACGTGCTGTACTTCGTCAAGGACCCCGACAACCGCATCTGGAACTCCAACGAAATCCTCGAACCATCGGACCGCGCGGCGATCTACGCCGACCCTCGCACCATGGCCAAGGAGACCAACAAGGGCCTGCGGGTGCCGATGGACGTGTGGTACGGCCAATACTGGGGCCGCATTCAGGGCAATAACAAGGAGCGCCGTCACGGCCATCACAACCAGATCCCCGAGGTGTACCTGGAGCGCATCATCCGCGCGTGCTCCAACGAAGGCGATCTTGTGCTCGACCCGTTCCTGGGCAGTGGCACCACCTGCACCGTCGCCCGGGCCATTGGCCGTCGATCTATCGGAGTCGAGTACTCACCGGTGAACGCCGAAAGCGCCTGGGATCGCGTGATCAACGTCGGCATGGTGCGAATGGATGCAGCCCTCGGGCGGTCGTCGGCGATTGTGCAGCCCCGGCGAGGAAAAAGAGAAAAAGGCGGCACATTGTTCTTGGCAGCCGCGTCTTCGGGTGAAGAATAGGGTCGTCGCCAGTTCGCAGGAGTATCGCCGGTGTGCACGTTGAGGAGCCCGCTTGTGCTATGGGTGGCAGCCATGGTGCCCTTGTCCGGCGCCGCCTCGGCTGGCGAGCTTGCGGTGATCACTGTGGAACCGCCGCCCCATGCGTTGCAGGCTCCTATTGACGGGCCGATCGTCATCCAATTCAACCAGCCGGTGTTGCACGAGTCCATTACCGCCGGCAGCTTCTGGGCGTTTGGGCGCGGGAGCGGAACCGTCCAAGGCACATACACCTTCGCCAACAACGATAAGACGGTGACGCTGACGCCGGACCATCCCTTCTCCGCGGGCGAGCACGTGATGGTGATCCTCTCCCATGACATCCAATCGGCGGACGGCTCGCCGCTACGAAGCGCCGGCTACTCCTACCAGTTCTGCGTCAAGGCCCAGCCGGCGGAGATGGCCTTTGAACAGAGCGACATCCTGTCCACCAACATTCCAGCGGGCGCGTCCAGCCGTCCGTATGGCGGCATCGCCTCCGACCTCAACAACGATGGCTGGCTTGACCTCACCATCGTCAACGAGGACACCGCCGACCTTCGGGTGTTCCTGAATCTCGCCGACGGCACCGGCCAGTACGGTGACTTCCTCCAGCCGCCATTCGCCGTCAACGATCGAGCCAGCCCGTCCGAGCCGGCCGACTTCAATCACGACGGCTTCGTTGACATCTGTGTCGCCAACATCAACACCAATACCGTCTCGATCCTGCTCGGCGCCGGCGACGGGACCTTCGGCCCACAGCAGCAGATCATCGTCGGCTCGGCTCCGCGCGGCATTGCCGTGCTCGATGCGGATGGCGACGGCGACCTTGACATCGTCAACACCAACGCAGGCAGCTCCAACATGTCGCTGCTGCTCAACGACGGCAGCGGTGTGTTCGGCCCGCCCATATTCTTCGAAGGCGGCGGGGACGGCGAGTGGGCGCTGGCCGCAGCGGATATGAACGATGACGGCATCCTCGATCTGGTTATCGGCGCCCGCACCAGCCAGGAGATTCTCGTCGATGCCGGCAACGGTGACGCAACGTTCACTCACATCTCCTCGCAAAGCGCCGCCGGGGCGGTGTGGATGCTCGTCTGCGGCGATCTGGACGGCGACGGCGTCGAAGATGTGTCCACCGCCAACAGCTCCGCCAACAACGGCGCGATACTGCTGGGCAAAGGCGACGGCACGCTCGGCCCGCCCGTGACGTACGCCACCGACCAGTTCCCGCTGGCCACCGATCTGGGTGACCTCGACGGCGATGGCGACCTCGATTGGGTCACGTCCAGCTTCGGCGGTGATTGGCAACTGTTCACGAACGACGGCGATGGCACCTTCGTGTTTGCGCAAGAGTTCGCGGCTCCGGTCGCTGCGTCCTGCGCGCTGCTGCTGGATATCGACAACGATGGCGACCTCGACTTGGCGCTGATCGATGAGTTGGCCGACGTCGTCATGGTCATGAAAAACAGCGGCACCGCCGTCCCCGGCGACCTGGATGGCGACGGGGTGGTGGGGATCCTCGATCTTCTGGCGCTGCTTGCTGCGTGGGGGCCATGTTCCGATCCACCGAATCCCTGCCCGGCCGATCTGAATGGCGACGGCGCCGTGGGCATCCTTGATCTGCTCGCGCTGCTCGCCAACTGGGGATAGCTGGCGAAGTTCGCAGGCGATCCTTTCCATGCGGCCCGTGTGCAAATATGCCCGCAGCACGGCGATTCTGGCCGTTGCGGTCCACGGCTTCCGATAATACGTTCGGGTCCCGGCACGAGTCGCAATGTGCCGGCGCCCATCGGTGCATTATCAAGTCGAGGATGGCCTGATGCCACAATCGTCTTCCCTGAAGTGCATCACCGGCTTCACGGCGATTCATTCGCTCATCGCGATCCACGCGGGCACGATGCTAAACGCCCCGCCGCCCTTGCAGCGCAGCGGCGACTTGCTTGTGGAGCTACAGGGCCTGATCCGATCTGAGGCTGCGATCGCCCGCGACATTGCCCGCCGACAAACCGCACGGCAGCATGAGATCAATTCAGCCCTTCGTGAGATCGACCGGATCGCCGCAACCGCCAGCCGCCGAACATTCAATCAACTCTACCAAGAGATGAACGCCGGCGGCATTGGAACCCCGTGCGATGAACCCGCTGAGCTGTATCTCTCCACCGGCTTTGCGATTTCCACTGGCGGCAACGGCGCGACTTCATTGGAGATCGGAGGCAACGACGGAGTTCAGTCGTTTACCTTTGCCTCCGGCACCGCCATGGGCAGCATCATCCTGGCGATCAACGGGTTCACGGATGAAATGGGCGTGGTGGCGGCACAGAGTCAAGAGAATAACCAACGGGTTGAGCTCCAATCGACTGAAGCCGGCTCGCAACAGTTGGTCATGGCAACACAGCTCAGCGGGCCCGAACCCATCATCTTTGCCCAAGCCATCCGCGGAAGGGGCTTCTTTGAGCTGACCGACTTCGGGCTCGATGGCATCGTGGCGGACCTCGACTGCGACGGCGTCGTGAACGTGATCGATCTTCTGGCGCTGCTGAGAGCCTGGGGCCCGTGTCGCGCACCGCCTCCTCGCTGTCCAGCCGACCTCGATAACGATGGCGCCGTCGGCATCCTTGACCTGCTCACACTGCTCGCCAACTGGGGCTGATGCTCCGCCTGCGTAGCTCGCCAGTGTTCTGTAAGCTCATCATGGCGTCTCAGGGCGCGATCGTGCGTCGTTTTTGCCTCGATTACCCTTGCGTGGCGGTGATTCGCCGGTAGTATAGTAGTGATCACAGACGCGGCAGACTGAAGTGCTTCAGCCTGCGCGGGGGGTCATAGCCCAGACGAACCGGAACGAATAAAGGAAGGGTCGATCCATGGCATACCCAGCGCTGCTGGCCGCAGTCGGGATGGCGGGGGTTCTCTTGGTGGGCGCTCCCGCACCGTCGTGGTCTGATCCGGTGCTTGAGAGCCCCGGCGACTCGCCGAGCACCCGCGCGCAGCTGGTTGGGCAGTTCCTTGAAGCGCACCCGGACACGGCCCTCTACGAATGGGCGGGCAGGATCAGTCGCGTGTACGGAGCCGCGTTCTCCCACGGCGCAAGCGCCGTAGACAGCGCTGAACAGTTCCGCCTCAACCACGCGGCGATGTTCGGGGTGGACCCTGCCCAACTGGTGCCCAGGGGGCCTTTTCCCGATGGGCATCATCTCCAGCCGATCATGTACGAGCCCGCCACCGGCCAATACAAGTTCACGGGTGTGTACTACAGCCAGGTCAAGGATGGCATCGCGGTCTTTCGATCACGATTGACGCTTCTGGTACGCAATGAGCCCGGTTTCCCGCTGGTCTTGGCGTCGGCTGACCTGCGAGATTTGGGCGACTTTGAGGTTCCCGCTAAGGGCGCTAGGCCCGTTACGGTCGAGCCGGCGGTGCAAGAGGCCGTCGTGAGCCGCCTCGGCCCGGATGCCCAGTTCAGCGAGCCACAACTGGTGATCTGGGCCGGGGTGGATGAGATGATCGTCCAGCCGAGGCTGGCGGTGCAGTTTGTGGCAACCAGCGGGAGCATCGTGCAGCCCCAGACGTATCAGAAGTGGTTGTACCTCGTCGATGCCGAGACCGGGGAGGTTCTCTACCAGGAAGACCGCATCCTCCATGGCGGCGTGACCGGCAACGTCAGCGGCTTGGCGACGCAGGGCAACGGGGCGGACATCTGCGATCCCGAAGCACTGGAGCCGATGCCCTATGCCCGGGTGAACATCGGCGCCACGGTGGTCTACGCCGACGCCAACGGCGACTTTCTCTTTGCCGGCGGCGGTGGCGGGGCGGTCACCGTGGAGTCGCGGGTCGAGGGCTTATGGTTCAACGTGAACAACCAGGCCGGCGCCGACACCGTGCTCTCGCTGAACGTGATTCCGCCGGGCCCGGCCGACTTCGTCCACAACGCCGCCAACACCAGCGAGCTCATCCGGGCGGAGGTCAACGCGTATGTTGAAGCAAACGTGGTGCGCGACTTCGTTCTCTCCTACAACCCGGCCTATCCCGTCATCAACAATCAGATGAGCTTCCCGGTCAACGTCAACGTAGACAATAACTGCAATGCGACCTATAGCGGCGACGCGATCAACTTCTACACCTCCGGCGGGGGTTGCCCCAACACGGCCAACACGACGATAGTGTACCACGAGTACGGCCACCACCTCGTGGCCACCGGCGGCAGCGGCCAGGGCGCCTACGGCGAGGGCATGGGCGATGTGATGGGCGTGCTCATCACCGATGATCCGAATCTTGGGCTGGGCTTCTTCGGCAATTGCAATGAGCCCCTGCGCAATGCCGACAACAACTTGCAATACCCGTGCGATGGCGGCATCCACTTCTGCGGCCAGTTGCTCTCCGGCTGCGTGTGGAGCACCCGCAACGAGCTGCTGGCCAGCAATCCCTCCACCTACCTGGACATCCTGTCCAATCTCACGGTCAACAGCATCCTGTTGCACAACGGCTCGTCGATCACGCCGAGCATCACCATCGACTTCCTCACGCTCGACGATGACGACGCCAAGCTCTGTAACGGCACGCCGCATTATGACGAGATTAGCGCGGGCTTCGGGGCGCATAACATGGCTCCGGAGGCGGAACTTCCGCTGCTGGTCTTTTCGTTCCCCGAGGCGCTGCCTGACCTGATCTCGCCCCAGGGTGGGACAACGACGCAGGTGCTCGTCGATGGTTGCGGGATTCTGGGGACCGCGCCCGAGCCCGGCACCGGCGTGCTGCATCTCGATGCCGGCGACGGTTTCAGCGAGATTCCCATGGACGAGGTGGAGCCCAACGTCTACGACGCGGTCTTCCCCGCAGTCGATTGTGGCACCCAGGTCGCGTTCTATTTCAGCGCCGAGACCACCACCGGCCAGGAAGTGGTTACCCCCCCGGGAGCGCCGGCCAACAGCTTTGCGGCTTTCAGCGCCACCTCGCTGGAGGTGACATTCCTCGACGACTTCGAGGCTGACCTTGGCTGGACGGTGACGAACACCGGCGGATTGACCGACGGGCCTTGGGAGCGTGGCATTCCTGCCGGTGGCGGCGACCGCGGGGACCCACCCACCGATGCCGATGGCTCGGGCCAGTGCTATGTCACCGACAACGCCGATGGCAACAACGACGTTGACGACGGCTTCACCA
>JADFFQ010000077.1 GCA_022568135.1 Planctomycetota bacterium | reverse complement strand
CGGTGATCGGCGATGCGCCTGGCGGTAAGTTGTTGCCCCACCGTCAATTGATCAATCCGCTGCCCAACGCGGAAGGTAATGAGCGGCTCCCGGCCGCGCGGATCTTGCGCGATCAGCCAATCCACGTGTCGGGAACCATCGGCAAGGCTGTGGAGCAATTGAATGGTCCGGCGAGCTGGCGTCGGGGGCTGACTCATCCGAAATCATGGTAGGGCCGTCGATGGCCGCCTCGTCCGATGCGTCGTCGGTATGATGCGCGTCCATCCAACCCTGCGGAGTCCATTGCGATGTCACAACCACTGGCCGTGTTAACCCTTGCGAGCTTGGTGATTCTGATCGGCTGCGAGCGGCCGATCGAAACGATCCGCGCTAGCGGCGATTTCCGATTTGAGCGCGGCGACTACGCCGCTGCGGCCCCGGAATACGCCGAGATCACCGCGCGATATCCCGGCGATTGGCAGGCCCACTATCGGCTCGGCCAATCCCTGCTGCAGATCGGCAAGCCGGCCGAGGCTCGTCATGCTCTGGAGATCGCTCATAGTCGCCGCCCCCACGATTCGCATGTCGCCGATGCCCTCGCCGAAGCGATGTACCAGCAGGGCGACGAGACGCGGCTGTTTGCGTTTCTGCGCGAGCGAGCCGAGTCAACGCAGAACGTAGACGCATATTTGCGGCTGGCGCGCTATGCCGTTGATCTGAGTGATCCTGATTCTGCGAAAGTTGCGTTGGAGGCGGCAATCGAGTTCGATGATGGCCGAACAGTCGAGCCATACCTGGAGGCGGCCGCGTTTGCCCTGCGCCTCGGTGATGTGGACCTGGCTCTTCGCCGACTGCACCAGGCCTATAGCGTCAGTCCGCGCGACAACCGCGTCAGGCAGCGAATCAGAGACCTCGGCGAAGTGCCCGGCCCGACGCTTGCGCTTCCGCCGGGCAACTGACGGTGACGGCTTCCTCCGACACCCCGACCGAATCGGGGCTGTTGAGATGGCTGGCTGCTCTTGGTGACTTGGCCCGGCTGCGCATCCTGCGCCTGCTCGAAACAACGGAGCTGAGCGTCGGCGAATTGGCCAAGGTGCTTCAGCTTCCGCAATCAACGGTCAGCCGACATCTCAAGCTGCTTCACGATGGCGGTTGGATTATGAAGCGGACCGAGGGAACGGCCAGCCTCTACCGTATGGACGATGAGTCGCTAAGCCCAGACGCCTGCCAGTTATGGCGAGTGGCCCGCAGCCAGCTCGGCTCCTCGGCGACGTTCCAAGAGGACGACCGGCGTGTCGCTTCGGTGCTCGCACATCGGCATGCAGATAGCAAGGCGTTCTTTGGGCGACTCGGGGGCCAATGGGATCACTTGCGCCGCGAGCTTTTCGGCGAGGCGTTCACCGCGGAAGCCCTGCTCCATTTCCTCGATCCGACCTGGGTGCTCGCTGACCTGGGCTGCGGCACCGGCGCCGCCGCTGAGAACCTGGCCCCGATCGTCAACCGGGTCATCGCGATCGATCGAGAGCCGGCCCTGCTCGACGCCGCTCGCCGGCGCCTGGCCGGATTCGACAACGTCGAGTTCCGTCAGGGTGAGCTGACCGACCTGCCGATCGCCGACGGAGAGGTCGATGCCGCGATTGCCTTTCTGGTGATGGTGTACCTCCCCCAGCCGGATCAGATGATGCGCGAAGTCGCGCGCATCCTGCGGCATCGTCCCAATGCAAACAGCGTCGCCATGATCGTGGACATGGTTGCTCACGATCGAGATAGCTTCAGGCACACGATGGGTCACTGCCACCTCGGTTTCGACGAGCCGCAGATCAACCAATGGGCGAAATCAGCGGGGCTGTCGGATGTGCGGTACCGCACGCTTCGGCCCGATACCACCGCCAAGGGGCCCGGCCTGTTCGTGGCCACCATGCGGAAGCGGCCGCACGGCTAGGCTGTGCAGGCCCGCGACCAGCCCCGCAAGACTCGCAGGCACATGGAACTATGCCCATGTTCAGCATCGGTCTGGCGGAGATTGTGCTGATCGTTGAGGATGTCCCGAGGGCGGCGCGCTTCTATCGCGAGGTGGTCGGCCTGACGCCGGCAACCGAAGCGGATGATGAGTGGGCGTGGTTTTGGACGGGCGAATCGCACGGCAGCCCTCGGATCGCCTTGCACCGAGGGCCGCTGCTGTTTGAGGAGCACTCGCCGCATTCCCCCGGTGATCGCTGGGGGCATGTCCATTACGCCTTCACCGTGCCGCGCGAGCGGTTAGAGGCGGCGGTGAAGCATGTTGGCGGCCTCGGCGTGGAGGTCTACGGGCCGCAGCGCTTCGAGTGGATGAAAGCCACCGCGTACTACTTCTACGATCCGGATGGCAACCTGTTGGAGTTCTGGTCGCCGGATGTGAGTTGACGATCTCGAAGATTCCCACCATTGCAAGGGGTGGGCTTCAGGGATTGCGTCTGTTGGAGTCGGCAGGGGTGGTGAGGTCTTCGATCACTGCCGTCAATCCTTCAACCACGCGGGCCATGCGGTCATAATCGAGCTTGTCCGGCGTGTCAGTCGGCTGGTGGTAGTGCGGGTAGCGAAACGGCGCTGTGTCGGTGACCATCATCGCCGGGTAGCCTTCCTGCCAGAACGCCCAGTGGTCCGACCAGCCGATGCCGGGCACGAACCCGGGGATGGCTCCACCTTCGGAAGGGAACCGGGCGTGGCGTCGAAACGAGCCGACGACCTGCCGCACCAAACGGCGCGATGAATAGTTGCCCACAAAGGCGATGAAGTTGCCGGTCGATGGATACGCCAAGCCGATCGGAAACGGATAGCGCTGGCTGCCTTTCTCGTCACGGTAGTAGCCGATCGTTTCCAGGCTGATCATCGCCACGATGTTCTCGCCGCGCTGCCGGCACCGCCTCGCGTACACCCAACTGCCCATGCGCTGCGTCTGAAAGTAGGGCGGCTCTTCATTGACAAAGAACACGACCCGCAGTGTCCGGGCGAGGTCCTGGCCGACAAACGCGCGTGCGACGGCGAGGGTCGCCGCCACCCCGCTGCCGTTGTCGTTCGCCCCGGGACAGCCGTACACCGAATCATAATGGGCGCCGACGATGACGATTTCATCCTCGCGCCTCTCGCCTGGAATCTCAGCTTCGATATTGACGCAGGTTCGGCCGGCGACCTCGTACTCCTGTCGCTGGACGTCGTATCCCGCGTCCGCGAGCGACGCTTCGATGAATTTCGCCGCCGCGGTCAGGCTTTCGTACCGGTTGAGGTTTCGCTCACCGATCCGCCCCGCGAGCACATCGACGTCTCGCCTAAGCGCATCACCCAATGCTGCCTGGGCGGCTGTAAGTGGAGGGAGCGCCCCGCGATAAGTCTGACCGGGCATTCGGATCATGGACCAGTATCCCCAACCCAGGCACGTGATGAAGACCGCCAACAGTAACGCGAGACGCTTGATGGCCCCGCGAGTAATCAGGCGGATTCTAAGTACCTTGGTCGCGGACACGAACGACCTCCGGGCATGCTCCACACGTAGACCCCGTGATTCATCCATATGCGAGCCCAACACGTTGCCGTCGAAAGGAATACTGTATCGGTCAGCAGATGAGTGCTCCGGCAGAGTCACAGCTGACATCACGGCCTCGAGTCGTCCTGCTCGGTGCGAGCAATCTGACGCGCGGGATTTCGAGGGCTGTCGGGATCGCCCAAGCGATCCTGGGCACGCCGCTGGACCTGTTGATCGCGATGGGGCACGGCCGATCGTACGGCCAGCGCAGCCGCGTGCTGGGGCGAAGTCTGCCTGGCATTGTGGACTGCGGCTTGTGGGACGCACTGCCCCACGGCAGCGGGCGGCCCACCTATGCGATATTGACCGACATCGGCAACGATGTGATGTACGGCGCTTCGGTGCCGTCGATCCTCGGGTGGATTCAGACGTGCATGGATCGGCTTCTCGTAGCCAAGGCCCGGATCGCCATGACCTTGTTGCCGATGGCCGGCATCAAGCAGTTGTCGCGATGGCGCTACGAGGTGGCCAGGACACTCTTGTTTCCAGGCACCCGGCTCTCGCAGACGGATGCCGTGTCCACCGCGACGCAGCTCAACGATCGCTTGCGCGAACTGGGGCACGAGCGGGGCGTCGACCTTGTAGAGCCCGAGGCGCGGTGGTACGGGCTGGATCCGGTTCACATCAGGCGATCGCTCCTGCCCGTGGCGTGGGCATGCATGATGAATGATTGGGTGACTGATCGGCAGGTCCAGCCCCGAGTGTCGTCATCGCTGCGACGGTGGCTCACACTGCGGCTGGCGACACCCCAGCAGTGGTGGCTGTTCAATAGAGAGCTGGGGCGAGAGCAGCCGGCTAGGCGGTTGCGCGACGGTACGACCGTCTCGCTCTACTGACTCGCCAACTCGTCCGAGCCGATCCACGAGCGATCCGACCACACGCCGTGTAGCCCTGCGAACGCCAGTGCGCTAGTCTGATTTGCTGCCTCTGGATCTCTTGGGCGGTGGCCGTGCCTTACCGAGCCTCATGAAATCTCTGGCGCGTATGACGGTGACGCCCTCGACCGTCTTGCCGTACAGGTGCCCAAAGTGTCTCTCATCACCGGTTATCAGGTGCGTCGCTTGAACATCGATCGCTGCCCACAAGATGGGGTGATCCTTCTCCGGCAGACCGTATGATTCGCGGAATAGCGGCGCTGGTGGTGTAGCGACCGGATAGACCGTGACGCGATAGAGTAGTTCCCGCAGGCGTGCTGACTGCTCCAACGCTATCAGGTTGCGCCGTGCTTCCTCAACTGCGTATTGCGAGCTATACAGTTCAACATCTTCAAACCTCCATAGTCGCCCCACTCCGGGCCTTTCGCCATACGAGGCCGACCAGAGGATGTTCGCGTCAAGGAATGCACGATACACCAATCCATACCCCCCGCCGCTATGGCCTCTGGTGAGGTATGTCATCCGGCTCGAAGCCCATTCTCTCTACCTCTTCCCGTAGCCGGGCGTAGTCCTGCTCATCGACGGCATTGTTCAACAACAACTCCGCCTTGCGACGCAGAGAATACTCCTCCACCGGTACCGCAACGGCGGGCCTGATTATGACCGCCCCATCTTTTTCTTCGACGATCACCAGGGTACCCTGCTCCATGCCAAGTCGATCACGGATGAGCCCGGGGATAACGATGGTGCCTCGCTTGCCAACCTTGGTGGTGAGAATTTCCATGGCGAAACCTCTCGATCGGAGAATCAGATTATCGCGCTATCAGAATATCCGACTGTCTGACTATACTATAGTAATCGACGCACTGCAACGGTTTATTCACCATTTGTTTATCTCTCCACGGCTTGGCCGTCCGATTCCCTCAACCCGCGTTGAACACCTCGACTGTCGCTGACGGCCTTGACAGGCAGGCGGGCCCTGGATAGTATTCATCTGTTCATTCGGATAGATGGATGAATCTGGTGCGATTGCTTGACATCGGCGTAAATCGTGTGGTTCAAACGCCGATAGAGCTGCCGGACCTCCAGATTCCACGCCCCGGAGACCCATGATGACCGCCCTTTCCTCCCCCGTAACGTCGGCTGGCACCTTCCTCGATACAGGCCTGCCGCTCTTCTCGGACCTGCCATACAAGGTCGCTGATCTGTCGTCGAAGACCGTCGCTTTCGGCCGCAAAGAGATCGAGCTGGCTGAGCATGAGATGCCCGGCTTGATGGCCCTGCGGCAACGGTACCCCGACTCCAAGCCACTCGCCGGCGCGCGGATCAGCGGCTCGCTGCACATGACGGTGCAGACGGCGGTCCTGATCGAGACGCTCATCGAGCTGGGAGCCGAGGTGCGGTGGGCCAGTTGCAACATTTTCTCCACCCAGGACCACGCTGCCGCTGCGGCGGTCGCTGGCAAGGGTGGTACCGCCGATGAGCCCAAGGGGCCGGCGATCTTTGCTTGGAAGGGCGAGACCCTCCCCGAGTATTGGTGGTGCACGTTCCAGGCCCTCCGCTGGCCGGGCGGAAAGGGGCCGAACCTCATCCTCGACGACGGCGGCGACGCCACGCTGCTGGTGCACCAAGGCGTCGAGTGCGACAACGCCGGCTCCGTGGCTGATCCGGAATCGGCCGAAAGCGACGAGCTTGGCATCGTCCTGCGATTGCTTGGCGCGGTGCGCCAGCAAGACCCGAGCTTCTGGCGGACGATGGCCGAGCGGATCAGGGGAGTCTCGGAGGAGACCACCACGGGCGTCAACCGCCTGCACCAGATGCAGCAGGCTGGGTCACTTCTGTTTGCAGCGATGAACGTCAACAACGCGGTGACCAAGAGCAAGTTCGACAACATCTATGGCTGCCGGCACTCGCTGGTGGACGGGATCATGCGAGCCACGGACGTCATGCTCGCGGGCAAGGTTGCGGTGATCTGCGGCTACGGCGACGTCGGCAAGGGCTGCGCCCAGTCGCTTCGCGGACAACAGTGTCGTGTGCTCATTACCGAGATCGATCCCATCTGCGCGTTACAGGCGTGCATGGACGGCTATCAGGTGGTGATGCTCCAAGACGTGGTCGAGACCGCCGACATCTTCATCACCGCGACCGGAAATTTCCACCTCATCACCGCCCAGCACATGCAGCGAATGAAGCATAACGCGATCGTGGGCAACATCGGCCACTTCGACAACGAGATCGACCTGGCCGGGCTGGCCGCCATCGAAGGCATCAAGAGGATCAACATCAAGCCGCAGGTCGATGAATGGAAGTTCCCCGATGCCCCCGGAATGAAGAGCCATTCGATCATCGTCCTGGCGGAAGGCCGGCTGCTGAACCTCGGCTGCGCCACCGGCCATCCGAGCTTCGTCATGTCCAACTCGTTTACGAACCAGGTGTTGGCCCAGATCGAGCTGCATGCCAA
>JADFFQ010000076.1 GCA_022568135.1 Planctomycetota bacterium | reverse complement strand
GCGGATCGTCCGGCCATCGTCCTCGATGTAGATGCGCTTGAAAGTGGTCTCGTTGTCGCGCAGGAGGCGCACAAAGCAGTCCGATCCCGACGGCGTGAGCAGGGCGGGTGAGAAAATCACGATCTCGCCTTCGCGGTAGCCCGGCTCCATTGAGTCGCCCACGACCCGCGCCGCGAACGCCTGTGGGTCGGTGACATCGGGGCAGGCGATGTGCTCGTCGGCAATCGACGCTGGATAGTCCAGGTCGGTGAACTCCCGGGGATACCCGGCGGCAACCTGGTTGATGACCGGGATCTGCCGACCTAACGGAAGGGGCTCGTCCACGTTGGCGGTGAACTGCTCGATGATCTCCCGCAGCTCTCCGGTGCGAAACAGCTCGTCAAGGCTCTCGCCTCGACGGGCCGCCTGCCTCAACCGCCCAGCCAGGGCCTGTGAGGTTGCCACGCGAGCCTTGACCTCGGCCGGCGTGCTGTCCCATTGCAATGCCGCAATCAATCGAGCATCGGTGATCCCCAGGGCCGACTCAATCTGACGGGCCCTGGACGCCGAGACCGTCCGCTGGCTGGACTCCATCAACGACAGATGCGACTTGCTGCACCGGAGCACCTTGGCCAATGCCTCCTGGGTCATCCTGGCCTGTTTCCGCTGGTCGCGGATCAGGCGGCCAATGGTCGCCATGTGAACCTCCCGTCAAGATTCAAAAAGTTTACTAAAATGTGAACTCTGGGCTTGCTTTGCGCCTGCCAGTAGTGTAAACATTATCCATGGGTTTGCAAGTATGAAAACTCAGATTGGGCGTCGTTTCTTGTAACCCGTTTGTGGAGCGTTTGTTGTGATATTCGAGGCGAGTGCCGACGAGGCCGCCAGGCTCCGCCAGCAACGTGCCCTGGCCGAGCGAATCCTGGATTATGTCGACCCCCTTCGGACAGGGGATCAGGCCCTGCTGCGGGCAATCTACGACCGTGGGATGACGGCCAGCGACTTCGCCCGCGCTGTGGGCCAACGGCCTCGCACGGTGCGTCGGCGGGTCCAGAGGCTTCTGGAGCGGATCGGCTCCGATCACTTTCAGTGTGTCCTGCGGCAGCGGCAAGACTGGCCGTCACCACGTCGCCGTGTCGCGGAACTCGTCTTTCTCCAGGGTGCATCACAGCGGCAGACCGCTGCCTCCACCGGCCTAAGCCTGCATCAGATCAGACAGGAGATCGCCCGCATCCGATTCTTGATCGACCACGATCTTCAGCGGCTGCGAGCCGACGGGAGCGCTTGATGCGCAGCATCCGCGTTGAGCGTAGTGTCGCGACGGCTGTCCGTCCGTCACCGCGAGTGCTGGAGACGGCCGCCATGTTTGGGTTGGGCGTGGATGATCAACGGAGGTTGCAGCTTGTCCCACCGTGCGAGATCCCACTGCCGCAGGGCGCAGTGGTCTTCGTCACCGGGCCCTCCGGCGGCGGGAAATCCACGATCCTGGCGTTGATCGGGGAGCAGTGCGATATGAACAGCATTGGCGTGATCCGTTTCGACCAGCAGCCCGCCATGCCCGAAGTGCCGCTGGTCGATGTGTTCGATCTTCCGTTATCACGGGTTACGTCGCTGCTGGCCATGGCGGGGCTTGGCGACGCCTTTGTGATGCTTCGTTGCCCCTGCGAGCTGAGCGACGGCCAGAGATACCGGCTTCGCCTGGCGCAGATGATCGAGCTGGCCGAACGCGAAGATGCGGGCGCGGTGATACTGGCCGACGAGTTCGGGGCGACCCTAGACCGCCAGACCGCCCAGATCATCGCCCGCAATGTGTACCGCTGGACCCGCCGATCCGGTCACACTTTCGTCGCCGCGACCAGCCACGATGATCTGCTCGAAGCGCTTCAGCCGCAGGTGCTCGTGTACAAGGGCCTGGGCGAGCAGATGGAGGTCGTGCAGAAATGATCGACGGAGCTTGCGGCCCAGCCGTATGTGACAGCCCACGGGAATCACTTCGCCAACGTTTCGAGCGCCTTCCCGCAGCATCAATCGTCCAGAAGCTGCGTACCGAAGCCGGCACGCTCGCCGACTACAGGCAGCTTTCACCCTTCCATTACAAATCAGGCCAGCCGGGCGCCGTCACCACGGTCTACCGTCTCGTTTACAGAGCACCGACGGTGGTCGGTCGATTCCGGCGTCGGCGCGACGAAACCACAGTCGTCGGCGTCCTGTTACGGTCACTTCCGTCTCTCGGCTGTCAGCTTCGTGACTACGCGACGAACAATCGCTACCGAGGCATTGGAGCCAGGGCGACGGCAGCCATGCTCAACCACGAGTTCCGCACCATCAGTCGAGTCGTGATCGACCCGCGATGGCGCGGGTTGGGGCTGGCGGTGCAACTGGTCCGCCATGCCCTGGAGCATCCAGAGACGATCTTTACCGAAGCGCTGGCCGCGATGGGGCGGGTTCATCCCTTCTTCGAGCGAGCCGGCATGACCCGCTACGACCGTCCACCGAGGCCCGAGTACGCCCGGCTGATCGACGCGTTCGATCGGCTGGAGGTTCCTCCTGGGCTGCTTGCCTGCCGACGGCTGGTCCGTGACGCCCTTGACAAGCATCGCCCAGAGGACCAGCGATGGATCGAAATGGAGCTCCGCCGGTGGCATCGCACCGCCTTTCGCACGCCAAAGCATCGGCTCAACGCCCTCGCGCTCGACGAGCTGCTGGTCGCGGCTCGTGATCGGCTGATGGCGCAGCCGGTGTATTACCTATACCACCACAACGATACGGAGGCATGAGAAGGAACCCGTGACGGGAGCCCAACCGCTTCGATCTTGTAACGCAACTGCGTCTGGACCCTCCCAGCCATGCCGAACATCCCACTCGACCGGCTCGACGAACATCCCGGCAACGCGAACCGCATGGGCGAGGGCCTGCTGGAGAAGCTCATCGCCCATCTGGGCGAGTCAGGGGACTATCCGCCGCTGATCGTTCGGCCCCACCCCGCAAAGAAGGACCGGTATCAGATTCTCGACGGCCATCATCGAGCCAAGGCGCTTCGCCGGCTTGGCCATCCGCATGCTCGGTGCGAGGTGTGGGAGGTAGACGATCAACGTGCTGACTTGCTGCTGGCGACGCTTAACCGGTTGCGCGGCGATGATGATCCGTACCGTCGTGGGGAGCTGCTCGCACGCCTCGCAGGTTCGATGGGCATCAAAGCGTTGGCCTCTCACCTCCCTGAGGATGTCAGCCGCATTGGCAAGCTCATCGCGGCCACTCAGCCGCCACCGGCGCCTGCACAGCCGCCCGACCTCGCGACGATGCCCCAGGCGGTGACGTTCTTCCTTACCGCCGGCCAGCGTGATCGGCTGTTGAAGAAGCTCAGACCTCTCACCCGGGATCGAAGCGCAGCGCTGGTGGAGTTGCTGGCTCTGGATGAGCCAACAGGAGCTTAGCCGCCGCTGCAAGTCCGCGGGCCCAACCCCCGCATATCCATGCGGAGCCATGACGCAAGCATGAGGCAAGATCGTTGATGTCAGCGCCACGCAGGCCGCGTCGAAAGGGCAAAGCGTTTGACGAGCATGTGATCGCGCGGATTGTCGAAGCGGATCTGTCGGCCGCGGAGTTGGCCGGGGAGCTGGAGATGAGCTTGTTGGAGCTGTCCGAATGGGCGACGCAACCCTCGAACGTCAAGGCATTGGAGGCATTGGCCAGGCTCTCGGACGTGCGGACCCAGATGCTGTTGAGTCAATATCGTGCGAACGCGGCCATCCGGTTGATTGAGATCGCATTAGCCAAGGAACCTACGGAGGCATCGCGCCGAGCCTGCGTGGATCTGCTGCGGGCCGACCTTGACGTCTTTGAGCAAACGTGTCAACCTACCGGCGAGTCGCAGGACGCGGCGCCGCCAAGCGAAGAGATAATCCTGGCGGCCTTGGAGCGGCTGGGCGAACAGCAGCCATGATCGCAGCCCCCACTGCCCCACGGTTTGGGCACAGCCGGCCCGAAGCAGACATCGCCGTGAGGCGAGCGCTGCGGTTGGTCGGACCGGCGACCTCAAATCAATTGCACGCTTATATCCGCGTGGTCTTGGGGTTCGACATCCCACGATCATCTTTGGTTCCGGGGAACGATGCGCCGTTTGCCTACGTCGAGCATGCCTACTTTGAAGACCGCCTGCCCCGCGACTGCGTGGTGTGGGCCAACCGCGGCGGAGGCAAGACCCAACTCGGAGCGATTGCCACCCTGCTGGACATGCTGTTCAAGCCCGGCATCCAGGTGCGCATTCTCGGCGGATCGTTTGAGCAGTCATCGAAGATGTACCGCTACCTCAAGCAACTGCTTGAGTCTGAGGTCTTCAACGACCTCATTGCAGGTCAACTCACCGGGCGAGCGGTTGAATTGACAAACGGCTCGCGGGTGGAGGTGCTCAGCCAATCAGAGCGGGCGGTGCGCGGGCTGCGCGTCCACAGACTCCGATGCGATGAGGTCGAGCTTTTTGAACCCGAGGTGTGGGAGGCGGCTCAGATGGCGACCCGCTCAGGCTGGTGCGGCAGCCTCTATGTACGCGCCTCGATCGAGTGTTTGAGCACAATGCATCGGCCGTTCGGTCTGATGCATCGGCTGGTGCGCGACGCTCACTCATCCAACCGTCGCGTTTTTCGCTGGAGCGTGCTGGATACCCTTCGCCGATGCGAGCCGCATCGCCCCTGTGCCACCTGCCCGCTGTGGACGGACTGCCGGGGCACAGCCAAACAAGCCAATGGCTTCATCGATATCGACGACGCGATCCAGCAGCAGGCCCGCGTCAGCTTACCGACCTGGAAATCAGAGATGCTCTGCGAGCAGGCCAGCCGGACGGACACGGTCTATCCGGAGTTCGACCCGAAGGTGCACACCGCTTCGTTTGAGATTGACACGAGCCATACGCGGCCGCCGATGGGCGATCAGCAGTCCGTTACTGGGGTCCGCCGCGGTGGCACCCGCCAAGGTGTCCGCCAACCACAATCGCATTCGAACGGCGGAGTCTGGATCGGCGGTATCGACTTCGGCTATCGCTCACCAACAGTTCTCCTGTGGGGCTGGCTCAACCACGAGGATATTCTGCACATCGTTGATGAGTTCGCGGCATCCGAGCGCACCACTGGGCAGGTGATCGCCGAGGCCAACAGCCGGGGCTGGCCCAGACCTCAGTGGATCGGCGCCGACCCCGCCGGGCACCAGCGCAATGAACATACCGGTGAGACCACGATCGGCTTGTGGAAGCGGGCCGGCTGGCCTGTGCGAACACGGAGTCTCTCGGTCGAGGCGGGCCTCGTCGCCGTTCGCCAGCGCCTGCAACGAGCCGACGGCTCAATCCGGTTGCGCATTCACCGGCGCTGTACAAGGCTCATTGAGGCGCTGACGATGTACCACTTCCCGCCCGACAATCCCCACTGCTGTGTGCCGGTGAAGGACGGCCACGACCACGCCGCCGATGCTCTGCGATACATGATCATCAGCCTCGACCGTGACGCGAGGTCGATCAAGATCCGGCACTACTGATTACGCAGGCGCCAAGGATCGCCAGGTAGGACGAAGAATGTTGGTGGAACCAACAGCCTTGGCCAACGTAGAATGATTGCTGGCAGATAGCGATCCGCAATCGCCGGCCGGCGGCGTACGCGTTCAATCCCCGCGTCTGGTCAGCAGCCTGAAGCGGTGATAATCCAGGAGGTTCGTGGCTATGGCCAAGATGTTCTATACGCTCGAAGAGGTCTCCCTGAAGCTGGGCAAGACTGAAGACGAGATCAAGGAGATGGCCCGGTCCGGCCAGCTCCAGGAGTTCCGTGATCGTGACAAGCTCATGTTCAAGGTCGAGCAGATCAACCTGCTCGCCGGCGGCGAAGAAGACACCGACGAGGTGCATCTGGCGCTGGAGGACACCAGCGGAAGCTCAGGCCTGGCGCTGACGGGGGAGTCGACCAGGGAGACGACGGGGGAGTCGACGGGGGAGTCCGCGATCGGCCTGGCCGACTCCCGAGAAGAGACCGGGGTCTCCGTATTTGATACCGACCATGGCGGTGAGGACGAGTCGGATCAGACCCAGGCCGGCGATGCGGTCGAAGAGGAGCTCGGCCTGGACGCGGTCGGCTCCGGCAGCGGATTGCTCGATCTCACCAAGGAATCTGACGACACCTCACTGGGCGCCGAACTGCTGGAAGAGGTCTATTCGAGCGAAGAGAATGTCGAGATCCCGGCTCACGCCTCCGGCTTGTTCGAGGCTGCCGGCGCTGAAAGTCCAGGCGATCAGGTCATCGAGACCCCCGGCATGAACATGCCGGTCGTGGTGGAAGCGTACGACGGAGGCGGCTCGGGACTCGGCGCCGGACTTCTGATCGGCACAGTGGCGGCGCTGGTGTGCGTGGCCATTGTCGCGATTGTCGGCACCACCGGGGCAACCCCCGGCCTGGCCATCAAGTTCGCCTCCGGCGGCGGCAGTCTGTGGATGTGGGTCGGCGGCCTCTGCGGCATGACATTGATCCTCGGCGTGATCGGCCTGTTCATCGGCAAGGCGACGGAATAGGCGGGCGGTCAGCCCTCAGCGATCGGCTCTCAGCAAGATACTGAATCGGGTGACAATGGCACGGACGAGCTTGTCTCGCCACGTGTGATCGCTACGCTGCCGCTCATGCTGCTCACGCGCTATGGCGCTCGAGAATGGCTGGCGTCAACAATCGTGGCGGGCATTGCCATCATCTTCCTCGCGTGGTTGGGAAGCTGGTGGGCGACGGCGGTGCCGGGAGTCTTGTGGCTGGGCACAGCGTGGTTCTTTCGTGACCCGCCCCGACGCGTGCCGGCCGATCTGCCCGACAGTGCCCTGCTTAGCCCCGCCGATGGAACAGTGACCGCAGTACAGCAGATGGATCATCATGCAGCCGTGGGCGGACCGGCGATCGTCATTCGCATCTTCTTGAGCATCATGGATGTTCACGTCAACCGCTCGCCCGCGGACGGGCATGTGCTCACGGTCAAGCACCAGCCGGGTGCGCATTATGATGCCCGAAGCGACGCAAGCTCGACGGACAACGAGTCGAACCTGATCACCATGCGGCTGGGCCCTCATTGGGGCGAGGAGAAGACGATCGGTGTACGGCAGATCGCCGGCAAAGTCGCCAGACGGATTGTCTGCGATCT
>JADFFQ010000075.1 GCA_022568135.1 Planctomycetota bacterium | reverse complement strand
GCCATTCGATCATCGTCCTGGCGGAAGGCCGGCTGCTGAACCTCGGCTGCGCCACCGGCCATCCGAGCTTCGTCATGTCCAACTCGTTTACGAACCAGGTGTTGGCCCAGATCGAGCTGCATGCCAATCACGACCAGTACGAGAAGAAGGTGTACACGCTGCCGAAGAAGCTCGATGAGGAAGTTGCGCGGCTGCATCTGGACAAACTCGGGGCCAGGCTCACGAAGCTCACACCCAAGCAGGCCGAATACATCGGCGTGCCCGTCGAGGGTCCGTACAAGCCGGACTACTATCGGTACTGAGCCCTTCGCCGCCCGGTATCAGCAGCAATCCAAGCCCGCGGATTCCATTCCGTGGGCTGGTCAGGAACATGTACGACCGGATCTCCATAGATCGCTGAACCCGAAGGTTCTCCGCGATGCGGCCTGAAGAGTTTGTTTCGTTCCTCCACACGCACCAAGCCTCTGCAATCCTGCGGACGTCAATTGGCCAGTCGGCGAAGCCGGCGATGGACGCGGCGCTGCGTGGCGGCTTCAAGGTGATCGAGTTCACGTTGACCACGCCGGGCGCTCTGGAGTTGATCGGCGAGTTCTCGAAACAGCAAGGTATCGTCATCGGGGCCGGCACGGTTCTGACCACGGACGACGCGAACGCCGCCGTGGACGCCGGGGCGGCCTTCCTGGTTTCGCCGGTCGTCGATGAAGCGGTGATCGAGGCCGCGAGATCACTCGGCGTGGCCATGATGCCCGGCACCCACACCCCGACGGAAATGCTGCGGGCCCATCGCGCCGGTGCTTCATTACAAAAGCTCTTCCCAGCGCCAGGGATCGGCCCCGCCTACATCAAGGCTTGCCTCGGCCCGATGCCCTTCTTGCGGATCGTTCCAACCAGCGGTGTCGATGAATCCAACGCCGCAGCGTACCTGCAAGCAGGCGCCTTCGCCGTGGGCTTCGTCACCAGCCTGTTTGATCCCGACGATCTGGTCGCCGGCCGGTTCGACACGATCGAGCAACGAGCCCGGTCGCTGTTAGCGGCCCTGTGAGCCTTGCGGCCGGCCCACCGCTCGGGCCGCTGCAACTACGATGGTGGCCATGGCGACGGCCGCCCCCACACCGCTGCGCACCGCTGGGGTCATTGCGGCGGATATCAAGCTGCACCACAGCGTCTTTGCGCTGCCCTTTGCCGTGCTGGCGGCGTTCATGGCCGCCCCGGGAAGCTTTCAAGGCGCCGCTACGATCGACTGGTCGCGCTTCAGCGGGCAATTGGCGTTGGTGGTGGTGGCGATGGTCTTTGCCCGGACGGTGGCGATGCTCGCCAACCGGCTGCTGGACCGAAACATCGACCAGGATAATCCACGGACGGCAGCGAGGGCTCTGCCGAGTGGCCAGCTATCGGTGAGGGCGGCGCTTGCGGTGCTTTGTAGTAGCGCGACGGGCTTCATGGCCGTCTGTCTGGCGTTCGGGGTCCTGTATGGCAACTGGTGGCCGGCGGGGCTGGGGCTGCCTGTGTTGGCGTGGCTGAGTCTGTATCCACTGCTCAAACGGTTCACGTCCCTGTCTCATCTGCACCTGGGATCATCGCTGGCGATCAGCCCGCTGGCGGCGGCGATTGCAGTCGAGCCACAGGCAGTATTCCACCAGCCGGCCTTGTGGCTGCTCGCGGGCATGGTGCTGTGCTGGGTCGCCGGGTTCGACATCATTTACGCCCTGCAGGATGTCGAGATTGACCGGCAGCAAGGGCTCTTCAGTATGCCCATGAAGCTCGGAACGGGCGGCGCGATGTGGGTCAGCCGGGTGCTGCACACGGCGGCCGTGGTGTGCCTGATCGCAGCGGCGTGGCTCGATCCGCGCTTCGCCTGGCTGTTCTCAATCGGGGTCGCTGTAATGTTCGGGCTGTTGACCTACGAACACCTCACCGTCGCGCGGTGGGGCACGACCAAGATCGCCCTGGCGTTCTTCACCATCAACGGGGTTATCAGTTGCCTGCTCGGCGCGCTGGGCGTGGCGGACATACTCCTGTAACTACACGCCAAACCCCCGGCAAGCCGGGGGCTAATTGCTACCGCGCCAGTGATCCCATGGGGTCCCACGGCGGCAGGACGATCGGCTCGAGATCGACCGCTTCCTGCAGGTCTGCCGGCAGAGCACTCTTTCGTGCGGCGATCTCAAACATGTGTTCGCCGAACCACGAATCGTTCATGACGAAGAAGCCCTTCTTGCCAATCTCATCGCCCCAGGAGTTCTCGACCCGCCAGCGCCGTGGCCGGGAATCGACCACATCGACGCCGGTAAAGAGCATGGCGTGGGTCATGAGGGTCTGGTGGTAGTTGAGACGGGCCTCCTTGTCGACGGCGAACGTCGTGCCATAGAGATTGTCGAACTCGAAAAGGTTGGCGTCCCAGATCCCCAGGTCGCGGCGCATCATCTTGCCGACATCGCAGCCGAACCACACCGGCTCACCGTCCATGATCGTTCGCATGACGATGTCCCTCATCAGGTCGATCTCGACGTTGAGGTACTTGACGATCTCGCCGCCGACGACGTTGCCCAAGTGCTGCACGGTGAACGTCCGGCCGATTGGGCTGGTGTCGCGGGGGTCGTGCACAAGACACACATACTCATCGATGGGAAGTTCTACGTATTTCTCGGCGAACTGCTGCGGCGTCATCTCGCCGTCGCGATGGAAGTTCTTGTCCTTGTCGTTCCACTGCCAGTCGAAGCGGTCCGGCGGCGTGCCGAGGTGAATGCAGAGGATGCGGTGGACGACCTTAAGAATCTCGAGCTTGGCGGCGCGGGCTGCTTCGATCGGCGCTCCGTTGGCCCGTAGATCACGAAGGTTCTTTGCGCCCTTACGGAGCGTTGCAAGCAGAATATTGTTCATCTGCCTGGTGTTTGAGGAGCTTTCGGTCTCTGGCATGAATGCCTTGGGCACGAGGCCGTGCTTCTTGATGATGTTGATGAACATGTTCCACTGCCCGCCATCATCCAGCGGCCGTTCGAGCAGGAATGCCACGGTGCGGTCATCGACCGGTTTGTCTGCGGTTTCGATGATCGCTTCGAAGAAGAAATTGGCTCGTTCGAGCTTGTCCCAGAAGAGCGTATAGTTCTGGCTGAGCTCAAACTCCTTGAGGTTCATCTTCTTCATCGCCCCAACGCGGAACAGGTTGAGGCCGGCGAACATCCAGCACCGGCCGGACTTTTTCTGATTCGTGACCTCCCAGTCATCGAGCAGATGCGAGAAGGTGTGGTCGGTGCTGGTGACGACGGCACGGTTCAGCGCCACGTCATCGACCGTGGTCTGAGTAACTGCGTTCTGGGCGATGCGGTAGGCGGGTTCAGCCCCGAACTCGGCCCCAAAGCGCTGCAACGTTTCGGCGGAAATCTCGCCGCCGGCAGCGGGCTGAGCGGTGGAGAGGTCGGATTTTGGTTCGGCCAGCGTCGGCGAAGTGGACATGACACGTGTTCCTTTGTTTGCTCTGGACAAGGACCGCAGTTGCCGGGCCCAAGGCTGGATGATGATAGCCCCGCACGCAGATGCGCGGCGGTGATCCCGCGCTCCTGCCGGTAAACAATCAGCCGATCTCAGGCTGCGCCCTCGATGACGCTAAGCGTATCGACCCGTGGGAAGAGGGCGATCTTGCGCACGCGGCAGCCGGGCTCAAGGCCGCCCCACTCGGCCAGCTCGGCAAGCCTGCCCGCGTCTGGTTCAATCGACAATCCCAACGCGCTCCACAGCTCGCTCATCTTTCCCGGCATCACCGCCCACAGCAGCAATGACGCGATGCGCACCGCTTCAAGGCACTGATAAAGTATCGCCCCAAGCTCGCCACGCTTGCTCTCGTCTTTGGCCAGCTTGTACGGCTCGGTCAGGTTGATGAACGCATCGACCTTGCGGACCAGGCCGATCGCACAACCAATGGACCGTGCGAGATCAATCTTCTCCATGGCGGCGGTGCTCGAGCTCACCGCTTCTTTCGTAATCGCCGGCCAGTCGTGATCGGCGATGGGCCTGTGCAGGTCATCCGGACCTTCCTCGTCCGCCAAGGCGGACTCGTTAGGTCCGGCTTCGGCCGGCACGAAGCCGTCGAAGTACTTGTTGATCATCGCAGCGGTTCGGCTGGCGCAGTTGCCCAGAGTGTTCGCCAGGTCGGTGTTGTAGACGGTATGGAAGTGATCGGCTCTGAAATCCGCGTCCGTGGCGCCGAGCGGGCCGTGGGTCGCCATGTAGTATCGCCAGGCGTCCAGACCGTACCTGTCCACGTACTGTTTGATGGTTGTCAGGTCGATGAAGTTGCCCAACGACTTGGACATCTTCTGGCCTTCGCGGATCCAGAAGCTGTGTGCGTAGACGCACTTTGGAAGCGGCAGATCGAGGGCCATGAGGACCGCCGGCCAGATGACGGCGTGGAACCAGAGGATTTCCTTGCCGATGATGTGGTAGGTCGCCGGCCAGTATTTGCTGCGCTGGCGATAGGCGTCGCTGTCCGGTTCGCCCAACCCCAAGGCGGTGATGTAGTTCATCAGGGCATCGATCCAGACATAGATGACGTGGCCGGGATCGTGGGGCATGGGCACGCCCCAGGTGAAATTGGTCCGGCTCATAGGGACATCCTGCAATCCCTCTCGCAGCCGGCCAAGCACCTCGTTGCGGCGGGCCTCGGGGCGCACAAAGTCCGGGTTCTTCTCAAACAGGCTCTCCAGACGCCCCTGAAATGCGCTCAGCCGGAAGTAGAAGTTGTGCTCCTTGGCCCGAACCAGCGGCAGATTGTTGACCGGCGATCGGTAGTCAAGCTCCCTGGCCTTTGTTTGGGGGATGTACTCCTCTTGGCCTTCGTCGTACCAGCCCTCGAACTCGCCGAGATAGACGGTTTGGGTGTCCACGAGCTTCTGGACGAATGTCTGCACCTGGCGAACGTGGCGGGGCTCGGTTGTGCGAATGAAATCGTCGTTGGTGAACCCCAGCAGAGGACTCAACTGCTGAAATGCGACGGCATTTTCGTCGGCCAGTTGCTGTGGACTCATGGCCCGCCCTGTGGCGACCTTCTCGATCCGCATGCCGTGTTCGTCGGTGCCGGTGAGGAAGAAGACATCCCATCCGGCAAACCGCATGAACCGCGCATAGACATCACAAACCGTGGTGGTATAGGCGTGGCCGATGTGCGGTTTGTCGTTGACGTAGTAGATGGGCGTGGTGATGTAGATACGCTTGGGCATGGTCGGGCATTGTACGGTTGAATGCTGAAATCAGTCCCGACGCACCACGTACAAACCATCGGTCGGGGTGGTCGTTCGCGGCACCGGGCCGAGGCAGAGTTGCGCCACCTGGGCCTGTTCGACCGGCTGCGCATGCCCGCCAAGCGGCGTGGCCGTTTGCCAGAGACCCTCCAACAGCGGATGATGCGTGCCTGGTGTCGCTCCAAGCTGGATACGACGGTGAATCGCGAACAATTCGAGAGCCTGGCCCTGGAGCATCTTGATGCCGTCTTTCGCATGGCGATGCAGCTCGTGCGTCATCCCAGCGAAGCATCGGACCTTGTGCAGGAGACGTATCTCAAGGCGCTGCGGGTCGCGGACCGCTTCGAGGAGCGGGGTGGCGGCATTCGGCCGTGGCTGTTCAAGATCCTGCACAACGTCTTCTACACGAGCCTGGCGACGGCTAAGCGCGTCCCGGTTCCGGTCGATGAGTTGCACGGCGCGATTGCGGACACTCCGGGACCGGACCAGCCTGCCCCGGCTTGGGACCTTGGCAGCCTGAATTGGGAGTTCGTCGATGAACGTCTCAAGAGCGCGATCGAGGACCTACGCCCCGAATACCGGACGGTGCTGCTGTTGTGGGGGGTCGAAGGGCTCAAGTACCGAGAGATCGCGAAGATTCAGGACATTCCGATTGGTACGGTCATGAGCCGCCTTCACCGGGCCCGCAGCATTCTGGCCGATCAGTTGGCGGATTTGGCCGAAGAAACCGGGCGCAGCGGCGGTTGACATGGCAATTGGGTAGCCTCGGTGGGACGCTTATCTACGATCATCGACGACCGGTCCAACGAATGGGTAGCTGGCCAATGAGCGAAGAATTGACGGCCGAGATGATCCGCCTGTACTGTGACGGGGAGCTCTCCCAGGAGCAGGTCGATCAGCTCCAAGAGCACCTGCACCAGCATCCTGAGGATCGCGCCCGCGTCGAGTTTGAACGCAAGCTGCAGCAGCACGTACACGCAGTCATGCAGGTCCAATGCCGCTGTGCGCCGCCGGAGCTGGCCAGTGGCATCCATCAGAGGCTTGCCGGGGCAGCGGCAGCGGCGGACGAGCCCCAGAGCAGCGCTGGGCAGCTCGCCAGCCGCCAAAGCAAACCGCCGCCGGCCACCACCGCGAGCACGCGGTCGCTCGTCTCGTGGTTTCACGCGCCCCGCCGAGCCAACATCTATGCGGTCGCCGCCTCATTGGCCCTTGTGGCCGGGGCGGTCTTGTTCGGAATCTTCGGCCGGCCGATCGACGCATGGCGTCGCCCCCAGTTGGTGGACCTCGTGGCCGATGCGGTGCCGTTCGTGGCGACTGAGCACGGCCGCTGTGCCGACAACGGCGATGCCCGAGCGAACAAGGCCACCTTCCGCGACCCGCACCTTGCGGCGGCGGAATTGAGCAGTTGGCTCGGAGCGACGGTCAGCGCCGTCCCGCTCACCGACCGCCTCAACGAAAGAGGCTGGGAGTTCTTCGGCGGCGGATTCTGCGGTGTACCGGCCAGCAAGCGCTCCGGCCACTTGATCTTCACGCGCGAGAATCAGGGTTCCGGCCCGGCCATCTTGAGCGTCTTCGTTGTGCGGGATGACGGCGGTTACTCCGTGTTGAACAATGGCGCCGTCGTCCCACTACAGCCCGACAACTGGCACAAGTTCCCCGCGGGCGAGCGATTCTCCCGAGAGGTTTGGATCTACAGCGACGGGGACTTGATCTACCTCATGGTGAGCTGTAGCTCCGATGAGCTAGGCCAGGCGGCCGGGGCGCTCCAAGACGCTCTCGGGCAAGCCGGCCCCTAAGATTCCGCGGTGGCAGATTCGATGTTTGAGATTCTCGGGCGGTTGATAGTGAACCGGCCACGGTCGGATGCCGATCGTTTGTAGGGCCCGGAGCGTGTCGCTGATGCACAGGAATCGTTGCTTCCCGTCGATGGTGGTTGG
>JADFFQ010000074.1 GCA_022568135.1 Planctomycetota bacterium | reverse complement strand
CCCGCTTCCTGAGCTGCACCCTCCAAGGCCTCGTCGTCATGGGCAAAGCGTCGGCCGGCCGGTCAACGATCAAGGACATCCTCAACGTCACGCTGTCCGCCGTGGCCTGACGCGAAAATTTTTTGACGCTTTATGGAATGAATGTTCCAGAATTAGACTTCGGTACAAGGAACGACTCACAAAGCAGGAACCAAACAATGGTCACCACAACAGACAGAAATGCCGTACTGGTCACTGAGGCGTCAAGCGGCGGAGGCCTGGGCCTCGCTGTCCGCGGATCTGCAGGATCAACCTTCAGCACACAGGGAACCTTCGGCGCGGGCGAACGAGCCATCGGCCAACCCTCGCGCAATGGGAGCCCCGACTACGGGTTTGACTCGGAGGCAGCGTGGAAGCGGGCAGGTGGAGGTGATGAGCGGATCGCCGTCCTCTATGAAAACCGCCAATGGATGGAGGGACTGTTTCGCGAGCTGGATTTCCGCGGCCTTCCCTACCACGAGATCAACCTCGACGACGCCGCATTCTTGCTAGACGCACCGGACGACTATCCATTGGTCATCAACCGGGTCAGCCCCAGCTCATACCTTCGCGGCCACGGGTCGGCGATTCGGCTGGCCACGGGCTGGCTGGAGACGCTCGAGCGCTCCGGCAAGCGTGTGATCAATGGCGCCGCGTCATTCAAGGTCGAGACCAGCAAGATGGCCCAACACCTGCTGATTCGCAGCCTTGGCCTGCGGGCGCCGAAGACGGCCGTCTTCAACAACCGGGGAGCGGTCCGATCGCTGGTCCACCGCTTTCCATTTCCCGCCATCCTCAAGCCCGATACCGGCGGAAGCGGCGCGTACGTACGATACGTTCCAAGCCGTGAGTACCTTGAGTATCTGCTGCGAAACGAAGACGAGCTGTTCGGACCAGATCACGTTCTGCTCCTCCAGGAGTTCATTACCCCGGCCGACGGGACCATCGTCCGCACCGAGTTCGTGGACGGGGAGTTTCTCTTCGCCCTGAGAGTGCGGCCGGTGAACACCTTCAATCTGTGCCCTGCTGACGGCTGTGAGCGCCCGCCCGCTGGCCAATCCGAGGGAGACGGTGAGCCTGCGGTGGACTTTGAGCACTATTCCGACATTCCTGCTGCTGCCGTTGCCGAGGCCCGCGAGATCGTCCGAACGGCGCGGCTGGACGTTGGTGGGGTGGAGTACATCGAGTCTTCCGATGGTCATCGCTACTTCTACGACATCAACGCGCCCTCCGTCTACCGCCCCGATATCGTCGAGGCGTCCGGAGTCGACGCCATGACCAAGTTCGTCGATTTCATCGACCGCGAGTACCGCAAGGAACAACGCAAGCGAGCGGAATGCCTGGGCGCGGTCTGCAGCGGCTTGAGGCTGGCAGGATAGGACTGACGGAGGAGGCCGGCCGTCGGCCGTCTTTGGCGAAGAGTTCAGGAAGATCCGTTCGACAATGCTGGCTAAACGTAGCACAGAGTTCGAGATAGACATTCAACCAAGGAGATCAACCATGCCTCGAATCAACCCCATCAATCCCGCCAAGGCTGACGGTAGGGCAACCGCTCTTCTCGATGGTGTGCAGAAGACGCTCGGAATGACCCCGAACCTGATGCGCACAATGGCCCAATCGCCGGCCGTGCTGGACGCCTACCTCGGCTTCGGAAAAGCGCTGGGCGGTGCAAACCTCAGCCCTAAGCTTCGCGAGCAGATCGCCGTAGCCGTGGCCGGTGAGAACTCCTGCGGCTATTGCGCATCAGCCCACACCGCCGTAGGCAGGAAGCTCGGCCTCGATGACGACGAGCTCAGCGCCAACCTCAACTCCCTCAGTCGTGATTCTAAGACCCAAGCGGCGCTCGAGTTCGCGCGGCGGCTCGTCATCGAACGCGGCTGGGTCAGCGACGACGACCTGCAGCGCGTGCGAGACGCCGGGTACACTGACGGAGATATCGCGGAGCTTGTGGCGACGGTGGCGCTAAACCTCTTTTCCAACTACTTCAACCACGTCGCACAGGCGGAGGTGGACTTCCCACGCGTGCAAGTCCGCCACCCGACCGCAGCCTGAGGTCTCCTCCTTCGGCTCGTGGAACCTAGCCGGTTCCCCGGGCTGTTCTCGGTCTCGAATTCAAAACGCATTCAAACACACAAGGAGTAGAACAATGAGCGACGCAACTACCTCAAAGACCATCATCGTTACCGGGGCCGGCAGCGGGATCGGCTACGCCGTCGCTAAAGCCTTCCTTGATCGCGGCGACAACGTCGTGCTCAACGGGCGCACCGAAGCGAAGCTGCAAGATGCCGCCAAGCAGCTCGGGCATGCGGACCAGATCGCGATTGCACCCGGTGACATCACACAGGCCCAGACCGGCCAACAGCTCGTGGATCTCGCGGTCAAACGGTTCGGCCGACTCGATGTGCTTTTCAACAACGCGGGAATCTTTGAGGCCAAGCCATTCACCGACTACAGCGCCGACGAGCTGGATGGGTACCTCGGCTATCTTCGCGGCACGTTTCTCGGATCGCAAGCGGCGGCCCAGCAGATGCGGCGCAACGACGGCGGAACGATCATCAACATCACGACGATCCTCGCGCTCAACGGCGTCAAGGCGATTCCGTCCAGCGCGCCGATTGCAGCCAAGGGAGGCATCAACGCGCTCACGAAAAGTCTGGCCATTGAGCTGGCGCCGGACAATATTCGTGTGAATGCGGTGGCGCCCGGGATCGTCCCCACGCCGCTCTACGGCGACTTGAGCGACGAGCAGCGGGACGCGCTCCACGCGATGCAACCGCTGGGTCGCTACGGCGAGGTGAGCGATATCGCCGACGCTGTACTCTACCTCGCCGATGCCTCGTGGGTCACCGGCGTGATTCTTCCGGTGGACGGCGGTGTTGCGGCCGGTGGTGACGGAACAGCCGGCGTCGCTGCCTAGACCGCGGGCGGAGCGTAGCCTGCCGGTCGTCGCCGTTAGGCCCAGACGGCCGTTTCGAGTCGCAGATCCGCGCGAAATCAGGAATGCGAGCGGTAGCCAACGGGATATCGAACGATGACACAAGCTACACCACAATATGTAAGCGACGTTGCCTTCACGCCGGCGGTCAAGGCGGTCCAAAGCCAACTCGGGTCGCGCAACGGTTACGCCAACATGGAGCGCGGCCGTGGCTGGGCGGAGAAGATCACCGACGATCTGCGCGAGTTTATTGCCCGGCGCGACTCGTTCTACCTCGGCACCGCCAGCGCCGCAGGCCAGCCGTACATTCAACATCGTGGCGGCCCGCCCGGCTTTCTCAAGGTACTGGACGACCGGAGGCTGGCTTTCGCGGATTTCGGCGGCAACCGCCAGTATATTTCCGTCGGCAACCTGAGCGACAACAATCAGGCCTTCATCTTCCTCATGGACTACGCCAACCGCCGCCGGGTGAAGATCTGGGGCTGGGGTGAAGTGATCGACGAGGACCCGGAGCTTTTGGAACGACTCGCCGACCCCAACTACCCCGGCACGCCCCAGCGAGCGTTTGTCTTCCATGTCGAGGCATGGGACGTCAACTGCCCGCAGCACATCACGCAGCGCTTCACGTCCGAGGAGATCTCGCCCCTTGTGGAGCAGCTTCGCAATCGAATCGTGGAACTGGAGGCTGAAAACCAGCGCCTCCGCCGGACGCAACAAGACCCTCTAAACGAAAGGGAGCTTCACCATGGCTCATGAGAATGTTCTGGAATTCACTGACGACAACTTCAAGCAGGAAGTGCTCTCCTCGGACAAGCCCGTGCTCGTGGATTTCTGGGCCGACTGGTGCCAGCCGTGCCACATGATCGCCCCCACGATCGACGAGCTGGCCGAGGACTACGCCGGCAGGGTCAAGGTAGGCAAGGTGGACACCGACGCCAATCACAACGTCTCAATGGAGCTGGAGATCAGCTCCATCCCCACCGTCATGCTCTTCAAGGACGGACAAATCCTTCGCAAGTTCGTCGGCGTGACCTCGAAGCACGACTTTGTGACTGAGCTTGACAAGGCCGTAGCGTAACATCGGTGGTCATTAGGGCTGTCCGCCCGACCGCAGAGAACGATGCGCACCGTCTTGCGGAAGGGGCGCAGGCCAAGCTCGGCCATCCGATCGAACGTGTAGTCGAACTCCTCCAGCGATGGCATCAAACTGTTGCCGTAGCCGGGATAGTCGGGCCGGCTCAGTGGATTGACTGGACTTATGCCATCACCGGCTGCCCGATGTCCACCTTGGGGAAGTCAATTTCGGTTTGCGCGATGTGGTTGAAGTAGTTTGTGAAGATCGTCCCCGCGACAGCCGCAATGATCTCGGCGATCTCGCCATCGGTGTAGCCGGCGTCGCGGACCCGCTTCACCTCCGCATCATTGACCAAGCCGCGTTTGGCCACGATGTTGCGCGCAAACTGCAGCGCCGCTTCCACCTTGGGATCGCTGGAGGACCCCTCCAGGTTCGCCGTGAGTTCGACCGTGTCAAGACCGAGATTCCTTCCGATCGCGGTGTGGGCTGAAGCACAGTATTGGCAGCCGTTGGTGTTCGCGACGACCAGTGCGATCTGCTCACGCAGCGCAGCGCTAATGCTGGCGCCGCTGAGTGCCTGGCCGAAGCTCAAGTAGGCCTCGAGTACCGCAGGCGAGAGCGCCATGGTGCGCAACAAGTTCGGCGTCGTGCCCAACTTCTTTTGAACGCCGTCAAGCAAAGTCTTGGCCTTGCCTTCGGCGTGGGTCGGATCAACTGGATTAAGGCGGGGCATGGTTCTGGTCCTTTCGTGTTGTGCCCCCCCATGGCGCACAGAGGGCAATCTTGGGTTCGGGGCCGCGCCTGGCCCGGCCGTGCAATGTACAGCGGCTTTGGCCCGCGCAGAATACACCGATCGGCGACATTGCGGAAGTCCAACCGACTGCACCTGTTGATTCCTTGTGGGTAACAGGCTCGGATCGCGCACCCGGTAGTACAGGTCGCGCCACCGCGGCTCCTTGGGTCCGCTATGGAGACGGTCAAGTTTCAGGCCACTGCCCAGTGTGTTTACAACATCCGTGGCGACCACGCCCACGGCTGCCCCAAGTGCGGCTGGGGGCGTGAGGCTGATGGATGACGCGCTCCACCACGATGCCCGCACGGGTCGATTAGCATAGCCGAATGCAAACACTACGCGCCGAGTTTGACAGCGCAGCCGGGACGGCACTCTCTGGCCTACTTGATGTGCCGGATGAGGATCCGAAGGCCTACGCGCTGTTCGCCCACTGCTTCACCTGCGGCAAATCGCTGGGGGTGATTCGCAACATTGCCAAACAGCTTACCGGCGAAGGCATCGCCTTGCTGCGATTCGATTTCACCGGCCTGGGGCAGAGCGAAGGCGAGTTCGCCAAGACCACCTTCACCACCAATACGGCCGATCTTGTCGCGGCAGCCGCGTTTCTTGAGCGCGAGTACGCAGCTCCCGCCGTCTTGATCGGTCACAGTCTCGGCGGTGCGGCGGTGCTGGCGGCGGCTGCTTCAATTCCAAGCGCCACATGCGTTGCCACGATCGGCGCTCCCGCTGACCCGGTGCATATCAGGCATCTGCTGACGGGCGCTGCGTTTGGTGATGGCGATGTCGCCGAGGTCTCCATCGGCGGCCGGCCCTTCAAGATCAGCCGGCAGTTCATCAAGGATCTCGAAGAACACGACCTGGCTGATCGTATCGGCAAGCTCAAACGGCCGCTGCTGGTCTTTCACTCTCCCCTCGATACGATCGTGGGCATCGAGAACGCAGAGAAGATTTTCAAGGCCGCCAAACACCCCAAGAGTTTCGTCTCGCTGGGAGAGGCTGATCACCTCGTGTCCAGGCCAGAGGATGCGCAATTCCTCGGGCACGTCCTCTCCGCCTGGGCAGGGTATTACGTCGTCCCGCCGGCAATGTAGACCCGGTGAACACACCGCCTGCTTTCGATCGGATCATTCGGGACCGCCGCGTCATCAACGCATCGAACACGAATGCGTGCCGAACGACCAATACAGTGGGCACCAACCAATCAGCGCGGTGCCGACCAGCTCGACCTGCACCAAAAGAGCAGCCCACTTGAGCCATTCGGGATGGAGCATGAGCCCGGTGACGTTGAGGCCCATGAGGATCAGGCCGATGACGAGCCGCTGAACACGGTCCGGTGTTCCAACCCGACCGCGCAGTGATCGCTTCGAGTCATTCATGGGTTCAGCATAGCATCTGCCATGTGCAGCCCGGTTGTCCGGAGAACAGCCGCCCGCGTCGCCTGCGAAACCCTCCACGCCATGTGCAATGTCTGCGGCGCTCACTGCGGTATCCTGTTCACACGATGACCAACTACTTCGCCAGCTCGCTCCTCGACGCGATGGGCAAGGTGCTGCACCTGCACACCGGCACCTGTCAGTACCTCGACCGTGAGACCGGCAGGCTAATGTGGCTGGTGGACGCCTCGGACGAGAAGCACTGGTGGAAGGTGGCGAGCCCGAACTTGTACGAAGCGGTGTATGAATTGGGTGTGCTGGTTGGGGTGGAGTGGGAGGACGGGTGATCTTGTATCATACCCTCATGCGAAGGTTGCTTATCCCCGTATCAATCGCTACTACTTTCGACGCGCCGTTTGTATGGTGGACGGTCAGTACAGGGGCACGCGATGCAGGGAGGCAGGTCGAGGGTCTATGTTTCTAGTAAAGCACAAGGGGACGATCGTATGGCTCGCCGTCGGAGCATTTTGCCTTTGGGGCGGCAGCAGGATGTTCTACCGTGGGTTGACAGCACCGAAGGAGGGCGTCTTCCCTATCCTCGTCGAGTATGAGGTAACTGGTGAACAATGGGTCGACCGAGAAAGCTACATGAGGGTGAAGATGGTAGAGGGGGGGCTCTTGACAATGGTCGGCTTGTCTATCGTGATCATCGTGTTGAGGTCGGATAAGTCCCACAAAGAGAATGCCTGAGAGTAACGGACACGCCAACGCCAGCCGCACACCCACATCTAGGCTCGCTGTCCAAACGTCCCGGCGAGACGTAAGGCGTTCAAGGATGTGGTGAGTGTGGCAGAGCGGCGGGGTTGTCAAGTTAGCGGTGTATGAAAGACGCGCGGCAGATGCACGCGGGAACGCAGCGTCCCACAGTTACATACCTCCCACCGCCCGGTCAACCGGTTGACTGCTTGGGAAGCGAGAACACAAATATCAGATTCGGCTCACCAAACGTAACCTCGTCACCGACCTGAAGACCAGCAATGTGCTCTGACCGAGGCGGGTTCGGTTGGATATCGACGATGGAGCCTGTGAAGTTCCATAGTACATTCCTTGTGACATTGATCTTCACCGAGTCGCCCTCGTCGGTTTCCACGCCGACCGTTGATCCCGGCGTGATATCGCTGATCTTTCGGGTCCATTCGATCTTGGTGCCGTCACCAGGGGTCCAATAGATTAGTTCAATGGCGGCT
>JADFFQ010000073.1 GCA_022568135.1 Planctomycetota bacterium | reverse complement strand
TGTCGTAGTTGGTGGCGGTGACAGCCTCCTTGGGCACGACCCAGATGTTGACACACTTCTGATCCTGACCGTAGTGCTCGCGCGCAAACTGAAGCGCCATCTGCTGATCGGCCGCATCGACGCACCCCGCGTACATGTGCGGATCGCCTCGGTTGAGCTGGGTAAAGACCACGTAAGGCTTGAGGTCGCCTTCAGCCGGCGAGGTCAGGTCGCCATTGGACGGGTGAGATTGTTCGCGGACGTTTGACATCAGAGTTACGCCGCTGGGGGTAATCCTGCATTACCGCGCAGGATCGCATGGCGCACCCATCGGCCTTGTTCGTAGGAGAATCGTCGCAAAGCGAGGCGCTTGGCGTTGCACGGGCCGTTGCCGCGGATCACTCGATAAAACTCATCCCAATCCGGCTGGGTGAACGACCAGTCGCCGGTGGTCTCATCGAGGCGGAGGTTCTCATCCGGTTTCTTTTCGATCACCATGCCCTTGTCATCCTTCTTGACCACGTGGATCTTCAGCCCGAGGTCGATGGCGGCCGGGGCGAAGCGGTTGATGAACCGTCGGCGCAGGTTGTCGTTCGTGACCGTCTTCATTCGCCACCGCATCGGGGGGAGTTGTTCAGCGTGGGGCTTGTCCGGCGGGCCGAAGAACATCAACGCCGGATACCACCACCGATCGAAAGCTTCCTGGCCCATTTGGCGCTGCGTCTTTGTGCCGCTCATCAACGTCAGCACCATGTCCTCACCGCTCTTGAAGTGGAACGCTTCCTCCATGTTGATCCGCTTCATGGTGCGGACATACGGGCCATAAGCTCCGTCAGCCAGCGTCTTCTGATTCATGATCGCTGCGCCGTCGATGAGCCATTGGATCATGGCGATGTCGCCCCAGGTCGGGGCGGGGTAGTTGAAGACGTTGTGATACTTGGTCTTGCCCGTGATCAGATCGCGAAGCATCTGATCGCGACTCTTGCCCAGGTCCTGCGAGACGCGATAGAGCATCTGGCCGTGGCCGACCTCATCCTGCACCTTGGCCGTCAGCGCCAGCTTGCGTCGCAGGCTCGGAGCGCGAGTTATCCACTCGCCCTCGGGCAGCGCCCCGACGATCTCGGAGTTGGCATGGTGCTCAGCCATCTTGAGCATGCCCTGGCGATAGGCCTGGGGCATCCAGTCGTCCGGCTCCAGGAGCTCGCCGGCGTCGATACGAGCCTCGAACTCGGCCAGCTTCGCCGGATCTTCATCCCGGGCGTGATCGACGTGTACACCGACATTCGCGCTTCCGCTCATGCGTCAACTCCTTCGACCAGCGTGGCTACGCCCTGGCCCACGCCGACACACAGTGTAGCCAGTCCTCGGGCAGCCTTGGTCCTGTGCATCTCGTGCGCTAGCGTGGTGACCAGCCGCGCCCCGGTGCAACCCAGGGGGTGGCCGATGGC
Source organism: Planctomycetota bacterium (assembly GCA_022568135.1). Classification (GTDB taxonomy): domain Bacteria; phylum Planctomycetota; class Phycisphaerae; order Phycisphaerales; family SM1A02; genus JADFFQ01. The sequence goes on along the minus strand of JADFFQ010000073.1, from coordinate 6,028 downwards.
GATCGCCCCGCCGTTGGGGTTGACCATCGCATCATCGAGGCCCAATTCGCGGATGCACGCGATGGCCTGGGCGGCGAACGCTTCGTTGAGCTCGATGACATTGACATCGTTAAGGTTGATCTGGGCCCGTTGCAGAACCTTGCGAGTCGCGGGCACCGGGCCCATGCCCATGCAGCTTGGGTCCACCCCAGCTGTGGCCGACGGGCCGACGTAGGCGATCGGCTCCAGCCCCAGCCGCTTGGCGGCTTCGCGCTCCACCAGCAGCACCGCCGCGGCCCCGTCGTTGATGCCCGAGGAGTTACCCGCCGTCACCGTGCCCTGGTTATCCTTGGCGAACGCGGGGCGAAGTGCGGCCAGTTTCTGGAGCGTCGTGTCCGGCCGGGGGTGCTCGTCGGTATCGACCACCACCGGGTCACCCTTGCGCTGCGGGACCTCGACCGGCACGATCTCGTGGTCGAACTTGCACGCAGCCTTCGCCGAAGCCCATTTCCGCTGACTGGCCAGAGCGAAGCGATCCTGGTCGTCGCGCGAAACGTGGTATTTGCGGGCAACGATCTCCGCTGTCTCGCCCATGGAGTACGGATCGTACATCTCGGCGAGCTTCGGGTTCGTAAACCGCCAGCCGATCGTGGTGTCGTAGATTTCAGGCGTGCGGTCATAGGCCGCTTGCGGCTTCGCGATGACATACGGCGCGCGGCTCATCGACTCGGTTCCCCCGGCGATGAAGACGTCACCGTGGCCGGCTTCGATCATCCGGGCCGCGATGTTGATCGCATCCAGCCCCGAGGCACACAAACGGTTGATGGTGCACCCGGCCACACTGTCGGGAAGCCCGGCCAGCAACGCCGCCATGCGGGCCACGTTGCGATTGTCCTCCCCGGCCTGATTGGCGGCGCCGAAGTAAACGTCGTCGATGACGGCGGGGTCGATCCCCGACCGCTCAACGACCTCGCGGATGACCAGTGCGGCGAGATCGTCGGGGCGGACCGCCGCCAGCGCTCCGCCATAGCGCCCGACGGGAGTACGCAAAGCGGTGATGATGGCCGCTCGTCGCATGGGGGAATGATAGGGACTCGCCTCGCCGTCGTGCGGTCATAGGCCGCTTGCGGCTTCGCGATCAGATACGGCGCGCGGCTCATCGACGCGACTCCGCCGGAGAGAAGCGGTCGTCATCGACGGTCTCGTTCAGCGCCGCAAGCAGGGCCGCGACGCGGGGGCCGCTGATCTGCTCGGCCCATTCGAAAGGGCCTTTGAGGTAGTTCGTGCCAAGTTTCATTGCGATGTCGATGTCCGATTCGCTCGCCACGCCGTCCCGGTGCGCCCAGCCCGCTTCGTTGATGATCGCGGCGAGAATGCGGGCAAAAACATATTGCTCCAGTTCCGAGCCGCTTTGCCTGGTCGCACCGTCGATGAACATACGGATCACGTCTTGCAACTTCTTCGACGCGACGAGTGGTCTGCGGTCGAACGCCACGGCGGGAATCGGTTCTTCACCTTCGTAGGAATAGGCGCCGCGGTTGGTCTTTCGGCCGAGGTCGCCTCGCTCGACGAGATCAATCTGTAATCGGCTCGGCTTCAATCTCGACGGCCTGTCGAGTTGCTCCCATAGGGAATGTGTCGTCGCGGCGTTGACGTCCTGGCCGATGAGATCGGTCAGCTCGAACGGCCCCATGCGAAAGCCGCCGAAGTCGCGCATGATGCAGTCGATCTCGTCCACGGGGGCGTACCCGTCTTGGACGATGCGCCAGGCTTCGAGATAAAACGGCCGGGCCACGCGGTTCACGATGAAGCCGGGCGTGTCCTTTGCCCGCACGGCCGTCTTGCCCCAATCGCTCGCGATCCGCGCCGCGTCGTCGATCACGGCCGGGTCGGTCTCGTCGCCTCGCACGATCTCCACGAGCTTCATCAGCGGGGCGGGATTGAAAAAGTGCATGCCGACCGTGCGCCGGCCTTGGCCGATCGCCTGACCGAGCCGGCTGATCGACAGGGACGAGGTGTTCGTCGCGATGATCGTGTCATTGGAAAGCGCGTGGATGACCGACAGCAGCGCGTTCACCTTGGCGTCGAGGTCCTCGACGACCGCTTCGATGACCAACCGGCTTGACGTGAAGCTGTCCGGCCCCGTGGCCGCCCGCAACCGGTCGGCTGTCTTGTCGCGCTGCTCGGCTGTGAGGTGGTCCTTCTCCACCAGCCGATCAAGCCGCCGGTGGACACCGTCGATTGCGGCCCTCACGGTGGCTTCGTCCACGTCCATCAGTTCGACGGTCCAGCCGGCGGTCGCGGCGACTTGGGCGATCCCCGCGCCCATCGTCCCCGCCCCGATAATGCCGACGGTGGGAAAGCACTCAGCCATGGCTCTGTTTAGCCGCGACCCGAAGGGGAGCGCGCGGCGGCTCGAAGGGTTGCACAAACCGCCAGCGCTGCGGTTGCTTGCCCTCCTTTACCGGGTTGATTTCGACGTAGCGGATGGCCCGGCGAATGTCGGCCGCGGCGTTCAGGAAGACCTTCCAATGGCCGCGCGCCCACATCTTCGGCATTCGGCCGCGGTTGGTCGGATATCCGGCCAGTGGATGCAGTTGCTCATTGTTGATCTGCTTTGTCGAAGCGCCCTTCAACTGATTCACGATATGTTCGACCCGATATCGGTGCCTCGCAATGACCATATGCACGTGCTCCGGCAGGATCGAGCAGGCCCAGACGGTCCGCTGTGTCTTCACCGTGAGGTCGGCGAAGCCCTGTGCGATGGCTCGCGCCTCGATACCGGTGAATCGTACCGCCGGGTACTTCAAGGCGCGTCTGGCGGTTTGGCGCAGGTCAAGATCGTGCGACTGCCCTGCGAGCGAGCGACGAGTGTTTGTCTTGGTTGCCCGGCCGAAGCGGAGCAACTCCCACGCCCCAACGAAGTCAGACCATGATCCGCGCGGATCGTTGGGCAGCCAGAAGCCGTAGGCGGTGAAGGTGATGTGGTAACCGAGAACCATGTTCCGTGACTGGAAGGAGAAAGCGCTCCCCTGTGGGTCGCGGCTAAACGGGATCGTTCATCGCCCTTTGAACGCCGGCTTGCGCTTCTCGAGGAATGCGACGACGCCCTCGTGGTGATCCTCGGTTTTGCCGGCGGTCTCTTGAGCGAATGCTTCGGCTTCGAGCTGCTGGTTGAGGTCGTTGTCGAAGGATTGGTTGAGCAGGCGCTTGGTCAGCGCTAGTCCCCTCGCAGGGAGGCCCGCCAGCTTGCTCGCCAATCTATTCGTTTCGTCGGACAACTCATTGGCCCCAACAACCCTGTTGACCAATCCGAGCTGAAGCGCCTCGTCGGCTGAGACCTTCTCGCCCGTGCAACACATTTCCATCGCCTTGCCGAGGCCCAAGAGGCGCGGCAGCATGAACGTGCTGCCGGAATCCGGGATCAAACCGACGTGGATGAACACTTCGATGAACGACGCGTGTTCGGAAGCGATGCGCATATCACAGGCCAGGGCGAGGGAGCACCCGGCCCCGGCCGCCACGCCGTTGACCGCGGCGATTACCGGCTTGTCCATCTCGCGGATGCGCTTGATGATCGGGTTATAGCGCTTGCGCAGATCAGGCCCGAGCTGCGGGACGTAGCCGGGCACGTAGCGCTCCTTGAGTTCGCCGAGGTCCTGGCCGGAGCAGAAGGCCTTGCCCTCGCCGGTGATAACGATCACGCGCACATCGTCGTCGCGCTCGGCCAGCTTCAGCGCGTCTTGCAGTTCGAAGGTCAACTGATCGTTGAATGCATTGAGCACATCCGGGCGGGCCAGCGTGATCGTGCAGATGCGATCGGCGGTTTCGACGGTGATTGTTTCGTACTCGGTGGCGGTGGCCGGCATGGTAAGAATCCTTCGTCGAAGAGTCGCGGATGGCATCCGCGGCTTTATGCCCGAAGATCATTTTCCCTTGAACTTCGGCTTGCGTTTTTCCATGAACGCCCGCATACCTTCCTTTTGGTCTTCGGTGCTGAAGAGCATGTAGAAGAGCTTGCGTTCGTATTCCAGTCCTTCTGAGAGTGTGGTCTCGAACGCCTTCAGCACCGCGTCCTTGGCCAACCTCAAAGCGATCGGGCCCTTTGCGGCCATGGCGTGTGCGACGCGAAGCGCTTCGGTGAAGTAATGTTCTTTGGGCACCACACGGCTGATAAGGCCTGCCGCCAGGGCCTCCTTAGCGGACAGGAACCGGCCGGTGAGGATCACATCCATGGCTGTGGCCTTGCCCACGGCTCGGGTGAGGCGTTGCGTTCCACCGGCTCCGGGCATCACGCCGATGTTGATCTCGGGTTGGCCGATCTGCGCGGTTTCCGAGGCGATGACCACATCGCAGAGCATCATCAGTTCGCAGCCGCCGCCGAGGGCGTACCCGCTGACCGCGGCGACGATCGGCTTCTTGATGCGCTTGAATCGATCCCAGGTGGCGAACTGATCACGCTGGTACATCTGAAGCGTAGAGCACTCGGCCATGTCACCGATGTCCGCTCCGGCCGCCCACGCCCGCTCGCTGCCGGCGAGTAGGATGACGTGAATGGCATCGTCGCCGTCAAAGGTTTCCATCTGCTCGGCGAGCTGCGTCATGAGTTGGGGATTCAGGGCGTTGAGAACTTTGGGGCGGTTGAGGCGGATGATGCCGACGTGCCGGTCGGTTTCGCTGAGGATGAGAGCTTCTTCGGTCATGGGCTCTTGGCTCTTAGCTCGTGGCTGTTGGCTCTTGGCTGAGGAGGTTGTTTGAGGCGCTGGATGAGCGCGTTGAGCATCTTTCTGGTGACTGCAACCTCGTTGAGCAGTTGATCGCTCGTCGGTATGTCGATCAGCTTGAGATCGCGTATCAGCATCAATTGGCACTCCAACTCCGCTGCAGATCCCATTGCAATATGCAAGAATCGTTTGAAGTCGGCGTCGGTTTGGCGCCCGCAGCCCTCGGCAACGTTGGAAGGAATGGAGATACTGCAACGTCGCACCTGACTCGTCAAGCTGTATATCTCTTCCCGTGGAAACTGACGACTCGCTCGGTATACCTCCAAGGCCAACGCATATGCTCGCTGCCACACTTCAAGGTTGCGAAAATCCTGCATTGGTTGCCCTTTTCTGGCCAACAGCCAACAGCCAACAGCCAACAGCCAACAGCTAAAGGCCTTCCTACCCAGCCCGCTCAATCAACGCCTTGAGCTTCTTTTTCGCCAGTACGCGCTGGACCTGCCTGCCCCGGCCGATCAGACGGTCACCATCATAAGCACACACGTCGCACACGACGCTGGTGTTATCCACCTCGACTGCCTCTGCAACGATTCGTACGGTGTGGCCGAGGGGCGTCAGTGCGAGATGGTCGATCGAGATGTGCGAACCGATGCCTTCCTCGTGTTCCTCCAGATGCGGCGCGAGCACCTTGCGGGCCGCCAGCTCCATATGGTGGGCCATCGACCACGTGGAGTAGAGCTGATGCACCACCATGCCGTCGAACGCGGGGCACATGGCTTGAGTCACCTCGACGATGACCTCGGCCGTGTTGCCGATCTTCAGCGACGCTTTCATGCCGGTCAGTTTAGCCGCGACCCGAAGGGGAGCGCGTTCGACGATGCCAGGTATTCCTCGCAGTACACTGCGGGCTGTGGGTGCGTTGCTCGGCCTGGTGATTCTGCTTTTAGTCGCGCTGGTGGCGGCGGTGGTGATTCTCTCGGCGATCGTGGCGCGTGAAGCGGTTCGGCCGCCCAGGCACACCGCAGGCTATGCCGTCGCGCTGGGTCTGCCGGTGGACCCCAACGATCTGGGACTGGAGTTCGACGAATGGACGCTCGAGGTGCCCGGCGCCGCGACGCTGCCGGTGTGGGAGGTGTGCAGTGGTCAGGAGTCTGGGGTCAGGGGTCAGCAATCAGCGGCTGACAGCCGACAGCCTTCCTTGACCGCGGTGTTCATCCACGATTGGGGCGAATCGCGGATCGACGTGCTGGCCCGCATCGAGCCCTGGCGGACGCTATGTGATCGCTTCGTGTTGTACGACCTGCGGGGCCATGGCGAGGCGACCG
>JADFFQ010000072.1 GCA_022568135.1 Planctomycetota bacterium | reverse complement strand
GCCTCGCCGGCCAGGTCCGGCCGACCGCCTCGGGAGACCACCGCCGCCACGGTATTGCCCGACTCGGCCGCCGCGACCAGCGCCGCCGCCGCCCCCGTGCTGGCTCCGAAGTACCCCACGGCAAGCCCCCGCACCTCGTCTTGCAATTGCAGCCAGCCGGTGGCCGACAGTACTCGTCTTCCGAGTAGACCGATGTCAAACACGTTGCGCCGATCGCTCGCTTCCGGGGGTGTGAGCAGGTCGAACAACAACGTCGCGCAACCACGATCAACCAGCGAGCGGGCGACGGCCATGTTCCGACTGCTGAGGCGGCTGCTGCCGCTGCCATGGGCGAACACCACGATCCCGGTGGGTCGCGGCCCGACCGTCAGTGTGCCGGGCAGACTTACCTCGTCGGCGGAAACCAGGACGTCCCTTTCAGTTGTCGATGTGGTCATGGCAAGGTATCCCGATCTGGACTGCATTATTCATCACCACTGAGGCACCCAGAGCACAGAGGATTGCCAGAGAAGTTCGCGATGATCTGGCGCCGTTGCCCGGCCAGCGCACAGCGCGATCTTGCGCCATGAGTCTTTCGATCCGTCTCTTCTCCAATATCAAACCTCTGTGTCCTCTGTGTTCTCCGTGGTGAATCTTCCTCTGCGTTCTCTGCGACTCTGCGGTGAATCCTCTTCCGCTCGCCGATCACGGCTTCCTTTACCCTACTCTTACACTCCCCTCTTTCTTCCTCTGTGGCCTCTGTGTTCTCCGTGGTGAATCTTCCTTCGCGTCCTCTGCGATTCTGCGGTGAATCTTTCAGAAAGCGGTGGGGGCGGGATTCGAACCCGCGAACGAGACAAGCCCGTTACCGGTTTTCAAGACCGGCGCCTTCAACCACTCGGCCACCCCACCCGCGTGTATCGTAGCGGGAAGCGGCCGTCGCGCGACACACGCGGCCATCTTCGGCCACGTTGCACACAAGGGCCGGCGTGGGCCCTACCGCTCGCCGGGAATGACCCGGCTACCCGTTCATTCTACCTCACGACCTGGACGCGCACGGGGTCGGCAATACTGTTCTCTACCGTGACTTTGCCCTGCACAAAAAGACGGCCGTCACTCTTGACGTAGAGGCCACCCTTGATGATGTGGTTCCCCAGCGAGGCCAGGTGGAGCAGCAGCACGATCACCGCCACGCGGTACGCGACGACGCCCGCGACGACGCCGTACTTCCGGGCGAGGCCGTGTGCCTCCTTGAGCGGGAGGCGCTCGATGCTCCGGTCGGCGATGTCCTTCTCGTGGTGTTGCGTCATTGGCCGGTTCTCCTCGATTCATGGGATGCGTCCGCCCGGAGCATCGTCAGGATACCGTGTGCCCTGATTCGTGCCCTGCAGCCCGCGCACAAAAAGCCCCATCGGCAGGCCCGGGCTCGCGATCTCGTCTGTGTGTCAATCGCCGCGCTCATCCGAGCGATTGCGGCGACGTGGAATCGCAAAGCCGATCAGTCCGGCACCGATGGCCATGCCGATGATGGCTTGTTGTTGGGCATCGGGAAAGGCGGCCGCCCCCCACCCACCAGCCAGCAGCGCCGCACCGACGGCGAGCATCAACCGACGAAAGAGGCTTCTGGGTGTCATTACCGCCAGGATACCATTTGCCCTGATTCTTGGCCCGCTGCCCGCGCACGAAAAGCCCCGCCGGCAACTAGAGAGGGGGGCTCGCAGTCATCCGGCGGGGGGGTTGGACACCCTATTCTACTCGATGTCCCGCCGCACCGCCACCCGACAGAACTGGACGATCGCGGCCCGGATCAGCCCCGTCTCCGGCAACGCCCTGGGGCTCAGCCGCACCAACACCTGTGGGTGGGCAGCGCGGTTACAACGGCCAATAGCGTTTGTGCGCATCGCGGACCTGTTCGATGACCGTCCCTGCTGCGTGGTCGGGTTGGGGTGGCTGAGGGTGCGGAGAACCGCCCAGAACGCCGATGCAGGCGTGGACGCTGTCGGCGAGGGCGGGCAGGTCGTAGCCGCCTTCGAGCACCAGGACCAGCCGGCCTTGTGCGTGTCGGTGGGCGAGATCACATACGGTCGCGCACAGTGCCGCGAAGCCGTCCTCGGTAACGGCCATCCCGCCCAGCGGGTCCTGGCGGTGAGCGTCGAACCCAGCGGACACCAGAATCAAATCGGGTGCAAAAGCGTCTGCGATGGGGACAAGCAGCTCGCAGAAGATGGCGTGGTACTCGCCGTCGCCGAATCCGGCGGGAAGCGGCACGTTGACGGTGAAACCGGCGCCCTGGTCGGTGCCGACCTCGTCCACACTGCCCGTGCCGGGGTAGAAGGGATACCGGTGTGTGCTGAAGAACATCACGTCTTGGCGTGCCCCGAAGATGTGCTGCGTGCCGTTGCCGTGGTGGACATCCCAATCGACGATCACAATGCGCGCACAGCCAAGCGCAGCGCGGGCATGGGCAGCGGCGATGGCGACGTTGTTGAACAGGCAGAATCCCATGCCACGGTCAGCCTCGGCGTGATGGCCGGGCGGTCGCACCAAAGCAAAGGCCCGCTTGGCTGGGCCCGTCACGACTGCGCTCACCGCCTCGATCGCCGCGCCAGCTGCCAGGTATGCGGCGGGGATGCTTCCCGGCGAAACGGCGGTGTCAGCATCGAGTGCAGCCGTCCGCCCACGCAGTGCTTCAAGCCGATCAACGTATGCCGGCTTATGAACCTGCTCGATCACCTCGCGCGCCGCGGGCTGGGGTGTCGCCCACCGGACATTGGGAATCGGCGAACGCTTGAGCTTCTCGCAGATCGCGCGGAGACGGTCCGGCCGTTCCGGATGACCCGCGCCGGAATCGTGCTCAAGCATCGCATCATGGAAGAAGAGCAAGACGTCGTCGGACATGGCAGGCCATAGTAAGAGCTCGCAACAGGCGCAAGCGAGCTGTCAAGTTTGGCAGGATGGGCAATCCCGGGCGGCGCGGGCTCGCCACGGCCGGGGGTACAGGTTGCGGCTCGGCCCGGCGTTTATGAAGTTGCCCGGGCGGTCTGATGAAGCCATAAGTTGTTTGATCGTAGTATGTTGCGGGATGCCGGCCGTGGGTAGGGGCCTGCAAATCCGGGTTTTTCCTTGACATCTCGACGAGACCTGTCATAGTGCAAAGTATGAGAAGAGAGCGAGAGAATCCTCGCCGTTCGTTATTCTTCCCGACCCACACCAGCCGTCTCGCCCCAGGCGTAGACCACTGGGTGAACCTCGGGATCGACAACCTTCCGCCGGTCACGATCGTTGTCGGCCCGATTGCTCACCGGCCGAGTCAGCTCGCCGACCTCATCGAGGCGATTGGCGGCTCCGGCGGCGCAACGATGGCTGGTGGTGTCGGCGGCGCCTAACAGGCGCCGAAGAAGCGAGCGGACGCTGACTGACCGTGTTGAGAAGCTCGAAGCGGATGTGGCGGAGTTGATGCGTCGGACCGCGCAGATGAGAAGACTGCCGCCGGCCAAGAGGACGCCGCCGAAGAGTGCGGCCTCTTCGCCCGCAGGAGGTGCAGCCATGTCGTCGAGGCACAAATCGGCGAAATGGGCGGTCACGGCCATGGCTGTGATTACCGCCATGATGCTGGCGTCGGTCGCAGCGCAGGCCGACATCATCAATGTGCCTGGAGACTCCTCCACCATTCAGGCGGCCATCGACGCCGCCAGCAACGGCGACGAGATCGTCGTCGCACCCGGCACCTACTTCGAGGCAATCAACTTCAACGGCAAGGCCGTGAACGTGCACAGCTCAGACGGACCGAACTTGACGACCATCGACGGCACAGGGCTCATGGACAGTGTCGTGAAGTGCGTCGGCGGTGAGGGCGGAGACACGGTCCTGGACGGCTTCACCATTACTGGAGGGGTTGCCGTGAACGGCGGTGGGATGCGAATCGAGAATAGCAACCCGACCGTGATGAATTGTACGTTCACCGAAAATACCGCGACCGAGCGCGGCGGCGGGATGTTCAACAGTGGCAGCAATCCCGCAGTAACCAACTGCACGTTCACCAATAACACTGCCGGGGAGATGGCCGGAGGGATGCAAAACGAGTTTGGCAGCAACCCGACGATCTCCAACTGCACCTTCATCCAGAACACATCTAATGGCCAGGCGGGTGGATTGCGAAACTACATCGACTCCCACCCGACGATCACCAACTGCGTCTTCTTCGAGAACACCGCGGCAATCGAAGGCGGCGGCATGGGCAACCGCAAGAACAGCAACCCCACAGTCGCCAACAGCTCCTTTATCGGCAACATTGCCGGTGCTGGCGGAGGCGGCATGGATAACCATGTGGGTAACGCTGTCGCCACTGGTAATCCGACCATCATCAACTGTCTCTTCTTCGGCAATATAGGCGGCGGGATGCGCAACAACGACCCATCGCCCATCGTGACTAACTGCACGTTTGTGGACAACATCGGACACGGGATGTTCAACCGCCAAGGGGCCACCCCGCAGGTGGCTAATTGTATCTTCTGGGGCAACACCGAAGGTTCTATTGACGGCAATAGCACGCCGAACGTGACCTTCAGCAATGTGCAGGGCGGTTTCCCCGGAACGGGCAATATCGATGCCGACCCTTTGTTCGTGGATAATAACTATTCCCTTGCGTCCGGATCTCCATGCATCGACACCGCTGACGATAGCGTTGTGACCGAGCCAACTGATCTTGACGGCCATCCACGAATCGTGGATGGCGACGGCGATTCTATCGAAGTTGTTGACATGGGGGCGTTGGAATTCCAATGTGACCTGGCGGACGATTGTGACGGCGATGGCATTTTGGATGATGACGATAACTGTCCAAGCGATGCCAATGCCGACCAGGCTGATGCTGACGGTGACGGCGTTGGCGACGTGTGCGATGGTTGTCCCAACGATCCCAATAAGACCGATCCTGGCGAGTGTGGTTGCGGCGTTGCCGATACGGACGGTGACGGCGTGGGAGATTGTATCGACAACTGCGTGAACACGCCCAACGCCGGTCAGGAGGATTGTGACAGCGACGGCGTTGGCGACGCTTGCGCCATCTCAAGTGGCATGAGCCAGGATACCAACCGCAACGGCATCCCGGACGAGTGCGAAGTGCCGCCTAGCACCGCCGACCTCTCCGGTCCGCTCGGTCCCGGCTTCCCCGACGGTTGCGTTGACGCGTTCGACCTCGGGGCCATGCTCGGCGCGTGGTGCTCCGGCGTCAACGACCCGAACCCGCCGAGCCCGCCGTGCGAGAACTGCACGCCCGCGAATCTCGCCGTCGCCGACATCTCCGGTGCGGCCGAGGTGCCGGATGGTTGTGTCGATGCGTTCGACCTGGCGAAGCTGCTGGCCGAGTGGTGCTCGGTGTTTGGCGGCAATCCATGCGGCACTTGCGGGATTTGAAAATTGAAATTGAAAAAAAGCGGCGCGGTTGCGAGGGGCGGCTGTAGAAACACAGTAGTTGGCGTCGCGCGGGGGTGAAGATACATCTACTGTAGGTGGCGCGTCAGGGGGATTCGGGTCTCACCGCTACCTACGCGAAAGTCCACCCTCCACCAACCGCACCCACCACGCCAGCCGAACAGAGAGTCGGCGAGGCGGTGAGGTCAACGCCGTGGTGGTGGGGCCGGGGTCACATGACGCAACGCGGCGGTGAAGGGTCGTGCTACAGTGCCGCCAAGCGCACCAGGTTTGTCGCCCAGCTCGTCGCAGCGCTCATCGTCGGTGGGGCCGTCGCAGCCTCTCAAGTGACCCCGTTGGCCTCGGCATCGAGGCCGGCAGCGGCAAACTGAGGCCGTTCAGAACACGATTCTGGACACGATCTGGACACTTTGCCAGATCGGCGAGTCGGCCAGCCGGATGTCCGCAATCAACAAACCCCTGTAACTACAGGGGTTCTACAAGTGGCGATGGGCGGACTTGAACCGCCGACCTAGGGTTTATGAATCCCTCGCTCTAACCAACTGAGCTACATCGCCTTGAGGAAGGGATTAGTGGATAGGGGTTAGGGGTTAGGCAGGAGCAACCAAGCAAGAACAGCAGTCTAGGCGAACGCATAGCGCGGTCAAGCCTTGGAGACCTGGTCGGTAGCCTCGGCTTCAATCAGCGGCGCCGCCTTGCCATCGCGCGGCGGCGGGCGCAGCCAGCGGAGAACCTCAGCGGGCAATGATTCCGCGGGAGCCTGCGGGTTCGCGAATGCGATCGCCCCAGCAATCAGACCCATGAACATCGGCTGCGGTTGGAGCGGTCTGCTCACCAGCTCCGGGTGGAATTGAGCCGCAATGAAATATGGGTGCGTTCTCTGGTCAAGCTCGAGCACCTGCATGATCCGATGCCCGGGGTGCCGGCCGGAGAACCGCAGCCCAGCGGCGCTGAGCCGGTCGATGTAGGCCGGCTCGACCTCGTAGCGATGGCGGAAGCGCTGGCGGACCATTCCCGAATCGTCCGGCCGAAACAGGAACCACGCCAGGGAATCGTGCTCGAGCAACACCTCCTGGCCCCCGAGCCGCATTGTGCCGCCGAGCCCTTCTATTCTTTTCTGCTCAGGCAGCTCAGCAATGACAGGATGGGGGCACGCCGCGTCCAACTCGGTCGTGTTGGCCCCTTCAAGGTCGAGCACATGGCGGGCATAATCGATCACCGCCACCTGGAACCCCAGGCAGATGCCCAAGTAGGGAATGCGGTGAGTGCGCACGAACTCGACACAGGCGATCTTGCCCTCGACCCCACGTTCGCCGAACCCGCCGGGAACAATAACGCCCTGAACCCTGCCGTCTCCGAGTTGCCCGGCGACATTTGACGCGTTGATCTCCGACGTATCGAACCACCGCACATCAACGTCAGCGGACAAGTGCGTGGAGGCGTGCTCGATCGCGCGGTCGATCGAGGCGTAGGCATCGCGGACCGAAGTGTATTTGCCGGTAATCCCGATGGTGATCTTGTGCTTGCGCGGCGCGCGGATCTTGGCGGTGAATTGGGTCCAGCGATGCCTGGCCTGGTCCTCGTGAACGGAATCGACACGATCATGAAGATCAAGGATGGAAAGGACCTCGCGATCAAGTCCCTCAGCCCGCATCGCTTCGGGGACAGTGTAGATCGACGCTCGATCGTGGAGCGAGAAGACGCGATTCATGGGCACGTTGGAGTACATCGCGATCTTCTGCATGACTGGTTTGGTGACGGGATGGTGGGCACGGCAGGCAAGGATGTGCGGCTGAATGCCCGCTTCCATGAGGCGCTTGATGCCCAGCTGTGCGGCCTTGGACTTCTGCTCGCCGAGGATCACCGGTTCGATGACATAGGTCAGCGCGACGAAACAGGTTGATTGCGGGCCCTCTTCGAAGGCCAGCTCGCGGAGCGCTTCGATGTAGAAGCCGTTTTCATAGTCGCCGACGGTCCCGCCGACCTCGACGAACACCACGTCAGCCGGCCCGCCGTCGGGTGCGCCCTTCATCGCCAGCTCGCGCAGATGCAGCTTCACCTGCCCGGTCACGTGCGGGATCATCTGGACATCGCGCCCCAGGAAGCCGCCTTTGCGCTCGCGCTCCAGAATCTGGGCGTAGACCTGTCCGGAGGTGATGAAACTGGCCCGTGCGAGGTTCTGGTTGAGCATCCGCTCATAGGTGCCCAGGTCCATGTCGCATTCGGTGCCGTCGTCCAGGACAAACACCTCGCCGTGCCGGTAGGGGTTGAGCGTCCCGGAATCGATGTTGAGATAGCCCTCCATCTTGATGGGGGCGACCGACAGGCCCTTGTCTTTGAGCAGCTTGGCCAGGGACGAGCTGAATATGCCCTTGCCCAGCCCGGACATGACCGTGCCCAGCACG
>JADFFQ010000045.1 GCA_022568135.1 Planctomycetota bacterium | reverse complement strand
GGCTTCCACCCGGCGCACTCGGCCGCAATGCCAATCTACGAACGGTGTGCTGATCTTGGTCTTCCGTTGTTCGTAACGCTTCAGGAGGCGCTCACAGCCGACGCGGTGTTGGAGTTTGCCCGACCGGCGCCATGGGATGAGATTGCCCGCGCGTTCCCGATGCTTCCCATCGTCATCAGCGAGGTCGGACATCCCTGGATCGACGAAACGCTGCTGCTTGTGGGCAAGCATGAGCATGTCTATGCGGACATCTCCGGCGTTGCTTCGCACCCCTGGCAACTGTACAATACTCTGCTGAGCGCTTCGAGCTACGGCGTCATGAACAAGCTGCTGTTCGGCTCCGGCTTCCCGTACAACACTCCCGCCAAGACGATCGAGACGCTATACACGCTCAACGCCTACAGTCACGGAACGCAGTTGCCGTCCATCCCCCGGGCTTCGATTCGAGCAATCATCGAGCAGGATTGTCTGACCTGTCTGGGGATCGACGCTGAGATTTCGTCGCCCCCACTGGAGCCGGACGGCGAACACACCGAGGCGCCGACTGTTGAAGTCGTCAGTCAGTCGCAGCACTCAACGGTTGGCGGGCCCGACTCCGCCAGTGAGAGGTGACCCAGCCGCCGGTCCCTCATAACGCCGACCGCGCACCGCCTTCCACCATGAAACGACTGTTGATCACCCTGACCCTGCTGCACTTTTGGGCAACTGTCGGCTGCACGGCCGGGCAACCTTCCGGAGTGCTGCGGGCCGAGTCGTTGGGCCGGGAGTCCGTGGTGCTCATTGGGCGGTTCGTGACTGCGTTCTACGCCCAGAACAAGTCCGCGGAGACCTCGTTTTTCCTTTCCGATGTGCCGTTGGAGCAGCTTCTGACCGGCCGGGTAGACCAGGGGCTCGTGGTGCATCTCGACTTGCTGTGGATTCCCGAAGCCGGTGCGACTCCCATGGACAGCTCGGCCACCAACGCCACGATCCGGTACATCGTGATCGCCCCCGGGGAAGTCGGCATCTACGGCGGCGCGGGTTTCGCCGTGCCTCATGGCGAGCCCGGGCAGAACCCGCTGAGCGTTTCGTTGCGCGACGCCTCGTTGACGCTCTTGGAATCGACCGATGGCTTTGTCGATCTACTGAGCCCGGCTCGACTGACGGGAGATTTTACCGCTGTGCTCGACTCGCGGCGGGCTCGTCAGATCCACTATGCCGTCAGCCAACTTGTCACCGATGCGCTCGGCCGCAGCCGATTGGTCCGCTCACGGCAACATCGCGCGTGGGGCGATCCTACCGGGCAGCCTTCGCCTCTGTGGTGCGAGACTTTGGCTTGGGGGCTGAGGGACTTTTGATCGCCGCGATCTTGACCCGCAGATAGCGTTGTCGATGTCCCTGTTTGCGCCGATAGCCCTTGCGCCGCTTGTACTTGATCACGTCGATCTTCTCGCCCGTGACCTCCCCCAGGATCTCGGCCGTCACCGCCGCACCGGATACATAGGGCGTACCGATCACCGCCTCGCCATCACCCTCCGGATCGCCCAGAAGCAGGACACGATCGAAGCGAACCGTCTTGGTTCGCCTGCCGAGATCGCGCAGATCGACATCCACGACGTCGCCGGATGCGACCTTGATCTGCGTTCCGCTGTCTTCGATGATCGCGTACACCGTGTGGGCTCCTGGGATTGCAAGTCGCTGATTCTACCGCCAAAACGCGCCTTGCCAAGTACGGGAGCCCAATGATCGGCGCAGCGGCGTTTCCTCATGGATCAGACGCCGACCGCGGCCCACGGCCAGGGGACGCCCGCCTCATCGAACGCCCTGGGCCATCGTTGGCAACTCGGGCAGGAGCCGCAGGGGCTCTCGCCGTCGCCGTCGCACGGCCAGAAGCTCCGCATCGGGGCGCCGGTGTCCTCAGCCAGATCCACGAGCTGCTTGTCGGTCAGATCAACGACCGGCAGATCGATCACCGGGCAGCCGCCCCCAGCAGGCTCGATACCGATTCGGGCCAGGTCCACCACCATGTTTGCCCGCTGCACGATCACACCGACGAGCCCGGCGTCGGGCCCAACCTGCGTCGGCCAGACGATCTTGGAGCAGCCAAGCTGACTGGCCGCGACGACCGCGTGTAGAAGGAGATGCGCCTGCTCCAGGCCCGTCGGTATAGCCGCCTCGTGGTCGCTGATGCCCGGCGAGCCCGGCTCGCAGACAATGACCCGCTGAACCCCGTATGCCGCATCGTGGTCTTGCACGGCTGCGGCCCGACGCTTGGCCGCGGCGTCCGATTCGCCCCGATGATACAGAATCAACCGCTCCGGGTCCGGCTGCAACGCCACGGCCACTAGCGAGGGCAGGTCGCCGCGATCAATCATCAGAATGCTTCGGCCCGGCATTCCGCATTGAGGATCGGCAGAAGGTGACGACTCACGCTACAACTTCTCCAGCCACGTCCGACGGGCAGCGGCACAGCAGCCCTTGAGGTCATCAATGCTTGCCACAACGTTCCACGCTTTGGATTGGGTGGTACTGGGCGCGTACCTGGTGATCGTCCTGGCCCTGGGGCTGGCCTTTGCCCGCAAGCAGCCCCGGGGCGATGAATTCTTCCTCGCCCGTCGGAGCATGCCCATGTGGGCGGTGGCGATCTCGGTGCTGGCAACGAGTCAATCGGCCGCGACGTTTGTCGGCGGGCCGCAGCAGGCCTACACCGGCAACCTCACGTATCTCTCGGCCAACATCGGCGTGATGATCGGCGTTGTTGCGGTGGCGGTGTTCTTCATCCCAGCGTACTACCGCCACAACGTCACCAGTGTCTACCAATTGATCGGTCATCACTACGGAGCGGGATCGCAGCGGCTCGCCAGCGGGATGTTCATGCTCGGCCGAATCTTCGCCAGCGGTGCACGGCTGTACATTGTCGCGATTCCATTTGCCCTGATTGCCTTCGGCGACATCTCCCCGGGCTCGATGATTACGGCGATCGCGCTCATCGCCATCGGCGCAACGGCGTACACGGTGGCCGGCGGGATCCGTGCCGTCATTTGGACCGACGTGCTTCAGGCTGTCGTGTATATCACGACCATCGTGCTGGCTCTGGCAGTGGTGTGGGACAAAATCCCGCTTGGCGTTGGTGATCTTGTCGCCGCTCTGAAGGAAGGTGGAGATGAACAGAAGCTTGTCCTCTTCGACACACGTCTTGTGACCGCCGGGGACCTTGCCCGCCCGTACACGATCTGGGCAATCCTCCTGGGCGTTTCGCTCTTTAGCGCTGCGGCCTTCGGTACGGACCAGGACCTGACTCAGCGAATGTTGACGTGCAAAACACCCGGCCGGGGTAGTTGGTCCGTGATCATCGCCAGCCTGATCGGTTGGCCGGTTGTGTTTCTATTCCTTTGTATGGGGTTATTGCTCTACGTCTATTATCAGCGGCCCGACATCATGCAAAGTGCGGCGCCGGCCTATCAGATAGACGATTCGCGCAAGGTCTTTATCGAGTTCATTTTGCGTGAGATGCCCCCCGGGATGCGGGGGCTCATGCTCGCCGGTCTGTTTGCCGCGGCAATGAGCAGCATGGACTCAGCATTGAATGCGATGGCTTCAACCGCGATCGCAGACTTCTATCGTCCATGGCGGCTGCGCAGAGATCGTGCGGGCGTGACCGACAATAAGCGCGAGCTGGCTGCCTCACGCTGGGCGATCCTGATCTGGGCCATCCTGCTTGCGCTGTTCGCGATCCTGTGCGTGTTCTGGCAGCAGGCATCCGACACAACGTTGATCGACTTCGCTCTGGGCGTCATGGTCTTTGCCTACAGCGGGCTGTTGGCCGTTTTCGTCACGGCACTTTTCACGCCGCGCGGCAACAGTCTGAGCGTCGCTGCGGCGCTGCTGACCGGTTTCGGCACGGTGTTCCTGCTCCAGGATTTCGTGTGGGAACGCTGGGCGCCGGCGCTTGACCTTGATTTCACCCTCGCCTTTCCGTGGAAGATGCTCGTGGCCACAGTGCTGAGCTTTGTTGTATGTTTGCTGGGTCGTCGGCCGAGTGCTTCATCACCACCACCTCCGCCGTCACCGCTGCATCACGGCCAGCCTTGCTAGCGCGTTGTGCAGCGTCTGCTCATCCTTGCAAAACGCAAACCGCACCAGCTTCCTGCCGTCTTCGGGGCGGTGATAGAACGCGCTGGGGGGAATCGCCGCCACGCCCACGTGTTCGATCAGATGCCGGCAGAACGACACGTCGTCTTCGAACCCAAATCGCGTGTGGTCAGCCAGCACGAAGTACGTCCCATGCGGCGGATAGACCTCAAACCCAATCCTCGCCAGGCCTTCGACGAGGACGTCCCGCCTCCTTCGATACGCGTCCAGTAGCTGCTGGTAATACGACCGGTCGGCCCGGAGCGCCTCGACCGCGGCGTGCTGTAGCGGCGTGGCGGTGGCGAACGTGAGAAACTGGTGCGCGGCCCGCACCCCGGCCATCAGCGGCGGCGGACCGATCGCCCAGCCCACCTTCCACCCGGTCAGCGAAAAGGTCTTGCCCAGCGATGACAGCGTCACCGTTCTTTCGTACATACCCTCCAGCGAGGCCAGCCGAATGTGCTCGCCCTCAAAGATCAACCGCTCGAAGACCTCATCGGTGATCGCAATTGCGTCGTGGTGCTTGCACAACGAGGCGATCAGCTCCAGCTCACGGCGACTGAACACCTTCCCCGTCGGGTTGTGCGGGGTGTTGACGAGAACGGCACGGGTCGCGGATGAGAACGCCGCCCGCAACGCTGCTGAGTCGATCTCGAAATCGGGAGGGCGCAGCGTGACGAACCGCGGTTCGGCGCCGGCCATCGCCAGGCAGGCACGGTAGGAGTCGTAGTACGGCTCGAACACAACGACCTCGTCGCCGGGGTTGACCAGCCCCAGGAAGGTTGCCGCCAGGGCCTCGGTACAGCCGGACGTGACCGTCACCTCCTCATCAGGCCGAATCGTCATCCCGGTGTCCGCGGCGAATCGGTCGGCAATAGCACGATTCAGCTGGGGGATTCCGAACATCCGCGCGTATTGGCCGTGCCCGGCTCGAATCGCCTCGATCGCGGCATCCTTGACAAAGCCGGGGCCGTCGAAATCGGGGAATCCCTGTCCGAGGTTGATCGCCCCGTGCTCCTCGGCCAGCCGGCTTATCTCGGTGAAGATCGTGGAGCCAAAGGGCGCCAGGCGTGCGGCAACCTGCCCCCCGCCGATGGCGGCCATGTTTGGCGGTAGGTGGGTGGACATCGCTACAGCCTACCCCGCAGCAGGCGATCAACGCGAGCGGCGCAACGCATCAAACTGACAGATGGCAACTTTCCTGAGACAAAGCACAGAAATGGGTGTCGGTGTTCCTCTGGGCGCTCTGGGTGTTCCGGGTGATGAACCTTCCAGGCTAAAATACGACGCTCACGCCGGCAGCGATGCCACCCACATCACCGTCGTTGGCCGTCGCCGTCTCAAAGCGGAGGAAAGCGGACACATTGTAATCAACCAGCACGCTCAGGCCCGCGCCGAAGAATATGCTGTCGGTTGCGCGCGTGCCGGTGTCGATGATGAACGGATTGCCTCCAGCAGCGAACGAGGCCTCGATATTGTCATCGTCGAAGAGCTCGTGTTCCCAGCCGAAGTACAGATACGGAAGAATCTTGGTCGCCCCGTCGATCTTGAATGACAGATTGATACCTAACCTGGTCCGCAATGACTCGGCATGGCGATCGCCGACAGTCAGATTTGCCCCACCTGCCCCCGTTTCCGTGAAGCCTTCGAACTCGAAACTGCTGTACTGCACGGAAGCCATCGGTGTTAGGCGCAGATCATGTTCCAGCTCGATGTGGTATCCGCCTCCAAAGTACCCGGTGACGTCGTAGCCTGCATAGTCGCTACTGGCGGTTTGAGGCAGCGACGGGATGCTCCGCTGGCCGTTGTAGAAGTGATAGCCGAAGGTCAGCGAACCATCGACGTACCAGTCGCCCCAGGTGAAGCTCATATAAGGCCCGACGCGAACCGTGTCGTCATCGATCTCCCCGAGCCCGCCGTCCAGATCTGCGTTGGTCGCAGTGTACCCTAGCGCGAGGCCGGCGGCGAAGTTCGGAGTAAAGCTGTAATCGACTCCGACCTGTCCGCCGAACAATGTTGCGTCATACCCTGTTCGGTTGGTGGAAGTGTCCTGGTCACTGAAGATAGATTGGAACTTGGCGTAGCTGCTCCACCGATTCTCATTTGCGGTCGCTAGCCGGTCTGCGTCGGCGGCGTCGGCCTGTGCGATCGCGGCCGCGAGGATCCATGGATCGTTCTCGGCCAGCACCAGGCTGCCCGGACGTGGGCCGTTCGCCTGAATGTATCCGGTCCAAGCCTCCATTCCGCTACGCTTGGCGGAAAGATAGGTCGATTGCTGGGCGGTGAAGGCTTGGGCGTTGTCCACGGCCATCGCCGTCAGCACGTTGTACGGTTCGGGGCTGAGCTGTCTGACCGCCGTGTTGTAATCCGCTGCGTTGAATGTATCGAGCTTACCCAGCAGATCACCAACCGCGCCCATCGGATCATTGTTAGCGATGGAAATGAGGCTGTCGAGGGCTTCCCCGATCGCAAAACTGTTGCCCGGGTTGGCCGCGGCAGAGTAGGCGTTGTCTGCTCGAAGAAGCTGAATCGCGTATGAAGTACTGCCGGTGGTAAACGCTTGATCCAGCGACAACTGAGTGGTGACGGTGGCGGAGTCGGTCGTTATCTCCACGCCAAGGTCCGTAATGCCGAGGCCGGCTTGGATGATTGTAAACGTCTGACCGGTAACGATGAAACCGTCGCCGATGAGCGACGCCTGAATCGTACTGCCGTTGTGCAACGTCGCATCATCGGTGATGTCAAGCAGATCGGAGCTTCCATCGTCGGCACTCAGCTCGACGTGAAGCGTGCTGCCCGCCAGTTGTTCGTATCTTCCGCCTACGGTGAGCGTGCCGATGCCGTCGCCGGGCGAGATGGTGCCGCCATCGCGATTGGCAAGGTTGCCGGCCAGAGAGCCGCCACCGCTGAGGGTACCGCCGTCGTTGACGTTGATCACGCTGGCGACCGACCCCTCGAGGATCAGTT
Source organism: Planctomycetota bacterium (assembly GCA_022568135.1). Classification (GTDB taxonomy): domain Bacteria; phylum Planctomycetota; class Phycisphaerae; order Phycisphaerales; family SM1A02; genus JADFFQ01. The sequence continues at coordinate 25,273 of JADFFQ010000045.1, read as the reverse complement.
CGCCGCTGTTGATTTCGGTATCGCCGATGTACGTGTTGACGCCCGCTAAGGTCAGCGAGCCGCTGCTGTCGAGGGTCAATCCTCCTGAGCCGCTGATTATACCGCTGAGGGTGAGATCATTGGTGCCGGAAACAGTAAGCAGGTTCCCGCCGTTGACGATGTTGTTGCCGACGTCCCGGGCATTGTTGTTCGATTGAATGGCGGTGTTGGCGCCAGCGAGTGTCAGATCACCCGTGCCGAGCGCATTGTCGTGGCCGAGAACGATCGTGCCCTGTGTCAACGTCGTGCCGCCGGTGTACGTGTTGTCACCTCGCAGCGTGAGCATGTCGCCGACTACAGCAGTATTGACGGCCAGCGCGCCGTCGCCGCTGATCTCGCCGTCGAGCGTCAGGTCATTGACGCCGGAGAACGTGAGGGTGAACGTACTGTCGATCGAGATGTCGTTTCCGACACGTCGGTTGCTGTCGCTCGACTGAATGGCACTATTGCCGGTGACGTGTAGATCGCCCGTGCCCAAAGCGCGATTGTGGCCGAGAACGATCGTGCCCAGCTCGAGCGTGGTGCCGCCGGTGTATGTATTTGCACGGCTGAGGGTGAGCATGCCGGCGCCCTGCTTGAGCAAACTGCCCCCGGAGCCGCTGATAATCCCGTTGAGAACAACGTCGTTCGCACCCAATACCGACAGCTCGACGCCGTCCGTGTCGCTGAGGTCGATCGCTCCGCCGATATTGAGGTCGCTGGCGGCAGCGTTGAGAACCAGAGAAGCACCGTTCCCGATCAGGTCGATGTTGATCGCCTGGATGAGAGCGCTGTCATTGGTGATCGTCGCTCCGTCGCTGAACGAGAGAGTGCCGGTGCCAATGAGCGTAAGGGAGAAGTTGGCTCCGGTGAATGCAATCGACCCGACATTGAGGTAATCATCAGCGGCGGCGTCCGGAGCTTGGGCTACGCCTGTCGGGCCGAAGATCAGACCCTGCGCGGTCACGTCGAGCGGAGGAGCGATCCCTCCAACCCAATTTGCCCCCTCCGTCCAGAGATCGCTGATGCCGCTGCCATTCCAGGTAAAGTCTGCATTGACGTTCCCAGCGAGCAGCAGCGCAAGGCCACCCACTCGCGCTACGACTAGGACTCGATTCTTCGAGGAGACACTTGGCATTTCTGGACAACTTTTCCGCTCGGGCTGAGTGCCTGAACAACCGCCCCTCTTCATCGGCACGACAAGACTCGATCCTATCGGACCAAATCCAGCGCTCGACGCCTGATAATCACATCGGCAAATGCAGGCCGCTTCACCAATCGGAGTTCCATCGATTACGAATGCATGCCGTATGCAGATTCAGAAAATCAACCCGCCAGACGCCGATTCCTCTTACAGCGCCCGCGCAACCAAACCCCTTGGCGGTCGCGAAGCTTCGCAGAGGTACAACACCTCGGCGGTCGGATGGTCTTCTTGGAAGCGACAGCACGACTCGGCGTGCAGCCAGTCATCAGCCGGCCGAAATTCGCCATAGCGGGCGAAGGGACTCGAACCCTCGACATTCAGCTTGGAAGGCTGCAAGCTGTCGTGGCGCTACTGGAACAGCAGCCCGAACTCGTCGATCAAGTCTGGCCGCGTCTGCTGCGCGTGTGCAATGAGGCTCCGCTGTTGCGCGAGCGCATCCTGCGTGTCTTGCGGAAGCATCATCCCGACCTGGCCAAGGCGCTTGAGCCGGTAGAGGGTATGGCCGGGATCTACTCGTCCCTCGCGACGGGCTCGAGCTTCCGTGCCGCACGCCGCACGCGCTTCGGGGGCACGACGGCTCGGGCGAGGCCCAGGCGCTCGAGGAGCCAGATGTGGTAATAGGTGATGTCGATCTCCCACCAGCGGTGCTGGACCGACGCGCTGGCCGGATCGTAGTGGTGGTTGTTGTGCCACCCCTCGCCGACCGCGAGCAGCGCCACCAGCCAGTTGTTCCGGCTGTTCTCGCCCGTCTGGTAGCTCGTGTAGCCGAACACGTGCGTCAGCGAGTTGACCGACCAGGTGATATGCCACACCACGACGGTCCGCACGAACACGCCCCACACCAGCAGGCTCAGACCGAACTGCACGGCCGATACGGCAGTTCCCCCTATCAGCGCTCCGCAGACGGCTCCGGCCAGGAAGTACAGCGCGGCGTGCGCGACGTAGACCCACACCCACAGATAGGATTTCTCGAGCTTCAGGTAGAACGGATCCTTGAGCAGGTCGCTGGCGTACTTTCGGTACGTGTCGACGCTGTGGACGGCCGGGTTCTCGAAGAGCAGCCACCCGACATGGGCCCAGAGAAAGGCCACGAGGGGGCTGTGCGGATCGTGGGGGTCATCGGAGTGCTTGTGATGGAAGCGATGGGTGGCGACCCACTTGACGGGCGTGTCCTCCATGCAGCACAAGGCGACGATCACGAGGAAACGCTCGAACCACAGCGGCACCGTGAAGCTGCGATGCCCTAGCAGCCGGTGGTAGCAGAGGTTGATGCCTTGTCCGAAGAGGTGCACGCCCACGACCATCACGATGAGCCCCGTCCAGGAGAACAGCCAGGGCATCACCGCGAGCAGCGCCAGCAGGTGCACGACCGCGATCGGGGCGAGATACGACCAACGGATGTTCCCGAGCGTGACCGTATCGGGCAAGGGCAGGCGAGCTCGGGGCTCGGCCACCGCTCCTTCGATCGTGTGGTGTGCAGGGTTGGTCATTGGAGCCACGGGCGGTAATACTATCGGGCTGCCGTTGCGTTCGCAACCACAAACGGCGGAAACGATGTGCGTCGCCTCATGAGCTGAAGAAATACCTACACCATCGCAGTTCGAGATGACCAAGCGGAGCGGACGCGACCCCACAGCGTCGGTAAACTCACCCCCAATTGGCTAGCACAGGTAGCAGCCGCAGACGTCTCAGGATTCCTCGTACAACCGCTCACTGCGATAGAGCCGTTGCGCAATCCGATACGTCTGGCTCTGTGCACGCACGGTTGGCGCATGGGCTGCGAGATACCGCGCTGCCGCGAGGAGCACATGCGCTGCAGCGGGCGTCCCGCTCAGCAGATCGAACTGCCGGAACGCGGCCTCGACGGTTTGGATCGTGTGAAAATCGCGGTCCTCTCTGAGAAGCAACTTGCCGAGCACCGCGAATAGACGGTCCGGGCTGCCGTCGCCGTGCAGGTAGGCGGCGACCAGCTCGCCTGCTTCGTTGACTTTCTGTTGCTGGTCAAGCAAGTCCGCAAGATCCGCCAGCAGCGCATCCGGATCGCTCTCGGCGCCTGTCGGCTCTGGCACGCGTGCGGCGGGGACATTGAGGAAGCGGTCGAGATAGACACTCATGGACGCGTCGAAGACGCCGCGCATCAACTCGGGAGATGGCGCTCGCCGCAATCCCTGGTGCACGGCGTTGGCAAACGAGAATGTGTGTAATGCCGTGTCCCAATCGCCAAACTCGTTGCTTGTATGGAACCGCGCGATGCGAAGTGCCGCCGCGTAGGCCACCACGGCGGCCAATTCGTGTTCCGCACCACCTTCGCCCAGCGCAGCGAGCAACGCATCGGCAATCCGTTGGGGATCATCGCCCAACAGGATTTCGAGCAACGGATCGCGTCCTGCCCAATGTCCGCGCCGCTTTCGCCCATTCTCGATCGCGGACGGTAGCTCGCCGAAGGCTCGCTCGAGAATTGAAACCAGATCCACTGGATGGCGCCAATCGTTGGACTCCTCCATCCGGTCAGCAGTGGCAAATGCGTGCGCCAAGCTGGCAAGCACCGGCTCCGCGCATTCCCATCCCGCAATATCAAGCGCTTCAAACGCCTTGTTGGTGAAGTCCAGCACGTGGCCGATCTGGATGTAGCGGTGGTCGGTCGCAGCGCAAAAGAGCATGTCCGCCATTTGGCGATCATCGGCGCCGGACCGCACGGCTGAGACCAGGCAGCGCTCGGCGCCGTCATTGTCCCGAACTTCGACAAATTGGCGGAACCAGCGCTTCAACGTGGCGACATCAGCGGACGAGTCCGGCAGCGGCTGTAGTCCGAAATGAGGAGGCAGATTCTCGCACTCGAACGCGACCGCCGAGAGACCCTGATACAGGGCGCGCGGACGGTCCTCGGAATCCAATCGCGGCAGCAAGTTCATCATGCACGTGAGGATCGTCAGACCCTGCCCCCAACCGTGCTGGCGGTGCCGTGTCCCAAACTCAAGTCCGGTCCGAAACGGCCCGACCGGATCTTCACCCTGGTCAAGCAGCAGGATCACGGCCTTCGCAATGACGAGAGGAATATTGCGCTCCAATCCATCACGCACGCGCTTCGAGTGATGGGCGCGCGGATCAGCGTGCAGTGTGACGTCCACCCATACCTCACCATCGCGAATCTCAACGGGGAAAACGCGTACATCGTCAGCCCAGGGGTCGAAGGTCCCGCCACTCGCCAGATCGAAGCGCGCGTGGTGCCAATGACAAGTGAGGATGCAGTCTTTCACGCTTCCCCGGTCGAGCGGGAAGCCCCCATGTGCGGACAGCGATTGTCCACGGCATAAACTTTATCGCCATAACTGAACAGCGCGATGGTGTGCCCCTCGACATGGATAACCTCACAGCTAGCGGCTTCTACGTCAGCGAGGCTCGCAACGCGCGTGTACCGAGCTTCCGTCGGTAAAGTATCCAGGTCCCTGCTCATATCATCTGACTCCCGGTGTCCATTGCTTGGCGGGAAGGATATTCTCGAGCCCACAGCGGACGGACTGGTTGCTCCTGTACGCAAGGTTTCACCGTTACGGTTAGCCGCTTGCCAAGCTTTCTTCTTTCCATCGCTGTTCCTCCCACTGCCCGGGCATCTACTGCTTGCCCAAGGCTGCAATCGTCTTTCCGTGCCGCCAGACGCGTGGCTGCGTCTGCCGGACGGCCCATTACACCAACGACTGTGCGGCCGGTCAAGGAAAAGAGATAAACGTGCTGGTCAGACCGCTTAGACCGCAGCGCTCACGCGCACGGCCCCCAGTTCGCCCACCCGCCGCGGCGGGTCAGCAGGTCGAGGATGCCGAGGGTGCCGTGGCCCCGGATCGGTATACTGATGCTCATGCCACCGGGCACGTCGACCCTCGGCCGGTCAACCGCACCCCTTACGCTGATCATAAGCGGCAGGCGGGTTGGTCAAAGTTGCGAAGGATCGCGCATGGACCATCTCGTGGGCAAACGTCTCGGGGTGACTCTGGCGAGGCTCTTGGTGGGGCTCGTCTCACTGTTGGGGCTCAGCGCCATCGGCCAGGCAGCGCTGGCGGCGCAGGTGCCTATTGCTGAGCCCGGCGGCGAATCCTCGCTGCCAATAGCCTCCCAGCAAGCGGGCTGGGTTGTGGTCAGGATCCAACCCGGCCAGGGCGAGCAGTGCCTGGTGTGTGGCCTGCCGATCCGGGACGCCAACGCGGTGTACGTCCGCTACAAGGGCCGCCTCTTTGCGGTGACCGAAAGGTTGATGGACGACTTTGCCGCCGACCCCGATCGTTACTTTTCTCAGCTGCAGGTTCTCGGTGCGCTGTTCGATGAGCGGGCGCCGGCCGAAACGCCGCCGCATCAGTTCTGGCTTTTCCTGGGGCTCTATGTGTTGGCGGGGCTTGTGGCGGGCGGGGCTTGCGGCTATCTGGCGGTGTGCAAGGGGCTGCCGCCCGTGCGGTGGTTCTTCGCGGGGCTGGTCGTCAACGTCGCGGCGCTCGCCGCCCTGCTGTGCATGCACAAGTCCAGGGACTTTGCTGCGCCAGCGGGGATCCCCGCCGGTCTGTGCAAGGTGCCGACAACGTACGCCCCGGTCTATTGCCCCCACTGCGGCGCGGAGAACCATCCCGCCACCGGGGCATGTTCCGGCTGCGGCGCGGCGATGCAACCCAGCGTGACCGCGGAGACGGATCGCATCTAAGTAAGGATTTTGACAGCACGCGCCCGACATTCGGAGGCCTGATCCATGCTCAACATTCGCCCCAAGCTCCAGGCCGTCCTTTCCAGCGGGAGCACTGATCTGCGCCGCCCGGTCCTGCGGGTGGGCAATGAATCGAGCGTCAACGGTCTGCACATCATCGGCGACCTGGCCGGAGCGCCCGTCATCAAGCTGGCCATGGCCCAAGGCGTTGAGGTGATCGACTACATCGCTCGATTGCCTGCGATGAAGCAACAGGCCAATGCCACCCAGGACGACCAAGCGCCGTTCGACGTGTTGGTCGTCGGCGCCGGAGCCGCCGGCCTCAACGCCGCCCTCGCATGCCGGGACAAGGGAATGAGCTGCCTGGTGCTGGAGAAGGCCAAGATCGCCAACACCATCGAGGACTTCCCCGAGGGCAAGTGGGTCTACGCGGAGCCTGATAAGGTGCCGGCCAAAGGCAAGCTCTGGCTGGACGGGGCCCGCAAGGAAGACCTCATCGCACGATGGCAGCAGATCATCGACGACAACGGCCTGAACGTCCGCACCGAAGAGCCGCTGACCGAACTGACCAAGCAACGGGATGGCACCTTCGTCGCCAAAACCAACCAGGCCGAGTACCGAGCCCGCAAGGTGGTCTTAGCCACCGGTCAGCGCGGCAGCCCGCGGGAGCTCGGCGTGCCTGGCGAGGATCGGGAACGCGTCTACCACCGTCTGTATTCACCCCGCCGGTATCACGACGAGAACATCCTTGTCGTCGGCGGCGGCAACAGCGCCGTCGAAGCCGCGCTCACCCTCTCGCAGCAGAACACCGTCGTCATCTCCTATCGCAGCGGTGAGTTCAGCCGGCTCTTCAAGGATAACCGCCACAAGCTTGACCACGCCATTGCCCAAAAGCGAATCGAAGTGATCTTCCACTCCACCGTAAAGGAGTTCCGCAACGGCGAAACGATCCTGAACATCAACCGCGGCGGCCACGACGATCAGCGCACCGTCAAATCCGACCACGCGTTTGTCCTGATCGGAGCGGAGCTGCCGGTCAAGTTTCTCAAATCACTGGGAATCAAGCTGGAAAACGAATGGTCCGGCTCCCTGCTGCGGGCGGCGGTGCTCACGGTGCTGACGCTGGTCGGACTGTGGTTGCTCGGGCCGCTGGCGGGCGGTCGCCAGCCACAGCTGTTGGGACTCGGGCTCGGCGTGATTCCGCCCTGGCTCGGCGGCATTGCGGCCCTGGCGGCCGTGATCGGCCTCGTTTCCACCGGGTTCAAGGGCGACCGCTGGTCGTGGCTGGGCATCTCCTTCTTCGTGTGGTATTCCATCTATGGAATCAAGCGCGGAGATGGCATGGAGTTCTGGCCCTACACGCATTGGGGCTATGAGATGATGTCGTTTTTCGACCGGCCGTGGTCCTTCTGGTACACGGTCATGTACACCGGCCTGATGACGATCTTCGGCGTGCAGGCCCTGAAGCGATGGGGCCTGGACCGGCGGGACAAGTTTCAAATCTGGCGGTTCGTTAGCCTCATCTCGTTCCAGTGGATCTTCTTCTTCATTATTCCCGAGTTCCTCTTCCAGTGGGCGGTGAACTACCAGTGGCTGGGCGAGACCCTGAGCAATGACCCGCAGTTCACCGACCAGGCCTGGCGGTCCTACGGCATGGTGTACGCCTGGCCGCTGTTCTTCTATACCTTCTTCCACGACCCGCACATGATCTGGGTCGTCTGGGGCGTCGTGCTTACGTTCGTGATCATCCCCATCTTCGTGCTGTTCCACGGCAAGCGCTACTGCTCGTGGGTCTGCGGCTGCGGGGGACTGGCCGAAACGTTCGGGGACCGCTGGCGGCACCTCGCCCCCAAAGGCAAGAGCAGCGTCAAGTGGGAGTGGATGAACCAGGCCATCCTCATCATTGCGATCGTCCTTACCCTGCTGATGCTCACCCGCAACACGATCGTCTTGTTCCGCGGTCCCGCCGATTGGGGCGTCCGCGCCTATGGCCTCATGGCCGACATCTGGCTCGTGGGCATCCTGCCCGTGACGTTGTACCCGTTCCTGGGCGGTAAGATCTGGTGCCGGTATTGGTGCCCGCTGGCCAAGATCATGCAGATCACCAGCAAGTTCTACACCAAGCTGGGCATCTCACGATTCCGCATCGTCGCCAACGACAAGTGCATCGCCTGCAACGAGTGTTCGCGAAACTGTCTGGTCGGCATCGACGTGATGAGCTACGCCCTCAAACAGGAGACCCTGGACAACACAACCTCGAGCTGCATCGGCTGCGGCATCTGTGTGACCGTCTGCCCCATGGATACGCTGTCGTTCGGTAGCAACGGCGACGTACAGCTACCGGTCGTTCAAAACGCCGTGACAAGCCATTAGGATCGCGTGTGGCAGGTGACGGCGAAAAAGGGGCCATCCACTATCTGACGGCGTCCCAAATGGCCAACGTCGATCGCGCGACAGTCATTGAGTTACACACGACATCCGCCATGCCGACCACGACGCCTGCCCGGAGTGCGGCACCGTGGCGTAAACTGATTGGTGATGAAGCGCCTCCGGCAACGAATCGCTGTCTGCCTGCTCCTTGGCCCGATCGGGCTGATCATCCCCTGGCCAGGGCTGCTTCGCTACTTCCTTCGACGCCTTCGAGGTCGTTGTCTCACATGCGGCTACGACCTGCGCGGAACAAAGCATGAGATTTGCCCCGAGTGTGGGGTGTCAGTCGTTCACTGAGAGTCCTGCAATGCCCCGAAACCCTGAGATTCGATCGGTGATTGTCGATGAGAGAGGGCGGTTGGCAAGCGATGTAGTTTGCCCGAGCTGTCGGTACAACCTCCGGGGGCTACAGCAGGACGGCGCGTGTCCGGAGTGTGGACTTCCTGTCGAAAGCGCGATCCTCGCAGGTAACGATGCCCGGTGGACAAAGCTCCAGATAGTTCTCGCCACGCTCGCCATCACGTTTGGCATCGTGCTTCCGATTGTCAACGTTGCCCGCTATGTGTACTCGTTTCCTCCCAGCGGCCAGCCTATGAGCGTGATCGACCATCCTTGGCCGGATGAGGTGTTGTCGTGGTTCATGTTAGTGTGGCTGCTTGGCGGCCTGATGTGGTGTAGCGCTCTCGTTGTTGCGGCATTCAATCGAAGATTCACTCGGAAGTGCTTGCTCATCATAGTTGCTGTCCTTGCCGAGACAGTGATCGCTGTTGTGATAAACGCGGTAACCTGGCTGATGCTTGTCGCGTCAATCTGAGAGTACCGCGCGGCAGAGCCGCCCGCGCAGAACGTGTTGGGCTAGACAAAGGACGCAATGCGACGCCGCCTGACGAAGCTCGTGATCTTCCTGCTCCTCGGCGTGGTGCTCAACGTCGCCGTTGCGTGGGGGTGTGCGGCATGGGCTGATATAGGGACCGACTATACGGAGGGCATCTCAGAAGACGGGACGGCGTCTCTCCTGCGATGGTCTAGCAACATTGGAACCCTCATCTATTTTGAGCGCAGTCGCACTGCTACTCTCAATAGGAAGATGCGCGGGAGCCGCAGGATGGACGAACTATCGCCCTATTGGCTCCATCTCGATGTTCCATCCGCCGCCTACCAGTCTGGTCGCATTAGCGGGGAGAACAGTTTTACGGATGCCCGCGGATGGCCTGCCTTGACGATGTGGAGCGAGTACGAGTGGCCTGCGTATCGGCAGACTGTTGTCGTCAAAGGAGGTCTCCCACTTTCATCACGTCACAGCGTGGGCCAGCTCTACTTTTGGCCGCCACTTCCGCGAGCCCTGCCACTCCGACCCATCTGGCTCGGCTTCGCGTTCAACACGCTCTTCTACGCCGCGATCCTCTGGCTGGTCATCCCTGGCCAGTTCGCCCTTCGCCGACACATCCGGCGCAAGCGCGGGCTGTGTGTCGCCTGCGGCTACGACCTGCGACACGCCAACCACGATGCCTGCCGGGAATGTGGGGCAGCTATTCACCTCCAACGAGCAGTCGCCCCAAGAATTGAGCAGTAGCTTTCGACATAGGATTCGATACAATCGAAACGATCGATAGTTTGGCGAGCGGACCATCAAGCGGTTCGGGTGGTCGTGGTGGATTCACCTGCCCGTGATCCCGCCGCACTCGGTGGGCATGAATGCCCGAAGCACATGTCCGAGCAATCTCCATTGACGCTGCGATCCAATCAGTTGGTCGGAGGAATCATGCGACGATCTCAATCTACGTGGTCAAACTCGACTGTGTCGTTCCTTGTTGCGACTTGGATGGCGGTGGCCTGTGCTGACCCTGCCGCGGCCCACGACTCCTGGCTGGTCGCAGGTGCAAACACCGCGAATGCCGGTGAAACGATCCGTCTCGCAGTCGTTACCGCGGAAGTGTTTCCCATCAGCGAGCATGCAGCCGAGCCCAAGCGCATCACGGAGTGGGCAGTCATTCATGCGGGTGACAGACGCGACGTATCATCGTTTGCAATCGAAGGCATGGAGCTTGCGGCTCGATTCGAAATGGATCAGCAAGGCATGCATGTGATTGCTGTGGCGCTGCGTCCGCGTTATATCGAAATTGAGTCGGCTGATTTCGATGCCTACCTGAAGGACGAACACGCCGAGGCAGCGTTGGGCGCGCGACATGCAAACAACGAGCCGGAGAAGCCTGGGCGCGAGCTATACACCAAGCTCGCCAAGACCTTTGTCGAAGTAGCCGACGATTCGAAGGACACGACCTACCGGCAGCCGGTCGGGCATCCACTTGAGATCATTCCCTTGTCAAACCCATGCCGCTGGAACGTCGGTGATGAAGTCCTCGTGCGCGTACTGCGAAATGGGCAGCCAGCTGCAGGCCTTCGTGTCTCGTGCGGGCACGAGGGATTGCCGCCGCATACATATGTTCAGAACGTGATTACCGACGACGATGGTGTCGCGCGGATCAGGTTGAACCGGCCGGGCCTGTGGTTTGTGCGAACACACACAATCAGCGCCATCGAACGGCCGGGAGCCACAGTAGAAGTGGACGCATCGACTGCCGAACGCGCATCGGCTGACTGGGAAAGCTTCTGGGCGTCGATCACGTTTCGAGTTACCGGTGGTGAATGAACAGTGGGTGGCGATGCCGTGCTCGCAACCGTTGATGCACAACCTGTTGACGATACACAGTGTTGCGCATCGAAGCACGATGGTTCATCAAAGCGGGCGAAGGGACTCGAACCCTCGACATTCAGCTTGGAAGGCTGACGCTCTACCAACTGAGCTACACCCGCAGTAGCGTCGATGATAGCCCCCAACAACGGGCGATTCACCTCGTGAGGATGCCCGGACTCCTCGTCGGCGCGTCGTACACAAGAATCACCGGACTGCGGCGTCACCCACAGCAAGGGCCGCTTTCACCTCGTCAAAGGGCACCTGCACCCGCGGGTCCTCGGTGACCCAGTCGTAGACCACTTTGCCGTCTGCGGCGATGACAAACACGGAGCGCTTGGCGACGCCCTTGAGACCCTTGAGATCCTCGTGCAACGTGCCGTATTGTGAGCACACTTGCTTGTTGAAATCCGAGAGGATCGGGAACGGGATGTTCTCGTCGCTGCGGAAGCGGTCGGTGACGAAGGGGCTGTCCACACTGATGCCAAAGACCTTGGCGTCCAGCTCCTGCCATTGCCCCCAGGTATCGCGCATGTGACACATCTCGTCGGTGCAGACCGGGCTGAACGCGAACGGGAAGAACAGCAGGACCACCTTCTCCCGGCCGATGTGTGTCCCGACGTCGATCTGCTCACCCGGCTTGGTGGGCAATTCAAACCCGGGGGCCTTGTCGCCTTTACGTATGCTCATGGACGGTCTCCCTTGATTTCCCAGGAGTGTACCAAGCCAGCCACCGGAGTTGTAGCCCATGATGAAGATAGGGCCTGTTGGGAGGGTCGTGCCCCTGCACCTTCAGGCGGGGCTATCATCCTCCGTCCTTGGCGATCCGGCGATGGAGGAGCCCCGCACCGTGCACGCAACGGCGAAACCGACGACCCTCCAGCAGCTGCGCGAAAGTGGCTGGCGCTCCAAGCCGGTCAAAGATGAGCTCTACGACAACTTCATCGCCGCCCTGGCCCGCGGCGACGAGCTGTTTCCCGGCATCATCGGCTTTGAAGACACGGTGATCCCGGAGATCAACAACGCCATCATCGCCAAGCACGACATGCTCTTCCTGGGCGAGAAGGGCCAGGCGAAGAGCCGGCTGATGCGGATGCTGACGCGGTTTCTCGATGAAGAGCTGCCCTATCTGGACATTGAGGGCTGCCCCGTGCACGAGGATCCATACCGGCCAATCACGAGGATCGCCCTGGCCTTCGTCGCTGAGCACGGCGAAGACGAGATACCGATTGCCTGGTGGCCGCGCGAGCAACGGTATGCTGAACGACTTGCGCCCGGCACCAAGTTCGCTGACATCATCGGTGAGATTGACCCGGCCAAGCTGGCGGGCGGCGCCAGCCTCTCCGCCGAGGAGGCCCTGCATTTCGGGCTCATCCCCCGACTGCACCGCGGGGTCTTTGCGATGAATGAGCTGCCGGACCTTGATGAGCTCGTGCAGGTCGGGCTGTTCAACATCCTCGAGGAGCGCGACGTGCAGATCCGCGGCTATCCGGTCCGCTTCGATGTTGACGTGCTGATCCTCTTCTCAGCCAACCCCATGACGTACAACCGCTCCGGCAAGGTGATTGCCCAGCTCAAGGATCGCATCGGCTCAACGATCCAGACGCACTATCCGCGGCAGCGCACCGCCGGCATCGAGATCATGAAGCAGGAGGCGCGCGTCGAGCTGAACGGGGAGTTCCCCGTGATGATCCCGCCATTCATGGAGGAGATCATCGAGCAGATCAGCATCTGTGCACGCAAGAGCAAGTACGTCGATCAGCAATCCGGCGTCAGCGCCCGCCTCAGCATCGCCAATTATCGCACGATGATCGCCAACACCAGGCAGCGAGCGGTGCGGCTCGGCGAGCGCCCGGCCGTCCCGCGGATCAGCGATCTGGGCCATCTCTATAGTTCGTGCCTGGGCAAGCTCGAACTGGACATGATGGGCAGCCACCAGATGTCCGAGCGCCAGGTGATCGATTCCATCGCCGCCGAGGCCATCAAGACGGTCTTCGAAGAATACGTGGACGAGCATGGCCTGGACGAGATCGCCGACATCTTCGGCCGCGGTGTCAAGATCGAAGTCGGGGATATGCTGCCGTCGTCGCATTACGCCCGGCGGCTGAAACGGGTCCCGCCCGCCTGGGAAAAAGCGTTCGAGGTCAACCCCGCCCAGTCCCCCGCCGTCCGCGCTTCGTGCGTCGAGTTCGTCCTGGCCGGGCTCTACGTCACCGACCGCGTCTCCCGGTCGCAACACCACGGCCGGATCACCTATGAATTCACGTAATTCAACATTCTGCGATTAGCCGCGGGTCGAAGATCCGCGCGTGGCGATGCAAACAGCCGCTCAACCATGGTGTCCGATCGGTGAAACCGAAGCACAACATTCGCGATCCCAATCCCCTCGGCGGGATCATTCACACCTACCAGGGGTATGACCCCAAGAGCTTCCCGCCGCCGACCGCTAAACCGCCGGACATGGTCTCCGGGGCGTTCGAGCACCTGCTCATGTACGGAAGCATGCGCCGCTTCACCGAGGAGGAACTGGCCCGGGCCGTCCACCTCGATCCCAGTCAGATCAAGGGCCTCGGCCCGAGCATCGACGCCCTGATCGCCATGCTCCTGGAGCGCAAGCGCAAGATCCTTTCCACCTACGAGACTGATCGCGTACAGGACACTGCCCGGCGGGCGTATCACGATCTGGCCGGACAGATGCAACCGCCGCCCCACTTGCGAAAACGGTTCGAAACTGTAGTGCGAGAGGAGCAGATTCGTGACCTCGAAGCTCTGTGGTACCGCGTAGGCGATGAGCAGTCGCGATTTGCCAGCCGACTGGTCCATCTCGTCGAGCGCCTCGGTGAGAAGTACCAGATCGACGAGCTCGCCGCCAAGTATGAGTTCACCGGTGTCACGCCGATGACCGTTTCCGAGGCCCTGGCCATCAAGCAGGAGCTCGAAGCCATCGACCGGCTTCTCAAACAGCTCGAAGAAGCCCGCAAAACGGCGCAGATCGGCATCATCGACCTCGAAGCGCTCGCGGAGTTTGCTGAGCCCGGCGATATCCAACAGCTTGAGGCGCTGGGGCAGCAGATTCAGGACTACCTGCGTGAGATGGCCGAACGCCAGGGTCTGGAGTTCACCGCCGAGGGATATCAGCTCACCCCCAAGGCCTATCGGATCTTCCAATCAACATTGCTCCAAGAGATCTTCAGCGATCTTCAGGCGGCCCGTAGCGGCCGGCACGCCGGCCCCATCATCGGCGAGGGCGCCGTCGAACTGCCGCGGACCAAGCCCTATGAGTTCGGCGACTCGCCCGCTCACATGGACATCCCCCAGTCAATGATCAACGCCATGATCCGCACCGGCCCCGGCCTGCCCGTTCGTCTCAGCGCTGAAGACATCGAGATCCACCACACCCGCAACACTCCCAAGTGCGCGACCGTCGTGGTGATGGATATGAGCGGGTCGATGCGTTACGACGGCCAATACATCAACGCCAAGCGGATGGCGCTGGCCCTGGACGGATTGATTCGCAGCGAATACCCCGGCGACTACCTCCAGATCGTCGAGATGTACACCTTCGCCAAGCCCCGGCATATCTCGGAGGTCCCAGGCCTGATGCCCAAGCCGGTGACAGTGTATGAATCGGTGGTGCGCCTGCGAGCGGACATGAGCGATGAGCGGATCACCGAGTTCGACATCCCCCAACACTTCACCAACATTCAGCGCGGCTTGCAGGTCGCCCGTCAGTTGCTCACCGCTCAGGACACGCCGAATCGACAGCTCATCCTGATCACCGACGGCCTGCCCACCGCCCACTTCGAGGCTGAGCAGCTTTACTTGCTCTATCCGCCGCATCCGCGCACCGAAATGGCCACGATGCGCGAAGCACAACTCGTCGCGCGCGAAGGAATCACCATCAACGTGTTTCTGCTGCCCAACTGGGGTCAGACGCATGAGGATGTGCAATTCGCTCACCGCATGGTCGAAGCGACCGGCGGCCGCGTCTTCTTCACCGGCGGACGCGACCTGGACCGCTACGTCGTGTGGGACTACGTCAAGCGCCGCCGAAAGATCATCGCATAGGCTAGCCGCGGGTGGCAACCCGCGGATGGTCCGCCACCAAGCGGATGTCCACCGGGCCGATCCCGATGAAATCAGGACCCGGCTCGCTCGAATCTCAAACCGCAGATTCCAAGTCTCAACCCTCTTTCTCAAAACGGCGACTCAAAGGCGCTCGGATAGTGGCGCACCTGCGGCTTCTCACCGCGCGGCCAGACGATGGCGACGGCGTCGAACCGGATCGGGCGGTCACGAAACCGCGGCATCTTCACCAGCCGGCTGGCCAGGCGAGCCATGCGGTACTGCTTATCGCGGTTGAAACCGACCTCGGGCGGGGGTTCGGCGTCGGTGCGGGTCTTGACCTCGACGATCACCAGAGTTTTTCCGTCGGGATCGAGGGCGATGAGATCGGCCTCGTCTTTGCCAAGGGTGTAGTTGCGGTGAAGTATTCGGTACCCATGCCGGCTGAGCCAGCGCGCCGCAAGGCGTTCACCCTTGTCGCCGAGCGTACCTCTTCGAACACTCAGCTTGCGCAGCAGCGGTATCATCGGCCGTAGCGCAGCAGTGCGATGCGATACAGGCGATCGGCCATATCGTCCAGCTCGTCGTAGATGCCGCGATCAAGCAGTGAGTTCACGTATCGATCCCATTCCTGCTTGTTTCGGCGTTTGCGGATATCCTCACCCAGTCGGCGTTGTACCTGCGGATCATCGTAGAGCGTTATGCCCGGTGGCCGGTCCACCGACACGATGTTCAGCCAGACCGTTGCCGATCCCTGCGTGAACGGCTCGCTGGTTTGACCGGGGCCGAGGCCGGCCAGGTCAGCCTTCATCTGCTCGCTGACTTCGATGTCACTGATGCCGCCATCGCCCATCTTGAATGTCTCCCAGACACCGCCGTTGGGAAAATCGAGTTCATCAGCGATCTCGGCGAACGATTCACCCCCGGCCAGCCGATGCTTCACTTGCGTGATGAGGTCGGCCTGGTCTTCGGTGCTCAGCCGAATCCTGGCCAAGGTGACGGTCGCGGGTGGGTTGAACTCCTCGTATCGGCGTTGATATTCGCGCTCGATATCTCGCCAGGAGACGATGACGCGGGGCTCGATCTTTCGACGGCGGAGCTCGTTGACAAGCATCAGCTCTTCTTGTCTGCGCATGTAATCCTTGAGGGTCCCGTAGCCTTCCTCCCGTAGACTGGATTCGATGCCGAAGCGCGTGCCGCCGCCGCGTCGGATCACCTCCTCCTGCCAGGAGCGGATCAGCGCGAAGAGCCCCTTTTGTTGCGCGACGGTCAGGGACGCTTCGGCCTCGGCCAGAATCAGCGCGTCCAACACCACGTCACGAAGCCACGAGGTCACGATGGCCCGGAGAACCACCTCGCGCTGCGGGCCGCTGGTCTGCTCCGCAGCCCGCCGCAAGCGCTCTTCGATCGGTTCAAGAAACTCATCTGCGAAGATCGGCCGCCCGTTTACCTCGCCGACCAGACTTTCCACAATGATCCGTTCGCCCGGCCGGCTGAACCTCAACAGGGGCCGAGGAGCCGGGTCGTCATCTGAGACTGGGGCCGCGACCCCTTCGGAGAGATCGGCGGCGGAAACGGGCCCAGCCGTCGCTTGCGGAGGGTTCTCATTCAAGACCCGCTGGGGTTCGCCGGTGGCTGTCCCCTTCGGCTGGGCGAACTCGGCGATGGATACGGGGCGCACGGCCATGCCTCGGTCATTTGACTGCGCGCACCCGACCGCGCCGATCGAAGCGATCATTCCAATGATCCACGCCCTGATTGCATGCTTGGTCTGGTTCGTCGCGATCATGATGAGTTTCCGCCCACGCACCCAGCAGTGCTGTCGATTGTATGGTATCGGCAGGATATACTCTGGCCATCGTTACGCGGCCCCGGCCAGAGAATGCCCATGACCCAGGAAGAATCCACGTCCAAACTGCACGTTGACGCCGATTGGAAGGCCGAGGCCCGGGCGGAGAAGGAGCGCCTGGCTAAGCAAGAGCAGGCCAAGGCCGCGCGTGGTGAACCCCCACGGGCAGGGGAGCTGCCCAAGGCCGATTTCAAGGCGTTGGTCGGCATGCTGGCGTCGCAGGCGATCATGGGCCTGGGGGCGATGGGCGATCCCAAGAGCGGACGCGTGGTCGTTGACCTTCCCGGGGCCCGGTTCAGCATTGACTTGCTGACCATGCTGGAGCAAACGACCAAAGGCAACCTCACCGATGAGGAGGCGAAGGAGCTCTCGCAAATCCTGGCGGAGCTGCGCGGCCGATTCGTGCAGATTTCACAGCTGGTCGCGCAGCAGCCGGCCGTGGCGCCTGAGGCTGCGGCCGCCCCGACCGCCGGTGGCCGGCTCCAGACCCCCCCACCGTCGTCGCCGTAACCCGTCGCACCATCTCCAAACCCGCTCGCGTATACTGGCGACCCCGGCATAGAGCACGCTCTCGCTCGCGCACCGGGCCCAGAGCACTACCCAACCACACCGGGGTATTGTCGTGGCATCCATCATCGCGGGTTTCCTGGATCGACATTACTTCCTGATTCGCCGGCTGCATTCGCTGACGGGGGTGTTTCCGATCGGCGTGTATCTGTTTCCGCATCTGGCGACGAACTCGTCGATTGTGTGGGGGAAGTTGCTCAACGAGTCGAAGCTGCCAGCCGGGCAGTTGGAAAGTCTGGGCATTGCCGCCCATGCGGGTGTCGAAACCTTTCAGCACGAGGTGAACTTTATCCACAGCCTGCCCGGGCTGGTCCTGATCGAGATCGGCCTGTTGTGGCTGCCGATCGCCTACCACGGGCTGTTGGGGATTTACTTCGCCGGCACCGGGCGGTCCAACGTCGATCGTTACCGCTATCAGGACAACTGGCGTTACACGTTGCAGCGCATCACCGGATACATCGGCGTTCTGTTCATCTTCATACACATCACGTCGCTTCGGTTCGGGTGGACCTACTGGGGCCTCATGCCGGCGTTTGACCCCCAGGCGGCGGCGTCAAGCACAGCCCAGCACTTTCAGCAGAGCACGCTCGGCACAACATTCATAGCAGCCTTCTACCTGGTGTGCGTTCTGGCGTTGGTGTACCACTTCGCCAACGGGCTGTGGACCGCGGCGATTACCTGGGGGCTCACCGTCAGCGTCCATGCCCAGCGCCGCTGGGGGTATGTCTGCGGGGCCGTCGGGCTGATGCTGGCCGGGGCGACAGTCGTATCGGTGATTGGATTCTCGCGGCTGGATATTGATGCCGCCAGGCAGATCGAGCAGGTGATGCGCAACGGCCCGGCTGGAGCAGCCCGACACGTAGAGCCCGGTGGCTCGGACGTCTTGAGTGCAAGTCCGGACGGTCGTGATCCGTGAGTCGTATGGCCATGAACACACAGAAACGAGTCATCATGGTCGGCGGAGGTCTGGCGGGTTTGGCCGGCACCATTCGCATCGCCGAAGCAGGGCTGCCGGTCGATCTCTTTTCAATGGTGCCGGTCAAGCGATCTCACAGCGTCTGCGCCCAGGGCGGGATCAACGCCGCCAACGACATCGCCCGCCAGCAGGGCTACAGCGAATACGAACACTTCGACGAGACGATCTACGGCGGAGACTTCCTTCAACATCAGCCGCCGGTCTACGAAATGGTCCACTGGGCGCCCAAGATCATCGACCTGCTCGATCGCATGGGTGTCCCGTTCAACCGCACCACCGAGAGCCAGCGCGATCTGCGGTTGTTCGGCGGATCACTCTATAAGCGCACCCATTTTGCCGGAGCGACTACCGGCCAGCAGTTGCTCTACGCGCTGGATGAGCAGGTTCGCCGATGGGAAGCGCAAGGCAAGGTCAACAAGTACGAGTACTGGGAGTTCCTCTGGCCGGTGTTGGAGACGGACGATTCGGGGCGCCGGTGCGTCGGGATCATCGCCCAGGACGTCCGCACCATGCAGATTCGCGCCTTCCGAGCGGAGGCGGTGGTCATTGCGACCGGGGGCTGCGGCATGATCTTCGGCAAGAGTACGAACTCGGTGATGTGCACGGGCGCCGCGGCCAGCCGGTGCTATCAGGCGGGGGCGTGGTATGCCAACGGTGAGTTCATCCAGGTCCACCCCACCGCGATCCCCGGCGCGGACAAGCTGCGGCTGATGTCAGAATCCGCCCGCGGCGAAGGGGGGCGAGTTTGGGTGCCCCGCACCAAGGCCGACCGCCGAGATCCCCGCGATATCCCCGAGAACCAACGATTCTATTTCCTCGAAGAGAAATACCCCAAGTATGGCAACATCGTCCCCCGCGACATCGCCACCAGAGAAATCTTTGACATCTGCGTCAATCAAGGCCTCGGCGTCGGGGGCGGAAACATGGTCTACCTCGACCTCACCCACCTCGGCCGAGAATACCTGGAGCTGAAGCTCGGCGGCATCATCGAGATCTACCGCAAGTTCGTCGGCGAAGACCCCGCGCTGGTGCCCATGAAGATCTTCCCCGGCGTCCACTATTCAATGGGCGGTCTCTGGACGCAGTACACGGCCAAGGACGATCTGAGGGGCATGGCGATGGGCTCAGCCAACTCGATGATGACCAACATCCCCGGCCTATACGCCTTCGGCGAAGTGAACTATCAGTACCACGGGGCGAACCGGCTGGGAGCCAACGCCTTGCTGTCGTGCATTTTCGACGGTCTGTTCTGCGGCGCCGGCGTGGCGAACTACGTCCTGGAGGTAGTCACCACAACGAGTGCTCGCCTCGACCAAAGTGTTTACGACGCGGCCGTAAGACAGCAGCAGGAGATCGTTGATCGCCTGATCAACGGTCGCGGCATGGAAAGCCCCTACCAGATCGGCCGGGAACTCGGCGAGGAGATGACGGCGGCCTCCACCGTTGTGAAGTCCGAGCAACGTCTGCTTCAGGCAATAGAGGCGCTGCAACAGCTTCAGGGGCGGTACCAGTCGATCGGTCTCTCAGACACCGGAATGTGGACGAACCAGAACCTGTGCTATGCCCGAGCCCTCGGTGACATGCTCAAGCTTGCGGAGGTCATTCTTCAAGGAGGCATCGACCGCAAGGAATCCCGCGGCGCCCACTACCGCACCGATTTTCCCGACCGGGACGACGCCAATTTCCTCAAGACTACCGTGGCCAAGTACGATCCCGACACAGGCCGGCCCGAGATTTTCTTGGAGCCGGTTGAAACCGGATTGGTCCCGCCACGGGCTCGCACATACGGCAAGGTGGCAGCCAGTACCGAAACGAGCCGGCCGACCGAGACGGTCTCGGTTTGAACGTTTGGGCTTTCGCAGTCCTTGAGGAAAGGGCAGACAGGATCTCGTCGATTGGTTACCTTGCCCGGTTGCTTGCTCGATACGTGGCAATGATTCATCGTTCGGTTGACTACTTCTCAAGACAGGCTTCGTATGGTCGCTCCCACCACTGAAGCACTTCAGACTCGAAGCGTTCGGTTCAGGATCAAGCGCCAGGACCGGCCGGGCCTGCCATGGCGCTGGGAGTCATTTGATGTCCCTGTGGAGCCGGGCGCGAACGTGATCTCCTGCCTTCAATGGATCGCGGCCAATCCACGCACCATCGATGGCCGCGACTCCAATCCCGTCGCCTACGACGCCGGCTGTCTTGAAGAGGTCTGCGGCGCCTGCACAATGCTCATCAACGGGCAGGTGCGCCAAAGCTGTAGCTGCCTGATCGACCAGTACGCGCCCAAGGACGGCGATGTGATGAGGCTGGAGCCGATGAGCAAGTTCCCGGTGGTTCGCGACCTCATGGTGGATCGCCAGCGCCTCTTCCACGCCCTGACGCGAACCAAGGCCTGGGTGCCCATCGACGGAACCTATCATCTCGGCCCCGGCCCGCAGGATACGCCGCAAAGCCAGCAAGTGCGCTACAAGCTCAGTGAGTGCATGAGCTGCGGGTGCTGTCTCGAAGCGTGCCCGCAATACAAGCTCGAAGAACATGAATCGCGATGGGACAAGGCGTTCATCGGGGCACACGCGATCAGTCAGGCTCGGCTGTTCAACGAGCATGGCACGGGCAATGTGCTGGCTAGCGATCGATTGGAAACCATGATCGGTCCCGGAGGGATCAGCGACTGCGGCAACGCCCAGAACTGCGTCAAGGTCTGCCCCAAGGACATTCCGCTGACCGAATCCATTGCCGCCATCGGTCGCGCGGTGACCATCCACTCCATCCGCAAGTTCTTTACGGGAAAGTGATGCGCCGACACGACCGACTGGGAAGTCAGGACGAGCTTCGGTCTGCTCGACGCGATGGCGATCCTCAACCTCGATACTACAATCGCGCCGCTTCGCTCTGGCGGAGACATCATGGACTGGCGGACCCTCCAAAGCGATCGCGACTTGCCCGCATTCGTCGATGCCGCGGTCGAGCTGCACCGCCCGCTCTTCGAACGGCTCTCATCCGCCGAGCGCCCCTTCTTCAACGACTATTGGCTGCGCCGCTTTAACGAGGCACGCGCGTATCTGCATGCGAACGGCTCGGAGGCGATGGCCCTCGTCACCGTGCCGCGGAGTCCCGATCTTCACGCGTTCCGGTGGGGAATCCGTACGATGGCGTACCGCGAGGAAATCCGAGGCGCGATCGTTCTCCCCGATGACGTCGGGCTGGAGCGAGCCTTCACGCTGCCGAGTCCGACGGGCACGGTGCCGACGGCGCCCATCATCGCGGGGACCACGCACGAGCCCGTGCAGCTCAGCTACGTGCGATCACTCGCGGACATCGATCCGGTCTCGCGGGAGGAGATGGCCCCGCTCGAGTTCCGCACGGCGCGCACGAATGATCTCGAGCCCATTCTCCACCTGCTCGAGCGCGCCTACGCCGATTTCGACGACGTGGATCCGGAGCTGTTCCCTCAGCGTGAAGAGGTCCGGCAGATCATCGAGCACGGGGCGGGCTGGTGCTTCGTCGCGGCCGCGCCCGACGACCCGGCACAGCTCGTCGCGATGGCCTCCTATGTGTTGCACCCCCTGCAGCTCGTCGGCGTGCCGGTGGTCCTCGTCGCGGATCTCGCCGTCGATCCGGATCAGCGTCGTCGTGGTCTCGCGCGGAACCTCCAGCGCTTCGCCTATGCGTGCATGCGCGGCGCAGGGTACCGATGGGTCTACGGGAACATCGATCCAGGGAACCTCGCGTCGCGCGGGCAGGCCGAAGCGGTCGGGCGCGAAGTGTGGTTCCAGGCGGTGCGGTTCCGGAAGGAAGGCAACGAGAAATAACTCGGGATAGGCACCAATATCGCGCGGTGTTTCAAATTGGTGGCTGTCACGAGATATCCGCCATCGGTCGCGCGGTGACCATCCACTCCATCCGCAAGTTCTTTACGGGAAAGTGATGCGCTGACACGACCATCGGCACAGCGTGATGCAATCACAAAGCCGCGGATGGGATCCGCCGTCTTCTGATCCATCTCGACGGGCACATCCCCGGATGCTCAGAGCAGGTCCGCGAGGACTATGTCGGCCAGGAGCAGTCCGCGGCGGGTGAGGCGCAACGAGCCATCGTCGCGCTGCAACAGTCCTTCGCCAACGTGCCGGTCGATTGCGGCTGCGCGCCCGGGGCCGCGCCGGCCGGCGGCGAGCAACTCATCGAGCCGATGAGGCGTAATCCCCTCGATCAGTCGCAAGCCCAGCATCAGCGTGTCTGGTGGTAGTGGCAGTGGGTTTGATATGGCAAGCATAATGAAACTCATCGGGGGTATCAAAGCCTGATGGCAGGAACGGTACATAGAACAATGGGTTGCAATCGGTCGGAGAGCTGAATAGCCATGGAATGTTCACCAGCCCCGGGAACGGCCAGGAAGACCAGGTACAATTAGAGAACGGAGGCCCCGACGGGCTGCCACCCAACATAATGGTATCCGGTGTAGCGTTGGCACAAATAAATATGGTGTCAGGTCCTGCTTCTGCAAAGCAGAGCGTGTCACAACAAACGGGGAGTACGAATAAATCAAAAGTCAGCACATTGTGGATCACGCATAATGATGTATCGCAATAAATAGAATCCGTGGTGCTGATATTTGCTGTGATCTCCGTTGTATCACAGATCGTTGTATCGCCAAATGTCACAATAAAGGTAAAGACCAGCGTATCTCCCGCCGGGATGGATGGCAGTAACCAGAAGAGGTTTACTCCGGTCAGGTCGCCGGTGGTGCTGGTTGGAGCAGGCGTGATCATACTGGTATCCAAAGGAATCGGTACCCGAACATCCAGGAGGTTAAGGTTCAATGACGTATCTCCGGGGTTGATGATGGTAACGGTTATCGTATCGGACTGGAAGCAACCCAGGCTATCCGCATTGCCGCTTATAGACACTTGGAGGGTGTCGGGAACGGGCAGCCCGTTTATCTCTGGTTTTTCATTGTTATGGGTCAATACGATCTGATCTGCGCAATTCTTAATGGCATTGGTATGGAATCGGAACGGACCGCCGGGCAGGAAGCCACATACTGGGCTGAGCTCTATCTGTAGCAGGATCTTATTCCTGCCGGTGTCAATACTTCCGATCAACCCCGTATCATTAAACACAATGGCTCCCAGGTCCCAACCTCTTAATGTCCCGCTTATACCAAAGGTATCCTCTGCCGGTGGCAGCGGCAGGCAGGTAGCCGAGATCGGCCATCTGTAGCAGGCACTTATTATTTTAAGGCTATCCGCCATGTCCATGAAGACCTCGATATCGTATACCGTTCCGGGACTGGAGCTGTTCAGAATGATGGTATAAAGCAGCGTATCGCACAGATCGAGCACATGGGTGTCGGGCTCGATGACCAGCATCTGTAGGTTAGAAGGCAGAATGCGGTAGTAGAATAATGCGGAATCTTCTATACACGTTGCGCTGTCGAAGTGTATCGGGAAGCTGTCACATTCAAAACCGGTAATGGCAAAGAAGCTGTCGATAGGCGAAATAGTGGTATCGCAGTTAGTATTGTAAGCCGTTAGCCGATAGTCTCGGCAGGTATTTATCGGATAGACGGAGTCGACCGGGAAGAAGATCCAGGAACTATCCAAACTCAGGTAAGTGCTTCCCGTGATAGTATCGCTTGGCAAACGGATCAGATGCCGGAATTGCAAATTGCCGGATGGATTCCTGAAGCTCATCCAAGTGAAGGGCGCTTGTGATGCAGTGGTGTTGTTGCAAAGTTTGAAGTCCCATTCGATGGTGCGGTCCAGAGCGTCCACGGTAGCCGGTGGTAGTATCTCAAGTTCGGGCGTGGCAGACTGTAGTATGTTAAAGAGCACAGAATCCAAAACAGTATGGGTGAAGCACGCGGTATCCAATGAATAGTGGTTTTCCAACCAACCGGCTTTCAAGATAGCCCGAGAAACCGGGGTCACTTCGCAAACCGGCCTTATCTTGAAGCTGAGGGTTATGATCACACGGTCATTGATCGTGATGGGTAAGGCAAATACATCGGTCAAGGGCCAGTCCTCAATGAAAACTAACTTCAAAGTGTCTCCTCCAACGGTAGTAATAGAAACAGGAGTTACCGGGATAGAGAACTTAAAGGACGCGAAACTGGAAACAATGAACACGCCGGTACCGGTAACATACTCATATCCCGGAGGGAGGTAAATGGTTACCACACTGTCCCAGGCAATGAAATCCCGGTGCTCATCCGGGAAGTCTTCCGTTTCGGATCGCCTCACCCCGGGATTGATGTAGGTTCGGTAGATAAATACCTTCTCCTCACATGCGTCCATGTTAATAATTGAAATGCCGGTTGCTATCGTAGGTTTTAATAATTTGAAGTTAGCCCCCCAGTGGTCACAGGAGAAAACGGAGTCACCACTAACCTCCGTACCCATGAACTCTGCCCTGAATAGTTCCAGCTTACTTAATCCGGGTGGTATGGCCGGAGTTTTGCGGACCCTCAGGAAGATCTTGGCATCTATGTCTACTGTGTCTATTACCACACAGGTATCCGGCAGATAGAAGTTGAGGTAGAAGCGACGGTTTGGGGCGGTACCGGTAAAAGTGACGATCGGAGGCAGCACCGGACAAATGGTAGTATCGGGTCCTGAGATGATCTCAAAGGTACCGCCGGATTCCAAGATCAGCGTGCCGTAGTTCGGATCGCCGGT
The DNA here is from genome assembly GCA_022568135.1 of Planctomycetota bacterium. Classification (GTDB taxonomy): domain Bacteria; phylum Planctomycetota; class Phycisphaerae; order Phycisphaerales; family SM1A02; genus JADFFQ01. The sequence goes on along the minus strand of JADFFQ010000045.1, from coordinate 120 downwards.
CAGCGTGAACACCAGGTCCGCGAGCGGCGTCTCGGCGTCGGCGCCGCCGAAGTCCGGATCGGCGAGGTCGCTGTCGCCGATGATGCCGTCGACGGTGAGCTCCTTGGAGAACGCGAAGTC
>JADFFQ010000044.1 GCA_022568135.1 Planctomycetota bacterium | reverse complement strand
CGTGGATCGCCGCGATCGTTGGGATCGGCAGCGCCGCCAGCTTGGCGAACACCGCATGACCGGCCTGGGATTTGGCCTTCGCGTCCCGGACATCCTTGATCCGCGCCAGCTCGTTGATGTCCGCCCCAGCAATGAAGTTGCCCTGCTTACCGCTACGGATCACAATCGCCTTGATCGCCTCCTCAGCAGCAAGCTGATCGAGCATCGCGCTGAGTTCAGCCAGTGCGGACGCCGTGAACTTGTTCACCTTTTCGTCGGGAAGATCGAAGGTGAGCCAGGCGATCCGGTCGCTGTCAAGACTTTTCGTCCAGGCGTTGCTCATGGCTAGGCCGCCTCCAGGGCGACGGCGGCGCCTTGGCCGCCACCGACGCACAGCGTGGCCAGCCCGCGCTGCTTCTCGCGCCGCCGCAATTCATGAAGCAGTGTCAGGACGAGCCGCGTCCCGGTCGCGCCCACCGGATGACCGATTGCAACCGCACCTCCGTTGACGTTGAGGCGCTGCCGATCCAGCTCCCCGATCGCTTGGTCTCGGCCAAGGTGCTCCTTGGCGAAGGTCGAAGACGCGAAGGCTCGTTCGTTGGCGATCACTTGGGCAGCGAACGCCTCATTGAGTTCGATCAGGTCGAACGCGTCGAGCTGCAGATCGATCTGATCCAGGAGTTTCGCAGTCGCATAGACCGGCCCCAGACCCATGCGCTGCCCGTCAAGCGCCGCATAGGCCCAACCGCCCAGATAGCCCAGCGGCTTTATGCCCAGCTCACGCGCCTTTTCTTCACCGGCCAGCAGCAGCGCGGCCGCCCCATCCGTGACCGGGCATGTATTCCCAACGGTAACAGTGCCCGCATGACGGTCGAAGTATGGCTTGAGCTTGCGCAGCGCCTCGGGCGATTGGTCCGGTCGCGGCCCGTCATCGCTCGTTTGAACGTGCGCATAGTCAGGTGGACCAACAACCGGGACGATCTCTTCATCGAGACGGTGTTCGCTCGCAGCCACGATCGCCTTTCGATGGCTCGCCAGAGCAAAGGCATCTTGTTCTTCGCGCGTCACACCAAACTCGCGGGCCAACAGCTCGGCGGTCTGTCCCATGTTCAGTCCGCAGATTGGATCGGTGAGCCCCAGCTGAAGCGCAACAACCGGCCTCAGAAACGACGGGCGGAACGAGGCAATCGCTTTGAGGCGCTGGCCTAATGTTCTGGCCTTGAACATTCGCAGAAGCAGCGCGGTCATCTGCGGCCCAAACAGCAGCGGGATCTGGCTCATCGATTCGGTTCCGCCGGCAACCACCAGCTCCGCCTGCTGGGTATGGATGTGCAGCGCTGCCGTAGTCATCGCCTGTATGCCCGAAGCGCAGTTGTGATGAACTGTGTGGGCGACAACACTCTGCGGCAGGCCGGCCTTGAGGCTGATCACCCGGGCGATGTTGGCGGCATGAGCCGGCTGCGCGACGTTGCCGAAGATGACCTCGTCGATGAGCTCGCCGTCGACGCCATTGCGGGCCAGCAGCTCCTTGACCACGATCGCGCCAAGATCGTCCGCGGGGACATCTCTCAGTGCGCCGCCGGCCTTGCAGAACGGCGTGCGGATACCATCCAAGATGGCGATTCTCGGGCTGCGTATGACCCTGCCCACCTCGTGACTCCTGCCCGCACCTTGCTCGACGCCGGCTGTGATGAACTTCCACAAAGCCATGTGTAATATCGACTTATAACTGTAGCCCCATTGGAACTATGCAACCACCGCACCGCCTTGGAACCCGCTAGCACACTGACAGGCCAATCTCAAGGCTCGCGCGGCGACGACTCGATCTTCTCGGACCGCCGCGAGTCTCCGCGCATTCGGCTTAGGCAGGATGTTGCGTCCGCTCGACATCCTGTGACGAGCCCCGGCCCGGTCGCGTCATTGGTCCTGAGCCGGGCCCCGCAGTCGGCGTCGTCCCAACACGCCCGCCTACGTGACTCCTGATAAGTCAACCATCCTTAGAAACAACGGCTGACCGGATCGGATTCTTCCCTCCCGGCAGGAGATCCTATCCGGTCGGGGCCTCAATCCACTGCTGATAGCACGGCCAACACAAGAACAACGTCAAGCGCCGATAGACCTGGTCCATCAGCTCTTGGGCGGACATATCCCGCATGTGCTCGATGAGCTGATCGATCTGGGCAGTGATGTCCGCCAACGGTTCATCCCGAGATAGGGTGGGCGGTGTTGGGTCGGCAAACGCTTCGATCCTGACGATGTACAAGCTCCCTTCACCTGGCGTGAGTTGGGCGCCGCAGCGGTGGCAGAGAAGCCCGTCGTCGTCCGAAGTGGTCTCGTTAGGCATGCTTCACACAAGGCTATCACCGCAGACTCGGGAATGCCGACATGCCTCTTGTTCGCACATCTATCCACGAAAACACCCTCGAGTTTGTCAAGGTCAAACCGTCCAGCTTGAACCCGATCTGGCCAAGGCGCTTGAGTCGGTAGAAGGTGAGGCTAGAGCTCTGCCGGCCGATTGACGCCGGTTTGCATGCGGTTTGCGGCGATGTCGCGCGTATCGCTGTGGGCGCGACCGGGGGTTTCCAAAGCGGGGTTCTCACGGTAACGGAACACCCCCTTCCTACATTTTCACCGTGCGCGCGGCCGGTTCGTTGTTGGCAGGATGGCAACCTCTCCAAAGGCGCTTCACGACGGGACTATTCGAAGCCGTGGGTCAGGCAGTTGCCGAGTTCGCCCCCGCCCCACACTCCGGGCAGGCGGCGTCTGCCCGAAAGGGCTCAGCCTCGGCGGCTTGCTGGCCGAGGTATGAGTAGACCGCCCCGTCGGGAGAGCCGCCATGCCGCAGGACCGGGTAAGCCCATCGGACACCGCTCTCTCGCCTCGCGCGGCGCCCCTGGCCGGCGGGCGTTCGGCCGGGCTATATGCGATCACCACGGAGCGTCCCCGGTGAAGATTCTCATCAGTCACATTGGCCAGGAGGCTGCCCTAGCCCTTGTCCTCAAGGAGTGGGTTGAATCCACATTCGGGGACGCGTGCAACGTTCTCGTGAGTAGCGACACCCCGGACATTCCCTCGGATGGCGAGTGGCGCGATAGGATCGATCAAGCCCTTACGGACGCAACGGCTCTCTTGGTCCTTTGTAGCCCGGATTCGATCAGCCAACCCTGGATTCATTTCGAAGCGGGTTGTGGTTGGATCAGGCAAGTGCCGGTCATTGGGCTTTGCCATTCAGGACAGACCAGCGATGGCCTTGCACCGCCCTTGTCGAGGTTTGAAGCACTGGAATTGAACGACGCGGACTCCTGCCGGAAACTTATCCAAGTGCTTGCGCAAGCCGCGGGTCGATCGCGTCTTCCGCGAATCTCCTACGAAGACATGGCCCGCGAGTTGAAAGATACGAAAGATGCGAATCAAAAAGTCATTCCCCAGCCCTCTGAGGACAAACCGAAGCCCAAAGCGGCCAAGCCGGGGGCGGAGCTCAAGGAAAAAGAACTTCGGCTATTGAAGACAATCGCAGGTCAGCCCAGGGACAATTGCACAGCGGAGTTCTTGTCGCGCTTGCTGGATATGCCACCGACGACGATCGACGAGATGCTCAACAATCTCCTGAGTAAGCGGAAGATGCTGAATATGCAGGCTCACTTTGGACCTGACATGCCGGCGCGATATGGGGTTTCACCCAAAGGCCGGGCATACCTTGTCAAGCGTAATCTGATCTGATGGCCCGCAACCCGTGGGTCCCAGTTGGCCATGAGCGTCAACAGGTCGAGGATGCCGACGGTACCGTCCGCGAGATCGCTCACGAACACCGGCCCCGCTGTCCTAGCAGGATTCCCAGGTCGTCAATCGGCACGCTTGAAAGCCATGGCACCGCATTATCACGCGGATATTCGGAGCCACTGTTTCTCGAGCTTCGTCAAGTATTTGTTAATGATCTCCTGCTGCCGCGCGAAGTCCTCGGACAATTCAGGATCAAATTCAATGCCATAGTAGATTCTTACCCCGACAAGCCGGCGGTAGCGGATGTTGCCCATCACGTCGACGGGGCGGCGGAACTTAGGCATCTGCATTGAGAATCCAACCCTCGTGGTTTCCGCAAATTCGGCATCCAATTCGGCCTCAAGACTGACGGCGGCCCCGCTCGCCGAGAGGTTCTCCATCCGGGCCTCCGCGGGCGGCTCTCCGTGACCTGCATCTAACGTCACTTTCGCGGTGTGATAGGGCTCGGGAAGCACGCGCAAACTTTTGCGGCGGTTGAAAAACTGGCGGAAAGTCAGACACAGGTGTGCGTCAAGCTGCTCCGCGTGGAGAAAACGAAAGCCGTAGCGACGAGCGCCTGCTTCCTCGGTGCGGTGCTGGACCCTCACCGCAACCGTCAAAGGTTCGTTGAACTTCTCCGAGAAGAAAACGAGATCGATCTCCTGGCCAACGGTCAGGTTCGGCCAGTTCGGTTGCGGGAAACAGACACCGACGCCGCAGGCACTCGTATCAACCAGGCGGCCCACGAATGGTGGGCTCCCCGGACGGTGCATCGTCACCGCCAGGCCTGCGGCAGCGTCAACGTCTACCCGGTAATGTGCTCGCGGTTCACTAGCCATATAACACGCCAAAAAGGGGGAGACTGCGGGTCGGCGGTTTCGGCGTACAGGGACGCGACCCACGCCGCGCCAGTGCCGGGGTCAAACAAATCGAGGCCCCGTCAGGACGTGTATCGATCCGCGCCGTCGGCAACTTTAGCGGTCTCTAGCTCGGGGATCGCGGGGCGGTCAGGTTCAGCCCCCGTGGAGCGAGAGAGAACGAGCGGGTCATGACCGCCAGCCCGCTGTGCCGGGCACCGTGACCATGGCCAAATTGGCAACACCACGGCCGTAGCAGCTACGGACACGGCCCCCAGTTGGCCAGCCCGCCGCGGCGGGTCAGCAGGTCAAGGATGCCGACGGTGCCGTCGCCGTTGGCGGTCCACACCGTTACCGGCACGACCCCCACACCGCCAGCAGGAACGCCAAGTCAAACGCATCGACGGCACCGATGGCCCAACAGCGCGCAACACTGGGCGCAACACTCAGGGTGCAGATGTGGTCTTATCGGTGCATGATGGTTCACAGACACCAACGCCTGCCACACAAGTCGCCAATTCGCGCAACCCCTTGTCAGTGACACAACTGTGCGCAAAGAAAACCCCGCGTGCAGCGGGGTGCTCAAGCGAGGCGGACGGGACTCGAACCCGCAACCACCGGATCGACAGTCCGGGACTCTATCCAATTGAGCTACCGCCCCAAGTTCAAGCTCGACAACTGTAACAGCATCGTTCGGCCGGTCAAGAGCCTTCATTTCGCGTCGATCCAGCGTGTGCTGATGGCCGACTCCACCACGAGCGGCACTCGCAAGTCCATTGCCGACTCCATCCGCTTCGTGATGAATTGGCGCAGCGGCTCGGCCTGCTCCTGTGGGGCCTCAAAGACCAGCTCGTCATGAATCTGCAGGAGCATCCTGGCGAGGGGATGCCGCTGGCGAAGCTGACGGTGCAGGTCAATCATCGCCAGCTTGATCAGGTCCGCGGCGCTTCCCTGCACCACGCTATTGATCGCCATACGCTCGCCGAGCGCTCGCTGCTGGGGGTTGCGGGAGCGGATTTGGGGGATCGGCCGGCGACGATTCAGCATAGTCTCGACGTAGCCCTTGGCCCGGGCCATCTCGACGCAGCGCTGGAGAAACTCGTCGATCCGCGGAAAGCGGGCCTTGTAGTCACGGATAAAGCCTGCGGCATCTTCGACACCGGTCTCGGGGCCTAGTCGCCGGGCCAGCCCGTAGGGCGTGATGCCGTAGATGATGCCGAAGTTGACCATCTTGGCGGTGTCGCGCTGAGCAGGCGTGACCTGGTTCGGCTCCACTCCGAATACATCCGAGGCCACGATCGTGTGGATGTCCACGCCATGCTGAAACGCCTCGATCAGCGCCTCGTCCTCGGACAGATGCGCGAGCAGGCGCAGCTCGATCTGCGAATAATCGGCGCTGATGAGCACGCACCCGGGCTCGGCGACAAACGCCCGGCGGATCTCCCGGCCGACCTCGGTGCGGATGGGTATGTTCTGAAGATTCGGATTGGAAGAGCTCAGCCGGCCGGTCGCGGCCACGGTCTGGTTGAACGAAGCATGGACTCTGCCCGTCTGGGGATTGATCGCGTCCTTCAGCGCGACGAGATAGGTGTTGACGAGCTTGGTCAACTGGCGGTACTCGACGATCAGCCCCGGCACCGCAGAGTCGATGGCGGGATTGGCGGCAAGACGTTCAAGCACCCCCTGATCGGTGGAGGGACCGGTCTTGCCGCGCTTGCTCACCGCCAACCCAAGCCCCGGCGGGTCCTGATCGGGTCGGTTGAACAACATCCGAGCAAGCTGCCTGGGCGAATCCGGGTTGAAGGGGCCGATGCCACGCGGGACTGCATCGTTGATCCGCTGTCGAAGCTCCGTGATCCGCTCGCCCAGCCGAACACGTTGGCGGTCAAGCTCGTCTGAATCAATGCGGATACCGTTGAACTCAAGCTCAGCCAGAACCTCGACCAGCGGCATCTCGACGTTGTCAAACAGATCCTGCAGGCCGATCTCGGCAAGCTGCGGGGCCAGGACATCGCGCAGGCGGAGCGTGATGTCCGCGTCTTCTGCGGCGTACTGCACCGCGGGGTCAAGCGGGACCTGATCAAAGGTCTTCTGTTCCTTGCCGGTGCCGATCAGCGCGGTGAGCGGTGTGCACGTGTATTCAAGAAGAGCCAGCGCGAGCACGTCCAACTTGTGGCTGGAGCGCGAGGGGTCGATGAGGTAGCTGGCGATCATGGTGTCGAACGCCATCCCCGCCAAACGCACGCCGTGGCGTCGAAAGATGTTGAAGTCGAACTTGAGATTGTGGCCAATCTTCTTGATGGATTCGTCCTCGAGCACGCAGCGCATGCGCTGGAGCACGGTTTCGGTGTCCAGATGTCGTTGCGGCTGGGGTGATCGGGTCGGGATGTATACGGCCTTCTTCGGCTCGATCGAAATGGAAACACCGCAGAGGTTGGCGCGAAGAGGCGAAAGGCTGTCGGTCTCGGTGTCGATGGCCAGCATGCCCGCACTGCACACCTCCGCCAAGAGCTGATCAAGCTCTTGGACGGTGCTGATGAGCTGGTATTCACCATCCTTTGCAGTCGCTTGGGGCCTCTGCAAAGGAGCCGCAAACAGTTCCGTCTGAGCCTCAGCCGGTGGCGCCGTGGAGGTCGATGCACCGCGGGTCAGACTCAGCAGCTCGGTCTGGTGCCGGTTGAAACCCAACTGCTGGAAGGCCCCAAGCAATTCATCAACTGGAATCGACGCAGGCTGAAAGCGTGCGGATTCCAAGTCCAGACGCACATCAACATCGTCCTTGAGCGTGACGAGCTGCCGGCTGAGCGCCAGCACGTCTCGGGACGCCTCGAGATTCGCGCGCCGCTTGCCCTTGATCTCGTTGAGGTGGGCCAGCACTCCGTCAAGGGAGCCGTAACGAAGGATCAACTGGGCTGCGGTCTTAGGCCCAATCCCGGCGACTCCCGGCACGTTATCCGTGGGATCGCCCATCAAGGCCAGAATGTCCCGGACGTGGTGCGGCTTCACGCCTTCGGTTCGAAACAACTGCCCAGGAGTGATCGTTTCGTCCTTATTGATGTCCAGCAGGTCAACATGCTCGCCGATCAGTTGGGCGAGATCCTTGTCGCGCGAGATGATTCGTATGTTGAGGTCGGGGCGTTCAGCCGTGAGTTGGCGAACGATGGTGGCGATTACATCATCAGCTTCGACCCCCTCGACACCGAGCACGGGAACACCCATCAAGTCGAGCAATTGCACGCATCGCTCAACCTGGGGGCGGAAATCCTCAGGCGGCTCTTGACGATTGGCCTTGTATTGGGGATAGAGGCTGGAGCGGAAGGTTTCCTTGTCGCCGCTGACATCGATCGCCACCGCGAGGTAGTCAGGCTTGTATTCACGGAGCAGTTTGAGCAGGATGCCCACGAACCCGAAGGTCATGTTCGTCGGCTCCTTGGTGACGGGGCTGGTCATGCCGGCGCCGATGGCGTGATAGGCGCGAAAGAACTGGGCATGCCCGTCGATGAGGTAGAGGGTTCTCGGTTTTTCCTTGGATTGGGCCATGTGTGCGGGCCATGCTATCGCGCAGCTGGGCTCCGCAGTCGCGTCGCCTCAACGCGCCGCCGGAGGAAGTCGCCTGCGGTCCGCTCCCCCGGCGAAGCCGGGGGCTATGGGAGGGGGTGGATTCAGGGCGTTACCCAATAGCCCGGCCTTCGGCCGGGAGTCGATCCAGACGCCGACATGTCAATCCATCAATCCCCCAACGGAGCCGGAGGATGTGGGACGCGGGAGCAGCGACCCCAGCAGAAGTGACGCCATCGAAGTCATCAGCGCACCAGGTCCCCCAACTGATATAGCTTCCCACGGCCTTGGGGTTTCCCTCGATCAGGGCCTTGGGTTTTGGCTGTTGAATCGTAGGCTCGGTTCCTGGAGGAGTTGGCTGGAATCGGCAAGGAGCCCGTCCATGGACACTGCTTCGATTTTGAGCGACGGTTCGGCCCTGAAACTGTTCGCTCGAGCAGCAGCGCTGACACTGTTTTACGCCGCACTCTTCTGGCTGCCGATGCGCGGTACGGTGGGGCTGCTGCAACGCATTCGACAGGTCGCAAGCCGAAAAACACACCCGGGGTCTGCGACCCGCAGCTAATCTGCCCGCTGCAGGGCTCGCGTCAGCCAGGATTGGCCGGGCTATTCTGTCGCTCGTACAGTGCGCGAAGGGCGTGCAAGTATGGTTCGCTCGGCTCTTTGTCTCTGCGGGCCATCATCGTCCTGGCGGTTTCGATGAACTCTTCGAAGCGGTAGACCTGCTCGCCGGAATCGGTCAGCCAGGCGAAACGGCGGACGACGGCCGGCGGCGGCGCGGTCATGGCGATCATCGCTCCGGTGCCCACCACGGTGCCGGTCATGATCCGGGTGTTGATGGCGAACTTCACGTGATCACCAACGAAGGCGCCCACGAAGCGCAGGCCGGTGCAATGCGCCGGGCCATGTGGCTTCAGCCGCATCTTCACCTCGCCGTAGGTATTCAACAGGTTGGAGTTGGCTGTGCCGGCCCCGAAGTTGACCCACTTGCCGACCCACGAATCACCCAGGTGTCCGTCGTGCGCCTTGTTGGAGTAGCCCTGGAAGATGGTGCCGCCAACCTCGCCACCGACCTTGCACATCGGCCCAACCACCGTGTTGGGCTTGATCAGGGCACGGTCAACAATCGTCGCGTCGCGGCCGATCGAGCACGGCCCACAGATCACCGACCCGGGGCGAACGACGGCCCGCTCGTGAATCACGATCGGCCCGTGCTCGGCATCGAGCACGACGTTGGGATGCAAGGTCGCGGATTCGTGGACCTCAACCGGATGCTGTCCGATGATGACGGCCTCGTCGGTGGGGACCTTCGCGTCAACCAGGCGAATGAGGCCAATGTCGTGAGTAATCGTCTTGTTGAGCAATGACAGCACATCCCACGGGTATTCATACAGTTCGTGGCCGGCGATGGGACGAGTGTCGGCGCCGTCGGGGAGCTCGCCGGTGGTCAGAAACGCGTCGGCATCGGCCCGCGTCAGCATCGCCGCCACGACATGACCTGTCGCCTGATCTGTCGCGGCCTGGCCAACCTCCAGCTTCAGAAGCCCATCGGGCATGCCCCAGCGCCCATTGACGCAGTACAACGCATCCTCATCCGGCAGATGATTGACGGGGGCGTTGGAGCGCGAAGCCACAAGTGGCTGGAGAGATCGCGGCACCCAATACCCAGCGAGCGATTGGGGCCACCGCGCAGCCAGTCGGCCGGCCGTGGTCAGCATCCCCGTGCGGACTTCGAACGAAGCCCGCAGATCGGTCAGAGGGCCAAGCTGGCCGAGCCCGTCATCGAAAATGATCATGCCCGTCATGCGCGGTCCTGTCCCGAACCTTCCTCTCAGCGGGCAAGTCCGCCGGGGAAGCACCGATGGTTAGCGCAAGGCCCCGATACGATGGCTGATCGTTTGGAAGCCCCACAACGGCATGGACCGCACCAGCAGCCACCCGAATGGAATCGCCAGCAGCCCTGAGTACAGCGCCATGAGGAAACGCCGCAGCAGCTCGCCGAGCGTCGTGGTCTGCGCCCAGTACAAACCGCCGCCTGGATACCATGAGCGGATCACGTAGACGGCGACGGCGACGAGGTGAACAGCGAGCAAACAGATGAACGTCATCGTACCGATGGTCAGGGCGCGCTGGCGAAAGACGATCGTTCGAAGCTGCAATACCAGATACCCGCCGCAGACATAGCCTAGGGTACGCGGACCGATCAAGTGCAGCTTGTCCGCCTCGCCCAGCGAAAGCGGATCGGACAGATCCAGCAGCAGGCCGAGCGTCAAGCACGCCCACATCGCGGCCATGCGCGGGGCCGAGAGGCAGATGAATGCGGCAAGCAGACCGCAGGCACTCGGCTTGATCTGCAATTCTCGTCCGGCCAGCACCTCGAGCAAACTGGTGTCGAGCACCAGAGTCAGATAGGCGAAGATCCCAAAGACCGCCCACCTCACGGCTGGACACCTTCGGTCAAGACCACCTCTCGCTCGATCTTCAGCGTCACGTAGGCCAAACGGTCAGCGGGATACCTCGGTCTGACAACGATCGAGTTTAGAAGCGGCTTCCGGTCGTTCGCCGTAACCGACTCGACGAAGCCGAGGATCATGCCCTGGGCACTGTCCACCCAGGACGGATCATTGTGTAGCCGGACAATATCACCGTCTCGCAGCAGGACATCCTTATCGAGATCGCCGACCAATGCGCCTGTGTTGTTCGGCTCGAGCCAGATCCGCCGGGCCGCCTCAATCGGGGCCAGCGGATCATCGGCCGGTAGAATGATCGCCCCGACGCGCCCGTTGGATGGATTGGTGATCGGCACCAGCCAACTACTGAGACGAGCCACATCCCCGGCCACCCGCCCGATGAGGTGCACGCCTCGAAACACCGCGATCGCCCCTTGGGTGACGCCGTCGCGCGTGCCCACGTTCAATCTGATCAGGCCGTGGGCACGATCGGGGCTTCTGCCGGTGATCCGGGCAAACAGCGGGTCGATCACCACGCCCTTGTGGAACCGCTGGGCGTCCTGCAGCTCGCGCATCTCCTCTTCAAGGGTGTCGATTCTCAATCGAGCGAAATGCAACAACCGGCGTAGTTCATCCTGACCCTCGATGAGTTGCTGCACCCGCTGGGGTTCCTCACGAAGCGGGTCATCGGGCGGATCAAGCCAGTTTCGAACCGAGATACCCACCTCACCGGCCGGCTGAACAAAGATATCGAGGCCGCCCCCAAGATATGAGGTCCACGGCATCAACCAGCTTGTGGGCAGAAAGGCCAGAATCAGCGCCAGACCGACCGCGACGGAAAACGTTCGCTGTGAACGGGAAACGGTCCTGGCCATCGGTCAGGCTGGAAGGCTTGAGGCTTGAGGCTTGAAGGCATCAACGCCTGAGGAACAGCCCAGCTGGAAATCCGCGGCCATTGCTCGCTTACGCCGGCGTCTCATCGTCCCCTCATGCCTCATGCCTGGATTTAGAACTCGTCCAGGTCCGACTCCATCGTCGCCTTCCACTCCCCAAGATTCTCCAGGTAAATGCTGGTCCCGCGAGCAACCGCCGTCATGGGATCATCCGCGATGCGGACGTCCAAGCCGGTGGCATTGGACAGCAGCACGTCAATTCCTCGCAACAGCGCTCCACCGCCAACCAGCGTAATCCCGTTGTCGACCAGGTCGGCGGCAAGCTCCGGCTCGGCGCGTTCCAAAGTTCGCATCACCGTCTCGATAATGGCCGCGCACGGTTCTTGGAGGGCTTCCCGTACCTCGTCGCTGGTAACAACCGTTTTGCGGGGCAGTCCCGAGACGTTGTCCCGTCCACGGACGTCGATCGACGTCGGCTCGTCCACCGGGGCCGCGGAGCCGATTTCAATCTTGATCCGCTCCGCTGTTTGCTCACCGATGGTGAGGTTGTAGGTCTTCTTCATGTGGCTGATGATCGCCTCGTCCATGTCGTCGCCGGCAACGCGAATTGACTCGCATGAGGCAATGTCGGCCAGGGACATCATGGCGACCTCGGTGGTTCCGCCACCGATATCCACAATCATGGAGGCGGTCGGCTCAACGATCGGAAGCCCCGCTCCGATTCCGGCAGCCATGGGCTCCTCGACCAGGTACACCCGCCGAGCTCCCGCGCGCTCGGCCGAGTCGAGCACCGCGCGCTTCTCCACCGCCGTGATCCCCGAGGGGACCGCGATGACCACCCTCGGCCCCAAGATCCGGCTTCGCCCGTTTACCTTGCGAATGAAGTAGCTGAGCATCGCCTCGGTGATCTCGAAGTCGCTGATCACGCCGTCTTTGAGCGGACGGATCGCGCTGATCGAGCCCGGCGTCTTGCCCAGCATTTCCTTGGCCGACCAGCCGACCGCATTGCCGTTATTCAGGACGCGGTTCGTGCCTCGCTTCACCGCCACCACGGACGGCTCGTTGAGCACAATGCCCTCGCCGCGGACGCAGACTAAGGTGTTACAGGTGCCCAGGTCGATGCCCATATCGACGCTGAACCAGCCGAGGAACGAATCGAGGAACACCGATGCCAACTCCGTTTGGGTGAGGATCGATCAAAGAGGCAACTATCCTACCCGGGACCTAGCCTCTTGATCGACCAAGTACGAGGTTTGCTTGCGAATGATACACAAAGAGCGTCATCAGGGCAGCCCAATGCCATCGCCTTGTCCTTGGAATCGTCGGGGCGAGTTTGCGCCCGGCCGGGTCACTTCCCGACGAGCTTGAACACACCGCCGGGCTCATTGGGCACGCTGGAGTGGTCGAGATTGCGGTTCGCCAGAAGAAACACGCCGGCTAGAAGCACCAGAAACGCCACGCACAGCAGACCGGCATACACATCGAGATCACCGCCGGTACGGCGAACCGGGGCATTGAACTGGCTCATAGCGGCTCTCCTGGTCCCTAATAGGGAAAATCAACCCCGGCCGGCACGGCCGTAGACCCGATCGCCCGGCTCGACCCGGCCCCGCTCCTCAGACTCCAGCTCGACGATGCCGGTGGAGCGATTGATGTCCACCGAGATGATCCGCAGCTTCCCGATGAAGGTCCCGCCCCGGCCGATCGTGAGTTCCCAGCCTTCCTTCACGCCATCGCGGGAACCGGCGTTGATCTCGGCAAGCTTCTGATTACTGCTCCGGCGGACGTTGATGATCTGCGCGTCGAGATCGCGGTCGATCGGAGGCGCCAGCCGACGCCCGGAGCGCCCTGCCATCTCCCCCAGCTCCCCGTAGCGGGTGACATACATGGCGAGGTGCTCTAGGGCCTTGGTATGCCCCTCTCGAAGTTGCTGAAGTTCTTCCTGAAGCGCTCGTCGGGCCGCCACCGCGACTTCCAGCTGCGCATCCCTATCCCGCAAAGCTTCGTCCAGCTCCACGGCACGGCGTTCGGCCGACAGCGCATCTGACCGCATCGTCCGCACCTCCGACAGCAGGCCCTTCATGAGCTCCTGGCCGGCCGAGACGCCGGAGGCGAGCTTTGCCAGATCGGCCCTGATCTTTGCCTGCTGACTCTCGGCCCCGGCCAACTCAATCTGCATCTCGCGTATGTCGGCCGCGGCCGCGTCACGCTCTTTCGCAAGCGCCTGCTTTGCCGCGGTCAGTTCCTGAATCTGCAGCTGAAGCCGAGTAATCTCCGCGGCATGGACGGCCTGCTCAGCCCCGAGCCGGTCAACGGCCGTCGCGGCCTGGGCATCGGCCCCGAGATACTTGGCCTTGAAGCTGTCCTCGTTGTAGGCGTAAACCACCACCAGAGGCACGAGCAGCAGGGCCAGCAGCGACACCAGCACGATAAAGATCTTCGTCAGAACATGCACCTTCAGTTCCCCACGTCTGTTGGCGTCTATCGTCGGCGCCAATTCACGACCGGGCAGGGACATGACCGCCTCAGAGAGGTCTCAACCTCCAGGCGGCTTAGGAGGTCTGGGGTCCAGTCTCTGCCGATAATCACAACGCGCCTGCCGAGGCGCAAACAAACACCGACAAACCTGCCGGATACCTTGTACCCTGTGGCACCATTCGTGTCAATACCGCGGTCGGTTCCGCCCAGCCTTCACGGCTGCTGAACCTGCAGGATCGCGCTGGCGGCCGCGACCCGCACCAGGGGGTTGGGATCGTACAACATGGTGGCCAGCGTGGGCAGAGCAGCCGGATCGGCGACTTCGCCCAGCGTCAGCGCCGCCTGCGCCCGGAGCTGATATTGCTCGATGCGGCTGTACTCCATCGGCACGTCAATCGTCGCCCGGGTAGGGTCGATCCGGGCCAACGCCCAGATGGCGGCCATGCGAACCTCGGCCGCCTGCTGGAACCGGCCGCGGCGGCGGGCAAGACGGATCAGATCCGCAACCACCCGCTCGTCCTTCAACCGGCCGCAGATCATGCAGGCCAACGCGACAATCTCACCCTGCTCCGGGGGCGCGAACAACGCCGCTCGAATGGCTTCGATCTCGCTCTCTAAGCCGAGCTTCACCATCGCCTCCGCCATCTGAAGATTGACCATCTTGACCCTCGCCTCGTTGGCGCGCTGCATGCCTTTGCCCACCGCCTGTCGAATCATGGGAGCCGCGGAGGGATCACCCAACTCGCCCAGGACCAGGGCAGCGTTGCCTCTCACCTCAGGGTCGTCGCTGACGATCATCGCCGACAGGGGCGTGGGATCAACACGCTGCCCACAGCGCTTGAGCCCGAAGATCGCCGACGCCTGTACCGAGAGTGATTCGTCACTCAGCAGCGGCTCCAGCAGGTGGGCAAGCTGCTCCATCCGGAAGGTCCCGATGGTCATAGCGGCGACGAACCGCACGCCGCGGTTCTCATCGACAACTCCCAGACGCACCACCGGCTCCAACTGGGCGGGCGCATGGTGCAACGCTTCAATCGCATTGGCCCGCAGAAGCCCGTTGGTGGACTCCGCGGCCTGCAGGAGCACATCGATCGCCGCATCATGCAAGTCCGCCGGGACATTGACAGCCGCCACCTGATCGACGGTGGGCATAGGCGTTCGGCCCGGGCCGATCGGCGATTGCGAAATCGATTCTGTTTTGGTGCTCCACGGTTGGCCTGTGTTCTTTAGACATCCGCTGAGCATGGCTAGCACACATGAACACGCAATGCCACCCACAATCAGGTTTCTCATGTCGCTGATTCCCTCCTGGAGATCATTGTGCATCCAGTGAGTGCCACTGTTGCGGCCAGACAAGCCCAGGGCCACACTTCCCCCACGGCTCCGTACAGGGTACTGCGAGAATCCAGTTGGAGTTCGGCCAGTAGCCAGTCGGCTTTGCGGGGCTCGCCGTATCGGCCCTCGCCCACTTTGTCGATCAGGGCTCCCGTCGAATTGATGGCCAGGCTCAGCCCCGTGTTCACCGCCCGGACCATGGGCACACGGTTCTCGATGCAGCGAAAGCGGGCGATTTGTGCGTGCTGCTTGCGTCCGGCGTCAAACGAAGTGAACCACCCGTCATTGCTAAGGTTGACGAAGATGTCCGCCGTCTTACGCCGGCCGGAGTAGATCATCTTCCGGCAGACCCTGGCGACAGTATCCTCGAAGCAGATGGGGGTGGCGAGGATCAGAGAGGCTTGAGGCTTGTGGAGGCTCGAGGCTTGAGTACCATCGCTGCGAGGAGTCCAGCGCAGTGTAAGGCGGTTGATGGCGCCGCTGCCGTCAAGGTTGAAGCTCATGCCTTCGGCGCCGACGGCCAACATTTTGTCCTCCAGCCACGGCCAGTTGGAGATGTAGGGCATCGTCTCGCCGAAGGGCGTGAGGAACACCTTGTCGTAGCGCTGATAGGGCGGATCGCCGTCGATCAGATACGCCGAGTTGTATTTCGCCTGCCACCGCGGCATGTCGTCAACGGTTTCCAGGCCGACATAGGCAGGACTTCCGACCAGCATCGGCGTCTTCAGCTGCCCCGAAAGCTCGACGAGCGCGTTGGAGAACAAGTCGCCCGGGAAAAAATCGCCCTCGACCAACGTCCGAATCGCCTCAGGCTCAAGACCGAAGCCGGGCAGCATCGTCTCCGGCCAGATGACCAGATCGACGTTTTTCCCGCTCGCGATCACTTCGTTGTGGGCCTGCCGTGTCAGGTCGATGAAGGTGCGGACATCCTCGACTTGGCGCTGCGGCTCCCAGGCAATCTTGTTGTCCTGGGCCAGATTCGTCTGAATCACCAGAAGCGACGGAGCCGGCATGGCCACATCAGCCTGCCCCAGCCGCCAGAACCCATACCCAAGGTTGGCGCCGTGAACAGCCAACGTCACGATGCCGACAACGACCAATCTTCGAGCCGGCCATTGCCCCACGTGGACCCGTGCCAGGTCCACCACCGATCCCGCGACCATCGCTACGAGGAAGCTCAAGAAGTAGGTTCCGAAGAGGTCGGCGGACTGAGCCAGAATCAGCCACTCAATGGTGGGATGCGCAAGAATGAACCAGGGGTAGCCGTCGAACAGGAACTCGCCTCGAAGGCACTCGATCCCAACCCACACCACTGGTACCACCACGGTCATCGGCCAAGCGCGCAGCCAACGGTGGCGACTGATGCGCCTGATGATCCATACGAACAGCGCCGCGTACAACGACAGATAGACACCCAGCAGCGGGTATCCCATCGCGGTCACTGCGATGAGCCACTGATTGATCCACAGCCACATCGCCCATTGGACCACGAGCACGGTGAGCACGGCGCGACGCGTCGAGCGGGCATTGATCGCCAGCCAGACCAGTGGAACGACCGAGATGAACGCCACCGGCCAGAGCCCGATTCCGGGAAAAGCCGCGGCGAACAGGACGGCATGAGCGATCGCCAACGCCACGGTTTTGGCCATGGAGTGAACGTACGGGGATCCACACGCAGGCACCCGCGACCGCTGACCGTCATTTACCGGCATAGTCGATGATGCGACTGATCTCGCTGCGCAGTTCGCTGCGCTCTACGACACGATCCACAAACCCGCATTCGAGCACGAACTCGGCCCGCTGGAACCCTTCGGGCAATTCCTGGCGGATCGTCTGCTGGATCACGCGAGGCCCGGCAAACCCGATCAACGCTTTGCGCTCGGCGAGAATCACATCACCCAGCATCGCAAAGCTCGCCGTCACGCCGCCGGTCGTGGGGTCAGTGAGCACCGAGATGAATAGACCCCCCTGGTCGTCGAACCGCGCCAGAGCAGCCGTGGTCTTGGCCATCTGCATCAGCGAGAAGCCTGATTCCATCATCCGCGCCCCACCCGAGCAACTGACGATCACCAGCGGCAAGTCGCGATCGGCAGCAAGAAGAATCGCCTGAGTGATCTTTTCGCCAACGACCGAGCCCATCGACCCCCCGAGGAACTCGAAATCCATGCACGCCAAGATGACTTTCCGACCCTTGATGAATGCGGCTCCTGTCTGTACGCCGTCATTCTGCCCGGTTCCCTTCTGGGCATCGGCAAGACGTTGGGTATACGGTTTCAGATCAACGAAGTTGAGCGGATCGACCGGTGTCATGCGCTCATTGAACGGCTCAAAGCTTTCCGGATCCACCAACTGCCGGATGCGCCGCAGGCCGGAGACGCGAAAGTGGTGATGACATTCCGGACAGACCCACAGGTTGTTCTCAACCGATTTGCGGAACAGGATCGCCGCGCAGTCGGGGCAGCGGATCCACAGCCCTTCAGGAACGGCCTTCTTTCCTTTGGGGGCAAGCTCAGGGCTGTCAGCCCAGGTTCTGTTTGGCGCCTGAGTCATGGGAATCGATCTCGTGAGTTGCTCAGCACCTATGGTCGTCGATCTCCAGCCGCAGGTCCAGCTCCATCAGTGACATGACCCCATCGGCCCCCGCCGGCAATGCCATCACGCCCGCACCGCCTCGGCCCGAGGATGCCACGCGCAACCTTGAGATTTCTTCGGCAACAGGGGCCATGCCTGATCAGGAGTGCGAAAATTGGGCCTTGGCGACCTCTTCCAGCCAGTCGATCATCTCCACCGCGAACGTGTACCGCTCGATGCGGGGCCGTGCCCGCACCAGAGCCCACGCCTCGGTCGGCGGGCGATCAGCCAACCAGCATCGCAGCAGCCCAAGTCCCAACGAATGCAATACCACGGCCACCTCACCGCTGCGACAACGGCGAAGCATCTTAGCCGCCGCTGAGAACATCCGCGCCCGAGCGTCGGCCACTTCTTCTCCTTCCGGCGGTAATAGCGAAACCGGGTCATCCTGCCATTGCCGATAGCGCTTCGGGTACCGCTCGGCGAAATCGTGCTCGGTCAGCCCGTCAAGCACGCCAAGATCGACCCCGGCCAGTTCCGCTATCGACTTGGTCTTGGCGCCGACGGCCTTGGCAACGATCTGAGCGGTCTCCGTGGCGGCTTCGTCCGGCGAGTGGTGGACGATCGCAATGCCAGCACGGACCAGGCAAGCCGCATCCTCAGTCACGGCGACACGTCCCGCCGTGCTCAACGGAAGGTCGGTGCGCCCGTGAAGACGTCCTTCGGCATCCCATGCGGTTTCACCGCACTGGATCAGGCTCAGCACGATGGATTTTCGCTTCGAGGCCACTCACCGACTCCCTGTCAAGATGCCGCCGGGGCTGCGCAGGGCAGTGATCGCCGCAGCGTAGTCGGCTGCATTAAAGATAGCCGACGCAGCCACTAGGATGTCGCAGCCGGCATCACGAGCGGCCGGCGCCGTCTGGGCGTTGATGCCGCCGTCGATCTCCAATCGCTGGTCCGCCCGAAGCAATGGCCTGATTCCCTGGGCCTTCTGGAGCACCGCGGGCATGAAATCCTGCCCGGAAAACCCGGGGTTCACGCTCATCACCAGGACGAGATCAACGTGTTCAACAAAGTCCATGAGCCGCGATACGCCCGTGGGCGGGTTGATCGCCAGCCCGGCGGTCATCCCAGCACTGTGGATCGATGCGGCCAGAGCGATCGGATCCGACACCGCCTCGATGTGGAACGTGATGTGATTCGCCCCGGCCTCGGCGAACGAATCAACGAACTTCGCAGGTTCGGCCACCATCAGATGCACATCGAAAAAAGCTTCGGGGAGCGTCCGTCGAAGAGACCGGCACATGCTCGGCCCCATCGTCAGGTTCCCCACGAAATGCCCGTCCATCACATCGAAGTGCAGGAGGTCGGCTCCCGCCTCCAGCGCCGACCGCGCCTCGGCTCCCATCTGAGCGAAATCCGCCGATAGAACCGACGCGGCGATCATCGGTGTCCTGGTCGGTCTGGTAATGAGATTGTCGATTGACATGCTCTACGCCTGCGAAGCCTCACACGGCCGCGCCTCAAAGACAACGGCGCGGCGCCGAACTCTGCGCAGCATAACCGAATCGCCAGGTTCGATGAAACTTCAACTCGTGGGGGAGTCGGATGGAATTCGCTGAGCCGCCTCCTGGTAACTGCTCAACACTCTCTTGTAGCCGGCCTTGGCTCTGGGGTGAGCGATGAAGTACGCACGCGTCTGCAGGTCGATGGCGGCTTGAAGGTCGCCCCGGTGGAAACGAACCAGAGCCAGCGTGGCCAGCAACGGCGGATCATCGCGTTCGACGAGCTGTTGCGCACGGAGGGCGGCCTCCAGGGCAACCTCCAAGTCGCGATGCTCCTGCTTGATCTTGGGATCGGAGATGATCTTGGCGGCCAACATGCACAGGGCGTCAGCATCGTCGCGGAACAACCGGCCGGAAAGTTCATCTCGGGCATAGGCATAGGCCGCATCGGGATCAGCCATATCGACGATCATCATCTCGAACCGCTCCAGCGCGACGTCGGCGAAAACTCTACCGTCCAGCGCAATGATGTCGTCGAACTGCTTCGCGGCCATCCGCCAATTCTTGACCTTGCGGGCCCGGCGAGCTGCGCGCAGGACCGGCTCCGCCTGCTCCTGCAACAGAGGGTCGAAACGTCCACGGAGAACCTTCGAGAGGATCAGATCCATCTGGGCCTCATCGGCCAATGGATTCCCGATGAACATGAGCTTGCCGTTGCGACCGACGATGAAGGCGGCGGGAATGCCTTTGAGGCCTGCGGCACTAAACCACGCCCGCTTCGTCGCGTTCCGCCGGTCCGTCGCCACCGTGTAGTCCATGCGGTCGCCCTGTTGTTGGACGAACGGTTTGACTGTGTCAGTGTCCTCATCGCTGATGCCGATAACAATCAGTCCCTGGTCTCCGTACCGCTCCTGCAACTCTGAAAGATGGGGAATCGACCTGCGGCAAGGGACACACCACGTCGCCCAGAAGTCAATGATGTAGACCTTGCCGGATTCAATGGACACCTCCTCGCCCTTCACCCACATGTCGATGTCAAGACCCGGGGCCGGATCGCCCACCGACAACTTCTTCCGTTGCGCGCCGGCCATGCTGGTCAAGGCCAAACAAAGTGCCACACACAAGAGGTTTCGAGGCCTCATAACGACTCCCTTCGAAACGACCGCCCGATCAAGGAGGCCCCGCCGGCACCCGCCGTCGAAGCTGAATGAACGATAG
The DNA here is from genome assembly GCA_022568135.1 of Planctomycetota bacterium. Taxonomy (GTDB): domain Bacteria; phylum Planctomycetota; class Phycisphaerae; order Phycisphaerales; family SM1A02; genus JADFFQ01. Next base: position 11,957 of record JADFFQ010000044.1, on the reverse strand, counting down.
TGTCAAAACATCGCGCAGGCCAGAGAATCTTCCCCCAAACCGGGCGGTTCCCGTAAGAAGCGGAAACCGCTGGCGGGCCCGGGACCGCCTGGAAAGGCGATCGCCCGCTCAGGCTAGTGGTTCGGCTGAGCATCATCAAGCAGCTCAACGCTCCCAAAGCGCCGACCTTCGAGCATCTGCAGGCTTGCCCCACCCCCTGTGGAGACATGGGTGAATCGGTCGGCGAGGCTCAATTTCACAACAGCCGCCGCGGTATCGCCCCCACCCAGGATGCTCACGGCTCCCTCGCTGGTGGCCCGCGCAACGGCCTGGGCAACCTGTTTGGTGCCCACATCAAACGGTGGGGTCTCAAAGACCCCGACGGGTCCGTTCCATACGATGGTTTTCGCCTCGTGTAGCTTCGGTACAAATTGGCCCATCGTCTCCGGGCCGATGTCCAGGCCCATCCATCCCGCCGGGATCGACGTGGCGGTGACCTTCACCGGCGTCATGTGAGTAATCTGTCTTCCGCAGACATGGTCCTGAGGCAGGATCAGGTCCGTCGAGCTCGCGGCGGCTTCGTCGATGATGGCCTGGGCCTTGTTGAGCATCCCCAACTGAACCATGCTGGAGCCCATCTCATGGCCCAACGCCTTGAGAAACGTGTACGCCATGGCCCCACCGATCAGGATCGTGTCAACCTTCCCCATCAAGTTGTGGATCGCAGCCAGCTTGTCTGAGATCTTCGCACCACCGAGCACCGCCACGAACGGGTGGCCGGCGGCGTTGATGGCCTCAGAGAGGAATCGCAGCTCCTTCTCAAGCAACAGGCCGGCAACCTTGGGCCGGTCGCCCATCGCGCGGGGTACGGCCACCAGGGAGGCATCGCTGCGGTGGGCGGTTCCGAACGCCTCGTGGCAATAGACGTCCCCGTAGGCCCCGAGCGCTTGACCAAACTTCCCATCGCCTGCCTTCTCCCCGGGATGGAAGCGAAGGTTGTCGAGCACGAGCACCTGCCCTGTGTCCAGCTGGGCCACCGCCTCGGATGCGCTGGACCCCGCGCAGTCGCCTTCGACGAACCGCAAGGACACGCCGCCAAGCAACTGTTCCAGGGACGCTGCCGCGGGCTTGAGGCTGAAGCCGGCTTCGTAGCCTTTGCCTTGGGGCCTGCCGAGGTGGCTCATCAGGATCAACCGGCCGCCGCGCTCGATGACGGATCTGATGCTTGGCAGCGCCAATCGAATCCGCCGGTCGTCGGTGATCGCGCCGTTCTTGTCCAGCGGCACATTGAAGTCCACCCGCATCAGCACCCGCTTGGAAGCGACATCCACCTGTTCGATTGTTTTCTTGGCCATACACGTGTGCCCGTCTTCGATCACACTCGTTTAGCCGCGGGTCGAAGACCCGCGTGCCGCTCTACCTTACCACAGCGTGCCTCAGCGACCCGACCCCAGCGAGCCGGCTTGTCCTCAAGCCGGTTGGCGACCGACTTGCATGTGACCTCCGTGCCGCGACCCCCCCGAGCCCGGTGATACTCGATTGCGGACGACTTCCGTTGTTCGGCGGGCCCCCGGGCTTGGGACAGCCGGCATCACTTCTCCGCCTCATCGCTCATCACTCATCACTCATCACTCATCACTCTCTTTCCCCTTCCTCCCTTGATGCCTCGGTGCCTTCTTCGGGCAGCTTCGCCCGCCACTGCGCGGCCTTGGCAGGCTTGCCCCAGGCGGAGTAGAGTTCAACGAGCTCTCCATCAACAACGGGACCGCAGGGAGCCTGCACCAGCCGCAGTCAATAGACCTCCACGGGCACTTGGAGTGTGCGCGACGCAGGCGTGGTCGAGGTCAGGATGGCTTCGACGCGCTTCAGAACCGCTGCCGCGTAGTAATGTGCGCCGCAGTGCTCGCACACACCGATGGGAACGTTCTCAAGCACCACAATTCCGCGGTGATGGCTGATCGGCTCGCGGTCCAGGGTGCGCTCACGCACCATGCCCTCGCAATACTCACAGGGAAAATCGTATAAGCTCATCGCACCTTCTCGTACACCGTGATGATCAGCAACGCTCCGGCAAACCGCGCCACCACCCCCACCCGCGTCGTGAGGTCACACGCTTGGCCTACGACCTCATAGCGGGGGCCGCGCAGATCATCCTCCCAGACACGTTCGATTGTACCCGTGAGAATCGCCGATTCCACGTCCACGACATCGAGCCGATCATTGCGCATCTCCAGCACAGCATGCGGCGTCAGCACGTAGGCCTGATCCGCCACGGCCTGGCGCATCATCTCCAACGCCCGCGCCAGGTCACGTGGCTTCATTCACCGTCCTCACTGCCCTCATCCCTTATGGCTCATGGCTCATCACTCTCTTCCTCCTTGATGCCTTGATGCCTCGGTGCCTTCTTCCCCCATCTTCGCCCGCCACACTCGGCGGCCTTCTCCGGGTTACCCCAGGCGTCGTCGAGGTTGATGAGCGGGTTCATTTGGACTCATCTTCCAACGCGGCCTCGAACCGGGCCAGGGCGGCTTCGCAGTCGCCGCGCCGGGGGGCGTCGGCAGGGAGCAGCGACAGGGCCTTCTTCTCGGTTTCGATCGCCGCGGTGATGTCGCCCGTCATGAACTGGGCCAGGGCGAGTGTGTCGAGGATGGCGGGGTCCTTGCCGCCGCTCTTTTCCACCGCTTTTTGTGCCAGTGGCAGTGCGGCCGTCGGATCGTGCAGGCGTTCCAGCTTGGTCGTCAGGAGCGTCCAGGCAACTTCGTTGAGTTCGCTTGACGTCGCCCCCGGACGCTTGGCCTGGGAGAGTTGATAATCAAGCAGTGTCCTGCGAAGCGGCAATGCGTCCTCCAGTCTTTCTTGTTGTTCGTAAAGATCGGCCAGACCATTCATGGCGATCCGGGTGAATTGATCGCCCATGCCGAGGACACGCTGTTTGATGGTGGAGCTTTGCTTCAGCAGCCGCTCCGCCTCACCCATTTGTCCCGTCTTCATGTAAAGCAGCCCGAGGTTCGTCATTGTCGCTAACGTGTAGCGGTGCTCCTCGCCCAGCACGCGCTTCCGGATCTCCAGCGTCTTGAGATGCAGCGGCTCCGCCTCGTCGTAGCGGCCTTGATCGTCGTACAGGTTCGCGAGCCTGTTCATGGACTCGAGCGTGCTCGGATGCTCCTCGCCCAGGACACGCTTCTCAATGTTCAGCGTCTCCAGGTACAGCGACTCCGCCTCATCGCTCCGGTCCAGCCCGTCATAGGCCCGGGCCAAGCCCCGCAGCGCGTACCGCGTCCACGGATGATCAATCCCCAGCACACGCCGCTTGATCGGCAGGCTCCTCTCGAACATGGCCCGCGCGTCGTCAAAGCGCTTCGTCGACAGATACAGGTTTCCCAAGTTGGTGATCGACCCCAGCGTGTTCGGATGCTCCTCGCCCAGGATGCGTTTCTGGATCTCCAGCGTCTTGACGTACAGCGGCTCCGCCTCGTCGTAGCGGCCCTGATTCCGGTACAGGCCCGCGAGGTTGTTCATGGACGTCAGCGTGTCCGGATGCTCCTCGCCCTGCACGCGCTTCCTGATCTCCAGCGTCCGCAGGTACAGCGGTTCCGCCTCGTCGTAGCGGCCCTGATTCCGGTACAGGAGCGCGAGGTTGCCTATGGAGCCCAGCGTGTCCGGATGCTCCTCGCCCAGGACGCGCTTCCGGATCTCCAGCGTCTCCAGGTACAGCGGCTCCGCCTCGTCGTAGCGGCCCTGATTCTTGTACAGGTTCGCGAGGTTGTTCATGGACCCGAGCGTGGACAGATGCTCCTCGCCCAGGTTGCGATTCTTGATCTCCAGCGTCTTGAGGTACAGCGGCTCCGCCTCGTCGTACCGGCCCTGATCCACGTACAGGAGCGCGAGGATGTTCATGGACCCGAGCGTGGACGGATGCTCCTCGCCAAGGACACGACGTCGCAGCTCGCGCGACCGCTCCAGGTGCGGCTCGGCGTTTGGATACTCACCGAGCAGTCGGTAGGTCGTGCCTAGCGTCGACCGGATCGACGCCTCGATCAAAGGCTTGTCATCGAAGCGACCACCGGGCTGAGATGCCTCCTCGATGCGTTTGGCCGCCTGGTCCAGAACATCCCGCATCAGGACGTCCTTGCCTTTGCCTTCCTCGGCCGACGGCGCGACGGCGGCCAGCAGGTCGTCGTTTAGGAACTCGTTGACCGCCTGGGCGATCTCAGCCTGTGTCTCGATCTGCCAGCGGAGGCCGCGCTCATGGACGATCAGGGCACTGGCGATCGTCAACAAAACAGCGAGGATCACGCTCGCCGCCAACGTAAGTTTCGTGACGTTGCGTCTCCGGCGGGCCTTGCGGCGCGGCTCCAGTGTCCGCAGACGTTCGGCGAGTTCGCTGGCGCTGCCGAGCCGGTCCTGCGGCCGGCCGACCACACAGCGGGCGATGTCGTCCCGTAGCAGCGGATCGGGGATGTCCGACTCCCAGCCCTGGGCCAACGGCCGAGTCAGATCGCGGGCCACCATCTGATACAGCATCACGCCGAGGGCATACACATCACCTTGGATGGTGAACGGCTGACCCGTGAGAGTTTCGGGGGGAGCGTATATGCGGGTGCCGGTTCGGCTCGATTCGTTGCCGCCAATGACCGTCTCGGTAAATCCGGTGAGGGTGATGTCGTAACGCTCAAGCTGGGAGCGGTCTGTCAGGATGCCGATCCCGAAGTCGCACAAGCACGGTCTCGGCTCGCCCTGCTCCGTCTCATAAATCAGAACATTTGACGGCTTGAGGTCCTTGTGCAGGATGCCAATCGAGTGGGCTGCCGCCACCGCGTTGCATGCGCCTGCCAGCAGATCGAGGCGGGTTGCTAACGGAACCTGATCAATCCCGCCCTGCGCTTGGGCCCAATCCGCCAGGTTGCCCTGTTCGGTGAAGTCACTTTCGAGATAGAACGGCGGCTTGTCGAGCTGGATGTCGTGGATCTTGGCGATGTCCGGGCGATCCCCGAGCGCTTCGCGCAATAGGCGGAACAAGGTCAGCTCGCGCTTGAAGCTGCGCAGCCGGTCTGCGTCGAAGCAGAACTTGAAGACCCGGTGAGTGCCGGTCTTTCTATGTCTGGTCAGCCAGACTTCGCCGAATCCACCCTCTCCGATCTTTCGCTCCAGCAGCCAGTTGTCGCGGCGGGGAATGGGCCGGCCGATCGCCGGGCGCCAGCCGTACATCTCCTCCTCACCCGGCTGGATAGCGCGTCTGCCCTTGGCGCGGTCCGGGGGCGGCTTGAGCGGAGCGATGCCCACCGCCCCGACCTCGCAGACCTCCATGGGCTCATCGGCGCCCTCGAAGAGGTACGGACCGTGGGCCATCCACCGCAGATCCAGCGATTCGTCCGAGGCCTCGCTCTTCGGATGCTCACGTACGTACTGCCGAGCCTCATCGAACGCAGCGCGGGTCATCAGAATCTGCCCCGGCAGCGCCAGCCCCATCAGCCGAGCTGATATATCAGCGGCTAGGCCGACAAGCTTGGGCTTGCCTTCGACGTCTTCTTCCCGTTCCGTTATCTCCCCGAGGTGCAGGCCGACGCCCACCCGGATCGGTTCAGGGTCCCACTCCCGCAACGCCAGCGCCTGCTGAAAGCGCAGCGCCGCGTTCACCGCCTCGCTGGTCGACGTGAAGCGAGTGAGGAAGCCGTCGCCGAGGTCCTTGAGTATCTCGCCCCCGGGGGACGAGCTGACAATCGATTGAAACAGCTCGTCGTGACGGGACAAGAGCTCTGCATAGGCCGACGTCCCGAGACGATTCTTCATCGCGACCGACCCGACCACGTCGGTGAAAAGCAGGACCATCAATTCCGTGGACGGGCGCCCGACCTGAACAGTTGCCTTGGCCATGCTCGCTTCTCCCTCGCAACGATGCAGGAATCCTCAAAGCCTAGCGACTCTCGGGTCATCGCGGCCCCACGAGCAGCGTAGTCTCGCCTCAGAGGCCCTCGTAGCGCGCCGCTCTGGGAGCGGCGGCTAAACTTTACCACATAAGGCTCTATGGATATGCCCAAGCCGATCATCCTCATTCTGGGCCCAACCGCCGGAGGCAAGACTGACCTCGCAGCCGAGCTGGCGAAACGGTTGCCCGCTCCCGGGACGCTCGGCGGGGAGTGTGTCTGCGCCGACTCGATGCAGATTTATCGGGGGATGAACATCGGCACCGCCAAGCCCACCCCCACCCAGCGAGCGGAGGTCCCCCACCATCTGCTGGACATCGTCGATCCAAGCAGTGACGGATTCTCCGTTGATTCCTGGCTCAACCTGGCTCGGCGGGCTATCCAAGAGATTCGCGGCCGGGGGCGGCACCCGATCGTCGTCGGCGGCACGAGTCTTTACGTCCAGTCGCTGCTGGAGGGGTTATTTGACGGCCCGGAGCCGGATCCCACCCTACGTGCACAATTGCAGATGATGGAGACCGCCAGCTTGCGACGGAAGCTTGAGACCGTCGATCCGGTCGCGGCCCGGCGCATCCACCCCAACGACCGCAGGCGGACGGTCCGGGCGATCGAGGTTTTCGACCTGACGGGCCGGCCCATCAGCGAGCTGCAACAGCAATGGCTCGACCAATCGCCCCGCCGGGATGTGCGGATCATCATTCTGGACTACACGGCCGAGGCGATCAACCCCCGGATCAACGCCCGGGTCAAGGCGATGATCGAAGGCGGTCTGGTGGAGGAGGTCCGCCGGCTGCTTGCCTCAGGCGGGCTGGGTCGCCAGGCGTCCACGGCGCTGGGTTACAAGCAGGTCATCGCCCACCTGGCGGGACACTCCAGCCTCGATGAGGCGGTGGAGCAGATCAAAATCCACACCCGCCGATACGCAAAACAGCAGCGGACGTGGCTTCGGCGGTTTCGCATGCACCCGGATTCTAATCGGATCCGGGCGGATGATATATCACCGCAACAGCTTATATCGCAATCGTTTAGAGCTATTCTCGCTGAGCCGGAATCGGCCAGGTCATCCGACATTGGGGGCCTCGCGCCTGCTGGTCTCTCGCCCGGGGCCGCTTGACAGAGGGGAATTTCGATCCATACCGTCGAATGGCTGATCCGGCCGGGAGTTTCATCCCTCCAGCGGTTCTGGCCGATACGCCAACGCACTTATGGGCAAGTCGTCACCATCCCGCAAGAAGAGCACGTCCACCCGCCGCCGAGGCGTTTCTGGTGACGCCACCGGCAAGCACCTGGTGATCGTCGAGTCGCCCGCCAAGGCCAAGACGATCAACCAGTATCTGGGGCCCGATTATGTGGTCCAGGCCTCAATCGGGCACGTTCGGGACCTGCCTCCACGAGCGCCGAAGGGATCGAAGCAGCCTGTGCCGGGCGTAGACCTGGACAACCACTTCGAGCCCACGTATGCCGTCCTGCCCGCAAAGAAGAAGACGCTGGCATCGTTGAAGAAGGCCGCCGACCAGGCCCTGGATGTCTGGTTCGCCACCGACCTGGATCGAGAGGGCGAAGCGATCGCCTGGCACCTGGCCCAGGAGCTGGGCATCGACCCCGCCAAGGCCAAGCGGGTGATCTTCAACGCGATCACCCGGAGCCAGATCCGGCACGCTTTTGAGAATCCGCACTCGATCGACATGTATAAGGTCAACGCCCAGCAGGCCCGGCGGATCCTGGATCGAATCGTCGGATATCAGGTCTCACCGCTGCTGTGGAAAAAGGTGGCCCGAGGGCTGAGCGCCGGCCGTGTCCAGTCGGTGACCCTGCGAATGGTCGTTGACCGGGAGCGAGAGATCCGCGCGTTCATTCCAGCGGAATACTGGCACATCACCACGTTGCTCAGCCTGGATCCGGCGGCCGCCCCACAGCTCGGGCAGGCGTGGTGCAAGTACATCGCCGATGTGGACCCAAAGGGCAACCCCCCCACCATCAAGGCCCAGAACGCCTGGCTGGACGAACACAATTCGATCAAGGCCGAGCTGGTTGAGTTGGACGGCGAGAAGTTCGAGCTTCGGTATAAGGCGAAGCATCCTCAAGACATCACGGATGAGGTCAAACGCGTCGCCGAAGCGACCGGTTTGGTGGACATTCGCGCTACCGCCGCCGACAACCCCCAGGGCAAAGGGCCGGCTCGAACATTGCGCACCGTCACCGGCCGGGTTGATCCCGCCGCGCGATATCGGGTCAAGTCGGTGGAAACGAAACGGACGACCGCCCGTCCGCCCGCCCCGTTCATCACCGCCAGCCTTCAAGTCGCGGCGTCAACCGCACTGGGATTCCGGGCGAAGCGAACGATGAGCGTCGCCCAAGCCCTTTACGAAGGGATCAATCTGCCCGGCGAAGGCCAGGTCGGCCTCATTACTTACATGCGGACCGACTCTACCCACGTGACCACCGAAGCGCTCCAAGACGCGCGAGGCTACATCAGCAAGGCGTTCGGTGGAGCCTACCTCCCTCAAACACCCAACTTCTTTGGCAATGCCGGCAAGAAAAAACGGGTCGAGGAGGCGCACGAGGCGATCCGGCCAACCGACGCCGCGCGCCAACCGCGCGACCTTCGATCGGCCTTGAGCGAAGAGCAGTTGAAGCTGTATCAGCTCATCTGGAATCGGTTCGTCGCCAGCCAGATGTCGGAGGCTCAATGGGACGCGACGACTGTTGTGCTGGAGCGGTCCGACATCGCCACGGGGGCCGTTTTCAAATCCGCCGGCCGGGTTCTTGTCTTCGATGGTTTCTATAGGGTCGCCGGCGTGCCGATCTCGGCCGATGAACCGACGTTGCCGGAGCTAAGCCGCGACCAGCAGCTGGCCCCATTTTCGATCGATCCCCAACAACGATTCACCACGCCGCCACCGCGGTATTCCGAAGCCTCGCTGGTCAAAGCGCTGGAATCTGAAGGCATAGGCCGGCCGTCCACCTATGCCCAGATCATTGGAGTCATTCAGGACCGCAAATACGTCGAGCAAATCGCCCGGCGGTTCCATTCGACCGATCTCGGTGAGGTCGTCATCGACAAGCTCGTTGAAGCCTTTCCCCGATTGATGGACGTCGGCTACACGCGCCAGATGGAGGAGCAGCTCGACAAGATCGAGGAGAATCACACAAACTGGACCACAATGCTCCAAGACTTCTACGACCGGTTCTCCGCGTCGCTGGCCAAGGCGCACGAAACGATGACGCATGCCAAGGCCGAGACCCAGCCGGCAATCTACAAGTGCCCCGAATGCGGCAGTGAAACCTGCTATCGTTTCGGGAAGAACGGTCGGTTCCTCTCTTGCACGGCCTATCCGAAATGCCATTATGCGGCCCCGATCGACCGGGATGGTCAGCCGCAACTGCCGCAGCGCCTCAACGTCGCATGTCCGGAAGACGGATCACCCATGGTTCTTCGCACCGGCCGCTTCGGGCAGTTTCTTGCCTCGGTCAACTACCCCGCAGTCAACTGCGTCATCAACCTCGATAAGAAGGGTCAGATCAAGTACCCGACCCCGGCCCCACTGCTTACCGATCTGCCCTGCCCCAAGTGCGACGCACCGATGAACTTGCGACGGGGCAAGCGCGGCCCGTGGCTCGGCTGCTCCACCTTTCCCAAGTGCAGAGGTCGCGCGAGCTGGTCCAAGCTCGACCAGGCCAAGCGCGACGAGCTGTTACCCAGGTTCCAGGAGCACGAGCGGGCCCAGCCACGGACGGTCATCCGAACTCTCGACGGCGGGGTCGTCGCCGAGGGAACGCCGATCAGCGAGCTGACGCTGCCCGATGGGATCGCCGAGCTGGAGATTCATCCCGCCTCACTCCCCCGGGCAAAGACCGCCTGAGCCGTCTACCACCCCCCACGGCGAAGGATGACCACCCACAACCGTACACTGCCGAAGATCATGCTACCGCGGACATACCTCGGCAAGGTGGGTTGATCCTGTGGCTCGCATGCGGGCAAAGGATCGTCGCCGCCAACTCCTCAAGATTGCGGCAGATCTGTTTGCTCGTCGCGGCTATCATGGCGCCACCACCGCTGAGCTGGCCAGACTAGCCGGCATCACCGAGCCGATCCTCTATCGCCACTTCGAGCACAAGCTCGACCTGTTCATCAGTGTGATTGACGATGCGGGCGAGCAGATCATCTCCGGTTGGCGAAACGCCTTAGAGGGACTTGATGATCCGCAAAGCCGGCTGTCCGCCCTCCTAGCGGGCAATCCTGCAACCGGCCGGCCCGGGCGAGGCCCCTACCGGGTGATCCTCTGCGCGATGGCTGAGGCCAGGCACAACCCGGCCATCCGGGCCGCGGTCCGAACGCACCTTACCGCCATGCATGCTTTTCTTGCGGCAGAGATTGTGCAGCTTCAGACCAGGGGGGCGGTGCGCAGCGACCAGACCCCGCAGGCTTTGGCCCGGCTGCTGATCAACCTCCTGATTGGCGGCGAGATGGCCACGGGGGGCGTCATGCCCCGCACGCCGGCCACTCCCAGGAAGATCGAGCCGGCGGCGGTTCTCCAAGCGCTGTTGCAGGCACCGTGAGCCACTTCTACATCGCCTCCCCGGACACCGCAGCCAGTCACGGCGAGGCCTTTTCGGGGTCCGGATGCTTGAGAACAGGGTCGCCGATGATCCAGATGATACTGTCCGCCACGCAGCTCTGCCTGGAGGCCGCGATGTCTGAACCAACGCCGTCTTCTTCCTCAGCCGACCCGTGGTGGCACACGTTCTTTGACAACACCTACGCCGATTATGGTTTGGCCAACGATGACGAGGAAACAATCGGCAAGATCGTTGACTTCCTCGTTGAGGCGCTGAAGCTTGCCGAGGGTACGACGCTCTTTGATCAGTGCTGCGGTATCAGCCGGCTCGCCCTGCCTTTCGCGGAGCGCGGAGTACGGGTGATCGGCGTGGACCGCGTCGCCGGCTACATCAAATACGCTTCCGAGCAGGCCCAACAACGCAGGCTGCCCGCCGAGTTCCATTGCGATGATGCCTTTGCGTTCATCGCCCCGCGACCGTGCGATGCAGCGATCAACTGGTTCACCAGCTTCGGCTATGTCGAAGACGATTCGATCAACATGCAGATGATTCAGCGGGCCTTTGAGTCGCTTCGGCCCGGTGGGCGATTCGCGCTGGACTATCTCAATATGCCGCGTGTCTTCGCGGATTTTCGGCCCTCGTCCATCGACCGGCCAAAGAGTCCGGCACTCGACGGCCTGATCGTACTGAATGAAAACCGGCCGGACTTTGCCCGCGGGATGCTCGACTCCAATTGGACCTTCATCCATCCCGACGGCCGGCGCGAGACACGGCAGTGCTCGACGCGCATGTATATGCCGCACGAGATCGTCGCCATGCTGCACCGCTGCGGGTTCGCCGATGTCAAGCTGTACGGGTCGATCGAAGGCGAGCCATTTGAGAGGACCAGCCGCCGGTGCATCACCGTCGCGCGCAAGCCGCCATGAGAAGCGAGGTCTGACCGGCTGTGGAAAACGGTCCTACCCTCGCCACCCAGTTGCCCGCGACGACCGCTGACCCTGATGCTTGGTCTCTGGTCGGGTATGCCTGGACCACGAATCCACGGTTGACGCACCGAACGTTGCGTTTGCCTTGGGTAGCAGCAATACTGGCGTGCACCGCCGAGGGCCATGGGCTATCGGGGTTGTTGAATAAAAGTTGGACCAACCATTAGTAATTGGCAGGGAAAGGAGTCTAGGAATGGCAGCCACGCAATCGAGAATCAGCCCAAACCTCTCCGTCACGGTATTGCTCGCGTTGGCGGCGCTGGTCGTGATGGATTTTGCCCCGCCGGCGGCGGCACAGCAATTGTTTAGGGACTTTGAGGCGCCCGAGGGGTGGCTTCCGCCGCCTCTTAACCCCACGGGCGTGCAGCTCGAGACGAGGAAGCTGGGCCCGGGGGTCTACGCGCTTCTTTCAAACAAGCCGCCCGTGGACAACGCCGGGTTCGTCGTGGGCGAGCGCGGGGTGTTGGTGATCGACGCCCACTTCAACGGCGCCATGGCCCGGCAGATA
>JADFFQ010000004.1 GCA_022568135.1 Planctomycetota bacterium | reverse complement strand
GCTCCGAGGTTGGCCCGGGCGGGTCCGTTGGCCGGGTCAAGTTCGACCACTTTCTCAGCGAAGATGAGGGCTGGGCGAGGCTCGCCCATCTGCAAGTAGGTCGTGGCCAGATTCAAGTTTGCCCTGACGCTCTCGGGTCTGATGGTGAGCGCGCGGCGATAGGCCTTGACCGCTTCGATAAAGCGATTGAGCATTTGCAGGGCCAGTGCATGGCCGTATTGTGCATCGAAGTTGCGTGGTCCAAGCCGCGCCGCTCGGGCAAATGCCGGCTCGGCGCCGGCGTAGTTCTTCTGGAGCAAGTAGATATCGCCAATATCCAGGTAGGCGGTGGTCAGGGTCGGGTTGTCAGCTAGGATCTCAATGAACAGCGCCAGGGCTGCCTTGTACTCGCCCGCGTCCTTCGCAGCGTCCGCGTCAGCCAGAAGACGCTGCTGATACGACTGGGCCGGCTCGGCGGGATCGGGCGCCTCGATCTCGGTGAGCACAGCTTCATCTTGAGCATCCTCTTGGGGCGCGTCGCGGAAGATTCCGCAACCGGTCAGGGGCCACGCTGCCCATACACACGCTGCTATCGCCACCGAAGTGCGCTGCATACATCACCCCTTCGTGATCGCCTTGGATCACAAGGTCCGTGGTCCTAGCGGGTGCTCGGTTGGCGGCGCACCATTCGTTTCAGACGCCTGATGTTGACCACATCCCACGGTATCCCTTTATCGTCCTTGCCCTTGGGCGTCTCCAGGATCTTTGGTACGCGGTCAAAGGCGCTACGGTTGACAATCGCACGAAAGCAACTCAGGCCGCATTGCCCTCGCCCGATGTGAGCGTGACGATCCTTGCGCGAGCCGACGGATCCCACGGAGTCATTCAGGTGGAGGACGCGAAGCTGCCTGTTGCCGCAGGTCTTGTCCCACTGTTGGAGGGTCGCCTTCGCCTTCTTGTCGGTGGTCATGTCGTATCCGGCTGCGGTCACATGACAGGTGTCGAAGCAATAACCGACGCGCTGCGGCTCCCGTACGTGGGAGCGGATGTACGCCAGGTGCTGGAAGTCGTATCCAAGCGTCGTCCCGGCTCCAACGGTGGTCTCCAGGCATGTGATCACCCGATAGCCCGGCAGCTCTTCGTGCAGTTGGTTGAGGGCCTTGACCACGCGCCTGAGTCCGGCCAACTCGTCTTTGGTGGGAACTGCGCCGAGTTGATGCGGTTGGCCCGAAGGGCGGGCCGCGCCCAGATGCGCGCCGGGATGGATCACACATAACCGGATCGCCAACGCCTCGCATCGTTCAAGCTCCGCCCGCTGAAGCGCTGTCGATTTCTTCCAGAGCATCGGGTCAGGCGACGCGAGGTTGACCAGGTAGCTGTTGTGGCTGACTGTGCGAGCCGAGGATCGTCGGCGGTGCCAGCCGAGCTCCTGGAGTTTCGTCGCCCAGACACTTCGCTCATCATCGCCTAACGGCCTGGCGGACCACTGGCGCTGGTTTCTTGTAAACACCTGCACGCAGTCCATGTTGAGCCGTTCGGCCTCGATCAGGGCATTGACCAGGCCCCCCGCGATGGATAGGTGCGAACCAAACACCGGCCGATGGTACCCTGCCCCCCAACGGTGAAGGAAAGAGGCTCGGGCGCTCGAGGACTTTCCGCCTGCGCGGCCGGGCTAGCTGGCCTATGAGGCAGTCGCATCGTGCACCACCCCTTTCCCAACTGGGCTGATTATGGCAGATTGATCGCATGACATCGCCGACGCCTGACGCCACGACTGAATCCGCCCAACCCGTCATCGGGCTGATCTTGCTCGGTGGGCCTCTGTCCGGAGCCCTGATCCGCGATGTACGCCTGGCGAATGAGCTGTCCGGTCGGGGCTACAGCGTTCACGCCTGGTGGGCGATGGATCGACAGATGTCCTCGCCGTTGGACCCGAAGGTCCACGAGCACTGGTTGTTCCACGGCCTGCGGTACGTCGGGCGACGGCGCAGCGATCTCGCGGATGCAATGGGGCGGCTGCTGACGAGAGCCGTCCATGACAAGAACCGGCTGCGCGGCCTGCAAAAGCGGCCGAAGATCCTTCGGCGCGTGATGGACGGGCTCATCCACCGCGTATGCGACGGTGTTGAAGGCGATCGGCGATTGCTCAGGCGATTCGGGCGGGAGCTGTCGGTGGCAGGCGTAACTCACCTGTTGCCGATGCTGGCCGTGCTCTGCCCCTGGGCCGCTGCGGCACTCCCGTTCGTTGACCGCCCATTTCGTTACCTGGTCACGTTTCAGGGTTACGAGCTGTACGGCAACTACGCCCGCGCCAACGGCTGCGAGCGCCAGCTTTATGCTCGCTTTCGGGAGGTCGTGCGGCAGTCGGATTGGCCGGCGATCGCAGTCAGCGAGGATTATGCGACGCGCGTCGCAGAGGATATCGGTATTCCAGAGGAACAGTTGCGGGCGATTCCGCCGGGTGTGCCCGCGCAGATCCCATTTGATCGAACCGCCGCCGCCGAGCTTGTTGCGAAGAAGTTCCCGCGGTTTCGCAGCAATGTGCCGTTGGTGACCTACCTCGGCCGGCGCGATACGGAGAAGGGGATCGATCTGCTGCTGTATGCAGCCAGCATCCTGCGGCGTCGCGGCCTGGAATTCCAGGTCGCGGTGTGCGGACCGACGCTCTTTGGCAGTCATTACGCCGGCGTTTGTGTGCAGCTCGCCGAAGATCTTCGTTGCCCGGTGCTGTGGAGCAACCAGGTCTCCGATGAGCTGCGCTCGGCACTGTTCTTTGCCAGCCGGTGTGTGGTCTACCCCTCGATCCATCGGGAACCATTCGGCATGGTGGCCGTGGAAGCCATGGCCCACGGAACGCCGGCGATCGTTGCGGACTATGGGGGCATTGCGGGGGCCATCCAGGCTGGTGGGGAGATCGGCGGGCTTCACTTCCGGGCGTGGGACTCAGCGCACCTGGCCGAGCAGATCGCCAGGCTGCTGCAAGATGATGATCTTCACCGTCACCTTCGCGAAGCGGGCCCGCGCATTGCCGCCTACTACTCCGTGCAGAAGCTCGCCGATCGCGTCCTCACGCACATCGGCCTGCCAATGATGCCCAGCGCGACCGATAATAGCGCCCGCGGCTGATGTAGGGCGCGTGGCGCTATTGACTTGTAATCCAGAAGTGGTTATAAGGGTAACTACATCCCCCCACGCAACTGCGAACGAGACTCCGTGACCACGCAGGACATCGCAGCGGACGTTCGGTTCGGATGACTACGCCAAGGAGGAAGTGGGATGGGATCATTTCTTCGCATCGCAAGTGGGGCGGTTTTCTGCGCGCTTTCGATCTCGCCGATCGCAGCCGCACACGAGACTGATCAATTCACCGTTCCAGTGGGCAAGGAGTTCGCGGACCTTGGCGACTATTTCACAGCGATGGCCTACGACACGATCGAATCGGCTGTAATCAAGACCAACGCCAACATTCGGCGAGCGATCGAGACCGACCGGCCCGCTGCCCGAATCGCACAACGGCAATCTCCCGATGTGCTCACCAAGGCTGTCTTCCGCGCATTCACGCCGGCGTTCTTCCTCATTGAAGATCTCGAGACCATGGTGCACTCCAAACGCACCAGGACCAAGTACCCCGGTCGCGTCGTCGGATACCGGGAGACGATCAGGAACATCTACCAGCACGTTCACTTTCCATTGGACCCTCGGCAGATTTTCCGATTGTGGCACGCGTCGACCATGAAGGTCCACGGGACGTACTGCGGTCCGGACAAGATCGGCCACTTCACCGACATGGGGTATCATTACTACAGGGCCTACCGAGGGGCGCGCAACAAGGGCCTCAGCGAAGAGGAGGCCGTCAAGCGGGCGGTCAGGGTTGGGACGAAGGGGCCGCTCTTTGCCGAGGAGGGGATGGTCGGTTATCTCTCCGCCGGCGCCTATTCGAACGCGGATCTTGCGTCGAACTACGCCGGGTTCAAGTTCTACATCAACGTCACGCAAGAAGCGCGCATACGAGGCCGGATGCATCCGCCGATGGTCCGGCGCGATGGCGAGTACTGGCAAATCAGCCGGCATGTGCGAAGGGATTCAAGCTTCTTCGCCGAGTTCATCACTGATCACTTCAACGAAGCCCTCAACCCAAGTCTATTCGAATCGCTCATGAGAAAACCCGTTCGCAAAGCGGTTGAGAAAAGAACGGCGAACCTCCTTCGGTGGTATGCCGACGACAACGGCAACCGAAGGCCCAAAGCGTACTTCGATGCCCTCACCGAGGAGCTCAAGACCTACTACGGCGAAGATTACGGCCACAAGGGGACGCATGATCAGCTGATCACGATCGGCAATGCCTGCTTCGCCGAGCCGCTGGCAGGCGATCAGGAGAGCGGCCGAAGCGCAAATGGATACACCGCACTTCACTGGGCCGCGTTGAGTGGTGACCTGGCGAAAGTGAAACATCTCATTGATGCCGGGGCAGACGTCGATCTACGGGTCCGGTCTCTGGAGAACTACTCCGCCGAATGGGGAAATACGCCGCTGCACATTGCAGCAGTGTCCGGCCGGGCTGAGATGGTTGGATTACTCCTCGGCCACGGCGCGGATGTGAATGCGCGTAACGAACACGGCGCGACACCGCTGCACGGAGCAATCGCCCACCCCGACGCTGTCGAGATGCTCATCGCCGGCGGCGCCGAGGTCAATGCCAAGGACGAACGAGGCCGCACCTCGCTGCATTGGTCCGCTCGGTACCCGGTTCCGGCAATCGTGGCCGCTCTGATTGCCAACGGTGCAGATGTCGATGCACAAGACCACTGCGCTGAAACACCGCTGCATAGAGCATCGCTGTGGGGCCACACCGACATGATGGCGATGCTTCTTGCAGCCGGGGCTCAGGTGAATGCAACGGCTGATTTCGATACGTCGCCGTTGCACTTCGCCGCGCGCCGGGGGGACGCGGAAGCGATCAAATTGCTTCTGGGTAGCGGTGCGGACATTCATGCCAGGGACGAATTCGGCTGGACCATTCTGCACGACCTCGCGATGATCGGCCGAACTGGGCTCGCCCGCGTACTGCTTGCGGCTGGAGCCGATGCTGACGCGGTCGATCACTATGGCTCGACGCCGCTTCATGAGGCAGCTCGTTACGGCCACGATGAGGTCGCAGCACTTCTGCTCGAATCCGGCTCCGATGTCAATGCGCGAAGCAACTCCGGGGCAACCCCGCTGCACGACGCCGGGTTTGCCGGCCACACATCATTGGTGAATCTTCTGCTCGAGCATGGGGCGGACGTCTATGCAAAGAATCTCAACGGTCAATCGCCGGTGGATCTCGCCTCGTCCAACGGCAATCGACTCACCGCGCGGCTCATCCTAAGCTCATCGCACTCCAATTCTGAAGTAACCGGCGATCAACCGATCGACATGCGATGAGGGCCTCACGCAGGCATGGCCATCGTTAGAGCACTCTATGTATTGACGTTGATCCTGCTGGCGGGCGGATGCGCCTCGAAGGACCCCATTGGGGCGTGGCAGACGTCACTCGTGCACTACATCGTCAAAGAAGGCAACGGTGATCTCAACGCCCTACGCAACGTTCGCGAAGCGCCTTCTCGCAGAGAATTCGGTGTCATCGGCGCTTCCAAGCACGGCTTTCCATTCATCGCCCCTCGCCGGACCGACGTCACCGGCGTTCTGTTGGGGCACCGCAAGATCAAGACTCGGCGGTGGTACATCTTCCTGGTGGGTGCTGTGGAATATCGCGGCGCGTTCGTGGATTTCCCGCTCGATGACCCCCAGGTGAAGGACCTCCGCCTGGCCGCGATCTCAGGTGAGGGTGGTGAGTTCAGCTGGCTTCTGGGCAAAGGCCACGCCGAGGCGATGCATCAATATTGCCAACGACAACTGGAAGCCTGGCGTCGGAGCCATCCGAGCCGCGCTGAGGCGACTGAAGCGCCAACATCCTTCCCCACGCCCAAAGATATCTTTCGTCTTGCGGTCGGGCCCGACGCCATCACCGTAACTGATGAGCATTCTTTGGCCCGCTGGACACTTCTTCTCCCGTCCCCCTGCGAGCAATGACACGAATTCCCTAATAAATCGTGCGGTAAGTGGATCGGCACCGAGGCACCGAGGCGCCAATTCCCGTCGTAAGCCGCTTCGGATGTGGCGACAACCGGGGCAGCCGTGGTATAGGAGGCGGTTGCTCAGCTTTGGTGTTTCGGCCGCCGTCGCGCCGGCCTCACGCCGCGACAACACCAAGCATCCCTGCGGCCTTGCGGGCAATGTTGGTGTGGTGCAGTCCGCAAAGCTTGAGGATGTCTTCCTCATTGCGGGCGGACTTTGGGATCTTGCGAACGAACATTTGCTCGATAGTAAATGCGTCCCCGGAGTCGGTGACCGCATCCGCGACGGCGGAGCCGAGGCCGCCGCCGTAATTGTCCTCCACGGTCAGGATGTTGCCGCCGTTCTCGTTCGCCAGATCTAAGAGCCTTTCGGCGTCGAAGGGAAGGCAGTACAAGTCAACGAGCGTGGCATCGATACCTGCCCGGTCGAGCGTGTCGAGCACCTTGTTGCACTCATGCACCATGTAGCCCGCGGTGACGATGAGCAGGTCGCGCCCCTCGGTAAGCACCTCTAACCCGCCAAGGTTGAAGACCGATGCCTCGTTGTAGATAAACTCAACGTCCGGCCGGACCGTCCGCATGTAGCAGACGCCGAGGTGTTCGGCCATTCGCATGGTGAGGGCATAGGCGGCATAGGCGTCAGCGGGTTGAAGAACATAGCAGGCCGGGTTTCCCCGATGATCGCGGACGGTCGTCCAGCTTCGAAACCACGCTACATCGGGCAGGCTCATCTGGCTGGGTCCGTCAGCAGCAAGCGATATGCCACTGTGGCTGCCCACGATCTTGATATTGGCCCCGGAGTTGATCGCCATCTCGATCTGGTCACACCCGCGTATCACGAACTTACCGAAGGTGGAGCAGAACGGGATCTTGCCTGCTGCGGACAGCCCAGAGGCGACGGAGAACATGTTCTGCTCCGCGATCTTGCACTCCAGAAACCGGTCGGCGAGATCCTCGTCGGCGGCGAACCACTCCGAGAACGTTGAGTTCTTGACATCTCCGTCCAGGGCGTACACGTCGCTGTTGACGTGGCCCAGCACGCGAAGCGCCAGACCATACGCCTTACGGGTGGCGAACTTCCCACTCTTGAGCGCCTGCTCCAGATCATACTGCTTCATCGCCTCGGAAAGGCCCATGGGCTCCGTGGGGGAAACGTCGGCAGGGGTGTGCTCGGCAGGGGGATATATCTTCAGGTCGTCGCTCACCAGGGCCGAGGTGAGCCCAACTCCGGTCGCATTGAGATCCTCATGGGCTTTGGCCAGCAGGTCGCCGGTCGGGGGCTTGCCGTGCCACCCGCCACCCTGCAGCGACGGCGCCCCCCAGCCCTTGACGGTCCTGGCGACGACCGCCATCGGCCGGTCACCGTCCTGATTCTTGATGAAGCGATCGAAGGCATCGCGAATGGCATCGGGATCGTGCCCGTCAGTGTCACTGACCGAAAACCCTGCCGCTTCAAGCTTGGCCGTCAGGGTCTCGGGCGATTGCTGCGGACTGACCTTGTCCGCTTGGCCGTAGCCGTTGCAGTTGAAGATCGCCAGTACGTTGGTGAGCGTGTGATCAGCGATGAAGTCGATGGCCTCGGCGACCTGGCCCTCACGAGCCTCGCCGTCGCCGATGATGCAGTAGATGCGCTTCTCCAGGCCATCGCGTCGCGCGGCGACCGCCAGGCCGGCCGCAACCGAGAGGCCATGGCCTAGCGAGCCGGTCGCTGCATCAAAGAACGGGAACCCTTCCATCGGACTGGGGTGACCATCGAGCATAGAGTCGGCCTCGCGCAGGGTCAGGAGGTCGTCGGCGGTCATGCGACGAAGCTCGTCGCCTTTCCCGATGGCTGCCCCGAGGTCCGCCAGGGCCGCATAGATAATGGGCACCGCATGGCCCTCGGAGAGCACCAGCCGGTCTGAGGTGGGGTAGCGCGGGTGATCCGGCAGCCACCGCATCGAGTGATACAGCAGCACAGTCACAATCTGACCCAGGCTCAAGGCACTGGTGGGATGCCCACTTCCAGCCCCCGCACACATGTCCAGGCACATGTGGTCAAGCTGAATCGCCTTGGTGTGAACAGCAGCATCAAATGCCATCGGCTTCCTTTCTGGCGGCGATCAGCCAGTTCATACCTGCTCCAAGGGGTCGGATTTCGCTAAACCGTGTACTATCTCACAGGCGGGCACAGAAAGCAAATGCCACCCCCAAGGCGGCCGCCCATGGCCAGGGTTCCCGGCTGCTCGAGAGCCCGGCCGGATACCCCGCGCCTGGCGTCCAGCAGCCCGGCTGCTACACTCTGGGAGTACGCCACAAGAGCACTCTGCGAGGGTTGATCCGTCATGAAGGTCATTTGTGATCGTGCCGCGCTGGTGAACGCGGTGAATATTGTCGGCGGCGTCGTGACCAGCCGCACGCCGACGCCCGTGCTGAGATGTCTGAAGCTGACCGCGGCCGATGGCATGTTGGTCATCTCCGCCACCGATCTGGAGATGGGACTACGCCTGGCCGTCGCTCAGGTTGAAGTCGAACAAGAGGGCGAAGCGGCGATCTTGGCCGACAAGCTCAGCCAGATCGCCCGCGCGTGTGACGACCCAACACTCACCATCGAGACCGACCCCGATTCGATCGCAGCCGTGCACATCCGCGGAGCCGGTTCGCATTTCAAGGTGTTTGGCTACGATCCGAGCGAGTTTCCGCCGGTGCGGGACTTTGAAGGCGCCACGGTGGACTGCGAGGTCCCGGCCGGCGTCCTGCAGACGCTCATTACCCGCACCTTGTTTGCTGCCGCCGTCGAACACAGCCGGTACGCAATCAACGGCGTCTTGTTCGAGCGATCAGGCAAGCGCCTTCGGATGGTCGCCACCGACGGCCGGCGGCTCGCCATGGCCAAGGGTGAATGTAAATCAGGCGAAGGTGAATCCTCTTGCATCATACCCAGCAAGGCGTTGAAGCTGCTTGGCAAGCTTCTTGATGATCCTGACACGCCGGTTCAACTCGCCATTGAGGAGAATCAGATCCTCATAGCCGTCGGCGATCCCGGGTCGCCCGGGAATGTTGCAGTGCTCTCGAGCAACCTCGTGGAAGGTGCGTTCCCCCCGTTCGAGGATGTGGTGCCCAAGGAGCAGGACAAGAAGGTGTCGTTCGATGCCGCCACCCTCTCCAGCGCTGTTCGCCGAGCGGCGCTGCTGACCAATGAGGAGTCCAAGGGGGTCCGTCTGAGCTTCGCCAACGACAAGCTCACCCTTACCAGCCGAGCCCCGGAAATGGGCGAGGCGACCGTCGAGGTAGACCTCGATGATTATCAGGGCGATCCGCTCGAGATCGGCTTCAATCCCGGTTTCATCATTGACGCGCTCAATGTCGTGACCAGCAGGAAGGTGATCATCGAGCTCAAAGCTCCCAACAAGCCGGGAGTGCTGCGGACCGGCAACGATTTCACCTACGTGATCATGCCGGTGAATCTGCAATAACCCCTCGATCATCTCGACGTCGTGGGTTACCAAAGGAAAGAAGCCCACGAGGGGCTTCGATCTCAATGCCAGTCGACGATGAAGCTGGGCCGGTCACGGCTTGTACTTGATGCTGCACCCGTACGGCTTCACATAGTCGGGCGTGACGGTCTCCTCCTCCACGAGCTGCCGAACCGCGTTCACGACGAAGTTCGTTACCTCATCGGCGGGCTTGCCGGCAAGGCGATTGTCGTCGATCGCCCCCTGGTAGCGGAGGATGCCTTCCTTGTCGATGACGAACATGTGCGGAGTTCGTCGCGCGTCGTAGAGCCGTGCGACCTTCCCATCGGTATCCAGAAGAATTGGATACTTCAGCTTGTAGCTCTTCATCCAGGCGTCGTTCTGCTGGGCCGTGGTCGTATACGTCGAGTTGATGGCCAGCCAGGCGATCCCCTTGTCCCACTGCTTGGACTTCACATGGGCATCTTGCATGGCCTTTGATTTGTAGCATCTCTGGACGAAGGGGCATTGCAGGTTGAACCACTCCAGTACCACAGTCTTGCCCTTGTAGTCCGAGAGGCTGCGTTCCTGCCCGGAAGTGTCCAGGAGCGTAAACTCCGGCGCCTTCTTGCCGAGCTTCGCCTTCTTTATCTCCGGCTCGGCGAATGCCATGGCGGAGGCGCCAATCGCCGCCGCCGCAGCGCTGAGGCCGATCATCAGAAATAGTCCGGTTCGTCGGTTCATCCTCGAGACTCCTATTCAGAAAGTGCAAGTGTGCCGCCATCGGGCCGCGCGGGGCGAATCCTCCTACCGCTCATTCGGCATCGGCACCTGGAGCTGAAAATCGTAGCATGGATCATCAAGTTTCTCTCCCAGAGCAACCAGTCCCCCAAGCACTATCGGCTCACCAAGGGCGTTATTCGGGCGCAGATCCACTCTCACCACCACGCGGAACCGGTCGTTTGTGACGATAACTTCGGCCTCGTGGTACGTGACACCCCGAGAGTGGCCCGGAAAGTACGCCACCTTCTTCTTGCCCTGGGCCGGCCCGGTGATGCTCAGCAAGGTTCCATCGAAAGTCACTGACGCCCCGCTTACCGTATCCAGCGACCCGGGCAGACGCATCCTGTGCTTGAGCAGGACGGGATCAGCGACCTCCGGGGATTCCACAGGCCGATGTGTCGTCTCCACATTCACACTGCGTCGAGCCTCACCCAGTACGCACACATCCTTGCATACCGCCCACTTGATCTCAGCGTGCAATGTGACTCGGCCGTTGGCCAGCCGCATTGGAGCCTTCACGGGCACAAACAGCACCGCCTGACCTTCGTACGCGTACACCGGTCCAAGGGGCGTCTTGAAGGCCCCGGGGCGCGTCCACATGGTCTGGCCGACCTCGAAGCCGCTTGGCGCTTGCACCTTGATCTGTGGCGGCGGAGCGCCCTCACCCGGATTCTTCCAGTAGATGCGCCACTGCGGCTCGATGTCGAAGATCAGCGCAAGGTGAAACGTCTGACCGGGCCCGACCCGCTGGACGTCCGTCACCATATTCACCGCGACGAGATGATCGGCCGAGTTGGGAGCGGGCAGGTTCGTCGGCCCGAACTGATCGTGGGCCACCGCCGGGGCATTGAGCACGAGCACCACCGGCACCGGCCACACTCCTGCCCATTGACTGGCTTGGCGCATATCCTGCTCCGAAACCGCGACCGCCACGCGATGCACCCGACAGCAAACCGCCCCTCCCCAAGAGGAAGATGCGCCGCACGCCGCAACATTCCACCCGGATCGCACGATGTTCGGCGGGTCCTGTAGACTACCAACGGGCCCATCATGGTGCCTATTCCTTCCCCGCCGCCACGACCGGCCGGCGCCAGATCCCGGCCACCAGCGGAGGCTCTTATGGAGAGAACTCGTATGGGTCCATCCCGTGCTCGGTGGGTCATTGCAGCATTCTTGGTGTCCACGTTCTGGGCCGAGGGCGGCTGCACAAACCGCATCACCAGCGACCGCGATCTGGTCCTGGTCGATCCGGCTGAGGCGGTGAAGCTGGTCGTCGGCCAGAAGAGGCTTCTCGACTTGGGCTCGAACGCTGCAGGGGCGTGGGTCGATCCGCGCAGTGAATCTCAGTTTCGCGCCGGCCACATTCCTGGAGCCATCAGTCTGCCCTTCCAGAACATCACTGCCGACCACGACAAGCTCAAGGGGTATGACGTGCTGATCGTCTACGGCGACGACTACCACGATCCCAAGGCCGAAGGGATGAGCAAGCGGCTTTTGGAACTGGGCTTCAAGGATGTGCGGACACTGCGCGGCGGGCTGCAGGCCTGGGCCGACCTGGGCCATCCTGTGGAGACGGGCAATCAAGGATGACGACCAAGGCGGTGACCTGTCGGGCCGATTGCAGCGATTTGAATCAGTACGGCGATCGTTGAGCTTCTCCGACCCGCCGCCGGCCAATCCCGGCCCGATGGAGCGGTTCGGCATCCCTCGAAGACCTCCCAACCTAGACAACTCGCGATCAATGCCCGGATTTCACCGATATCATCCTTGCCTCATCGCCCGGAGCGCCTTATCTTCGTAGGGACGCCCACCAGGAGAAGAAGAAAGGAACCCCCACATGCTTCGTCGAGTTGCTTCTGCGTGCACGATCGTGTGCTCATGGGCGGTTTGCGTAACCGCGGCAATGGCGCACCAGTGGGACCAAGGCGGTCCGGCTGGCGCCGGCATTGAACCGCTGACCACCGTGCGCGTGGCCAGCGGGCTGAACCGGCCGGTGTTTGCCACCCATGCCCCCGGCGACTTCTCGCGGCTGTTCATTGTCGAGCAGCGGGGCGTGATCAAGATCCTCGATCTGGCGACCAAGATGGTCCTGGCTGAGCCGTTCCTGGATATTGATGCCTTCGTGGGGGGGCCAAACGACAACTTCGACGAACGCGGTTTGCTCGGGCTCGCCTTTCACCCGGACTACCAGACCAACGGCTTTTTCTACGTCAACTACACCAACAACTCCTCCGACACCTCGATCCGCCGCTTCACGGTTTCGGGCAATCCGGATATCGCCGACCCCGCCAGCTTCTTTACGCTGTTGACCATCGGCCAGCCGTTTACCAACCACAACGGCGGGTGGATGGGCTTCGGCCCCAACGACGGCTATCTCTACATCGCCACCGGCGACGGCGGCCTCTTCTGCGATCCCGGCCAGCGGGCGCAGGACATTACCGACCAGTTGCTGGGAAAGATGCTGCGCATCGACGTTGATGGGGACGACTTCCCGAAGGATATCAACCGGAACTATGCCATCCCACCCGACAATCCCTTCGTCGGCGTCACGGGCGACGATGAAATCTGGGCCTACGGCCTGCGCAACCCCTGGCGGAATAGCTTCGACCGCGAGACCGGCGACCTGTACATCGCCGACGTCGGCCAGAACGCGCGCGAAGAGATCG
This sequence comes from Planctomycetota bacterium, assembly GCA_022568135.1. Lineage (GTDB taxonomy): Bacteria > Planctomycetota > Phycisphaerae > Phycisphaerales > SM1A02 > JADFFQ01. Next base: position 97,341 of record JADFFQ010000004.1, on the reverse strand, counting down.
ACTACCAGCCGGCTGCGAGTGGTGGCGGCGAGAACTATGGCTGGGACTGCGAAGAAGGTACCGCGTGCGCCAACTCGGTCAGCCCCGATTGCGTGGGCACAGTCAACGGGTGCAGTTGCGGTGATCCCACGCTTGTCAATCCCATTCACGAATACACACACGCCGTCGGCTTCTCGATCACCGGCGGGTACGTCTATCGCGGCTGCGCGATCCCCAGCCTGCACGGCACCTACTTCTTTGGCGACTTCGGCAGCGCGCGGATATGGACGTTCAAGGTCGTCGGTGGATCGGTCACCCAGTTCACCGACCGCACGGCGGAACTGGACCCGCCCGGCGGCCTCAGCATCTGCTGCATCGCTTCGTTCGGCGAGGACGCGGCGGGCGAAATCTATATCGTCGAGCGCACCACGGCCGGCGAGGTCTACAAGATTGTCCCGGAAACACCCACGATCCCGCCGGCGGATTTCAACTGCGACGGCACCGTGGGCATCCTCGATCTTCTCTCGCTGCTCGCGCAATGGGGACCATGCGACGGGTGTTTGCAAGACCTCGACGGCGATGGTCAGGTCGGTATATTCGACCTCCTGACGCTCCTGGCCCAATGGGGCTGAGCCGGGTTTTGATCGGCGGCTCTCGCCCGTCACCGTCGGCACCACAGCGGCACCGCATACCCCAACCCCCGATAAGCGAATCGGGTCGCACGGCCCGGCGAAAAAAACACGACTACGATTGAATTGTCCGGGTAGGTTCGACGTTAGCATAGGGATAGGATTGTCCGAGGGAGGCCCGCAGCCGGTGTTTGGATCACAACTGTTGCGACTGTTGGCGGGGATGCTGGTGGCGACGTGGTCGCATGAGCACCGATGCTGCTGTCAGCCCAATGCCGCGGATGCCGAGAGAGGAGGCGGGCTGGCCTTCGTCGTCGACTTCACCGAATCGGCTGAGCCCTCCGACATTCGGCCGATGGCGTGTTGCGCAGAAACGGCGCCTGATGCCTCATGCTCACCGGAGGCCGCGCCGACCAAAGCAGGCTGTGGCTTGGGGTGCCCCAAGAGCGGCCGGGATGGCTGGCCGGCGTGTGCGTGCGCACACGCTTGGACCGATGCGCCGCTGCCGGTTGCAACGATGGCGACATCGCCGGCCAAGAACACTCAGGCGACCATAGATATGCTGGTTCAGCTGCCACCGGCCCTCCTCGGAGTCGGCACTTCTAGGCAACTCACCAATAGCTGCCGCGGCTCACCTCACAGCCCACCGGCGCAATCTCTTTTTGCGTTGCGCTGCCTGCTGACAACCTGATCCGACCCATCGCAGCACCGCTGCTCGCCATGCCTGCGCCACTGTGTGCAGGTGTGATGCTGTTTCATTGCGGCGGTGCCCAGCCCGAGCAGAACCACAAACCGTCGTAGACTTTGGATGCAAAGCACCCGCGAATATGTGTCCGCGGCTGCGAACATCAACTGGCATGGAACAAGGAGATTCTGAAATGTCCATCAAGTACGCCTATGCACGACATTGGAAGGTTCCCATCGCCGTGATCGGCGCAATGCTGGCGGCGGGGCCGCTTGCTCTCGCTCAGTCAACCCAGCCTGACGCCGGCGAAACAGCCAAAGACGCCCTGGTGATCCAGGTCTGGACCTGTCCGGCGCACGAGAAGTTCCGCCTGCGGGATAAGGGCGCCTGCCCGGCGTGCGGCGAGGACCTCGTCCGCAAAGAGATCACGATTCAAGGCCCCGAGCAGGTCGGAGATCCCTATCCGCTGGAGGTCTGCATCGTGTCCGGTCTTCGGTTGGGAGATATGGGGCCGCCGATCGTGATGATGCACGAAGGCCGCGAGGTCCGCTTCTGCTCCAAGGACTGCATCAGCAAGTTCGAGACGGATGCGGTGACATACTTCACAAAGATTGATCAGAAGATCATCGAGCAGCAATTGTCGCGGTATCCAATGACGAGCTGCCCGGTCTCCGAGCAAGCCTTGGGGTCCATGGGCGAGCCGGTGAATCGCGTCCACAACAACCGGCTTGTGCGCTTCTGCTGCAACGGGTGCGTACGGGCCTTCAAGAAGGACCCGGCGAAGTTCCTCCCCAAGCTCGACGAAGCGATCGTCGCACAGGAGCAGCAAGACTATCCGCTTGCGACCTGCATGATTTCCGGCATGAAGCTCGGCTCGAAGGGCAAGCCGGTCGATTACATCGCCGCCAATCGCCTGGTGCGGTTCTGCTGCAACGGGTGCCCAAGGGGTTTCTGGAAGGATCCTGCGACATACCTCGCCAAGCTGGACGAGGCGTGGCAGCAGCTCGGCGACAAGCCGTCTCCCGAAGAGGACACCGGTGAGAACGACGAGCACAACCACGACCACGGTGACCACGACCACTAGGCCCAAGGGCTCTGTTATGACTCGTTGTCGAAGTCTCTCTCATCTGTTCTGTGCGGCGGTGTTTGCGTCGGCGGTGGGCTGCGGGAACGTGCGTCACGGCGGCCCGTTCAGCGAGTGGATCGACCGTGATTGGTCGCCCGACGAACTCGCCCAGCCATGGTCCGATCAGACCGGCGCACCAATCGCGCGCGCCAGCAACTCTGCGGGGTCCGTGGAGATTCCTGATGACGCCGGCCCGGAAGATTACGTACGGTTGGCGCTGCGGCGCAATCCCGCGCTGCAGGCTGCCCAGCAGCGGGTGCGGAGGCTGGCCAATCGAATCCCACAGGTGACGAGTCTTGACGATCCGATGCTCACCATCGCCCCGATTGGCGAGATGGCGGAGACGGCAGCCGGGCAGGTGCGGGTGATGACCGGCGTTAGCCAGAAGCTGCCGTTTCCCGGCAAGCTCCAAGCGCGGGGCGACATCGCCGGCGTCGAAACGTCCATGGCGTTTCACGATCTTGAGAATGTGCGCCTGGCCGTGATCGCCGACACCCGTCGCGCGTACTGGAGCTACTACTTCACGGTCCGGGCCATCGAGGTCACCACGCATAACCGGCAGTTGTTGGCCCGGTTCCAGCAGATCGCCGAGGCGAAGTATCGAGCCGGCGCCGCCACGCAGCAAGACGTACTGCGGGCATCAGTGGAGCTGAGCAACGTCGAGAACACGCTGATCACCCTTGCCCAACGCCGGTCCACTGCGGTGGCGATGCTCAACCGCCTGATCGATCGTCAAGTCACCGCCACGCTTCCGGAACCGCCGCCGATCGATCCGGACGAGCTGACGCTTGAGCTCGATCCGCTGTTGGCGACGGCCGACCTCGCGAACCCGGCGATCCGAAAGGTTCACCAGCGAATCGAGGCGTTCCGTAAACGCCTGCAGCTGGCCAAGCTTGGGCGTTGGCCGGACCTCACCGTCAGCTTCAACTACAACCTCGTGGATGACGAGGGCCTTTCTCCGATCGCCAACGGCGACGACCAATGGTGGGTTGGCCTGGGCGTCAACCTTCCCATCTGGCAGGAGAAGCTCGACGCCGCTGAGCGCGAGGCAACGCGCGGTGTCATGGAGGCCCTCGCCGAGCTGCGTGAGGCCCGCAATCGCGTCGCGTTCCGTGTCGAGGACGCCTTCGTCAAGGTGGACACTCAGCAGCGACTGGTCATCCTTTTCCGCGACGTGATTGTGCCTCAGGCCCGGCAGACGGTCGATTCGGCGCTGGGCAGCTATCAGGCGGGCAAGGTTGATTTCCTCACCCTCGTGGACAACTGGCGCCGGCTGCTGGACTTTCAGCTGATGTACCACCGGAGCTTGGCCCAGTTGGAGCAGAGCTTCGCCGAGCTGCAACAGGCCGTGGGCGAGGATCTCGACCGCACGGGCCGATCCTCAGAGCAACCCGCCGCCCCCGGTCGCGGACCGCCGGCAGAGTTGGAGACCAAGCGATGAGCGAAACTCAGGACCAGGGTACGACCAAGCGCGATGAGACGGCGAAGCCGCAAGCGGCCGCGCGCCCGCCTGGGCCAAGCCTTGGGCGGCTGCTTGGTTGCTTGGGGGTGGTGGTGGCGCTGCTTCTACTCTGCGGGACGGCGTTTGTGCTGGGCGTGTTCTTCGGTGCACCATTACAAGACGCCAATCAAGGCATCCGTACTTTGCTGACTGGCGAGCAACCCGTCGCGGCCGCCGAAGAAGACGACTGGCGGTACTACACCTGCGGGATGCATCCGTGGGTGATCGTTCCCGAGGCGGGTCTGTGCCCCATCTGCCACATGGACCTGGTGCCGCTGGATCCGGAGAAGTTCACGGGTGAGATCGCCATCGACCCGGTTGTGGTGCAGAACATCGGCGTGCGGATCGAGCCCGTCACGAGGGGCCCGCTGGTGCGCACGATACGCACAGTCGGCTCGGTGGACTACGACGAGACGGGGGTACGCGACGTCAACATCAAGGTATCCGGCTGGATCGAGAAGCTCTACGTGGACTACCTCGGCCAGGAAGTCGAGGCGGGCCAGCCTCTGTTTGAAATATATTCCCCCGATCTGTATGCGGCCCAGCAGGAATACCTGCTGGCATACGACAACCAGGACCGAATTGGCGCCGAGTTTTTGCCGGATGCGGCAGCCGGCGCCCGAGACCTGCTTGAAGCGGCCCGGATCAAGCTGGAGTACTTCGACGTCACGCCCCAGCAGATCGAGGCGCTGCAGCGTAGCGGCAAGCCCGCCAAGACCATGACCATCGTCAGCCCGCACCGGGGCGTGGTCATCGCCAAACACGCTAACGAGGGCATGAGGGTGGACCCCGGTATGCAGGTCTACCGGATCGCAGACCTTTCCACGGTCTGGATTATGGTCTCGCTGTACGAATACCAATTGCCCTTCGTCGAGGTCGGGCAGCCAGCGGTGATGACCTTGTCGTATATCCCTGGCCGGACCTTCCAGGGCAAGGTGATCTTCATCTACCCGTATCTCGATAAGAAGACGAGGCAGATCAACGTCCGGCTGGAGTTCGACAATCCCACCGGCCTGCTCAAGCCCGGGATGTACGCAAACATCAAGCTCCAGAGAACGCTGGCCCAGTCGCGCACACTTGTCCCTCGGGCAGCGGTCATGGACACCGGCAAGCGGCGGATCGCCTATGTCAGTCTAGGCGAGGGGCGCTTCGAGCCGCGCGAGGTCCAAGTCGGGGTGGAAACTGACGACGGCATGATCGAAATCCTCGATGGGCTCATGCCCGGTGAGATGGTGGTCACCAGCGGCCAGTTCCTGCTGGATAGCGAAGCGAACATCCGCGAAGCGCTGGCCAAGATGATCAAGGGCCAGCCGGCCAGCGAGCAGGAAGCCGTCGGTGTCGTAGCTGGGCCTAGCCAACTGAGCGCTCTACCCGACGCCGCTGCCGACGCCATCGTTGAAATCCTCGACGGCTACTTTGCCCTCGGCGATACCTTCGCCGGCGATTCAGTCGGCGACCTCTCGCCTGTCGCGGGCCGCATTGCCGGGGCGGTTGATGTCCTGCTGGACGTTGAGATTCCCGACGACGAAGAGTTTTGGCGCAAACACGACGAGGTGGCCACGGTCCGCAGCATAGCCCTGGAGTTGGTTGACGAAACAGACCTGGAGCAGGCCCGGCTGCAGTTCGCCGACCTCAGCGCCGCGCTGGCCAAGCTCATCAAAGCGACCGGCGTGCCGCCGTCGTATCCCACCCAGGTGCACCAACTGCACTGCCCGATGTACCGCTCTGAGGAGGGCGGCAGCATCTGGCTGCAACCCAAAGGCGACGTGCGCAATCCGTTCTACGGCTCGATGATGCTCACTTGCTTTGATGTGCGCACCATTTTGCCTGTCACCGGCCGATCGGAGCCTACGGAATAGACCCATGATCGCAAGGCTCATCGAGTGGTGCGTTGGCAACCGGACGATGGTTCTCCTGTTGACCTTCATCCTGGTGGCCGGGGGGATCTTCTCCATCTTCCGCATCAAGGTTGATGCGATTCCGGACCTCTCGGATGTCCAGGTGATCATCCGCACCGAGTATCCCGGCCAGGCCCCGCGGATCGTCGAAGATCAGGTCACCTATCCGCTGACCACCGCCATGTTGGCCGTGCCTTACGCCAAGGCCGTTCGCGGCTACAGCATGTTCGGCACGAGCTTCGTGTACATCATCTTCGAGGACGGCACGGACCTGTACTGGGCCCGCAGCCGGGTCCTGGAGCAGTTGAACTTCGTATCCGGCAAACTCCCGGGCGGCGTCAGCCCGCAGTTGGGCCCGGATGCCACCGGTGTAGGTTGGATCTTCGAGTATGTCCTGGTGACGGGCAAGTATTGTCCGAAGCATCCAAACGGTCTTTGGCACGATCCGGAAACGAACGCCTGGCACGCCGATCGGCCTGACAGCGCTCAGCCCGACCGCCTCGTCCATCGCCGCGTGTTCAGCGAGGATCGCACCGCATGCCCGATCGACGGCACGAACTTGCTGCTGAGCCGCCAGGACCTTTCGGACTTGCGCGGCCTCCAGGATTGGTACCTGCGCTATGAGCTGACGGCAGTCCAAGGCGTGAGCGAGGTCGCCTCAATCGGCGGGTTCGTCAAGCAGTACCAGGTCGTTGTCGATCCGGTCAAACTGCTGGCCTTCAACATTCCCCTAGCCAAGATCAAGACAGCGATTCAGCGCTCCAATCTCGATGTCGGAGGCCGGGTGATCGAGATGAGCGAGACCGAGTACATGGTCCGCGGCATCGGCTACCTGGGGACGCTCACTGAGGAGGAGTTGGCCGAGGTCCGCGCCGCCGGTGAGTCGATCGAAGATGCTCGCACCCACCGGGTGCTCCAAGAGCTGCGAAGGATCTCGCTCGGCGCGACCGAACAGGGCACGCCCACCTACCTCGCTGACGTCGCCGTCATCCGGACGGGTCCGGAGATCCGCCGGGGCGTCGTGGAATGGAATGGCCAGGGCGAAACCGTAGGCGGGATCATCGTGATGCGCTTCGGCGAAAACGCTCGGACCACCATTCGGAGCGTGCGCGACAAGCTGGCCGAGCTGGAGAAGGGCTTGCCTCCCGGAACGGCTATCGAGGTCGGCTACGACCGCAGCGACCTGATCAACCGCGCGGTCAATACGCTCAGCCGCACGCTCATCGAAGAGATCATCGTGGTCACGCTGGTGTGCATCGTGTTTCTGCTGCACGCGCGCAGCGCTTTGGTTGCGGTGTTTGTTCTGCCCGTGGGGGTGCTGACCAGCCTCACGGCGATGTACCTGCTGGACATCAACGCCAACATTATGAGCCTGGGGGGCCTGGCTATCGCCATCGGCGTGATGGTGGATAGCTCGATCGTGATGGTCGAGAACGCCCACAAGCACCTGGAGCGCGAGAAGAATCGCATCGCCGCCGGCGACCAGCCGCGGCTGCGGACCGCCGTCATCGCCCAGGCCGCCAAGGAAGTCGGCCCAGCCTTGTTCTTCAGCCTGCTCATCATCACCGTCAGCTTTCTGCCGGTCTTTGCGTTGGCGGAGCAGTCCGGGCGATTGTTCAAGCCCCTGGCCTACACCAAGACCTTCGCCATGGCCGCGGCGGCGATTCTTGCCGTAACCATCATCCCCGTACTGATGGTCTACTTCATCACCGAGCGCGTGGTGCCGGCAACAATTGGGCGGATCAAGCGAGCGGCGATGTATTCGGCAGCCATCTTCGGACCCGCCATCCTTGTTGCCTTGCTGCCGTTTGCACAACTTGCCGCGTACCGCTGGTGGCTGGCTCTCGGTTGGGTCGTGCTGAGCGGGTTGGTCATCCTGCCGCAGAGGATCTCCCGCGAGGAGCGTCTCCCCCTGAGCCGAATCCTGCACTGGATCTACGCGCCGCTGTTCGCGCTGGTGATGCGACTGCGCTGGTTCGCCTTGCCCGCGGTGGTCGGGCTGATCGCCGTCACACTTTGGCCGCTGAGCCGGCTCGGCAGTGAGTTCATGCCGCCGTTGGAAGAGGGCGACCTGCTCTACATGCCGACCACCGATCCGGGGATCAGCATGACCAAGGCTCGGGAACTGCTGCAGCAGACGGACAAGCTGATCATGCAGTTCCCGGAAGTGCAGACGGTTTTGGGCAAGATCGGCCGGGCTGATACGGCTACGGACCCCGCCCCGCCCTCCATGCTGGAAACCACCATCACGCTGCACCGCGACAAGGAGCTTTGGCGACACGTGCCCATTCGGCGCTTCTATCGACACTGGCCCGGCTGGTTGAAGTGGCTGCCGAGCACGATCCGGCCAGAGACTCGGACCATCACCGTGAACGAGCTGGTGTACGGCTACGAATGGCCGGACGGCACCCATGTGCCCGGGCTCAACGAGATCATCCAGATCCCGGGTCTGACCAACTCTTGGACCATGCCTATCAAGACCCGCATCGACATGCTCTCGACCGGCATCAAGACCCCGGTGGGCATCAAGGTGATGGGACCGGATCTTGCGACCCTTGCTGATCTGGCCAGCCAGATCGCCCAGGTCGTCAAAACCGCGCCCGGCACCGGCGCCTACACCACTAGCGCCTTCGCCGAAAAGAGCGTCGGCGGCAACTACCTCGATATCAACATCGACCGCGACGAGATCGCCCGCTACGGCCTGACCGTCGGCGATGTGCAGGATGTGATCATGAGCGCCTTGGGCGGGATGAACGTCAGCTGGACCGTCGAGGGCCTGGAGCGCTACCCGATCAACGTGCGCTACCCACATGAGCTGCGCGACAATATACCGGCGTTGAAGCAGACGCTGGTTGCCACCCCGATGGGCGCGCAGGTGCCGCTGACACAACTGGCCTCATTTGAGATTCACAAGGGCCCGCCGATGATCAAGAGCGAGAACGCCCGGCTGACCAGTTGGGTCTACGTGGACATCGCCGGTATCGATGTGGGCACGTATGTCAAGAACGCCCAGCGCGCCGTGGCCGAACGGGTCAAGCTCCCGCCGGGCTACAACGTGATCTGGTCCGGGCAATACGAATACATGCAGGCCGCCCGCGAGCGCCTTCTGCTGATCGGCCCGATTGCCGGCGTTCTGATCGTGTTGCTGCTGTATATCGCCACGAGAAGCTGGCTGCGGGTGGGGATCGTCCTGCTGGCGGTGCCAATGAGCCTCATCGGGGCGTTCTGGTTGCTCTATCTGCTGGACTACAACCTCTCGGTAGCGGTATGGGTGGGCATCATCGCCCTGGCGGGGCTCGATGCCGAGATGGGCCTGGTGCTGCTGTTATACCTGGACCTGAGCTTTGAACGATTCAAGAGCGACGGCCGAATGCGCAACGTCAACGACCTGTGGCTGGCGGTCTACGACGGGGCCGTTCAGCGCGTGCGCCCCATCACCATGACCACGATGACGACGTTCATCGGGCTGCTGCCGCTGCTGTGGGCCAGCGGGGCCGGTGCCGACACCATGCGCCGCCTCGCGGCGCCGATGATCGGCGGCCTGATCACGGGCTACGTCGGCGTCCTGCTCATCTTCCCGGTCGTCTTTTACATCGCCAAGCGCATCTCGCTGCGCCGCGAGTTCGCCCGTATCGCCGCCCAGCCGGCGGTTGATCCTGCTCCCACGGGCTGACGCCGTCTCGTACCGTGCGATATACTGCCGCATCGCCGGGCTCGTAGCTCAGTTGGCTAGAGCGCGCCCCTGATAAGGGCGAGGTCGGAGGTTCGAGTCCTCCCGGGCCCATTGTCGTACTTCAACCCCGGAGGCCTGGTCACTTCAGTGACCAGGCGTTGACCTTCGTCGCCCTTCGTGGATTTGCCGCTTCGCGCTCGCCCTCAACCCGCGTCGAGCGTAAACGCTTCACGCGCGAGGTTCTTCACGGCGGCGTCGATCTCTTTGGGGTTGCGGATCTTCACGTGCCGCATGCCCTTGCCGGTGCCTTCGAGACGTCCCGCCGGATCGGGGAGCTCGGCGCCGCGGGCAAAGCCCAGGTTGATGTGATCCTTGAAGGCCGCAATGTAACACACGCCCTTCGTCCCTGCATACCAGGGCTGGCCCCATTTGAGCTCTTCCCGTGCGTTGGGCGCAACGGCGACGATGAGCCGCCGCAGTGCTTCGACCACCGCACGGGTATCCGCCGGCAGCTTCTTCACGTACGTGTCCACGTTGCTCGCAGGCTTGGCTTTCCCGGTCACTGCGTTCACCATCTGCAATCTCCTCGCCGCGATTCGCCGTACTCGCCGATCACCATCACGCTATGCCTCGGGCTTCCACCCACTCACCCCGCCGTCTCCGCACGTGGCTTGACGACCGCCGCGATGGCCAAGCCGGCCAGGAGCCAGCCCACGACCGAGTCACCGATCTTGAGCAGCGTGAAGTCAAGGGGGTCGAACATATAGTTCCTCGCGATCAGGTGTACGCTGACGGCGACAAAGAGCCCCAGGCCGAACACGAACGCCACGCGTGCGGCGTACCCCCTTCGCCCGCACGCGCAGCACAGCATGATGGACGCAATCAGCGCGCTGGCGAAGTTGATCACAAATCCCTTCGCAAGCCTGCTGAGAGGCATCACTTCGCGACCTTCTACGAGATAGCTCACCGCGCCCAGCGGGCCTTGGCGGTGTCTTTCCGCATACGCTTCCTTGGCGGCTTGTTTCTCATCCGCGGTCGCGTCGGGATCGGGATCGTGCTGCGGCATCGGGAACCAGTAGATTCCCGTTTCCGTCAGGTTCTCCTGCAACACCTCAACCACGGCGGCTTCATCGGTCATGTGCTTGTATGGCAGCAGCCTCTCCGAGAGCACGACCCAGTACAAGAAGCCCCATACGAACAGGACAACAGCGCCCAACACGCCCCCAAGCACAATTCGCATCCTCATCAACTTCTTTGTGTCCGATTCAGCGTGTCGATCGGTTCTTGATCATCCGCCTACAAGACTATTCTCGCCGCGTCGAGGTCACCTGGAGGACCTTGTACTCCTTGCCGTCCGGCCCCAGCGTGAACATCTCATAGACGAGCTTGTCGTTACCCTCGAACGTGGTCACGGTGCGGAACGGCTTGTCCCGCTTGCCGTGCATGATGTCGTCGTGCTTGCCCCGCATGGTGATCGTCTTCGCGCTGGGGTCATAGCTTCCTCGGGCGAACATGAACGATGTCGTGTGGTTGTCGATCCAAAACGAGATGTACTCGTTGCGGAAGTTGTCGTAGCCGATGACGTCCATACCCTCGAAACGATTCCCTTGCATCTGTCCGTCGTACGTTCCCTGAAGGAACCGCCCGCCCATGATCCATTTGTACTCGGCGGAGCCGTAGGACTGCCCCGGTTCGGCCCCGGGCGCCATCCACAATTTGACCGTCTGCTCCCATCGGCCGACAAACGGCTCCAATTGTTTGTGCTGCTCGCCAGGCATGGCGTACTTCATCCACTGAGGCAGCTCCTGGCCGTACTCACTTGCGGGCTTGTCCTGTGAAACAACCCGGCTGGTGATGGCCGTGGTGAGACCGATCAGACCGATCACCCACAGCGTTTCTTTGAGCTTCATTGTTCTTACTCCTTGGGGGTCAGAAAAACGTCCGTGCCGGAGAACCATCAGCGTCCCCTGCCGGCCGGACCAGAGACTCACCATAGCCTACCGCGCGGCTGGAGGTTCGTGTTCGTGCAGTTCCTTGCCTGCCCCACCAATCCGATAATAATCACCTTTGAACCACTGCCATGATGGAATCAACTGCCGTCGGCGCTGTCTCTGACTGCTGGGACCACACTGTCGTGCCCCAGAAGGAGGCCTCACCATGAAAGCCAATCGGTTTTGGAAGATGCTGGCGATCGCACTCGTCGTTGGGCTGTTCTCCATCGGCACGGCCATCCACCGTCAGGCCGACGGCCGGCCACTACTGCCTGCGGCACATGGTCAGGTCATCGGCCCGGCGATCACGCAGGACGCGCAGGACGTCCTCATCACCGCCAGTGCCGACGGCCGAACGCTATATATCTGGACCTTCGGCGACTGGAACCTGGAAGAGCGGCGATTGCCCGTCTTCCAGCGGGTGGTTCGAGCACGGTAAGGCGCGCGGGAGCAGGGTGCTGGGCCACATGATGAGGGTTACCCAGCCACCGCGGGCACGCGCAGCTAGGCGCATCCTGGGTGCATAGGAGTATCCGGAAGTACATCGTTAAGATCGGAGCACACGATTCGGGATGCCAGATCACCGAACATCGATGACTGTAGCCACGTTATCCCAGCGCACTATTGCCGCGGTCACCTCCTCCCGGGCGGACTACGGCCACCTCTACTGGCCGCTGAAGGAACTGCAGGCTCATCGGGAGGTGAATCTGCCGCTGATCGTCACCGGCGCGCACCTGTCGCCGGAGTTCGGCTTGACCGTCAACGAGATCGAACGTGACGGCTTCCTCATCGCCGAACGCCTCGAATGCCTGCTCAGTTCCGACACCGACGTCGGGATGGCCAAGACGATCGGCATGGCGACGATGGGCTTCGCCGACATCTTCGGGCGGTTGCGGCCGGATCTGCTGCTGCTCATCGCCGACCGCTACGAGATGCTCGCTCCGGCCTCGGCGGCGCTGGCGATGCGCATCCCGATCGCCCACATCGAAGGCGGAGAGGTCAGCGAAGGTGCGATCGATCACGCTGTGCGCAATGCGATAACCATGATGAGCCACGTCCACTTTGCTCCGACATCGCTGTCGGCCCGACGGATCATCGCCATGGGGGAAGAGCCGTGGCGGGTGCATGAGGTTGGTGCGCCTTCGCTGGATCATCTTCGCCGAAGCCAGCTCAGATCACGAGAAAGCATCGAAGCGGAAATGCGAATCAGCCTCGATCCGACGACCATCATTGTCTCGTACCACCCGGTCACGCTGGAGCGGGACACTACGTCGGAAGCGGATGCGGTCTTTGGCGCCCTCGAGGAGATTCAGCATCAGATCGTCTTCTGTTTCCCCAATGCCGATGCAGGCAGCCGGAACCTCATTCAGCGCGCCACGCGGTTCTGCGAAGCGAGATCAAATGCGCATCTGTACGTGAACCTCAGCCATCTGAGCTACTGGACCCTGCTGAAGCACGCGAGCCTGCTTTACGGCAACAGTAGCAGTGGGATCATGGAGACACCTTCGCTCCGGCTACCGACGGTCAACATCGGCAAGCGCCAGCAGGGGCGGGAGCGGGCGACCAATATCATTGACGTGGAGGCCGAGGTTGAAGCAATTCTTTGTGCGGTTCAACTGGCCCTGAGCGAAGATTTCCGAGCTTCGCTGGCGGCCATGACCAATCCCTACGGCGACGGCCACGCCGGGGAGCGGATCGCACAGGTGCTCACCCAGGTCCCGCTGGATGATTGTCTACTCATCAAGCGGACCCGGCCGATCGAGCTGGCGAATGCTCAATTCGCATCCAACGTGGTCCATCCGCTGGCCTAATCCATCATCATGTGACTCAGGTGAGGCTGATCCTGGCAGGTGACAAGTGTCGGTGGTTACACTGGTGACTCGGCCTTATGACGATCCGGGGACCCTTCTGGGCCACATCGGCGTCCCCGGCGCCCGATCGCCTGGGGGCTCTATCGCGTGGGGTGGGGATCGCACTCAGTCCGACTGAGCGACTCCGGTGTGACCGGTCGTTGCCGACCGCGTTGCAAACCTTATGATGTGCCCCCGGCCTCACCTGACCCCTGACCCCTATCCCCGATCCCCTAACTCCTGATTCCTGACTCCTGACCCCTGCTCACCTGCTCATCCATGCGACGGGCGAAGATCTCAATCATCGGCGGAGGCAACGTCGGGGCCAGCTGCGCGCTGTGGGCGGCCAGCAAGGAGCTCGGCGACATCATCGTCCTCGATATTCCGGAGGCCCAGGGGATGGTCAAGGGCAAGATGCTTGATCTGGCGGAGTGCGGACCGGTCGAACGGTTTGACGCCAGTGTGCTCGGCACTGCGGACTACGCCGACACCGCCGGCTCTGATGTGGTGATCGTCACCGCAGGCATCCCCCGCAAGCCCGGCATGAGCCGCGATGATCTCATCGCCACCAACGTCAAGATCGTCAAGTCGGTGGCCGAACAGGTGGCGGCGCATTCACCCGAGGCCGTGATGATCGTCGTCTCCAATCCGTTGGACGCGATGGTCTACACGGCATGGAAGGCGTCAGGCTTTGCGACCCATCACATTGTCGGTCAGGCGGGTTGCCTCGATGTGGCGAGGTTCCGAACGTTTATCGCCATGGAGCTGGGCGTTTCCGTCGAAGATATCCAGGCGCTGCTGCTGGGCGGGCACGGCGACGACATGGTGTCCCTGCCGCGCTACACGTCCGTGCACGGCATTCCCGTTTCACAACTGCTCAGCGCCGACAAGATCGACGCCTGTGTCCAGCGGGCCAAGGCCGGCGGCGGGGAGATCGTCAAGCTCATGGGCACCAGCGCCTACTACGCGCCTGCCTCCGGCACGATCATGATGGCCGAGGCGATCATCAAAGACAAGAAGCGCATCCTGCCCTGTGCTGCCTATTGCGAACGCGAGTATGGGGTCGCTCCCGGAAATTCCGGGGGTGGCTATTTCGTCGGCGTGCCGTGCGTCCTGGGCTCAGGCGGTGTGGAGAAGGTCATCGAGGTTGATCTCAACGCTGATGAGCGCACGCTCATGGATGAATCGATCAGCCACGTCAAGGATCTGGTCAAGACCGTGCGCGAGACGTTCCCGGAGTTGGCGTAGCACCGCAAAGATGCAGTTACCCGACGCCGTCCTTCTCGGCCAGCAGGCGGATCATGTCCACGCATCGGCAGGCGTAGCCCATCTCGTTGTCGTACCAGGCAACCACCTTGAAGAATCGATCGTTCAGCTCGATCCCGGCGCCTGCATCGTAGATGCTTGAGTGCGTGTCGCCGATGAAATCGCTGCTGACGACGGGCTGGTCGGTATAGGCGAGGACACCTTTCATCGGCCCCTCGGCAGCGGCTTTCATGGCGGCGTTGATGTCGGCCAGGCTCGTCGATTTGGCGGTGCGGAAGGTGAGATCGACCACTGACACATCGACCACGGGTACGCGGAACGCCATTCCGGTGAGCTTGCCCGCCAGTTCGGGGATGCACAGCCCGACGGCTTTCGCCGCGCCGGTGCTCGACGGAATGATGTTGGTGTAGGCGTTGCGCCCGCCCCGCCAATCCTTCTTCGACGGGCCGTCCTGCGTCGGCTGAGTCGCGGTCACCGCGTGGATGGTGGTCATCAGCCCTTCATCCAGGCCGAAGGTGTCGTTGATGACTTTGGCCACCGGAGCCAGACAGTTGGTCGTGCACGAGGCGTTGGAGATGACCGTGTCAGTCTGTGGGTCATATCGGTCGTGATTGACCTTGTACGCGAACGTCGGCACCAGCTCGGGCGTATTGGTCGGGGCGGAGATCAATACCCGTCTGGCGCCGGCGGTCAAATGTCTGCGCGCGTGGTCGTGGTCGGTGAACAGGCCGGTCGATTCGATCACGTACTCGACACCCAGCTCACGCCAGGGAAGCTCAGCCGGGTCTCGAACGCTCAGACAACGAGTCCTGGTTCCGCAGCAGACGAAGTAATCGCCATCAACCGTTACCGGTTTGTCGAGCCTTCCATGCGTCGAGTCGTATTCGAGCAGGTACGCCAGGTTGTCAGCCGGGACGATATCGTTGACCGCGACGAACTCGATGCCACCGGCCTGGAGACCCGCCCGGTAGATCAGACGACCGATCCGCCCGAACCCGTTGATTCCCACCTTGATCGGCATCGCTCGCTCCGATGGCCCAAAGGGGCACAATAAAGTGAAGCGGGAGTCGAATCAAGTCACCCGCAACGGTGAGACCGTGATGGCAATCATCCCGTGGATACGCATCCGCGGCTACGATTGGCCGTGCGTGGGCCGACAACCGATTCGCCGCACCGCCCTCGGGGCCGACCCGCCGTGCTGATGACGTGGCGGTCGTTGTTGTTCATCCATTGGCCGGTGCCGGCGGAGGCGCTTCAACCGCTCGTGCCCGAGCCGCTGAAAATCGATATGTTTGACGGGCGCGCCTGGGTCGGGTTGATCCCCTTCACCATGCCAAGAGTTCGCATGACCCGCCTGCCGACGGTCCCCACCACGCGGCGATTTCATGAGTGCAACGTCCGCACCTATGTCACCGATCGCGATCAGCCCGGCGTGTATTTCTTCAGCCTCGACGCTGCGAGTCGTCTTGCCGTCTGGTGTGCTCGTCGGTTCTGGCATCTCAACTATCGCTTCTCGCGCATCGACGTTCATCAAGAAGGCGATGTGATTCACTACGCGGTCAATCGGGCGGGCGATCCGGCTGCGCGTATGCGCTGCGCCTGGCGGGGGGGCTCCACTCGTGAGCAATCAAAGCCCGGCGAGCTGGCGTACTTTCTCACCGAGCGATACATGCTCTACACGGTGAACAGGCAAGGTCGTCTGTTGGGCGGCCGAATCTGGCACCGACCCTGGCCGCTGCGCGATGCGGAGTTGCTCGAGCTGGATGACGGACTCGTCTCCGCCGCGGGGATAACCATCCCCGACGAGACGCCGGTGCTCTACCACGCCGATGAATTGCACGTCAGAGCCTGGCCGCTGAAACCTGTCTGATCGGCTCCGACGCGCCACTGAGAGCCGGCTCGTCTCGAGCCGCGGTCATCGCCGAACCTCAATGGCTGGGCTTTGACTTCCCCGTCCACGGCACATCCGCCACGCCGGCATCCTTGTTCACCCGCCTGGCCATCGCGAACAGAAGATCGCTGAGGCGGTTGAGGAACACGCCGGCTGACGGGGTGATGTCCATCGACCGACTCAGGTTCACCAGGCGTCGCTCGGCCCTGCGGCAAATGGTGCGGGCCGCGTGCAATCGAGCCGCCAGTTCCGTCCCACCGGGGAGAATGAAGGTCTTCATCGGCTCGTTCCCCCCGTCGATGTGATCGATCCATCGCTCGATCTCGGTCACCTGGCCGGCGGAGATTCGCGCGATCTTCGATTCATGTTTTGTCCCCGGGGGCGTCGCGAGGTCGGCGCCGACCTCAAACAGACGCGATTGCACCTCTGAGAGGATTCCAAGCAGCTCAGTATGCAACGGCTGATTGGCGTCGCATGCGGATCCGACCAGACCGATCCAGGCGTTGAGCTCATCAACGGTTCCGCAGGCCTCGACCCGTGGATGATCCTTGCCGACGCGCTCGCCGCCGAACAAGCCGGTCGTACCGTCATCGCCGGTGCGGGTGTAGAGCTTCACGGGGGCAATGCTATCAGAAGGTGACGCCGGGTTTGACGACCGAGAAGCCGGGTCTGACGACCGAAGGGAGGAAGACCCGGATCGGCGCACCGACTTTGACGATCCCGCGAGCAACGATCCGGACCTTCCTCGTCCGCCGCGGCGGACTCGTCAGGTCCGGCTTCAGGCCTGGTGTCCGCCAAGTCGGGACTCGTCAGGTCCGGCTTCAGGCCTGGTGTCTGCCGCGGTGGGACTCGTCAGGTCCGGCTTCAGGCCTGGTGTCTGCCGCGGTGGGACTCGTCAGGTCCGGCTTCAAGCAAAATGCACCCTACATTGCTGACTTCGCGCTATTCCAATGCCGCTGCGCCGCTGATGATCTCCATCAGCTCGGTGGTGATCTGTGTTTGCCGGGCCCGGTTGAATTGGCGGGTCAGCGTCCGGCCCAAGTCCTTGGCATTCTCCGTCGCGGCTCTCATGGCGACCATCCGCATGATCTGCTCGCTGACCACTGCGTCCAGGAACGCCTGGAACAGAGCGGTCTTGACCGCTAACGGCAACAAGTCGCCCAGAAGCTCGCCGCTTGATGGGCTGAAGTCATAGAGCGCCGTGGGCAGGTCAGCCGCGGCAGCATCGTTATGGCTCGGCTGCAACGGCAACAGCTCCGTCATTCGCGGGACCTGGCGAGCATTGCTGACAAAATGCATCGAGGCCACACGAATCGCGTCATATCGCCCGGTGCTGAACTCGTCGATGTACCGTTGGGCCAGTTGTTCGACCTGCTCATAATCAGGCCGGTCGCCGAGGGTATGGCGGTGGGCGATCGCAATGCGCTGGAAGCGAAAGTAGCCTACCGCCTTCTTCCCCGAGGTCTCCAAGTCGACGGCGATGCTGCGGGTCTTGAGTCGGCGGATGTGACCGATGGCTGATCGCAGCACGTTGGCGTTGTACGCGCCACACAGCCCGCGATCGGAGGAAATCACCACCACCAGCTCACGGGTAGGCGAATCCGCTGGGCCGTCTATCAAGGGATGCTCGACGTCAGGCGCGGCCGACAGCACTTCCGACACCAGCCGCTGCACCTTATCCGTGTACGGCCTTGCGGCCTTCGCCCGTGCCACGGCGTTGGTGAACTTGGCCGTGGCGATCATCTGCATGGTCCTGGTAATGCGCCGAATCGTCCCGACCGCCACGATGCGCTTCTTGATTTCGCGGATGCGAGCCATGGGGCGGATAGTGTAGTGGGACCCGGCGAGATCGGCCAAGGATCTCGATTCCATAGCCCCGACTCTGCCGGGGGGTGATCGGGCCATCACCTCCAGTGTCGTTGGGCCCCCGGGCGGAGCACGGGGCTATGGGAGAATCAAGCCGTCGTAGGACAGCGCCATGCGGTCGGGAAGCTCAGCGTCCAATTGGGCGTGGCGGATCTCGTGCGTCATGTGGGTGAAATAGGTTTGACGAGCGCCGATGCGTTGGGCTGTGTTGATCGCATCGTTCACCGTCAGGTGAGTGGGGTGTTTGCGGTACCGAAGCATGTCGAGGATCAAGGTGTTCAGTTCGTGCAGTTTCGGCCAGGTCTGAGGCGGAATGGCTGAAACATCGGTGCAATAGGCCAGCGGCAGCGGGCCCGGCTGTGACTCGGCGACCCCCCCGCGATCGTCCAATGCGTCGATGCGATACCCGAGGATCGGAAGTCGCCCGTGCAGCAGCCGAAGAGGCGTCCACCGCAGCCCGTACAGATCCAGCGGCCGGTCCGGCTCCACGACATGCGGAATCAACGTGGCCACAAATGAGTCGTTGACGTTCTTCTCCCTCGCAAAGATATGCTGATATACACGGCCGAGATATTGGAGCGTATGGGGCTCGGCATAGACATCGATCGGCGCCTTCATGAGGGCGTTGAACCGCCTCACCTCGTCCAGCCCGAAGGTGTGATCGACGTGATTGTGGGTATAGACGATCGCATCACACCGCCGCAGCTTGTGGCGGAGAGCTTGGTCGCGCAGGTCCGGCGAGGTGTCGATGAGGATGACGCGTTGCCGGCCGAGGGGATCGCGGAATTGCACGCAGGCGGCGGGTCGGCTGCGCCGGTCTCGCGGATCGGTGGATCGGCACACCTCACATTCGCAGCCGATGACCGGAACCCCGGCGGAGGTGCCCGAGCCGAGGATGATGCATTGCAGGTCGTCAACCGGCATCAGGCGGCCGGCTCCGACGCCTCAACCTCTTCTCCGCCGACGCCGGTCTTTCGCATCAACAGCGGAATCGTCAATCCCTGGAGTAACAGGCTGACCAGCACCACGCCGAACGCGACCGGAAGAAGAAAATTCCGAAGCGGCGATTCGGGCAACCAAAGCACCAGCGCCAGCGGAATCGATCCTTTCAGCCCCGACCAGAAGACGACGTGCTTCCATCCGCGGGGCCAATGCCTGCCGAACAGGTAAGCGATCGGGTACACCATGATCGCACGAGCGGCGAGGATGGCGAGAAACGTCGCCGCGACCGCGAGAATGACATTCACCTCGAGCAGTTGCGTGTTTTGGGCGACGTACTGCAACTCGATCCCGATCAGCAGGAACACCATCGAGTTGACGATGAAGTCGATCGACTCCCAAAACGTGTGGATCGTTTCCCGCGTCTGTTTGCTCATCGCGAGGCGGGTGCCGTAGTTGCCCATGATCAAGCCGGCCACCACGACAGCAATCACGCCGGACGCCTCTAAATGTTCGGCGATGATGAACGAGCCCCACACCAGGACGACGGTGATCGCGTTTTCCAGCACGTGATCATCGAGGCGCTTCAAGAGCCAGAATGCGATCAGCCCCGATCCGAGGCCGACAACGAGTCCGAGCCCGACCACTTGGACAAACTCAAGGACTCCACCAGCGACGGATAGTGATTCCCCGCCGACGACCGCACCAAAGAGGATCAGGAACAGCACGACGCCGGTGCCGTCGTTGAACACGCTTTCCCCTTCCACCAACGTTCTCAGCGCTTCGGGAGCCTTCGCTCTTTTGAATGTGGCGAGCACCGAGATGGGATCGGTGGGGGCCAGCATCGCCCCGAACAACAGCGCTGGAAGCCACACGCCGGACCCGACTGCGTTGTCCGGCAAGAAGAATGAGATCGCGAATCCGGTGACGAGCATGCTCAGCAACACCCCGGGTATCGCCAACGTCGTGACTGGAATTGCCTTGCGCCGAAGCAAGTCGAGGTCCATGTGCAACCCGGCCTGAAACAGCAGTGGAGGCAGGAACAGCACAAAGACCAGGTCCTTCGTGATCACCACACCCTGCGGCGCTGCGCCGAGCACGGCCACGAGCAGCCCCGCCAGAACCAGCGCAACGGTGTAGGGAATCTTGATGAACTTGGTCAAGACGCCGACGGTCACCGCGAACCCCAACAAGGCCACGAACAGTCCGACCGTGTTGGACACCAGACCATGCTCGCCATTTGACCCAACAACCGCGATGATCACGCCGCACAGCATACCGCTGCGGGGGAGGTTTAGCCGCCGCGCCAAGAGCGGCGCGCCACCGCTCAGACCGTGGGGCCCCCGGTGGCAGGCGCCGTTGCCTCCAACGCCTCGCGCAGTGCGATGACCACGGCCTCCGGCCGATCGACCCCGCAAACGGCCGAGCATACCGCAACGCCCCGCGCACCATGCTCGATCAATCGGGCGATGTTGTCGGGCGTGATCCCCCCGATTGCGAGGTGCGGCTGGCGGGGGAACCGATCGACGAACGCACGCAGGTACCCAGGTCCGGCCGGCTCAGCAACGGCCTTGGTTGCGGTTTCAAACATCGCTCCCAGGCCACAGTAATCGGCGCCGGAGGCGACCGCGGCCTGGGCCTGGTCAAGATTGTGCGTGCTGGAGCCGACCAGAAGGGTTCGCCCGGCAATCCGCCGTACATCTCGCACCGACAGATCCTGCTGCCCCAGATGCACACCATCGGCCTTCGCGGCCAGGGCGACATCGACGCGATCGTTGACAATCACGCTCACCGCCGCCGGGTGAGCGATCTCGAGAACGCGCTTGACGCGAATCGTCAGGGCGGCCCCTTGCATCTTCTTCTCGTGCACCTGGATGCAATCGGCGCCGCCGGCGATCGCTGCCCGTAACACATCCTCCCACGGCCGAGCGCAGTGTGATTCGCTGAGCAGCACGCAGAGGCGCCATTGCCTGCCCCGGCCGGTCCCCATGCGAAGGTGCAGCGCCGACTCCACGTCGTAGACTCGATATCGAATCGCCTCGATCCGTCGAGCCACAGCCGGATCGAGCGTTTTGCTCGTCTCTTCGATGACCCGCAATGCCTCACCGAGCCTCTTGCCCGCGGCCACCACGATGTCGATCAATCCCGCTCGGATGGTTTCGTCATCGGTGGAAAACGATGCGCCGACGTCGCCGGGCACGTCGCGGTTGGCTTCCAGCCATCCCTGCGGGAGACCCGCCAGGGCCTGGCGCAGTTCGTGGCGAATGGACTTCAACTGGCGGCAAAGTTGGGCATCGTCCAGGGCGAAGCGTGCCGCATCCTCCATCACCCGCAGAGCTTCCCGGGCCCGGTTTGCGTTCGCATCGAGGATTCTTGCCGTCGCAGACATCGACTGAACTCAAGGCTGCAAGTCGCCAGGGTGATAGACCCGGATGATTATCCGGGGGCGGCGGAAGGTGTCCTGCGACCTCACGCGGTGGCCGCGTCGGTGACGGACCCGGCGGGATTCTCGCCGCGCTCGATGGCCATGATCTTCCTCACTCGCCGCTCGTGTCGGCCGCCGTCGAACGGGGTGTCCAGCCAGGCATCAACGATCTTCAGCACCTGCTGCAGGGGGGTCGTGTCGCCGGAGAGGCACAAGACGTTGGCGTCGTTATGCCGGCGACTGATCTCGGCGGCGGCCTGGTCGTGCACCAGCGCCGCGCGAATGCCGGACACCTTGTTGGCCGCAATCGACATGCCGATAGCCGTTCCACAGATGAGGATTCCCCGCTGCGCCTCGCCGTCGACCACGGCGCGAGCGACGAGAAACGCGTTATCCGGGTAATCGCAAGGCTCGCCCCTGCACTCGCCCAAGGTAGCGACTTCATGTCCCTCGGCCCGCAGATGCCGAACCAGGACCTGCCCAATTTCAATGCCGTGGTGATCCGTTCCCAGCGCGATCTTCATCGCCAAGCAGTTCCTTGAGTCGTTGAGGAATGATCTGCATGAGCCTATCGGCCAGCGAATCATAGCCCCCCTGCGCCATGCCGATCGGATCTTCGATGTTGCCGGCCGGGTCCAGGCGCATGATCTGATTCTCGTGGGCCGTTGGAGCGAGTGACCTGGCCTTCTCGACGTGGCGCGAAGTCATGCAGAGCACGAGGTCCGCATTGCGGATCATCTCGGCGGTCAGCGGCTTGGACGATCCCTCGTATTCGATGCCAATCGCCGCCAGGGCGGCCATCGCCTCGACCGTCGGTGGCGAGCCGTTGGGCGCAGCCACCCCCGCGGAGGCCACGAACACATCGGGGGCGTCGCCCAAGAGCCCATCGTCGATAAAATGCCGAGCGATCGCTTCGGCCATCGGGCTGCGACACGTGTTTCCACTGCAGACAAACAGAATTGTTTGCATGTTCCGCCTGCCCGGATGGCTCGCTGCGCTCTACCGATCGTATGCCCCCGGCCCGGCACGTGTCCGACGGCCGGCAGATAGTCTTGCGTCCGGACCCCAAGGCGGTGTTGCCACAGGTCAATCTGCGGTAGAGTAATACGCTGGCGCAATGCATGCCGCCGATTCCTGCCAAGAGACACTTCGGTGGAATTCGTCGCCTATAGCGAAGTCATGGATCTGCTCAAAGAGCAGGGTGTCCGAGAGGTGCCCGACGGCGACGATCGGATCTGCCTGGAGCTGGTGGAGAACAAGGATGTGGTCCACCTGCATCTGGCCTGCCGCGAGAGCACGAGCGCCCCGCGGCCGGGCGCCACCGTTGTCGCCGTAGCCAAGGACCGCCTGCCCGGCGTCGTTGAGCAGATCATCCACAAGTTGCACCTCAACCAGGTGATTCTCATCCCGATCGCGAAATGGCGCAAGGTCTTCGACGCCGTCGCGTTCAGCATGGCCGAGAACGAAGACTGGCAGGCGGTGGATACCGCAGCGACGGTCGAATTGAACACCCGTGATCCGCTGCTATGCGATCCGGGCGACTTCCATACGGTCAACGCCCTCATCAAGGTCCTGATCAGTGATGCGGACAGCCCCGACCAGGGATTGATGATCACCACCACTGCGGCCCCCGTCGTGGTCGAGCTCGTTCCTGACGGTGCGGTCCGCATCAGCATCGGCGACCCGGTGCTGGCCGATGAGGTCGCCGAAGCCTATGGCGCATGAATCGCACCACGCTCGCTCGGTCACAGCCGATCGAGCCCCCCTCGCGGGCCAATGTTGGGTGACGGCGAACCTGCGGCGGGGCCGATGCGGATTGGGCTACAGCAGAGGTCGCAGTGGACCGATAAGCGCCCACAGAGGCGGTGCGGAAGTTCCCGGCCAGCCAAAGGCGGTATTGCCAGTCAGGCCCACCTGGGCGATGATAAGACGATGCAGGTCTTGCTTGACGATATTGAGTGCGACGTGAAGGCACGGACCGTCGGCGAGGCGATCGACGCCGTGGCCGTTCTAGCCAGGAACCGTGGCCGGCTTGTCGTCGATGTCTTCGTGGATGGCGCGCGATGGAACGAGCAGCGGATTGCCTCGCCCGAACGCCAGACCGCCGTCGCCGACGTCGTTCGACTCATCAGCGCTGAGCCCGCCGAGCTTGTCTGCGAGACGTTGGCCGACGCCGCGGAGGCGTTGGCCGACGCTGACGAACTGCAACAGGAGGCGGCCCGGCTGCTGCAATCCGACCAGCACACCGTCTCCATGGACAAGCTCAACCAGGCGATCTCTATCTGGCTCTCCGTACAGCAGGCGATCGTCAAGGGCTCACAGCTCGTTGGCCTCAATCTCGACGAGATCGTCGTCCATGACTCACCCATCAGCGCCTCAATCCTTCGGCTCAACGAGCAGCTACAGGTTGTCCGCAGCTCGCTGGCCGGACGCGACCAGATCGGCCTGGCCGATACCCTGCTCTACGAGTTCCCAGAGGTCGTGCAGGAGTGGCGTGACATCCTCGACGAGCTGCAGCGCCGCATTGACCCAAAGAATCAATGACCATTCCCGCCGCTGACCAAGCGCAGAACCTCGATGATCTGATGGAGAAGGCCCAAGAAGCGGTCGCTGGGGCTCAGTATTTCCAAGCGGAGCGCCTGGCGAACACAGCGCTACAAATCGCACGCCCACAACATGATTTTGACCGAATGGCGAGGATCGTCGGGCCCCTGCGAGAAGCCAGACGGCAGCGCCTTGGGCAGGCCCTGGCAGTCGCCACGATCACGGTCCTGGACACCCCGATCACCGAAGAGATGCCCATCGAGCCGGGGTGCTATCTGGTTCAACCGCCGAGGGTCGGGGCCGAGGCCCGAAGGTTCCGCCTGGCCGCCCTGAACCGGGAGGTGCCGGTGGCGGTGTTGTGCCGGGAGCCGCTGACCTCGCTTGGGCTCTGCCCGATTGTTGCCATCTGCAGCAGCACCACCGTGCGGACAACGGTCGATCCCCCCGATGACCCCGAAAACCCCGATCTGGCCTGGTTCGTCGAGGGCCTTGAAGCGCTGGGCGATTGGGCGATCGAGTCCATCGATCCCGAAATGGTGATCGACCGGCGCATCGACGCCATCCTTGGCCGCCTCGATGCAGTGCCCGATCACGATGGATTGCATCAGTGCCTTCACGAGGCGTGCTGCAAGGCGCATCAGTTGCTTTCTACCGAGCACACCACGCCCGGCAGCCCGACTGCAAAGACCAAAGTGAAGCCGTGAACTGTCCCACCGCTCGCCGAGATCCGAGGCGCTGGCCATGGCTCATCGTCGTCGCCGTCCTGATCGCGCTGATCGTCGCCGACCGCAACGGCTGGTTGCTGGTACGGCACGCCGACGACATGGCAACGTACCACGGCGCCCGGGCCCAGGTGGTGCGGGTGATCGACGGTGACACCATTGAGATCGACATTCCCGATCCGCGTGAGGATCGCCCCGTGACCCGGCTGCGGCTCTGGGGCGTGGACTGCCCCGAGCTCGCCAAGCCGGATCAGCCCGCTGAACCCTTTGCCGATGAAGCAGCCGCACTGGCACGCTCTCTGGCGCATGGCCAGGTCATCTCGTTGCGTCTCGAATCGCATCGAACGCGCGGGGAGTACGGCCGGCTGCTTGTTCACGTCGAATTGCCGGACGGGTCAAGCCTCAACGAAGCCCTGCTGGCCGGCGGCTACGCCGAGGCTGACGACCGCTGGCCCCACTCCCTGCTCGGCCGATACGCTCAACTGCAGCGCACCGCCCGCCGGAAGGCCCTGGGCATCTGGTCCGACACCGCCACCATCGCGCAGGCGAACAAGAAAGACTAAAGCCCGCGGATTCCGATCCGTGGATCTCCGGGTCCGCACCACGCACCCGCCGGTGCATTTTGGCACCTGCGGCAAATCAGCCCAGCGAGCCGGGTCCGCCGCGGCGGACCGGCCCGGTGGACCCCCGCACGCCATGTGCACCCGAAACCGGCGCCAAGACAACCATAAAGCCCAGGGAAAGCTTTCCCTGGGCTTTTGTGGGCTTTGGACATTTCAGCGTTGCGACGTTTCCTTCATGGGCACAGGCCCCAGTTGGCGAGCAGCCCCAACAGGTCGAGGATGCCCACGTTTCCGTCGCCATCGAAGTCGGGCGGGCCGCCGGGATCGGTGCCCCAGGCTGCCAATAGCGTAAGCAGGTCGAGGATACCCACGCTCCCGTCGCCGTTGAGGTCGGCCGGGCACAAGCAGGCGGAAAGGTCCAAGACGTAGGCTGCGCCCGCCTGGTGGTCCTCGCCGTGGGCCCCGATCACCACGGTGTCGCCGTCAATCGCCACGGACCGGCCGAAGAAGTTTGTCCACGGGTTGGGATCGGGAAGCAGTTGTTGCTGTTGAGCCCATGTCGATGTCCTGGGATTGAAACGAAAGACGTAGGCCGCGCCGGAGCCGGGGCCGCCCGCGTTGCTGGCCCACGCCCCGATCACGGCGGTGTCGCCGTCAACGGCCACGGATTTGCCGAACTGCTCGATTCCGTTCGGATCGGAGGCGAGGAGTTTCTGCTCCAGGACCCATTGCGAGCCCGGCGGCGCTTCACGATCGTAACGGAACACGTACGCCGAACCGTACCCTTCCGAGCGGGCCCCGATGAGGATCACCTCGCCCCTGATGGAAACAGCACTGCCGAAGGCGGCCGAGCCTGCATCCGCCGACGGGAGCAGCTCTTGCTCCTCAACCCAGGTTGACCCGTTGAAGCGAAAGACGTAGGCGGAGCCTAAAGTCAGGCCATCGTGAACGTGGCCGGGCGCGCCGATGACGGCGATGGTGCCGGAGATCGCCACGGAAAGCCCGAACCCGTTGCCGAAGGCCCCGGCGCTGTCGGAGGCGAGAAGCTTTTGTTCTTCGATCCATCTCGACCCGTCGAAGCGAAAGAGGTACGCTGAACCGTGGGGGTCGTCGCTCGGTGCCCCGATCACAGCCACGTCGCCGCTGAGCGCGACACTGCGGCCGAACTTGTCACCAATGGCGTCGTCAGAAGCCAGTAGTTCCTGGTGCTCGATCCAACTCGAACCGTTCAGGCGGAAAACGTACGCCGACCCGGAGCCGCCGTTATCGCTGTGCAGGTGGGCGAACGCCCCGATTAGCGCCGTCTCGCGCTCGATCGCCACAGCAACACCGAAGTGGTCACTGCTGTCTCCATCGGAACCCAGAAGCAGCTGGGTCTCCGTCCACGTGCGCAACCACCGATCGAAGCCAAAGACGTACGCGGAGCCTGATTGAGGCCCGTTGTCAAGATTCCACTGGGCCCCGATCAGGGCAGTATCACCCCAGACCCCCACGGCATAGCCGAAGGACTCAAATGGCTCGGCGTCGGAGGCGGTGACACGGGCCGCATCGCAGGCTGTCTGGGCGGATGACGGATTGGCCGCGCCCAGCGCGAAGAGGCTGACGGCCAAGATGCTCATCAAGGATCGAGGCGCATACATCATCTCGCAGTTTCCCTCTGGTACATTATGGCCGGCGCTTCGGGTCGCGGCAAGAGGATTCTCGGTCCGCGGGCTTCCGCCCCGCGGCTATTGGCCCGACTCGCAGTCCGCCTGCGGCGGATGGTCGAGTCCTCGCCGTTGAGGCTCGGGGTTCGACCCCGCGGCGAGACGCCGCGGCTGTGAAACTTGTGCAACGCTCTGTGAAAAGGCGATGGCATCGCCGGCTTTACCCGGTGAGATCACAAGACCCCCACGGCAGAGCGCGGGGATGAGCGAAAGCTGAACGCGGAGAGCTCAGACCCAGTAGGCGGCTCAGTAGTCGTAGTTGCCGTGGTTGTGATCGCGCTGGTGCTTGGCCTTGTCGGACTCGTTGCCGATGATGTAGCCGGCCCCGGCGCCGACGGCGGTGCCGATCAGGGTGGCCTCCGTGTCCCGGCCGATGGCTTGTCCGGCGAGAGCCCCGATCCCCGCTCCGAGCAGTGCTCCGGCCTGGGCGTCATTGCACCCGCTCAGCACACCCGCCGAACCAAGCAGACAGGCAAGCGCCACGTAACGCAAGGGAAACTGGGTTGATGGTTGTGTAGGAGCCATGTGAAGAATCCTCCCTTCGGTGCGGGCACAATCGACTAGAGTACTACGATACAAGACGCCGCCTCGCCCATACTATTCCACCGATTCCTTGCCGTTTGTGGCCCGGCTGGCGCCGGTGCGCGGGCCACTGGTCGAATCAGCACATCGCCCAGCAGGGCCGACGCAGATCAACCGAAATGGCTGTTATGCTTACACATCCTTGATCTTTCGAGTGCTTCAGACCTTCCGCACACAACCGCCTACCCGTGAAATAGCCTCATGCCCATCACCTCCACCATCGCGAGACATTACGCCTGGCGAATGATCATTATGGCGGTGGTCTTCACGGTGCTGGGGGCTTGGGGCGTTTACGACTTTGCTGTCTCCATCCCTCGGCAACAGCTGCTCTATGAGCGGTCGGAGGTGCTGCGGCAATGCCAGGCCGCCCTGGAGACAGACCAGCCCGCTGGACAACCCAACGATGAGGCGACCGCGGCGATTGACGCAATCAGCGGTGCGATTGCGGCTGTTATCTCACGGCACGCGCAGCAGCTTGACATTCGGATCAATTCGGCGGACCCGGACTCCATGCGGATTCAGCTCGAGGCGTTGCAACAGTCGATCCAGTCCAGTGATGATGTCGCGTGGATAGCGCTGCTCAGCCTCAACATCGGCGGATTGTTTGGTCAGCGCGAGCAAGGCCGGCTGGCGGATTTCCCGGCCGCGCAGCTGGCATACACCGCGAATCAGGACGCCCTCAACGCGCTGAGCGAAGTCAGGAAGCCCGCCGCGTATGACCAGATCGTCAAAGGACTCCTGTTCGTTCCGTGTCTGCCGATGGGTGTGAGCGCACTTTGGATGGTCTTGGTTGTCAAGAGGCGGAAGTTCGCGCTGGATGAAGACGGTACGCTTCAATTGCCCAAGGGCCCCTGGAAGGCTGATGAGATCGCCGACATCGACATGACCCGGTGGATGGCGAAATCGGTCGCTTACGTCGTGCATCGCGACGGCGCCCGCGCGAAGCTCGACGACTATAAGTACCGCAACCTGCACCTGATCGTCGGGGCCATCGCCTCGCGGTTGCACCCCGGCGAATGGACCGTCGAGGCCAAACCGATCAAATCAAGCTCCACGACCCCCACGGCGCCGGAGGCGCTGCATGCCCAGGTTCGCGCCTCGGACCCAGCGTCTTCATCCACCCTGGAATCTCCTGAGCCTACCCCGCCGGGTGACGCGTCTTAGCCCGATCGCGCTCAAGCCGCCCAAGCAGCGGTGCCCCTACTGCTGTTGGGGCGAGATTCTTCCGCCCAAGGCCCAAATCTGGTGCAATTGGAGGATGCCTGCTCCCTACAATATCGCGGTGGAGCGACAACCATGAGCATCGCCATGCCTGCCGCCGAGGACAGCCGCGTCCGCATCGAGCTGCCGGCGCTCGTCCGCACGGGACGGATTAGCGCTGAAGGCCTCACCGATACCGATCGCAATTTCGCCATCGCAACACACCTGTCGCCGTTCGCATGGTTCCTCGGTCTGGGTCCTCTCGCGCTGGCGGTTCCGGTCGTGCTTTGGCTGGTCCGTCGCAACCAGAGTGTCTTCAACGACGACCACGGGCGCGAGATCGTTAACTTCGGCCTGACGTTCTTTCTCCTGCACCTGCTCCTTGCGGTGACAGTCGTGGGGATTGTCGTGTGGCCGGTCTTGTGGGTGGTCGCGGTGGTGAACATGATTCGGGGGGCCGTTGCAGCCGGCAACGGAGAATACTTCCGCTATCCCGTGACCATCCGATTCCTCTCGTAACCGGCCGGCGGTGTCGTTGCCGAGTTGTCTCACGGCCGGCGGGGGGCTTGTCCGACCGGCCCGATGGCGAGGCCGATATACTCTGCCACTGTGCCCCTGCTCACCGCCCGCCAACTCGTGAAGTCGTACTCGGGCCGATGCGTCGTTGACCGCGTCAGCCTCGACGTGGATGCCGGGGAGATCGTCGGGCTGCTCGGTCGAAACGGCGCCGGCAAGACCACCATGTTTCGCATGATCATCGGCATGATTACCCCGGAGGCGGGGCAGGTCTTCTTCCAGGGTCAAGACGTCACCGCCCTGCCGATGTATAAGCACGCCCTTGCCGGCATAGGCTACCTCAGCCAGGAGCCCAGCGTCTTCCAACGGATGACCGTAAAGGAGAATCTCCTGGCCATCCTCGAAACGCAGCGCCTCAGCCGAGCCGCGCGCAACCAGCGGGCCGAAGAGTTGCTTGAGCAGTTCGACCTGCAACATAAGACCAACGAACTTGCCCGCACCTGCTCCGGGGGCGAGCGCCGGCGCCTGGAGATCGCCCGGGCCCTGGTCACTCGGCCGAAGTTGATGCTGCTGGACGAACCGTTCTCGGCCGTGGACCCCCACACTGTAGAGGAGCTGCAAAGCGAGGTCCGCAAGCTCGTTGGCGAAGGAATCGCCGTCCTCCTCACCGATCACAATGTCCAGCAAACGCTTCGAATCTGCGATCGAGCCTACATCATTCACGAAGGCAGAAACCTCCGCGAAGGCGCTCCGCGCGACATCATCAACGATCCGCGCGTCCGGGAAGCCTACCTCGCCTCGACGTTCCGTGGCGACGAGTTCGACGAGCGCAGCGGCGAGAAACCCGCCCGCACCGCCGCGCGATCGTAACAGGCGCGCTGGGCTCGCCTATCATGGCGTTGAGGGCCTGGCTGCATGAACCGGCTGATCGAAGACAATCGCGATGAACTGAACCAGCTATGCCAGCGGTTCAAGGTCCACCGTCTCGAGCTGTTCGGCTCAGCGGCGGATGGCAGCTTCGACCTCGCCAGCAGCGACCTGGATTTCCTCGTCGAGTTCCTAGAGCTTCAGCCCGGCGAACACTTCGACGCCTACTTCGGCCTGCTCGAAGCGTTGCAGAGCCTGTTTGGACGTCCGGTGGACTTGGTCATGACCCGTGCCATCAAGAATCCGTACTTTCTCAAGTCAGTGAACCAAACCCGAACGGTCCTCTATGCGGCTTGAATCGCTCAAACTGCTTGAAGACATTCGCCAGGCGGCAGGAATGATTCGACAATTCACTGTCGATCGAACCCTGGATGATTATTCCAGCGACGCAATGCTTCGATCAGCTGTCGAACGACGATTCGAGATCATTGGCGAAGCGTTGAACCGTCTTGCCAAATCCGATTCTGCCACCGCATCAAGGATCGGTGATTACCAGCAGATCATTGCCTTTCGCAACGTGCTGATTCATGGCTACGACATCATTGATGACCAGGTCGTCTGGGAGGCCGTGCAAGACAATCTCCCCACACTCCAGAAGAAAGTCCAAGCCCTGCTTGACCAGGCAACCGACCAGCCGTGACCGCCGCGAATCGGCGGGCGACTGGGGCAATAAGCGTAGCGTGCCCCAGTCTGATGAGACTCTGGCATCGTCCGCGGCGGCGGCGGACAGGCACAGGCAGCTCCTGGCTATACTGCCCGGGTTTTCCAATAGCCGGGGTTGCGTCGAGCGTGGGCCACGGCAATGACCTGGACACCAGTCTCGGTTGCGCGATAGACGACCATGTACGGAAATCGGTGCAGCAGGTATCGCCGAGTCCTGTGCGCGTAGACAGACCATCGGTCGGGTGCATCGAGAATCTGCTGCATCGCATGGTCCAATTCCGCCACGAAGCCATTGGCCACCGCGGCGCTGCGGTCGGCATACCACAATCTCGCTGCGCGGGCTTCTTCGATTGCTTCAGGATGGAGGTCAAGCCTCGGACGCGCCATCGGGCGTTCCAAGAATCATGCGTCGCGCTTCCGGCCATGGGATCAGTTCGACCAATCCGCTGTCCAAATCCGAGATCCGACGGGCGACCTCTGCATCCCAAGCAGATCCGGCATCCTGATCGAAGGTCTGGTCGAGGCTGTCGATCAGCCTCGCGGCGAGGTCCGCACGCTCGTACTGTGGCAGGCCCAGAGCGTCTGCAAGCAGTTTGGATTCCTTCGGGGTCATCGTTGTATTCTATCCTGTTACCGATGCATTGCGATCGGACCGGGCACGAGCACGGCCACCACGGGGCTCCGTCTTAGCGAGCCAGCAACACCAGGGGCAATCCGGTACGATAACGGCGATTGTCGATCAAGCCATGGCAGGTGAAGCCACCATCACGCTGGAGGTTTTCCGTTATCGCCCGGATGACGATGGCGAGGCGACGATTCAAGACTACCGCGTGCCGTACCACGAGCACTGGGTGGTGCTCGATGCGCTCAATTGGATCAAGGACCATGCGGATGGGACGCTGTCGTTCCGCTGGAGTTGCCGGATGGGCGTCTGCGGCAGTTGCGGGATGATGGTCAACGGCGAGGCGAAGCTCACCTGCGCGGTGTTCTTGAAGGACTATTACCCTTCTGCGATCCGCGTTGAGCCGCTGATCAACTTCCCCGTGGAGCGCGACCTGGTGATCTCGATGGACGACTTCCTGGCCAAGCTCCAGGCGGTCAAGCCGTGGCTGATCCGCGACGACGAGGAGCCGCCGGGGGCCGAATACCTCCAGACGCCGAGCCAGTTGGCGCAGTACCAGCAGTTCTCGATGTGTATCAACTGCATGTTGTGCTACGCCGCGTGCCCGGAGATCGACGGGATACCGGATTTTCTCGGCCCGGCCGCGATCGCCCTGGCGCATCGCTACAACCTCGACTCCCGCGATCAAGGCCAGTCCGAGCGTCAGGAGGTGCTGGGCGGCGAAGAGGCGGTGTGGGGCTGCACCTTCGTTGGTGAGTGTACGGCAGTGTGCCCCAAGAATGTCGATCCTGCCGGGGCCATTCAGCAAGCCAAGGTGGCGAGCACCAAGGATTGGTATAGACACGTGCTCTTGCCGTGGGGGAAGCGATGAGAGGCCCGCTGCGGCGACCGTTTCCACGAGATTGGTTCGTGCGAAAGGGCGCCTATCGCCGGTTCATGGCCCGCGAGCTGACCAGTGTTTTCGTCGGCGGCTACATCGTGTTCCTGCTCGTGTGGCTGCATCAGCTGGGTCAGGGTCCCCAGCAGTATCATGCGCTCGTGGAAACCATGCGCCACCCGCTGGCGGTGATGCTGCACGCGCTCGCGCTGCTCGCGGCGCTTTACCACTCGATCACCTGGTTCAACTTGACGCCGGCAGTGATGCCGCTGCGGATCGGTGAGGACCGGCTGCCCAACGCGGTGGTCGCGATCGCCATGGGGTACCTGCCCTGGGTGGCTGTCTCCGGCGCAATTCTCTGGGGCGTATTGAGATAACAAACGCCGAAACGTCGAAACGCCGAAAGCTGAACGCCGAGAACCGAAATCCGAGCACTGAAGACTGAGCGAATGAACCGTTCAAACGAAGCATTCTGGTGGTCGCTGTTCTCGGCCGGCGGGGTGATGGCGGCGCTGTTCATGCCCGTCTTCATCGTCCTCACCGGGCTGGTCCTGCCCTTTACAACGGCTGGGGACGCGGACCTCGACTACGACCGCGTCCACCAAGTCGTGACCTGGTGGCCGGTGCGGATTGTCCTGTTCGTGGTGGTGTTCCTCTCGCTGTTCCACTGTGCTCATCGGATCCGACATATTCTGATGGACCTTGGGTTGCGGGCCGTCTCGACGGTCCTGGCTGCCTTGTGTTACAGCGGGGCGGCGGCGGGGACCGTCGCCGCACTGTTCGTGCTTGGGACACTGTAAGACGCGGTTTCACCGCCGAGACGGCTTGTTGATCTCAGGAGCACATCTCATCGTCGAACTCAAGGCCATCTCCAAGCAGGCCATTCCCAGCGCTCTGGCCAAGGCCCAGCGATATCGGCTGATGAACGATCCGCAGAATGCCGAGAGCATCTGCCGCGACGTCCTGCGGGCCGACTCGCAAAACCAGGAGGCCCTGGTGTTGCTGGTGCTGGCGCTGACTGACCAGTTCGGCAAGGAGCTGCGCGTGGCGGTCCACCACGCCCAAGAGGTCCTGCCACGAATCCGCGACGAGTATGAGCGGACGTACTATGGCGGCGTGATCTGTGAGCGGTGGGCCAAGGCGCAGCTGGAGCAGGGCGCTCCGGGCTACGTCGCTTACGACTGGTTCTGCCGGGCCCTTGACTCGTTTGAGCAGGCCCAGGCCGGCAGCCCTCCCGGCAACGATGATGCCATCCTCCGCTGGAATGCCTGCGCTCGCATCATGAAGCGCAACGAGCAGATCAGGCCCAAGCCGCAGGACCAGAGCATCGAGGCCGGCTTCGAAGACGAAGTTCCATATCGCTGACCATGCAACGCGCAAGATGACGGTCGACGACCATGCCGCTGCGCCAAGCGAGGATCGAGATCTCAATCGGTCCTTCAGAACGCAAAATCGTTTGTGGAAGCGGTCGCTGCGACCGCACCGGCTATGGCGATGAGCGTAGCCGTAAGGGACGCAATAACAGCGACGATCGTGGCTTGCCAGCCGGCCAACCTGCTGATCGGCCGAACCTGCCGCGCCCAAGCGGCCATAGGCGCTGCTGCCGCCAGCGCGTACGCCCAGACCGGGATTTCGCCAAAGGACAACGAATATCCGCTGTACAGCAATCCGGGAATGATCACCGCGAGCACGGTCGCTGACCCGCGCGCGAGGGACGCCGAAGGCCGCCACCATGTGACGACTGTCGTGGCGCCGAGTGACGCTGCCATGCCACCGGCCAGCAGCGCCAGCTTCGCGTTTCCTGACAAGAGCAGCAACACGCTTGCGCCGGAGGCCGCAAAGCAAAGCGACAGCGGTAACGATGCGCCCTCAACGCGATTGGCATACGCATTGATGACGCTGAGCCACCCAAAGACGGCGACCGCCAACCCGGCCCGCCAGAGCCACGCATGTCCGGCCGCCGGCAAGACCACAAGCCAACCCATGAGCCCGGCCAGGACGACCCATGCCCCAAGACGCGCGCGGGCGCCCCAACGATTCATCGCATCAAGCAGACCGATCACCACCGCGGCCACGACGAGGTACGCCAGCCAATGCCAGGCTTCCTTTGGTGGGAACGCCGGCCGGCCTTCCAGCACCGCATGGCCGAGGCAATAGGCCGCGCCCAGCCCGATCACCCCCCCCCAAGCGCCGTCGGCGATCGGCGCATCACGCCGCCACGGCCTCCACGCGACAAGCAGCAGCCCGCCGCAGACCACCGCCGGGGCCGCCACGGCCAGGAGCTCAATCTTGGGAACTGCCATTGCGCAACCACCGCACTTCGTCAGGGGTGTCCATCGGCCCAGCCCGTTGCGCGGAGGGTCACTCTCGGATTCCCTCGATGCCCGCCATGAGCGTCACCTCGTCGCCGAGACCACCGAGCATGAACTTCATCCCGAAGTCGCTGCGCTTGATGGTGAACGTGGCGTCGAATCCGCTGCGGTATTCGCCCCGCATGCCCTTGCCCGACCCGACGTGCTTCAGATCGATTGTGACCGGCCGAGTGACGCCGTGCAGCGCCAAGTCACCGGTGACGCGAAAGGTATCGTCGCTGACCTTCTTGACCTCTTTGCTCTTGAATGTGATCTTCGGAAACTGCTTGGCGTTGAAGAAGTCCGCGCTCTTGAGGTGGCGGTCTCTGCTTGGATTATTAGTATCGACGTCCTGGGTTCTGATGGCGATCTCGAACGAACACTCATCCGGGTTTTGGGGATTGAAGCTGAACTCGCCAGAGGGTCCGTTGAACCGGCCATAGAAGTAGCTGACACCCAGGTGCTTGATCCGAAACACAACCGTCGAGTGGACGGGATCCACCTTGTAGGTTTCGGTTTCCGGCTGCGCCTCGGCGCGTGCCGAAGCCATCGCCACAAGCAGGCTCAGGCCCAGAAGCGATCCGGCTGTAAGAAGCAAGAGAGTTCGAGGTTTCATCGTGCACTCCTGTTGGTTATGCGGGGTTGATGTGGGGCGTGGGAGCAAGTTTACGGCAAGCGGGGGGCGAGCATCTATCCGGCGAAGGAGGCACTGCACGAATGCGGCGCCTACTCGTCAGACTGTTTGTCCTCTTGGACCAGCAGCGCCTCAATCGCACGTTTGAGCAGCTGATAGTCCGCATTCTGCTGGGCATGCTGCGGGTCCTCGGAGGCAAAGAACACCGGCCCGGGATGCAGGAACCGCGTTACACCCCGTTCGTCCACCAGGAAGGTCACGCTGGTGGCTGCGCGCTGCCCGGACGACAGATACGCTTTGGTCAATCTCGACCAGTCCGCATCGACGGCCACCGGCCCGTGATATCCGTATCGCTTTGCCACCGCGATCACGGCCTCGTCGCTTACCTTGCGAGGCGGCTTCGGATGATACACGCACACGATCCGCAGCCCTTTGGATGCGTACTCCCGCCGAAGCGTTTCAATTGCGGGAAGGCTGGACCGGCAATAAGGGCAAGTATCGGTCCACCACCGGTAGAGTGTGGCCTTGACCCGCTTCGGCTCAAGCGGTTGTTCTTCGACGCCAATCCACCGGTCGAAGTTCAGTTTCGGGAACTTCTTCCCGACACGATCCTGCCCGCCGCGCTGTTGCGGCAAGGTCTCGATGTTCGCCGGCCCGGCTGGGCTCTCCTTTCGAAGCGAATCGATCAGCTTGCGAGCCTCCTGGGCGGGAACATGGAAACCGTTCCGTCGGACAATGCCCTGCTTGTCGATGATGATTACCCAGGGGGTGCCGCCGGTTCGATACCGCTGCATCAATGTCGAGCGCTTCGGGGCCGAGCCGTCATGCCCGATCGGAATCTCGAGTCTATACCGGCGTGCCGTCTCCCAGGCCCGTTGGGCCGAATTTGCAGCAAAGCCCTCAAACGTGGTTTGCACAGCCACGAACGCCACGTCGTCCGCATCGTCATAGCTTGAGATGAGTTGCTGTAGCGTCGGGAAGCCGCGCGCATGGCAGCCCGGACACCACGATTGAAAGCACAGCAGATAGACGACTTTGCCCTTGAAGTCGGCGACGTCGAGCGCTTGCTTGTCCTGCGGTAGGTTGATCCACTGCGCAACCCCCCAATTCGGCGCTTTGGAGCCGGCGATCCCCATTGCCGGCTGCTGTGCAACGGCTGGGCTCTGTAGCAAGAACAAGCCCAAAGCGGCCCAGAGCAGCGCGGAGTTGGTCATCGCCGGATCCTCTCGCGTCTTGGGCGTCATGTCCTTCCAAACACGACTTGGCCGAGATCTGATTCCTCAAATCAACCCTATGCTAGCAGGGTCACAGGCCGGCAGCGTATGCCCCTCGTGGCCGCCTCCAACATCAGCACGAGCTAGAATCAACGCCATGACGGTGCCTCAGATTGCCATTGTAGGTCGGCCGAACGTGGGCAAGTCGAGCCTGCTGAATCGGTTGGCCCGCCAACGGGTGTCGATCGTGGCCCCTGCGGCCGGGGTGACCCGTGATCGCGTCTCGGCGCTCATTGAGCTTGATGGGCCGCTGGAGGGCTCCAAGGGCACGCCCAGCAAGTTCGTCGAGCTTGTGGACACCGGCGGATACGGAGTGTACACCGCCGATGGCCAGCGATTTGACGACGTCGGCGCCGATCTGACCATTCTGAGCCCGCAGATCGAGGATCAGATTCGGGTCGCCATGGATCAAGCCGAGCTGGTTCTTCTGGTCGTTGACGCCCAGAGCGGCATCACCGGCCTGGAGCACGCGATGGCCGCCATGCTCCGTCAGCAGGGCGTTGCCGGCAAGGTCCTGCTCGTCGCCAACAAGGTTGATAGCGACAAGTGGATCGCGCACGGGCTGGAGGCGGCGGGTCTGGGGTTCGGCCAGCCGATGTGTGTCTCCGCGAGGACCGGCTACGGCACGCGTGAATTGCTGGATGCGCTCTATGAGCGAGTTTCGCTGGACCCCAAACGTGAGCCCGAATCGCCGCAGGAGATGAAGATAGCCATCGTGAGCAA
Organism: Planctomycetota bacterium; assembly: GCA_022568135.1. GTDB lineage: Bacteria > Planctomycetota > Phycisphaerae > Phycisphaerales > SM1A02 > JADFFQ01. Next base: position 59,718 of record JADFFQ010000004.1, on the reverse strand, counting down.
ACGCAACGCCGGCAAGTCAACGCTCGTCAATGCCCTGGCTGGGGAGCCGCGGGTCATTGTCTCGGAGATCGCCGGGACCACCCGCGACGCAATCGACGTGCGGTTCGAGATCGAGGGGCGCACCATGCTTGCCATCGATACGGCCGGCGTTCGGAAACGAAAAAGCTTCGCTGACGAGATCGAGCTGTACGCATACCACCGCATGCTCGCCGCCATTCGTCGAGCCGATGTGGTGCTGTTTCTGATCGATGCCCAACGTGATGTCTCGCAGGTGGATAAGAGGCTCTCCAAAGAGCTTCAGGATCAATTCAAGCCGACGGTGATCGTGGTCAACAAATGGGATTTGGTGGACGAAGGGGTCTCGCCCAAAGACTACCTTAAGTACCTGACGCAGCAGCTTCGCGGACTGGATTACGCGCCGATCGTATTCATCAGCGCCAAGGAGGGGCAAGGAGTGCGCGACGTCGTCGCGATGGCGTTCAACCTGCATCGGCAGGCGAGCCACTTTGAACCGACCAGCCGGTTGAACGAAGTGATCAGTTCGATCCTTCAGCGGCGCGGTCCATCATCGAAGCTTGGCACCCAGGCAAAGATTCTTTACGCGTGCCAGATCGGCTCGAGTCCGCCGACGATTGTCTTGGTCGTCAACCAGCCGAAGCTATTCCGTGGAGCGTACGAGCGATATCTCATCAACCGCCTGCGTGAGGCCCTTCCCTACAGCGAGGTGCCGATCCGACTGCTGCTTCGCAAACGGAAGCGCCCGTCCCTTGCCCAGCTGAAGAACCCCAACAGGATGGAAGCGGCGCAGCTCGACCAACGGTGATACCGCACCCAGCGTAGCGCGGCTGCGGCTCAAGTGGAGAGGTTGAGCGAGCCGTGCACGTCAGGAAGCAGCCTCGGTGCGTCCGCTCCCTTACGGTCGCCGCTCGTCACCGTCGGGCACAGTAAACCGGACCTGGTCCGGTTTCTCGCCTGGCATGATCGCCTGCGGAGACCGTCCGGTCGCGGCTCGTCATAGACGCCCCGCCTGCTCAGTCACCGCACACTGGAGGTCTCGTCGTGTGAGGTCCGCGATCACCGCGCGTCACTTGGGCTGCGCATCCCTGTTCGCGGCGATTGGGGCAGGAGGATCGCTTGACATGTCCAGCAGCTCCCTGATCAGCTCCAGGCGATTCGCGACGACCGTCATGGACTCAGGGCGGTCGTCGGGGTGGATCTGCACGCAGTCGAGGATCTGCTTTGACAGGAGGGGATGGATGCTCGGGTCCTTCTCGTGCGGGGGAATTGGCGGCCTGAGCATGCTGGCATCAAGCGTCCCCGTGAAGAGGCTGTCGGTGGCCTCCTTGGGCGGAAGTGCGGTAGGGATGACCGTACCCACGAGCACCCAATACATGGTCGCGCCTAAGTTGTAGATGTCGGTCTTGGGCGTGATGGTCTGGCGGTGGGCCTGCTCCGGGGCCATGTACCCGGGCGTACCCTGGATGCGCTTCTTCACCGTTCCGATCGAACACCCCTGCCCAAGATCGATGATCTTCACCTGATTATCCTCGGTCACCAGAAGGTTGTTCGGCTTGATATCAGCGTGGACGAATCCACGGAGATGTGCGTGGGCCAGTCCTAGTGCCACCTGGTGGAAGATATCCACAGCCTGGGAGTGGTGCTGGGGCAGGCGCTGATCGAGCGTGGTGGCGTCCACCAGCTCCATCAACAGCGTCACCGCGCAAACCTTGAACCGTCTGCGGTGTTTGATCAGCCGGTGCACCGACCGAATGTTTTCGTGATCCAGTTTCGATGCAACCAGGTATTCCTGCTTTACCTGTTCAACAAAGCGCTGATCCCGCTCAGACGCCTTGATGACATGCTTGAGCGCCCAGACCTGCTTGGTCTTTGGGTCCTGCACCGCGTACAGATCTGATGCGGCCCCCTTGCCGATCCTTGCGAGCACGCGATAGCCTGCGATCTGTGTTACATGCGACATGGCGGCGTCGGGTGCCTGCGTCATGAGGCGATCGTGGGGCGGTCGGTTCGCTCACAGGAGCCCCATCAGGGTGTATCGATATCAGATGGCATCCCCTCGCGTTGACAGTGCACTGCGCGAGACTTGGTCGCCGTTGGGGCGGAGATGGGGGTGTGAACCAGATAGCCTAGGGGCGTACTCGTGGGGCATCAACGCAACGGGTTCAGCAGTTGCTGTTCAAGCTGGGCGGCAGGGAAGAACTCGCCTGGGCTGTCGGTGGATCCCGGCGCCACGTCGCGGTGCAATCGGACGGCGCTGGCGGGGATGTTCAATTCCCGCTGAAGCCGCCGTACGAGACTGATCAATTGGGTCATCTGGCGGTCAGTCAACGGCCGGCGATTGCCATTGCCGATGAGGCAGAGCCCGATGGAGTGCTGGTTGTGGTATTGGGCCTGGGCACCCCGTGCGTGGGCGCCTGGAAGCTGCTTGACCCATCGCTCACCCACATGAATGACGCCGTCGCCCATCCCGTTGCCGTTGCCGATGAGGAAGTGATATCCCATACCCTCAAAGCCGTAGGCGAGATAGAGGCGGCGCATCGATTCCGCGTCGCCCGCCGGTTCGCCGGAGTGATGGATGATGATGCCCTTCCACCGCGATCGATCCAGGGGAGCGTCGATCCGGAAGATGGGATCACGAGCCGGCGAGACGCCGATCAGGCCCGTATGCGTCGCAGGGAAGCCCGGCCGGGCACGATGGTCGCCCAGGGCCAACAGGCCGGCCATGAGCGTCATCGACGCCAAGAAGCTGCTCCAGACGATCTTCGCCCGTAGTGACGGCTGAGGGAATTGGGATGAGCCTGTCCGTGACATTCCGATGCGCGCCTTGCCTGCCTCGGTTACAGACCCTATCGGGTGCGCCGAGGGCTGAACATTGGGCAAAGCGGCACTTTCGTGCGCCCGGTATATGCGATACCCGCTATCGGACCCCGCAGCGATTAGTGCGGGGAAAGACGAGCCCGCAGCGCCGGCTGTGGCCGGCCGAAGACATCCGGCTCTTCCAGTGGGACGTACCGGCTGCGCGTCCGCTGATGCATTTCAAACTGCGTCCTTGGCGCGTTCTTGGGGAACAGCGCCCGCTGGCAACCCAGCATGAACAGCATCGATAGCAAAGTGCCGGTCACCGCGACCCGTCGCATGGGTTTCAGTATAGTCGCACGGGTGCAACTGCCGGACTCTCATGCCCGGCGTTCGCGTCACGTTTCATTCTCCCCGCTTCATAACGGCTCCGGAAGCGTTCACGGGGGCCCAAGGCGTAGGTCGATCACGCGCTGGGCGGAGTGACGAAGGCCCGTTCGAGCGTCGATATACTCCACCTGAGCAATGCAACTGGGCTCGTCGGGCACGCCGGCCAGCGTGATCGGCACGGTCAAGGTGTAGTGTGTGCCCGCAAATGAGCTGCGGTACGCCTGACGCACCTCTTGTGGACCCAGCGAGATCCGCCCAACGGTGATGGCGTCAGCTTCGGATGGCAGCACCGCCGTGTGGGCGGAGACGTGCCCCACCATTTGCACGAATCGTTCAAGCTCATCAACGGGCTTCACATACAAGATCAGCACATCGGCACGCCCGTCGCCATCCTCGTCTCGGGCGTGGCTGAGCCGACCGATGGCTATCTGGGTGACATACGGGGTGCCGGCCAGAATCTCCGCGGCTAGTAAATCAGGCGAATCACCGACCCGGCGCAGCTGGGCTCGGGCCTCAGCATTCTCGCGGGATAGCTGCCTGAGCTGATCCTTCAGCTCAAGCACCTCAGATCGCAACCGGTCGTTTTCCCTGGCCACCCTCTTGCCGCCGGCACATCCCAACAGCGAGATCGCGGCCATCGATACGACCAGCGTTCGACGCAGGTGGTGGCGAGGAGGCACCTGGGCAGTGTACACCGCCTGGCTGCAGCAGCCGAATCCGCACCGGTTGTCTTCTGGGGAGTTCAGCCGGGATACGTCACCGCAGCGCTTCAATCATCTCTTTGCGTCTTGCGGCCCATCGGTTTCGGGGGACGCTCAAGGACCCTGTCGGTCAGGCCGTAGGCGACCATCTCCTGGGCATCGAGCCACTTGTTCCGCTCACAATCCTGGGCGATCGTCTCCAATGACTGGCCGGTGGTTTCAACGTAGATGTTGTAGATGATGTCGCGAAGCCGCAGCATTTCGCGGGCTTCGATTTCCAGATCGGTCGCCTGGCCTTCCAGGACCCCCGCCAGCATTGGCTGGTGCATGAGATTCTTGGCGTGACCAAGTGTGTACCGCTTGTTCTTGGTGCCGGAGCAGCCAACCAGGGACCCCATCGAGGCAGCCTGGCCGATGATGTAGGTCGCCACGTCGCAGGGCACGTATCGCATGGTGTCGATGACACCCAGACCGGCCGTCACCCCGCCGCCGGGAGAGTTGATGTAGAGGTTGATGTCCGCCTTGGGATCTTCGTTGGCGAGATACAGCATCTGGGCGACGACCACGTTGGCGACCTCATCAGACAGGCCTCCTCCCAGGAAAATGATGCGGTCGCTCAGCAGCCGGGAATAGATGTCGTAGGCCCGTTCACCTCGCCCGGTTTTCTCGATGACAATCGGAATGAGCGTGGACATAATCTCCTTCCAGGATGCGAACACTCAACGTCGCCGGGGCTGGTGGAACGCGGGGGCCGTGACCCGAGCACGTTGCCTATGGATCAGCTGGGCTTCTTTTCGTCCTTGCCCTTTTTCTTTTCGGGTGTGAACACTTCATCAACGAGGCCGTATTCCTTCGCTTCCTTGGCGGTGAAATAGTGGTCGCGCTCGCCATCTTTGGCCACCCGCTCCACGGACTGGCCGGTGTGTTGGGCGATGATCTCGTTGAGGGTCTGCTTGGCTTTAATAATCTGCTCCGCCTGGATCTGGATGTCCGTGGTGTGGCCGGTCAGCCCGCCATAGGGCTGGTGGATCATGACTTTGGCATGGGGAAGGATGTGGCGCTTGCCCGATGCCCCGGCGCACAGCAGAACGGCCCCGCCGGAATACGCCCGGCCGATGCAGAACGTGGCCACGTCGGAGCTGATGAACTGCATCGTGTCGTAGACCGCCAAGGTGTCGTCAAGCGATCCCCCGGGGGAGTTGATGTAGAGGTTGATGTCCTGGCCACGTCGCTGATCCTCCAGGTACAGCATCTGCATCATCACTCGAGCTGAAGAGATATGCGAGATCTCACCCACGAGGAACACCACCCGGTTCTCCAGCATCAGATCGTCAATGGTCATCTCCCGGGTGCGCTGATAATGGACCGCATCACGCGGATCGGGATACAAGGCATCGCCCCGGCGCGACGCGGAATCGAAGAGGTTCGAGTTGTTCATGATCCTGTGGGGCCGCTGAGAGTTGGGGACGGGTTGGGCGGCATCATATCCCGGCGGCGGATATCGGCAAGCTCCACACCCCCGGCCGTGCGACGATGGGACTTCAGAAATCCTGCTCAAGTTCGGCCGGCGAGATCGGGCGGGGAAGCTTGGTGTCCGCGGAATCGAGATCCGTTCGGTCGGTGGGCAGGGTGATGACGATGGTGGTGCCCCGGCCGACATCTGATTGCAGTTCAATGCTGCCGCCGTGCTCCTGGACGATTTTGCGGGTCACCGCCAGGCCGAGTCCCGTCCCGCGCTGACCCTTTGTCGAGTGGAACGCCTCGAACACTTCTTCGTGCCGTTGAGGGGCGATACCCGGGCCGTTGTCGGAGACGGTGATCCGGGCCTCGTGCCTGTCGGGCAGGAATCGCGTGGTGATCGTGATGATGCCGGTCTTCGGCGGCGCCGCATCCAGCGCATTGGTCAGCAGGTTCATCACCGCTTGGTGAATGGCATTGGCGTCCAGTGGGATCGGCGGCAGGTCCTCAGCGAGATCCAGCAGCAATCCCACCCGTCTGTGGTCACACTGCGGCCCAATGAGTTGTGCGGCCTCTTCGATCAATGGGCCAAGGGGGGTCAGTTCCGGTTCGAGCTCGCGATGCTTGGAATACGTCAGCATATTCAACGTCAGGCCGTAGATGCGATCGAGATTGCGGGCGAGGATCGGCCAGCCCTCCCTGGCAAGTTTCAGATCCCCCCGGTTCAGCGCCAGCTCCACGGCATCGGCCCCGCCTCGCAGACCTTGAAGAATATTCTTGATCGAGTGGCTTACGCTGGCCACAGTCTGACCGATGGCGGCGAGCCGCTCCGTCTGCATCTTCGAGCTGACCAGTTGGGTATTGGTCAAGGCCAGCCCGGCGTGCTGCCCGATCGCGTCCATCAGCCTCAGTTGTGATTCCGTGAAGGTGAACTGAACCATCGACGAATCGATGTGGATGACCCCAAAGATCCGCTGACCGGCTCGGATCGGGACGCAGATCGCCGACCGGATGCCGTACTCCCGGACCGAGTCGCCCGAGCGGAACCGCGTGTCGTTCATCGCGTTGGTGGACAGAATCCCTTCACCCTGCTTCAGCGTGTGCTGGATGATGGTCTGGCTGACGGGAATCCGCCCCTCGTCGACGGTCTTTGGCCGGGTCTTGTACCGGACCACGACCGGCTCCAGCAGACTCTGCGGATTCTCATGATCCTTCTCCAAAAGAATGAATCCGCGGTCCGGCTGAAACTCTTCAAAGATCAGGTCCATCACACTGCTCAGCAGCCCGTCGCGGTCGATGGTGGAGCAGGTCAACGCCGTGAGCTCATAGATCACCCGCAGATGGTTGATTGCGGCCTTCACCGGATCAGGTTCGGCGAGGATCATCGAGTCTTCATTCGGATCGACCCGCCGTTCGACCGTGACATCCATGTCCGCCGGCCCCACCACGCGCACCCGATCGGATTTTTCCTCCTGGGCAGTGACGGCGAAGATCAGCAGTGTCGAGCCGCAGCGAACCTGATCACCCGGCGAGAGCTCAACGCGATCTTTGGTAATCCGCACACCGTTGACGAACGTGCCGTTTGATGAGTCCAGGTCCCGCAGAAACCACTTGCCGTCGTCGGGCGTCAGCTCAGCATGCCGGCGGCTGACCGTGGAGTCCGTCAGCGGCAACGATTCGGACGAGCGACCGATGAGCTGCGGCTCGTCGGCCGGAAGATCGAACCTCATGCCGCGATCGGGGCCTTGCAGTACGTGTAATACCAACACCGCTCGATCCTTGCTCCTACGCAAATTGGCTCTTCACCGTGCGAGCATCTCCCGATGGCTACGCACACGCGCCCCGCACCCCGTATCTTCCACCGGAGCCGAAGCTCCAGATCATAGCTCCGCCCAAAGACCGGCGTTCTCGGGTCCGCTCCAGCACGCCAGCAGGGTTGACAGGTCGAACGCATCGACGGTGCAGTCGGCGTTGAAGCCGCCGGGACATTCGTTGAAGGGATCAGTCAACAAGAAAAAAAGACTCCCGTCCCCTCTTCCGTTCCCTCTTCCGTTCCCTCTTCCGTTCCCGAATACAGTCAGAACTTCGAGAACACATTGAGAATGAGTATCTCGATATGCGCCGCAACGGCGTTTTCCGCAATGCGCAGTGTGTTGGGATGGCCACACGCGTTTCTAAGTTGCAAGCATTGATTCTGGAGTGTCTGTTTGACATTCTTTCCAATGACCCCGATGTACTCAATAACATCCAGAAAATCATGTTCACCGATTCGACAGAAACCATCGACGTTCTTGAGAGGACGAGCCTTCGCATCGCGACGCATGATCTCTGCATTGAACGCCGCCAAGTGACCGTTGAATACTTTATGGTGAAGAATGGAAATGGCACCGACCCAGGAGAGAATCACGGCTGCTCGATATTGCCGCGCTTCAAAGCAGACAATGGCTTCCTCGATGAATGCCGCTGATTCCGGTTTTGTCACTAATGTGAGATGTTGACGGAGCGACTGAGAAGCGTTTGCAACAACGATATTCAAATCCGTTACGGCAATGAGCGTTTGAACGTGCTGCTGTCCTTGGCTAGTCAACTCCCATCCATCAGTGGTTTTGATCGCCAGACCCACGGCCTTTGCGAGGACATCGGAGATATTCCAACAGGTGATCTTGCGCACGCCAGCGCGCGCCCCGACCTCGCGGATCGCGGCAATGTCCTTTGGGGCCCTCACCTCAACACCCAGAATAAGTAGCACGCAGTCACGCTGAGACCGACTGTCGAAGTGTATGACGTGCTTGAGTTGGTCCGCTGTTAGCATCTCACTGCGTGGTCTTTGCGATCTGGCGCACAACCTCAGCCGCAGCGTTCAGGCCAGGTGCAGGTAGAGTAAACCCGGACTGCCTGTTACCGGCGACCTTGTTACCGATCGCGTTCCTGTTCGCCGTATGGTTATTCTTGTCATAACAGCCAAGGTGCTTGCACAGCGCTAGCGCCTCTTTGTCCGTGAATCTGCTATCGTCTTTCTCAAGCAACGCCCGGAGACCCGTAAGTAGATACGCGTTGCCAGTCTGTTGCTTCATTGTCGACCCGGGAACAGAAGCGGCGATGATCTCCACGCAGGCTTGGTCGAAGTGGAAGACCTGCTCGATGATGTCAGCGTCCAGTTGATGCTGACTTATCCAGCGGCGTGCGGTTCGCCCTATTTCGCGATCCCCGAACCTGACGTCGCCTCCCCCCCCGTTCGGGCCAAAGCCACGTCCGCCGATGCGGGAATCAATCGGTTGCTCGCCAAGGAGTGCCATGACGCTCGCAATTACCTTGTGGCGATCCTCAGAGTCCAATGGCTCAATGAGTTCAAAGACTTGTCCGAGAGTCACGGAAAGAGAAGCGGTGGCGGCCATCGTTGGAATTCCTTTCTTTTATGCCTAATTTCGATGATGTTAGGGTACTACTAATGGAAGACAAAGGCAAGGGGTCCAAGAAACTACTTTTGATATTGATTACCTTGTCACTACAAGTGACGTCTAATGGCTGTGCATTCGGTCACGGTTGGAAGCGTCTCAAGGCGGTTTTTGGCCGATTCCCGCTGTTTCGGTGGGTTATTCATTTCCATCCGATGCAATCTGATGAATGCCGTGGGCAAGAGAACGGGCTACAACACGCAACAGGTACGTTTCCGCTACCAGGGTTTCCCCTAGCTCCGCGTGCGTCCCCCGCTGGAAGGAGGGGGAGAGAGAGCAGCTTTCAGCCATCAGCGGTCAGCCCGCGTCTCGCCTGATCCCTCATGATGGCCCATCCGCGATCCTTGCGCGACCACTCCCGATGGAGTCGGGACCGCTTTATGGCGCGGCTCGGTGGGATGAGGGCGGTCCGTGACGGGGGTTGTTCGGCGTCGAGCATCGATGGCGCGGAAGAGAAGACCGCGACCAAGTGTTTCACCCCTCACCGTGGCCTCTCCCCTTGGCCGGGAGAGGGTTCTGTCCGAAGACCGCGACCGATGGTCGCGGCTTTACAAGGAGCGAGGATGCGACGGCTTTATGGGGCGGGTCGGTGGGTGCGGAGAACCATCGTCGGCTACACTACAGTACGACGACGCGCCCATGACCAAGACATTCGATCAGCTTGCGAACCTCAGCACTTCGATGCGCATTGTCGTGCTTTGCGGCAAGGAGTCGTTCTTCATCAGTGAGGGCACAAGACTCCTGACGGAGGTGCTGCGAGACGCGCACGGAGAGATCGACCAATTCTCTTTCGACGGGGTGACCGCTGAATTATCCGATGTGCTCGATGAGCTTCGCACCTACGCGCTGATGGGGCGTCACAAGCTGGTGATCCTGGACCATGCCGACAAGTTTCTTGCCGGCGAGGGGCGGCGGCGAGCCTTGGAAGCCTACGCCGGGAATCCGACACCAGAGGCTTCACTGCTCATGCGGGCCGAAGCCTGGCGTCCAGGCACATTCGACAAGCTGGTGGCGAAGGTCGGGGTCAAGATCAAGTGCGATCCGCTTCCCGACGGTGAGGCGGTCAGATGGTGTGTGGCCCAATGTCCCCGCCGGCACAGCCGAAAGATCGAGCGTCCCGCGGCGGCCCTGCTCGTTGAGCAGCTCGGGTCGGGCCTCGCCCGGCTGGATAGTGAGCTGGCTAAACTCGCCGCGTTCATCGGGCAACGGCAGGTGATCCGCCGCGGCGACGTGGTGGAAATGGTCGGATACAGCCGCCAGGAGAAGGCATGGCAGCTTCAGTCAGCGGTCGTCGGCGGGGTGCCGGGGGAGGCCGTCGCCAAGGTGCGCGAGCTGTTGGAGGTCTCCCGGCTGTCTGAGCAACTGGTTATCTGGGCGATCGGCGATCTGCTTCGGCGTATTCACACCGCGGCTCAGCTTCTTCGAGAAGGCGTCGGCTCTCAAGCCGTGGCCACGCAGCTTCGCCTGTTCGGCCCGACCGGAAACCGCATGATCGATATCGCTCGACGGTGTGATCTCAACCGAATCGCGCAACTCTTGCAGTTTGCCGTCCGCACCGACATGCGCAGCAAGACCGGACTTGGACGAGCTGACCGGAACCTTGAAGCATTGACCCTGCTCGTGACCGATACCATTAGTTGCCGTTGACCTGAGGCGGGTGCGATTACGGCTAGGATGGCCCATGGTCTGCAGGAGGCAGCGACGGTGAGCACGCTTGGTCGAGCGGTTCGCACAGGGATGATCCTCGGTGTCACGGCCTCCGCGGTAGGCTGTGCCACGCTGCACGAGGCCGAGTCGGCCGACACGGCGATCGACCGTGGGGCCGCCGGGCCCGATGTAACTCGGATTGCCGAGCAGACCCAAAGGGACGTCCAACAGCTCCAGCAACTTGGGGAGGGGATAGATCCAAACGTCGCAAAGGCGCTTGCCTCTTCTCGGCCGGTCATTCAGTGGATCGAGCCGAGTCCCCCTCCAGCCCCGGCGCGTGCTTCGGCGGGCATCGCGGTTCGCGGTGAGGCGCGTTCTCGGCCGCCCCGCGAGCCCCCGCCCCAAGCGCCAGAACAACCAGACCCTGTGGTTGTGCCTGTGGTTGAACCTGCGGATACTGCTGGAGACGACCGGCTGCGGCAACTGGTCGTGGAGCTATCCGCCGAGCTCTATCGCCAGGCAGCCTACCGCGACATGCCGCTGCCTGAGTTGCTGCTCATCGCAGCCACCACGATGGTGAGCCCCGACCGGGCTTTGGTGCCCGACGCTATCCCCGGCTTGACCGACCGGGAGCGCGAGTTGATCGTGAAGATGCAGACCTTCTTCGCTCAGCTTGGTCAAGACCTGGTGAAGACCCAAGATCCCGAGGCGATTGTCGCTGCGGTCAACGCGCTGTACAGCGGTCTCGCCGACGAGCCCCAGCTTCGACTCCCTCATGTCGCGCTGTGCACCGAGGTCCGTGGCTTCGGCGACTACGATCAGTTCCCGCTCAACCAGGCTGGGCGCTACGCGTTCCTTGCTCACAGCCGTCAACAGGTGGTCATCTACGTCGAGATCGAAGACTTCACCAGCGAGCTCAACGACAATGGACAGTGGCTGACCCAGCTGTCGCAGCAGTGGGTTGTGTACAGCGACCGCGACGGCATTCCCGTGTGGCGGGAAGATTGGCAGGTCGGCGTGGACATGAGCAGGAACCGCAGAGACGATTTCTGGATCGTACAGGTGATCACGCTTCCCAAGGATCTGTCACTCGGCCGGTACCAGCTCAAGATCCACATTCGCGACGAGATGTCCGGTGCTGAAGCGGAGACTGCGATCGACTTCGAGATGGTTGCCGATCCACGGTTAGTCGGGACCTAAACTGCATTGGCGAGAGCCGTCTGGGAGTCCGCCACCGCTCGCGGTCGTTGTGCGCTAGGATGCCCGGCCATGCCTGAGACGGCCGATCATCGGCACCACCTGCTTGCGCTGGAGGGTCTGGCCGGCGATGAACTGGTCTCGTTGCTCGATCAAGCCAGGCGATTTCACACTGCCGCGGGCAGCGACCCGCCGACGAGTCTCCTTGCCGGCCGAGCCGTGGCCAACCTATTCTTTGAGGATTCCACGCGAACCCGCTGCAGCTTCACCATTGCTGCGAAGCGCCTGGGCGCTTTGACGATTGATCTGACCGGCGCCGGCTCGAGCCTCAGCAAAGGGGAGTCGCTCCTGGACACCGCCCGCACCATCGAGGCGATGGGGATCGACGTGATGGTCATCCGCAGCCGGGCCTGCGGAACGCCTGCCATGATCGCCGACGCGGTCCGATGCGCCGTGATCAACGCCGGCGATGGGCGGCATGAACATCCCACCCAAGGTTTGCTCGACCTCTACACGCTCCGTGAATGTTGGGGTGATTTCGCCGGCCGAACCATCGCCATCGTGGGCGACATCGCCAACAGCCGCGTCGCTCGATCCAACATTCATGGGCTGACGACTCTGGGGACTGAGGTGCTGCTTGTTGGCCCGCCGGCGCTCGTGCCGCGATCGCTTGAGCGGATCGCTTTGGGGCCCGGACGTGTCTCGGTCAGCCACGACCTCGACGCGGTGTTGCCTCGTGTCGATGCCATCATGATGCTGCGTGTTCAGTTTGAGCGCCTTGTCGGCGGCGCGATCGCCGATGACTACCGCGCGCTCTACGGCCTGACCGCCCAGCGGGCCGAGCGCCTGCGTCCCGATGTGCCGGTGTTGCATCCAGGCCCCATGAACCGCGGCGTCGAGATTGATTCGGAGGTCGCCGACGATCCGCAGCGCAGCGTCATCCTCCGACAGGTCGCTAACGGAGTGGCGCTGCGCATGGCCGTCCTGGCCAGGTCCGTCGGCGCGTCGTGATTCCTCCGAGCCGTGGCGGGCCCGGGCTAGCGATCCAGTGCCCTGCGGCCAATCTCATACACTTCCCACAATGGCCTGCAAATCCAACAAGCCGCGCGGACTGCTGCTGGCCATCTCCGGGCCGTCGGGCGTGGGAAAGACAACCATCACCCGCGAGCTCGAGCGCCGTCTGGACGGTGTATTCAGCGTCTCGGCCACCACCAGGCCCAGGGCGCCCGGCGAGGTTGACGGACGAGACTACCACTTCCTGACCGAGCGCCAGTTCGAGGATATGGTTGATCGCGGCGCATTCCTGGAACACGCTCAGGTGTACAGCAAGCATCGTTACGGCACCCCGCGAGAGCCTGTGGAGCGTCATCTGGCCCAGGGCCGGCTCGTGCTGCTGGATATCGACGTGCAAGGCGCGATATTGGTCAGACAGACTATGTCCGAGGCGTTGATGTGCTTCATCCTTCCGCCGAATGATGAGGAGCTGCTGCTGCGGCTTCGCCAGCGCGGCCGCGAGTCGGAGGCCGCCATCCGCCGCCGGTTTGATGAAGCGAAACATGAGATAGAACTGGGCATGCGTAGCGGTGTATATGACGCGCAGATTGTCAACGATGACCTTCCGCAAGCCATCGACGAGGTGTGTCGATTGGTTCAGCAGCGGCGCGCAACGGAGAAATCATGAGCGGGCACGTGCTCAGCGCTCGCGCAGCCGGCGAGCCGCGGCGTCCTCGCCAGCGGTCGCCCACGAAATGCGAGGGCGATCGGTACGGTGAGCCGTACGTCGGTCGCCGTTCGGAAGAAGGCCGCTCGCGTGGACGCGGCGGCTCGCCGCAGCGCGTGGACGCGGCGGCTCGCTACAGCGCATCATCCCCGCTCGGGACCTTCGCCGTTGGGGTTACTTCGTTGCTCATGGTCTTTGCCCCGGCTGTTGCTGGGGCGGAGGCCGTACAAGGAGTGCATTCACTCGTGACCGCGCCGATCGCGGTCCGGGGCGGGGTGCTGATGGTTCCGCTTGGGGCTGACCGCGCCGGCGACAGCTGGCCGAAAAGTTTGACGCTTCGGCCGGCGCACGGCCGGCGGATCGACGCCGTCGTGGCGTGGATCCACCCAGCGCCGCCGACGATCAACCGTCACTGGACAGATGATCCGCGCGGGCTCGCCGTGCGGCGGATTGAGCTGACCGATGATACTTCCGCTGACGGCGTGGGGGCCCCGTATCTCCTGGCAAGGCTGCCGCCGGATGGTGACGGGCGGCTGCACCTGGGCCGGCAGACCTTGCGCCCACAGTGGCATGATCATCCGCGTCGTTCCAGGCCTCCAGCGGGCCAGGCGCCCAGCGCGGCACCGCTGCAGCTGCTCCAGGAGCCCGATCGTCCCGATCCGCGCTCGCCGTTTGAGTATTGGCGGTGGGTGTTGATTGCGGAACGCCTGAGCATGAATCCCCCGTCGCCGCAAGCCTACGGTGATGTGGCCTCTCTGGTGGCGGAGCACTACGCCGGCCTGTGGCGCGTCGGTTTCGCAAGGTTGGCGGCCTTGAGTCCCGGCGTGGCGGCACAGTGCAGCGACCTGCTCACCCAGACCTGCCTTGATCAGCAGCAGTCGTTCGCCGCATGGGTGGCCGACCCGGTCGTCGTCGGCTCGCTGCTGGCCCTTCTGCTGGATTTCAATCGGCCGGATCGGGCAGTTATGGAGGCTGCACTGGCCTGGGCCGATGCGAGACCATTGCTGTTGCTCTGGCCGGAGCCCGCAACCCATGACCAGGTCACGTTGGCGATCGCGAACCCGACATACCGGCAGATCGTCGCCAAGTTCAGATGGCTCGATGCCCACGACATCCCTGTGGCCGTGCAGTTGGAGCCGGGCGTGCTTACGCGCGTGTCGGTCGATCGTCCCACCAACTCTCTCGGGCCCGCAGCGGGGGAACGACTGGAGCACGCGGGCACCGCACGGCCGATCCTGCTGGTGGAGTGGGCAGGTCAACGCCAAGGGGTGACCTTTGATCGTGATGTGCTCCGCGCCGTTCCTCCCGGGGTGTTCCTGGCCCCGCTGCGACCGCCCCTGACGCTTTGGGAGGTGCAGTCCCGCCGGCGTCAGCCGGTCGCGGCCGCCCGCTCCACGATGTCGCATCTCCGCAAGCTCAATGGGCGATGGGAGGTCTTCCTGGAATGCTTGCGCCCCGCCCATTCCGCCCACGCAGCCCAGCAGGGCGATCTGTTTGCCCGTGGGAGCTTTCGAGACACCCGGGGCATCGAGGCGGTGACGCTGCTGGTTGGACCGGAATCCTCGGCCGGCGGACCGTCCATCGCCCTGACCGTGCCCGAGAGCAGCCGGCACCGTCTCTTCCGAGGCAGCGATGACGGTACGCTGGAGATTCATCGTCGATCGTTGCCGGACCGCTGGTTCTGCCGAATCGTGCTGCCGGATCGCTGGCTGGCGGGAATGTCGCAGGGTGGGCCCACGCTCATCGGCTTGGTGCGGACGCATGGCGACGGCGACGCCGCGGAGACCGTACGCAACGCGGCGGTCCCCTGGCGGCCGCTTGACCCCGGCCGGGCAGCCATCGACCTCACCGCCTGGGACGCGCTGCCGCCACCGTGACTATTCGTGACGAAGCAGAAGCCCCACATCTCGTCACACTGAATCCGCTCGGCTTGAAGGCCGCGGACGTGCTCATCGTGGTAGTCATGGCAGACGGCGCCCGTATCTACAAGCAGCTTTGTGACGCTGATGAAGGAAGCCATCGCTTGCCATGGGCCATACGACGCACGTGTGGGCAGAAAATTAGGATTTTGATAGGGTAGACCTTGACTTCCCCGCGGCCATGACCGATACTGAAGTACAGCGGCACGTCTGATGGAAGGGTGGCGTGCTGCTACAAACGGTTAGTCAATCCCCTTCCGAAACGTCCCGCCCTGCCAACAAGAACCCTCGGGTTCTTCCCCTCTCTCCCCGAGATCGGATAGGTGGGGCGGTCGCTTTTTAGTAGTGGACCGTATCGCCAAAACGGAAGATGTCGAACTCGCTGACGATCGATTCTCGAATCAGATTGTAGCTCCGGTGATCCTGTTGAGTGCCCCACTTCCGTTGAATTGCCCAGTTCACGTAGTCTACGATCTGGAGACCGCAACACGACTTGGACGCATGGTGTAGCACGCGATACTTGGCGGTCTCTGGAAGCATCGCGGCCAGCTTCGGTTTGATTGCGCCTCTGATGATCTGTCGCTTTCGCTGAACGGGAAGCGTATCGGTTATGGCGATCACCTCTTTGACCTTGGAGAGGTCAAATCCACCGATCACATATTTCAGCAAGTATCCGAGCATCATCGGGTAGAACTTCTCAGGTGGCCGAATGACCGGATTGGCTTTCGCCTTTTCGACAATCACCGAGTCAACTCGAAAGTGCTTCAAGCCCTTTTGGATTACGCCGAACACGGCATCACGGATCAGCTGGAGATCTTCAGAGGCATGGAAGCATTCAATGTCATGCCCCTGTTCAAGCAGATCGAATCTGAGTTCCGTCAGGGCTGCGTCGAGCAGGAACGGACGCTGCGCAGAAACCGCCGTGAAAAGGAGATAGCGTGACCCCTTCGGGCTGAAGTCGAAATTGCCTGATTCGTCAATGAAGACGTACACCGTTTGCATCGAATCAGCCTCGGAAAGTCTGGTTGACATCATGTTTGGACGATCACACTCCTGCCGTCACATTGGTCCGAAACTGGTGTCAGACTACTCCGGCCACTGTCTCTTACTTCACAGGTTATACATGGCGTACAGAACCTCAATTGGCCGGAGTCTGCTTGACTCGCTCGGCCATCGCTGAAACCGTCATGGAATATGACACCTCACCGCTCTGCTTGGAGGGCGGGCCCCGACTTGATGAACCTTCAATGTCAGAACCGAATCTTCACCGTCAGGCCGAGGAAGCCGGCGGGGTCGAAGTTCTCGCTGCCGATGCCGGTGCCGTTGCGGTCTTGGAGCTCCAGGCTTCCCCCGGCCGTTAGCCCGCCGTACATATCGACGCTGAAGTTGTCATTGATCCGATGCGATAGGCGGACCCAGAACGGCAGGCTCGTTTCTTCGCCGACTCCGCCGGGCGCGACGCCGGTGTTGTCAAGACGAAACCGGCGGAAGTCATACCGCCCGCCCAGCGCGGCCTCCCATCCGTGGCCGAGGTCGTAGATGAGCTCCAGGCTGGTACCGCCGCTTGCCCCCGCGCCGCCCTGCGTGCTGAGGCGCAGCTTCTCCTTGAGCTGCCAGTTGAGCACGATGATCGGAACCACCCTGGCATCGTCCTCGATCTGGCTGACGATGCCGAAGCCGCCGCCGACCATGAGGCGATCGTTGACCACATGGGTCGCGCTGACCACCGCGCCGCCGATGAGCGAATCGTCCCAGTCGGCGCCTGCTTCGCGCGAGAACTGAACGACGGGCCCGCTGGAGATGAACCAATCGCTTCTGACGGTCCATCGAAACATGGCTGCGAATCCCAACGTGTGGATATCCTCCCACGGCCTCACGCCGCCCAATCGCGTCGCCCCGGTGAAGTCGTATTGGTCGAGCGCGTATCGGAAGCTCAACGTCAGATTCAAGTCCTGATCAAGCTCGGTCTCGGCGTCGAGGCCGAAGTGAAACCTTGACACGCCGATCGTTCCGCCGCCGTCAATGTTGGTATCGAACCGGAGTTCATAGCCGCTGGGCAGCGAGAATGTTATTTCGCGTTGGGGCTGCGTGGCGTCCTGTTCTTGGGCGCGAGATTCGGCCAGGCCGGCGTCGGCAGTGACCAAGGCCGCCGCCAGCGCTGCGGCGAGAGCCAGTGCGTTGATTCGGTGGGTCGTGCTCACGACGGGATTCCTGGTGTCATCGGTTGGGCCCGCGGGAGGCAATCACTTTTGCCCGCTGGCCTGCGTCGGCGCCCCGCGTCGGCGCATCAGCCTCGTATCCGCCTACAGTAGACGATCCACTCGATGACGAGCAGGCCGATCGCTGCAGCCACCAGCCACGGCCAGAGCTCCAACGGCGCGACGGCACCGGCCGTGGAGGCTTGCGTCACCTGGGCGTTCACGACCAGCGACCGTCGGGGGCGTATGTCCGATTCGATGTCGCTGGACATGTTCACGGCGATTCGATCCATTGGCGGCGCAGCACCCCGCACTCGATACAAGCCGACCCGTCGAAAATTCGGCAGCGTCACCTCAGGTTCCGCATCGACCTCGACCGTCGCGTTGATCGGGCCTTCGATTGACAGTTGCCTCGCCTCAGGCAGGCGGCGAACGGTGATCGGCCGGCCCGGCTGCGCTGCCAGGCCAACGGAGTCGAGGCCCTCGCCGCCTAGAGTCAGATAGTCCAGCACGTTTTGCATGAACACGGTGATGCTCACGTGCATCGGCCAGTTACTCTGCTGCAAGGCGAAGCCCACGAGCACGTGCCGCGCCCCGCGCCGGCGCACGACGGCGATCACGGGTTCGTCAGGCCCCCAGGCGAGCGGCGTCGCGTCCTGGGGCAGGTCGTAGCCGCCAAAGTCCGCATAGACCAGCCTGTCGAGTGACACGTGCCGCATGACCGGGTGTTGGCGGTCCCAACTGAGGATGCGCCGGCCGCCTGGGTCGCTGGGCGGGCTCCGGCCGATTCCCACCGGTGCGGCGCCGAAGCTCAAGGTGGCAATGCTCGGCCAGCGACGCGGCGACACCCGATCGAAGATCACCAGATCGAATTCGTCCGACGACCACCGCAGCGCTTCGTCGTCCCCATTGGACGGTTGAGATGGCAGCACGACCAGCCGTTGCGGCTGCAGCGCCTCGACCAGGCCGTGCAAGAATGGATCAGGATCGTCACCGGGATGCACAAGTGCGATCCTCGGCGCGGCCGGCGGTCTGAGCACCAGCGCTGCCGTGTCGTCGCCGGGCAAGTCATCGCGGCGGTTGCCCGATAGCATCAGCACCGCTGGGCCGCTCAGATCCAGCGTGTATGTGATGGAAGTCTCTCCCAGGCCGCGATCACTCGCCGCCGGAACCCGCACCGACTTGACCCCCACCGGCTGCCCGTCCAGCCGCAGCGTGAAGGTCGTGTCGATCGGCTGCGGTCCCGCGTTGACCAGTCGCGCGAACACGAGCACCTTGCCCGGGTCCTGGTAGTCCCGCCGGGCGCTGAACGTGGCGATGCCCACGTTGTCCACCGCCTCGTTCGGCTCCGGCCCGACGCCGATGAAGCGCAGATCGCCGGCTTGCAGCGAGAATCCGCTCGCCTGGATCGGTTCCCCGACCCCCCCGTCGGAAATCAGCACGACCTCCGGAGGCGGTTGATCGACCGTCTCGTCGCGGCTGGCGAATGCGCCGGCCAGGGCCAATGCGGCGTCCAGGTTCGCCTGCTCATCCGTCGGGCCGATCGAGTCGATCGCGTCCAGAAGGATTTGGCGATTCGATTCAAACCCGCTGTACACCTGCGGTGATGATCCGAACGCGACCACCATCAACTCACCCGGTTCGCGGCGCCGGCCGAGCCGCTGCACGAGTTGTTCGGCTGCGGCCTTGGCGGCATCCAGACGGCTGTGCCCCGCAGCATCGCGGGCGTTCATCGACGCGCTGCGGTCGATCAGCAGGATCACCCGTGCCCAAGGCGATCGGCCGGTTTGCACGACCGGCCGGGCCAGCGCCGCCAGCAGCGTCGCCACCACCAGCAGTTGCAGCAGCATGAGCAGTGACCACCGCAGCCGCTGAAACGGCACGTTCGCTTGAAGGTCCTCGGCCGATCTGGGCCACAGCATCGTGCTGGCGATGCGCATTGACCGTCGGCGAAGCTTCAGGAAATACAGCAACAGCAACAGCGGCACGGCCACCGCCGCCGCAACCAACGCCGGCCAGGGACTCAGAAAGCTCACACCGGATTATCGCCAGCTGCGGTGTCTTCGCCACCGGTTTCGCCCAGCCCACCCGTAGCCAGGAACGGCTGGATCACATCTCGAAGGCTGTCCGGGCAATCAGGCCCGAAGGAGCACCACACACAATACCCCTCCGGCGCATCATGACTTCCGTATTCCGCACCGAGACAGAAGTACGCCGGATCAGCGGCGATGAGCCTACCAGTGCGGGATCGGCCAAGCCGACCGTCCCACTTGAAGCACCTCTTGATCTTGGCCAACGGAGGTAACGGTGCCGAGTACAGTTCAAGCATTGCTTGCTCGGAAAGGGCGATGACTGCATCGACAAGCGCTGCTCGATCTTCTACAAGAACCAGCCCTCCGTGCGCGGCTGCGATCAAGAGGAGTGGATAGAACGGAATCGGCATGAATGGGCCGTCCCACACGATGCGAACGCCGTCGGTCGACTTCACCCGCTCGTACACTGACTTGGGTTGACCTCCGAGGCCCAGGAGAATGCACGATCTGCCGTCGCCCTCCAGATCATGCGACGCCGCAACTGCAGTCAAGAGTACTGTCAGCTGCCCCTCATCGAGCTCGCCTGAATAATGGCGATCAGTCGATTCGAAAACGCCTACGCCCCGCTTAGGTAGCTCCGCAAGCGATTTTTCTGTCAACATGAGCGCAATCTCAAGCCTCAGCTCTCGAGCCCCAAGCCTCAAGCGTTTCCTTTACGCGGCGCTGACGGTGACATCGGCGGGAATCGTCTCGGCGATGTTGGTCAGGATTTCGTCCGTGGTCTTGCCTTCGGCTTCACCTTCGAAGTTCAGCAGGCATCGATGACGCATCGCGGGCAACACGACGTTGCGAATGTCCTCGACCGACACGTTCGCCCGCGACTCAAGCAGCGCCCGAACCTTGCCCGCCAGCACCATCGCCTGAGCGGCCCGCGGACTCGCCCCAAACCGCAGGAACTGGTTGACCATCGGCGTGGCCAGATCGCCCTGTGGATGCGTCGCCAGCACCAGCCGCACCGCGTAATCCTGAATGTGCGGCGCGATCACCACTTTCCGCACGAGCCGCTGATGCTCAATGATCGTCGGGCCGTCCAGGACCTGCTCGATATCCGGCTCCGCCCCGGTCGTGGTTCGATTGAGGATCTCAGCCATCTGCTCCCGATTCGAGTACTCGAGTTGCAGCTTGAAGAAGAATCGATCGAGCTGGGCTTCGGGCAATGGGTACGTGCCCTCCTGCTCGATCGGGTTCTGCGTGGCCATGACGAAGAACGGCCGGTCGAGCTGGTGGGTCTCGGTGCCGACGGTCACCGATTGCTCCTGCATCGCCTCCAGCAGCGCCGACTGGGTCTTGGGCGTCGCCCGATTGATCTCGTCGGCGAGCACGATCTGAGCGAAGATCGGCCCCCGGCGGAACTGAAACTCCCGCCCGCGATCCGACTCCACCACGATCGTTGTGCCGGTGACGTCGGCCGGCATCAGATCAGGCGTGAACTGGATGCGCGAGAACGTCAGGTGCAGCGCCTTGGCCAGCGAGCGGATCAACAGGGTCTTGCCCAGGCCGGGCACACCCTCCAACAGCGCATGGCCGCCGCAGAACAGGCAGGTCAACACGCCGTCGATGATCTCCTCGTGGCCGACGATTGCCCGCTGAATCTGCGTCTTGGCGGTGCCATAGTCGTCGCGGAAGACGCTTGTGGCCGCTTCGACCTTGGCGATGTCGGTACCTGCCATGGCGGGCTCCTGGATTCGGGCGAATCAGCATAGCAACGATCCAAACGCAATGGGCCCACGACACGTCCAACGAGTACGTGGCCAGCACGATCCGCGCCGCGCGGTCACGACCCCGCGCGCCGCCGCGACCGTTGGCCCATCTATGGAGGCGCCATGCCCGCCGAGCGGAATAGACGAAATGCCCTGAGGAGGATCGAGGCGCTGCGCCTCCAGGATGCGGTGGCCGTCGCCCGCAAACTGAGCCTCCCCGCCACGCCCGCGTCCTGGCCCAAACTGTCCGATCCCCGCGGTATCGACCAGGCCGGCTTTGAGGTGAGCTTGAATACGCTGGACAGGACCTACGAATCCCGCAACAGGTGCATCGGCCCGCACCGCCCCGGCATACACGGCGACGAAGCCTTCAAAGCCCTGGAGCGCATCATGGCTCGCGACGGACCACTTCCCAAACCCGGCCTCCGCGCCGCCCTCTGGCAAGGAATGGACTTTGACGACGATTGACACAGCACCGGCTGTAAAGCCGCGACCGCCGGTCGCGGTTGGGGCTTTTCCCCCCTCGGCCCGCCAGGAAGAGGCGAGGCGGGGAATTCACGAATACCCTCACACAGACGGTGAACAGCGCCACGGATGGGCGCGGGAGATCGGTGTTGCGATATCGAATAGAAGGCGTCGATGCGAACACAGGCAAACCGGCGCCACCAATCGAAGTCGACGCGCCAGATGAGCGCGATGCGGCCACGCTGGCGAAGATCCGGGGTGTCCTCGCCACACGCATCACCACCATCACCGAGTTGTTAACGGTCGTCAAGAAAACTGAGCCCGGCACAGACGGGCCTCAGACGAAACGCACAACACTGATCTCAATCGAGGGCAAGCCTCGGTGGTTCTTCGCGACAGTGATCGTGGGGCTTCTCTTTGGAGCGCTGTGGTTGGCGACGAGCATGGAACGGTCCCCGCATCGACGGGCAGACGCGCCGAGTAGAGAGCTTCCAACACACTCCACCGCGGCGAAACTCCCAAAGGGGCTCGGATGGTCGCTCGAATATATGGAGCAGCGGTTTTCCATCACCGATGGGTGGTATTGGAGTGGAGCACAATTATCGATCGCAACCGGAGAAGTTGAGTACTTTGCTAACAGCATGAATTATCCTCGAACGTTGGTCCGAGTGGTTGGTGCACCCAGCGATCTTCACAAGTTTGAAATCGACGTGCCTGTTTTGATGGAGGAACATGTTTCGATCGACGATGCAGCGCTTCTCGTCGAACTGATCTGTCTCAGGGTGAACCAGATGATGGACGATCCCGAAGGATTACTGCAATGGATGGCCGATCAAATGCGGGCGTGGGCACGGAATCCTCAGACTCCTCGTCGCACTTCGAGCGTGTTTGGAACGCGATCAATAGAGTGCTTCATGATCGTAGATGAAGAAACCGTAAGTATGCTGTTGACGGTCATCCCAGCCGAGTAGTCTGGCTCTGGGCGCGAGGAGAGACCTGCGCCGATCGCCGCCCGCAGGGAAACCTCGGACAGTCACCTGCATTTTTGTTGTCGCAATCAGCAGTTGATGCCTGTCATCCGTCCTCTCGGCGTGATCGGCAGTCCGGTCGGAGCCATATCCGCCCGGCGACGCCGAGGTATGATGCGGCGCGAGTCCTGAGGCTTGGGGCTAGAGGATTCAGGATCCTTCCCTTATCTCCGTGGTCCTCTGTGGCTCTCCGTGTTTCAATCCCCTACAAACCATTCCTGTCCATCCGCGTGTATCTGTGGTTCCTTCCTCTTCTCTGCGATCTGGGTACCTTTGTGCTGAAACATCTTGGCTGGCGATCACCCAAATTGACTCGAATCCGCTCGCCTTGGGCCGTCGGGGCATCATAATGACGGTACAACGCAAGCACGGAAGGACGTCATGAGCAAGCGCGACCGCGAGAAACTGAGGAAGGCCAAGGCCCGCAAACACAAGAAGGCCAAGGCCGCCCAGGCGAAGGCCAAACAGAGCGGCGATTCGACCGCACCGACGCGTGACCTGGGAACGGCCTTGGCGAGCAGACCCTTCGGCGTGGACAGCGTCGGCCGCAGCGCCGCCACCGGCGGTGCGCCCCGACTGCCCCGCCGCAGCAAGAAGGGGTAGCGGTCAGCGATCAGCTTTCCGCGCTGAGCACTTGGATATTTCGATGTTCCGACGTTTCCTTCCCTCGGTGTCCTCTATACCTCTGCGGCGAACGTTTGCCCTTGGCAAAATCAGTCCAATGCACGGTCAGTTGGGCGCGCGCAAACCCCCCGGTGCGCGCAGGGATGGTCGGAATTGGGCGAGTTTAGCCCGCGCGAACGCTCCGGTAAGCAAAGTTGGGGGAAGTCGGGACGGGGATCTCCGGCGGGGCAATCACACCACTCGGCCGCAGCCGCCCGGCGACGCCGAGGTATGATGCGGCGCGGGCGGGGTGTCCCGCCGGGTTGGGTACGTATGGACGACTTGAGAGGGACACTGCCATGATGGATCAACCGCCGCCTCCGGAAGCGCCGCCGATCACACCCGGCGAGATTCCCGCCTCAGGGCCGACGAAAACGTCGGTGATGGCGATCCTCAGTCTGGTGCTGGGGGTTCTGGGGTTCTGCACCCTTGGGCTGGGCGGGCTGATCGGCGTGATCCTGGGCATCGTGGCCCTCGTCTCCGTCAACAAGAGCGCCGGGCGACTGGGCGGCCAAGGCGTGGCCATCGCCGGGATTGTGGTCTCCTCGGCCGGTCTGATCGCCGGTCTGCTCGTCGGGTTCCTGGCGATCGGGCCCCTGTTGTTGATGCCTTCACTCAGTGCCGGCCGCCAGGCTGCGCAGAACATCGTGTCGATGAACTCACTGCGCCAGGTCGGGCTCGCCGCAGAGTCGTATGCAATGGACTACAACGACTATCTGCCGCGCAGCGGTGATTGGGTTGATCTGCTCGACGGGTATGTACAGGACGCCGACGCAGTCGTTTCATTGTCGAGATCGCCCGAGCAAGGGCGGGCCTACGCGATGAACCGCCTCCTCGACGGGCTGCGCTACGCCGACGTGAGCGATCCGGCACGAACGGTGCTGTTCTATGAAGCCCAGTTCGGCAGCCCGCTTGCCGGAGGGTCTGAGCTGTTGCCGGCCCAGCCTCGCCACCACCACGGCTATGTGATTGTGTTCGTGGATGGTCACGTTGAGAACGTGATCCCGGAGGCGATTGATTCGTTGGTGTGGCAGCCGTAGGCGGGCGCGGCCGGCGGCGCTTGGAGGTCGTCGCAGAGCCGCATAGCGGCTTGCGCGCGAGTGCGAACGCCGGGCCAGCGCCGCTCATTCCACCTTTTGGATTTGCCAGTACTCCAGCTCGATGGGGGCTTGCCGGCCGAAGATGCTCACCAGCACACGGACCAGGCCCTTGTCAGGCAGCACCTCGTCCACGCTGCCCTCGTAGTTCTGGAACGGCCCTTCCTTGATGATGACGTAGTCGCCGGGGACGAACTCCATCTTGACCGTGGGAGTTTCCTCCGGGCGGCGTGAATCAAAGAGCATCTTCTCGACTTCGTGTTTCTTCATGGGTGTCGGCCGGCCGGCGGTACCCACGAAATCGCCCACCCCGGTGGTCTCTTTGATGAGGAAGAACACGTCCTGGGGAATCCGCCCATCGGATTCCAACTGCATCTCGACGAAGATGTAGCCGGGATAGAGCTTGGTTTCGGTGATGCGGGTCTTGCCGCCCTTGAGGGTCTTGGTCTTCTCGGTGGGGACCATGATTCGCCCCACGCGCTGCTCCAGCCCCTCAATCTGCACTTTGCGCAACAGCGTCTCGCGGACGTAATTCTCCTTGTTCGACGCCACGCGAAGGACAAACCAGTCCATGCCCTCGCGGTACATGGGTAGGTCTGCGGCGGGATCGAATGGTGCTTCCTCCTCGCCTTGGGCGGTGGTTGCGGTGTCGCTCGCCGGTTGGGACGAGGAGTCTTGGCGGCGGCCCTTCTTTGAGGAGGGCGGAGCCGGTTTGGAGGTGGCGACGCCGGCGCCTTTGAGTAACGTTGTCTTCGATTCAGCTCGCGTCGAGGAGGCAGCCTCCGCGGCGGGGGCGGTGTGGTGCTTCACGCTACCGGCTGGATCGCCGGACTCCTCACGGGTGAGTTCGGGCTTGGTGGCCCCGGCGGCATCAGACATGCCCGGCTCCTGCGGGTCGGTGTCGGGGGCGCTGGATGATGATGAATCGCTCATGATGGCGCGGCAGCACGGTGGTCATCCGGCCGCCTCGAGCACCTTGGCCCACGTGAACAATGGGGCGTAGACCAGGTAATCCAGGAAGGAGATGATCAACGCGATGACGAATGTGAGGCCGATCACCACGATCGTCGATCCTCTGATTTCCCGGCGAGTGGACCAATTGACTTTTTTCATTTCGCCTTCGGTGGCGATGAGAAAGTCCACGACCTTCGGCTTGCGACCAATGAGGTAGTATCCCAACCAGGCCGCGCCGGCGCACACGAGCACGAAGGCCACCGTCTGCGTGTAGATCGGCTCGAAACCGCCGATGCGGGCGTTCTTCAGATTGTCCCAAAGCCAAGCCGCGCCCATCAGCGCGAGCATGCCCAGCGCGATCGCCGACATCATCCTGGTCCAGTAGCCTTGTCCCTTCTTGTAAATGACCATGGCACTTCTGTGGAAGCTTCCTTCAGGCGTCGTTGCGGCGGCGGGCAAACCCAGGCAACACGCCAGGGGTGACTCGAACACCCAACCTGCGGATTTGGAATCCGCTGCTCTGCCAAAATTGAGCTACTGGCGTATGCGCGAATATCCTTTGCGTAAGTGCGTTGCTCGGTCTGCGGGAACGTGCCCCGACTTCTACTCCTCGGTGACCTGAATCTACTTACGCTTGATCTTATGCAATGTATGCTTGCGTAGCCGTGGGCTGTATTTCTGCAGCCCGGCTTTCATCTTTTCGGGGATGCCCCCTTTGACGCGGAGGCTCGTGCGGTAGTTCAGGTCTTTCGTCTCGGTGCACTGGAGCCAGACGTATTCGCGGTCTGTGGATCTCTTGCCCTTGGCCATGGTATTGACCCTTCAGCGTTGAGTAGTTCGTCTCACAAGACGCTCGCCATCAGCGACGAGGACAGAAGCTGGTCGCTGAAAGCTAACCGCTATTCAATGATCTTTGTCACGACGCCGGACCCGACGGTTCGGCCTCCCTCACGGACCGCGAACCGCAGACCATCCTCCATTGCGATGGGCTTGCCTTCAAGGTCCACCGTGAGGTGGATGTTGTCCCCAGGCATGCACATCTCGGCACCGCCCAACAGATCCAGTTTGCCGGTCACGTCCGTCGTTCGGAAGTAGAACTGCGGCTTGTATCCGGAAAAGAACGGGGTATGGCGGCCGCCCTCCTCCTTGGTTAGCACATAGACCTCGGCTTCGAACTTGGTGTGCGGCGTGATGGACCCGGGTTTGCACAGGACCTGACCGCGCTCGACGTCCTCCTTCTCAATGCCGCGGAGCAGGCAGCCGGCATTGTCGCCTGCCTGGCCGTGATCCAGCGTCTTGTTGAACATCTCGACCCCGGTCACGACCGTTTTTCGGTTTTCCGAATGCAGCCCGACGAGCTCGATCTCATCGCCGACCTTTACCATCCCGCGCTCGATACGGCCGGTCACGACCGTGCCGCGACCCTTGATCGAGAACACGTCCTCGATGGGCATGAGGAACGGCTTGTCGATCTCGCGGGTCGGCTCGAGGATATAGCTGTCCAGCGCTTCGAGCAGCTCATCGATCGCCTTGCAAGATTCATCGTCCTTGCCCTCGGACTCCATCGCCTTCAGGGCCGAGCCCTTGATGATGGGAATCTCATCGCCGGGGAAATCGTACTGCGTCAGAAGCTCGCGGACCTCCAGCTCAACCAGCTCCAGCAGTTCAGGGTCATCCACGGCGTCAACCTTGTTGAGGAAGACAACCATGCCGGGCACGCCGACCTGCCGGGCGAGCAGGATGTGCTCGCGTGTCTGCGGCATTGGGCCGTCGGTCGCCGCAACCACCAGGATCGCCCCATCCATCTGGGCCGCGCCGGTGATCATGTTCTTGATGTAGTCGGCGTGGCCGGGGCAGTCCACATGCGCGTAGTGGCGGTTGTCCGTTTCGTACTCCTGATGGCTGGTGGCGATGGTGATCCCGCGCGCCTTCTCCTCGGGCGCATTGTCAATCTGGTCGAACGTCCGCACGGTCGCCTGGCCCTTCAGCGCCTGGCGCATGGTGATCGCAGCGGTCAACGTCGTCTTGCCGTGATCGATGTGGCCGATCGTGCCTACGTTCACGTGAGGCTTCGTTCGTTCAAAAACAGTCTTGGCCATTTTCGGCGGTCTCCATCAAGTCGTTGGGCGGAGTCGTTGCGACATTTCCCGCCATGGTATTGGAAATCGGTCGCGCGTGGATCTTCCACGCTCGACCCGGCGTGCGGAAAGCAGGCGGGGTCTCCCATCAGGCGCCCCGCGTCAAGCCACCGATGGGACTTGAACCCATGACCTCACCCTTACCAAGGGTGTGCTCTACCACTGAGCTACGGTGGCCTGTCGGCGGCCTGGAGCCCAGGCACGATCCAGCCCCCCTGCGACGAAAAACCGTCCCGAAGCCGGGACGGAAGTCCAAGTCTAGCCGCTTCGGCGGCCCTGGCAAGGGCTGATCGGCAGAATGTTGCCTCGAGGCCTTCAGCTTCTGGATAGAGCCCGGGCAGATATGGCTATGGGGCCTGGCAGGGCGAGACGTTGCTGGTCAGGTTCCTGATTCGGATGCTCCGGCCGTCGGGGCCCTCCAGCTCGCAGATATCCTGCCACTGCCCCACTGGCTCCACGTGCCCGTCCAGGAACAGCATCAGGCAAACGCCCGAGTAGCGGAAATCCACCTCAAGCGGCGGTGTCGAGCCCGAGGGACTAAGCGTCGGGCTCGCCGCCTGGAACGGCTCAGGTTCGTCCTCGATGGTCTCGCCGGCCACCGAATCCACCAGGTACATCGACCGTTCCGGGGACTTGATCTGCCCGGTCACGAACCAACCGTTGCCACCATCGGCGGGATCACGGGAATCGAAGAAGTTGTTAGCCGCGAAGTATCCGGGCTGGCCGATCTCCTGGGCGCCCGAGCCGAACGGCGTGGGCCCGATGCCTCCGGACGGCGCGTGGCCGGTGCCACTGCCGCCGGGGGCGTTGCGTTTGTTGAGCGCGGCGGAGCGGAAGGGATTCTCCAGGTCGCCACCCACGAGGTCGTACAGCTTCTTGTCCGGTGAGTCGAATCGGTAGTCGTAATCGAGCCCGCCATTCGCTACGGGAGCCCCGGCCGCGGGAAACACGCCGCCCGCGAAGACCGTCCAGAGGATGTCGGTCCACGTTCCCTTGTGCTGGTCGCCCAGCGGTGGGCTGGCGGCCGAGCGGACCTTGCCTCGATAGCAGGTCGGACAATCTGGATACGAATAATTGAACTGGCTGGGCACAATGAACTCGCGATTGTCCGAGGAATACATCCTCATCCACGTGCCGATCTGTCGCATGTTGGACATGGACTTGGTCATCAGGCCGTGGCTGAAGACGCCGGCGAGCGCCGGGAGCAGCAGGCCGAGCAGGACAACGATGATCCCGATGACGACCATGAGTTCGGTAAGGGTGAATCCACGGCGAGCGTTCATGGCGATGCTCCTTGTCAGCATCCGATAGATCAGCCTTGCAAGGGCTCTGCCACAGCATAGGCCGCGAGCGCGGACGGTCCAGCGTCTCAAGAGAATACGCAGAAGTGCCCACAAGGGGTGCGGTGACTGCTAGACGTGCGAAGGCCCCCATTCCATCGCCGTTCAGCCGAGGTTCATGGTCATGAGGAACTCGGCGTTGGACTTGGTCTTGGCCATGCGCCCCCTCAGCAGCTCCATCGCCTCGACGACGGACATGTCCGCCACGACCTTTCGCAGGCGACTGACCAGCTCGAGCTCCTTGGGGTCCAGCAGCAGCTCTTCACGTCGGGTGCCGGAGGCGGAAATGTCGATGGCCGGCCAGATTCGTTTCTCCACCAGCTTTCTGGTGAGGTGCAGTTCAGCGTTGCCGGTGCCCTTGAACTCCTCGAAGATGACCTCGTCGGCCTTGGAGCCGGTATCCACAAGCGCGGTCCCGAAGATCGTGAGCGACCCGCCGTCCTCGATGTTGCGGGCTGAGCCGAAGAACTTCTTGGGCTTGATCAGCGCCTGGGTATCCACGCCGCCGGTGCCGATCTTTCCTGTGGTGGGCATGGCGTTGTTGTAGCCGCGGGCGACCCGGGTAATCGAGTCGAGCAGAATTACCACGTGGTCGCCGTGCTCGACTATTCGGCGGGCCTTCTCCATGACCATTTCGGTCACTTGGATGTGCCGTGTGGCCTGCTCGTCGAACGTGCTGGCGACGACTTCAACGGTATCGGGGGTGTTGCGGCGGAAATCGGTCACTTCTTCGGGCCGCTCATCGATCAACAGCACGATGACGTACACCTCCGGGTGGTTTTTCGCGACCGCATTGGTGATCTGCTGGAGAATGATGGTCTTGCCGGCTCGTGGCGGGGAAACGATCAGCGCCCGCTGGCCGAACCCGAACGGTGTGACCAGGTCGATGATGCGTGTCTCGATGATGTCCGCCTCGGTTTCGAGGATGAGTCGTTTGTTCGGATGTAACGGTGTGAGGTTCTCAAACGTCGGCAGGTCGTGCACCAGTGCGGGGTCGCGGCCGTTGACCTGCTCCACCCGAAGCAAAGCGAAATACGTCTCCGTCTCCTTGGGTGGACGGATCAGACCGCGCACGATATGGCCTTTGCGAAGCCCGAACCGCCGAATCTGCGACGGACTGACATAGACGTCGTCGGGCGACGGCAGGTAGGAGTACTCGGGGCTGCGAAGGAAACCGAAGCCGTCGGGCAAGATCGCAAGGGTGCCTTCACCCATCATCAATCCCTGTCTGCGAGCCCGGGTCCTGAGTATTTCGAAGACCAGCCTCTGCTTCGGCAGCGATGCGAACTCCTCGATCTCTTCGGCTTCAGCGAGCTCGTTGAGCTGGTCGGTTGCCATCCGCTGCAGCACGACGAGGCTGAGATCGTCCTTCTTGGCCAGTTCGTACTTGCCCTGGGTCTCCGCCTCCAGCGCCACCGCTTCCGCTTCGAGCTGCTCGTCGGAGGGCACTTCGCCGGGTTGAAGGGTGACGGTGAGCGTAGAACTGGTCTCGGGGTTCCTCTTGCGTCGTTTGCGGTACTTTCTGGTGGCCATAGTTGCGGTCTACTCCTCGGTATCAACGGCGCGCCGCATCGAGGGCTGTTGGTCTGCGCGCATGGCTGGTGTGGGAATCGTCCAGGCCAAGACGAAGGTGCGTGGTTCGGGTCGTTCGGGGAGGGATTTCAGTGCACGAATGCGGCGACGGTGCTTGAACTCTTGGCGACAACCAGATCGCGCCTGCGATCGGCCCTTCGAGCCGTCAATCAACCCGTTCGCCCGCTCACCCACCGCGAAACGAACGCATCAGCTCCGGTGGGGTTGAACAATTTCGCTCAAGGTACGGCGGACCTGCTCGGTCAGTGCATCCAGGTCGCCGGTGTTGCTAATCACATAATCGGCTCTTGCCTGCTTCTCGTCAAGCGGTCGTTGCAAATCTTCTCTCTTGGACAGCTCCTGCTCGTCCCACCCCCGCGACTCGGCAAGCCGCCCGACACGCGTGTCTCGGTCCGCCTCGACGAAGACCACCGCATCGCATGCCCTGTCCACCCCGGCTTCGAAGAGCAACGGGGCATCGATCACTAAGGCCGGCGCGTCCCGGGGCGCCCGCTGGAAAATTGCTCGGCGTCGCGATTCGACCCACGGATGAACGACCGATTCTAGGCGTCGTCGCTCCCCGGGACGAGCAAAGACGATTCGTGCCACGGCGGCACGGTCGATCTGCCCGGAATCACCGAGCACCTGCGGTCCCCACCAGCGCAGCAGCGCATCGCGGACCGCTGGGTCCCCCAGAGCCTGCTTAGCCAGAACATCGGAGTCGGCCACCACGCAACCGAGGTCGGCGAGCATCCGGGCGACGGTGCTCTTTCCTGCTCCAATGCCGCCGGCCAGGCCGATGACGGGTTTGCGTCCGCCGGGCATATGGGAATCCGTCGTGAGACTTCAAGGGATCAGAGCCGCCCCGTGACGGAGCGGTCCGCGGCGACACACCGCGGCTCTGTTTACCGCACAATGCGCGACCAAGTCGTGCCGTCAGGGCCGTCCTTCACGGCGATGCCCATTTCGGCCAGCTCGTCTCGAATGTCATCGGAGGTGGACCAGTCCTTCGCGGCCCGGGCCGCATTTCGCTCGGCGATCTTCGACACGATCAAGCGCTCATCAACAGCCCCGCCGGCGGTGGAACTTTCGCGCTCCAGATCGAGCACCCCCAGCACGCGCAACATGGTCCGCAGCGCTTGCAGCTCGCGGGCATCGGGCGGTCGACTGCCCTTGGCGGCTGGCGACCCGGGCCCGTCGGGGCCGATCGAGTACTGCCCGATGGCTTCGTTGAGTATGCCAATGGCCCCAGCGACGTTGAGGTCATCGCATAGTGATTCCGTGAACTCATCCAGCGCGTCGCACAGCAGCGTCCGGCCGTCGATTCCCACGTCTTGGTTGACCTTCAGCCACGCTTGGAGTCGGGCCCAACGGTCGATGAGGCGTTGGGAGTCGCGAAGCCCCTGCATGGTGAAGTTCGCATTGGAGCGATAGTGCGTCTTCGTCAGCTCCAGGCGGATCGCCGCCGGCGAGGCTCCCTTGGCCAGGAGTTCGCCGACGGTGAAGAAGTTGCCTTTGCTCTTGGACATCTTCTCACCTTCCACGACGAGGTGGCGAGTGTGAAACCAATAGCGCGCGAAGTAGGGCTGGCCGGTGGCGCCGCGGGTCTGGGCGAGCTCACATTCGTGATGGGGGAAGATGTTGTCTTCGCCGCCGGAGTGGATGTCGATGACGCCGTCCGTGCCCTGCCCCAGTAAGCTCATGGCCATGACCGAGCACTCCAGGTGCCAGCCCGGATATCCTTCGCCCCATGGGCTCGGCCAGCGCATCAGATGGTGCGGATCAGGCTTCCAGAGAAGGAAGTCGG
This sequence comes from Planctomycetota bacterium, assembly GCA_022568135.1. Lineage (GTDB taxonomy): Bacteria > Planctomycetota > Phycisphaerae > Phycisphaerales > SM1A02 > JADFFQ01. The sequence continues at coordinate 27,362 of JADFFQ010000004.1, read as the reverse complement.
CCGGGTGCCGCTTGGCGGCCTGGTGGGCTTGGTTGATTCGGCCGCCGGCGGCCTCTCGTAGCGATTCGAGGGTGTTGCCGCTCAGACGGCCATAGTCGGCGAACGACCGCACATCAAAATACACTGTCCCGTCGTCGGCGACGTAGGCGTGGGCCTTGTCCAACAGCGTCTGCACCAGTTCGATCATCGGCGGGATGTATTGAGTGGGTCGGGGCATCAGCTCGGGGCGTTGCCGGGCCTCCGCAGCGACGGTCAGACCGAGCAAGCGGGCGTCTTTGAGAAACGCCTCGACGTAGAAGTCGGCTATTCGATAGGGATCGTTGGGGTCGATGTCCTTGGCGTCGGGCGGCAATGTGCCGGCCTTCTGCGCGTCCAGCAGGCGCCTGCGCGCCACCTGCATCCGGTCTTCGCCCGCACCGTCCGTGGCCGAGTCCTCAGTCATGTGGCCGACATCGGTCATGTTCATCACGTGAACCACGTCGTAGTCGAGCAACTCGAGCGTGCGGCGAAGAAGGTCGGCGGTGAGGAACGAACGGAAGTTCCCGATGTGGGCGTAGTCGTAGACCGTCGGGCCGCAGCTGTAGAACGTCACCCGCCTGCCCGGGGGGTCCTGAGGCACAAACTCCTCCAGGCGCTTCGTGAGCGTGTTATAGATTCGAAGCGTCATCGGCGCAAACGGTATGGGCCTCCCACCGCACGGGCAAGCAGGTGGCGTGCCGCGAGTGGGCAGCGTCGCGGGTCATCGAAGCACGCGGTCCTTGATGGGTCTGGCGGGGTTGCCGACGAAGACCCGCTTTTGGGGCAGATCCTTGTACGCGCTGGATCGAGCGCCCAACACGCTGAGCGATCCGACATGCACGCCCGGCCCGACGAAGGCGTCGGCTCCGATCCACACATCGTCGCCGATGGTGATTGGAGCACGGATCAGCGGGAAGGAGGACACCGTGTAGTCATGCGTGCCCGCACACAAGTGGGCGTACTGGCTGATGATCGACCGCTTGCCGATCTTGATCTTGCCGAGATTGTAGAGAATCGCGTAATCGCCGATGGTCGCCCCGTCGTCGATGTCGAGCAGCCATGGGATCTCGATCTTGACCGTCGGTCGAATCGACACACCCTTGCCGATCCTGGCGCCGAAGAGCCGCAGCAACGCGCTGCGGAGGCGATGCCAATTGTGGAAGCTGATGCGGAAGATGGGTCTGCCCAGTAGCATCCAGATCGCGCGTCCGAGCTTCTCCTGGAATGACCAGGTGCTCGGCTGGGGCCGCATTTGCATTGGAGGTTCAGGGCCGGGGGCTGTGTCGGGCGATCGCGAATCTTCAGGGCGCATCGAGTCGTTCCCTTTGAGGGGGAAGTGTTGGGCCGGCCGTCGCGCCATCGACTGGAGATCGGTCGCCGGCTATTTGATATCGCAGGGGAAACGGGCGTCGGCCGAAGGCATGTGGCGAATGTGGTGCGTGCGTCATTCCTGGGCCGTCCGGCTAGAGTCGATGCCCAATACTCTGGCGCAGGTGTCGAAGCGGTATCGTTGCAAGAGCATCTTGAGCTTGATCTTTGTGGATCGGAGTCCCACGTACGACGTGAACCGCCGATGCGGGGGCATGGGCACGCGAGGAGAGTTCGGGTCAAAGTCACGCGGATGCAGGTAGACGACCGCCGGGATCCCGTTGCCGTTGAGCTGGTCAAAGCCCCTGCGAATAAGCCATTGTGGTAGGAGGCGCAAGTATCCGCCGCCGGAAAAGGGCAGGCGGAAGGGGCCGATTCGCATCACACTCATTGGCAGCTCGGGCAGGGGTCGCCCGGAAGGCGTCGCGGTGAACAGATGGGCTTGGGCGGGGCAAGGGTACCCGCCATGGCCACGGCGGGTGGGAAACAGGCTCGCATCATAGCGCAGGCCAAGCTCATGCAGCTCGTCGAATGCCCATTCCGTGCCGGGCGTGATGGAGAACGACGGCGCGCGATAGCCCAGAACCTTCCGCCCGCCGGCCGATTCAATCATGTCGATCGACCGCTTCGTGTCCTGGTGGAACTGCTGGGGTGTGAGATCGTAGACCTTGCGATGCCAGTAGGAGTGTGTGCCCAGCTCGTGCCCGTGCTCAGCGATCATTCTCACGAGCTGCGGATAGCGTTCGGCGATCCAGCCCAAGACGAAGAACGTGGCTTTGACATCGGCCTCGGTCACGGTTTGCACGATCCACTCAGTGTGGCGCTCCACGATGGATTCCAGCGTTGGCCAAATCTTGGGATCACCAACAGCATCGATGCCCACCATGTGAAACCAATCCTCGATATCAAATGAAAGAGCATTGATGATCGGCTGGGTTGTGTTCATCGCACGGGTCATGATCAGGCCGGCGGTCCGTCAACTATGCTTCCCACGGGCTGCTGGGCTAGAACGCGTCGTGATCGGCAAAGGCGAAGCGCCAACGCGATATCTCCGCCGCCGCTGATCCTGTCGGCACTTTCTCCTTAGGCCAGACTAGAATGTCGTAGGCCTCGGGCGAGTTTCGGTAGCCGAGTTTGGCAACGAGTTCGCCCATCGTTGGGCCTGCCCCTTCCAAGTAGAGCATCGCCTCACAGTGATCATGGTCAGCTCGCCGCTCGGCCTCACCGAGAAGACAACGCGCTGCCGATGCCGCAGATGGCGAGCATACCACGTCCATGATCACACTCACCCGGATGCCGTTGCCGCGCTCGGCGAGGCGGAAGATGAGGGCCGCGGTCAGCGCCCCGGCGGACCACGCGACGAGCACCGAGTACGGTCCGCCCTCGATGGTGCCTGCAAATCGTCGGCGAAGGTCATCGGCCGTCCAGCGCTGGCTGATTCGATCCTTCCCGCGAGCGTTCGCCATCTGGACGAGCGTCTCAACGTCCCCGGATGACAGCTTCAGCTCTTCGGCCGACAGATTTGCAGGACAACCCGGCCGACGCGCCGCCAGGTATCCACGGTACAGAGAGTCAATAGGCGCCGCCAAGAGTCTCGTGGCACCCGGCCAATCCTTATGTTTGCTGATCAAGCGTGCAGGACTCAATGGCTTGATCAGTACCGGCAGCCTGCCAACGCGATGAAACCCCAGCTTGACGTGCGCTTCCGCGACCTTTCGGCGCCGCGTGCCGGTATAGATCAGGTCAAGACCGGCGGACTTGGCGCCATTGAGCATCGCGAACACCAGTTGCGGGTACAGCATCAGCTTGCGGTATTGCGGCTGCACGTAGAGGTGTGCCCAGTAGCCGGCCTTGATTGTCTCGCCGTCATTCCATAACAGATTGCGGATATACAGGGCGGTGAGTCCCCCCGGCTGGCCGTCAACGATGGCAATCCACGCCCGCAGCCTGTCCGGGTCGAGGTCCAAGAGGTACCTTCGCACCGATTGAATGTCATGGTCGCGTTGGTCGCGATGCCGCAGCAGGTCCGCGACGACTGAGAGATCAGACGGGCCCGCTTCTTGGATGGTGATCTGGGGCTGCGGCATTGGGACTATCTTGGCTCAATTGCAACGCCGGTCGGCCGGTAGGGTCACGCCGCCTGCGATAATTTCATGTGCACCTTGTTCACGATCGCCTCGACGCTGACAAGCTCCGCGATTTCATCAGGCGTAAACGAGACGCCGAACGCCTGCTCAAGACTCAGCACGAGGTTGAGGTGCGCTATCGATTCCCACGCCTCAATCAATTCGGGCGACGATCGAGCGTCAATCTGATCCAGGGCAAGGCCGAAGACGTCGGCGACGATCTGGCGCACCCGGTCAAGCACGGACGCGGTCATGCGGCATTCCCTCGACTGAAACCTTTCGATCGATCCAGGGCGGCGGCTCCACGGCGCTCCGTGTCAGGTCGAGCCCCCATGTTGATTCATGGACATCTTCAGATGTACAGTCGAACCCGTGCATCTTGAAGAAGTCCGCCGCCGGGGCGTTCTTCCTCGTGGGGATGAACGAGCCGACCAGCCGCGCGGCGCCGGCCTCTTTGGCGTGTTCGGCGATCGTGGCTAGCATGGCCGTCTCCACCGTGCGCCCGATCACCCGGCAACTGAGCAGGAACGTGTCCAGCTCCACGATGTCGTCACGGCGATGTGTGATGGCTACACCCACGATGCCGTTGTCGCCGAACCGATCGACGACTTGCACCGAATAGACCCTCCAGTCGGGATCAGCAGCCAGGGCGGCGATCTGCTGCTCGCTGTATCGCCGCGTGGTCAGGTTGAACTGGTTGGTCTTCTGAGTGAGCTGCGCGACCCGGGGCAGCGTGGCCGGCGTCACCAGCGCGATGTGGGCTTGCATCCCCAGCGACTCGTAGAAATCCTCCAGCGAGGCCACCGTCTGCTTCAGCTCGCCGCGCCGGCGCTGCTCGGCGTACATTTGCCCGCGAGTCCTGTCCTCATCCGACCGGCTCAGACGCTCGAACACCGGGCTCCGACGAAGGAGGTCCGCAGACAACATCGGATCCTCGGGAAGCTGAATCACCGTGATCTCAGGCAGCTGTGAGCGAACAAGCCTGCACTCGACCGGATTGTCGTCAATGAACGCCAGCGCATCGATACCGACGTTCAGTTGGGCGGCGATGGCACGCAGGTTCCGGACCTTATCGTTCCAATCAATCCGCTTCGCGGCGAAGTGATGTGGCCGCAGCAGCATGTGCGGGTGATTCTCGAGCACCTCCATCGCATCGTCATTGTTGTTCTTGGAGCAGATGGCGAGGATGATCCCGCGCTGATACAGGTCGAGGATGGCCCGCTGCAGTTCGAGATAGGCGGCCCCGGGGTATTCGGCGCCAAGCTGTATGCCGTCGATGCCATCTTCGCCGATAATGCCGCCCCACAGCGTGTTGTCGAGGTCGCACACGAGGCACTTGGCCGCCTTGCCGGTCAGCGGGCACACAAACCGCAGCCATTCCTCGGCCAGATGGATGAGCTTGTCAGCGGCGATGGGCAGGCGCACCGTCAGCCACTTCTGCGGATCATACCAGTTCAGCCGGCCGTGCCGTGCGATGAGCGCGTCGTAGTCGAGCACGTACACGCCGGTGTGCTGCCGGGCGAGGGTGGCAAGCTGTTGGTTGATCTGCTGGATTGCCCAAGCCTGACTCGATTCAACTTGAGTATCAAGCACGCCTTGATTGAAGCGCGGCGGCAGGTCCAGGGAGTGGATGACCAGATGCGCCTGGCTGTGCGAGCGTAGCGTCTCGATCCATGTCGCGAAGCTGTTGGTCACGCGCTGCACGGCGTCGTCAACGTCGGCGGGAGTCAGGTCGGTGAAGTCCTGCCACAGTCGGGGCGCGATATCCCGGGTCTGCACCGCCAGGATCACGAGGTTCGCGTCGAACCGGTACAGCCGGCTTCCCGGGTCGATGATCTCCTGAGCGTAGGCGTTGAAATCGCCGAGCTGTACGTCCAGATCGATTCCCGCGGCTGCCGCACCGGCCCGCACCATCGGTACGAGCGGCTCCAGGGTGAACGAGCGCAAGATCGCGGTCTTGCATTTCAAGCATGAAAGTTGATCACGCATCTTCTCCCAGCGCGAGACGATGAAGCCGGCCAGCGCCGGGCTCGACTCGGCTTGCCACAGGTCCGCGAGCAAGGCGTGCGCACCTGACGCGTCGCCCGAGGCGATCAGCGCATCGATCTGCTGACGGTGATTCTCTGCTTCAACGCTCACGTTCAACCAGCTCCATCAACTGCCTGGCCGGCGTGTAGAACCAGGCAATGCGCCGGCCTTGGTACGCTACGGCCGGCACCGGCTCTTGAACGATCACGCAGCCCCGCGCACGCACCTCGTCAAGCGTGTGCTCGATGTCGTCCACCTCGTAGCAGACGTGATACGCGCCGATGCCCTTGGCAAGGATCCCGGCAACGTGCGACTTTTCACTCAGCGGCTCGATCAATTCAATGACGACATCCCCTTCCCTATTGCTGCCGATGAAGGCGACCTTTGCCTGCTGGGATGCATCTTCGAATGGACCCGCCAGCAGCTTGTACCCGAACAGTTCAGTGTAGAAACTGACGGCATCGTCGATGCCTGGCACGGCCACGCCGAGGTGGTTGAATCGAAATGCAGCCATCACTTCAGAGGTCGTCACTTGCCCGCAAGGACTGATCCTGCTCCAACTGATCGACCCGATCTCCTATCGCGCTTAGTGGCGCCGAGGCGATGCGCCCGATCAAGGCGTCACGCCGGCTCCTTGTCCACAGAGGGTAACTCTGTATACGACGCTGGACGCCGGCCCGTTCAGGCCGAGTCAAGACCGCGCTCCATGACCTCGCCGAACGCTGCGCAGAGCTTCCGCTTGCTCAATCGGTGCTGGACGATCCGCTGTGCACGCTGCCCCATCGCCGCCAGCTGGTCAGGATCGGCCTGGGTGATCAGGCGGATGGTCCGGACGGCCGACTCTACATCACCGTGGTCGACACGCCAACCGATCTGATCTTCGCGGAGGAGGTCGGCCACATGCGACGGATCGGGCCCGACCAGCAGGATCGGCCGGGCCACGGCCATCGCTCCGTATATCTTGCATGGGTGAACGATGCCGACCGCCTCCTGCACCATGGTCACCACGTGCACGTCGGCCGCTGACAGCGAGTATCTGAGCTGCGACAACGGCTGGTAGGGCAGCGAGACGATGTTACGTGGCTCATGCTGGGCGATCACCTGCTCGACCTCCTTCTTCCCGTGCCCGCCGCCGATGAACATGAACAGCAGTCGCTCGTCGTCCTGCAAACGTAATGCCGCCTGGAGCACTGTCGTGACCGGTGTCGTCAAGCCGTGGTTGCCGCTGTACATGATGACGAACTTGTCTTGAAGGTTGTGCTCCTTGCGGAATGGGTTGTCTTCGTGGTGGACAACCTCGAGGTGATCATCGTGAGGCCACGGCGGCATGACATGCAGCTTCTCGCTGACATCGAGTTTGCGCAGGAGGCGCTCGGCCATGAAGCGATCGAGGGTGATGATGTCCGAGGCGCGGCGCAGGACTATTCGGTTGAACCAATCGAACAGTTTGACAATGGGTGATGACGCCTTGATCCACCCCAGCGCGATCATCTGATCTGGGTTGAGGTCCATCACCCAGTACTTGACGCGAGCGCCTCGTATCGCCGCGATGATCAGCGCCGCGGCGGAGCACATCGGCGGCGAGGTGCTGACCAGCACGCAAGCCAGGCGTCGCGTGAACACGCCGCGCAGGACGCATTGAATGAGGAAGCTCGCCGACGCCAGCAGTCGCATGGGAATCGACCTCTTCCCGAACGACGAAAGCGGAATCCGGCGAACCTCTACGCCGTCGAGAACCTCGCTCGGCGGATATTTTATTGACGGGTCGTTGTAGCCGCGGTTGGCGGCGAGCACCACGACGCGATACCCGCGCCGCGCCATCTCGGTTGCTACGTCGGCCATGTGCTGCCCTACGCTGGCAGGGTCCGGCACGTAGACCTGGCTAAGAATCAAGATCGTCTTGGCTGTCGAGTTGCTGGGCACGGGCGGATGACACTTCTATCGCAGCATGCACGGTCGCTGGTCATGGAGGCCGCAACAGCCGCCGGCAACCTCACACCGCCCGGGCCTTGGCGCCGTACTTGGCCATGTATTCGTCGTAGATCCAGGCATACGTCTTGGCCATGCCCTCGCGCAACCGAATGCTCGGCTCCCAGCCGAGGCACTTCTTGATCTGCGTGTTATCGCTATTACGCCCGTTGACGCCCTTGGGGGCGCTGAGGTTGTATTGACGCTTGAGCTTGATGTCGGCGATCTCCTGGACGATGTCCACAAGCTGATTGATCGTGACCAACTCGTTGGAACCCAGATTCAGCGGCTCGGTGACGTCGCTGCGCATGATCATGTCCGTGCCTTTGAGGCAGTCGTCGATGTACATGAAGCTGCGGGTCTGCCGGCCGTCGCCCCAGATCTCGATCTCATCGCGGCCGGCGACCTTGGCCTGGATCACCTTGCGGCAAATGGCGGCCGGAGCCTTTTCGCGCCCGCCCTCCCAGGTGCCGTGCGGGCCGTAGACGTTGTGGTAGCGAGCCATACGGGTAACGATTCCGAAGTCTTCTCGGAAATGCCGGCACATCCGCTCGGAGAAGATTTTCTCCCAGCCGTAGCCGTCCTCCGCGTCGGCGGGATAGGCGTCCTCTTCTTTCAGGGCGACGACATCTTCGCTCGTCTGCTTCTCCTGGTTGTAGACGCAGGCGGACGAGGAATAGAAAAAGCGCTGCACGCCCGTGTCTTTGGCCGCGATGAGCATGTGCGTGTTGATCAGAACCGAAAGCATGCACAGGGCCTTGTTGGCCTCGATGAACCCCATCCCGCCCATGTCGGCGGCGAGCTGATACACCTCGGCCGCACCGTCGCATGCCTCCAGGCAGTTGCTCTTGTCCTTGAGATCGAGCTGGAGGTTCTCGACCACATCGAATCGCTGATGCCACTGGGCGAACGGCTTGATATCAACCGAGCGGATGCTGGTGTAGCCTTGGCGAAGCAGGTCGGCGACGAGATGCCCTCCGATGAACCCCCCTCCACCGGCCACGACGATCATTTGATCTTTGGCCATTTCCCATTCCTTCCCGCCGGTTGATTCCTCGAACGGCCCGGCTGCCGCGCCAGGTTCGGGCGACTAGACATCCCACCTCACCCGCAGGCTCAGAGTTCCTCCCCCTCTCAGCATCGCCGGTCCACCCCGGCTCGGTGGGCCAAACAATGCCAACATAACAATAGCCCACCGGGGTTCGGATTCAACCGGGATATCTGAGCCGGCCCTTGTCATTAGACAATCTGTGAGCATCTCTGACGGCTGGACAGTCTGTAGCGGTTCGCCGCCGCCGGCTCCAGCGTTGCTCGCATGATCCCGACGGGGCCCGGCCCCCATCAGTTGAGGCCGAGATCACCCCTTCACACTGATCGAGCCGCCGATCAGAGACGATCCGCTGGCATGGGCCGGCTGTGGCGGCTGGGCTCGGGGGGTGTCCACAAGACCCCCGGCCGCGACGTTCTCCTCAGCCAACCGTTCAATCAGCATCGACCACGTCTCTCGCTCGTACCTTAGTAGTCCGAGCACCTCCTCGACAATGGCCGGGCTGCGCTCGCCGACCGCCGCAATCAACCGCGTATACATGAACGTGTACAAGGACGAAAGCTGCTGGCAAAGCTCCGGGGAATGCTGAGGCTCGAGGCTGTTGATTAGCTCGATGAGAATGTCCTGGCAACGGCTGATGCCCTCGTACGCCGCCTCGTGGTCGCCAGCCTCCAATGCGGCCTTGCCCTGCTCGGCGAACTTCAGGGCGCCGTCGAACAGCAGCAGCCGAAGCTCAGCTGTGCTGGCGGTCATCACCTTTGTGTGCAGGTAGGGGTTAGGTTGCGATGAGCTCATCGTCCATGATGTATCGGCTCGGTTGCTGCATCAGATGCGTCTGCCCGGCGATTTCGTGGAGACAACTATCGGCGGATGGAGAGGTTTTGGGCGAGGGCCAGATTGCCGGCCAGCGACAGCAGGGCGTTGTTCTGGGCCTGAAGCTGGGCCAGGGCCTTCTCCATGGCCAGAAACTGCCGCTCAAGCCGCTCCCGTCGCGCCTCCAGGCGCACATCAAAGGCCTCGATGCGCTTGTTCGTGAGATCGATCTGGTCTTGGAAAACCTGATCGGCGAGCGTCACCGTGCCGTCAATGGAGTTGGTCAGTCCGTCGAGCAGTTGATCGAACAGATCACCGAGGCCCAGAACTGTGAACTCCTGCTCGATGACGTTGACCGTCACGCCGTCCGCGATCTCCTTCTCGGTGGTCGTTGACCCCTTGAAGGCGGCGAAGAGGTTCTCGACCGCCTCGGGGTCGTTCTCGTACGCCTCGCGGAACTTGTCTTTGTCGAAGGTCAGCACACCCTCGGCCCCAACGCGGATCCCCACCTGGCTGAGACGCTGATACTGCGTTTCCACGCCCCTGGCCGGCCCCTGCACGACACGGTACAGCGCACCGCGCACACGGGCCGTGGTCGAGTTGCCCAGCAACGGGCCGCGCTGCTCGGAGTCGACATCGAAGAAGTCGTATTCGTTGATCCGCCCGATCGCGTCATTGAACGTGGTCACGAGCTGGAAGACCGCGTCCTCGATCTTCTGAGTATCCCGGGTGACGGTCACGGTCACGGGATCATCGCTGGCCGAGACGAGGTCAATGGTCACCCCCGGCACCACGTCGCTGATACTGTTCGATGAGCTGGTGATCAGAAAGCCCTGGGACGGGTCGTCGGAGCCGAAGAAGACCTTGGCGTCGCGCCCGTCCGAGAGCGTGGTCAGCCCCAAATCGACGCCCCCACTGTCGATGATCAACTCGCCGAGACGACCGGTGATTTTCGAGCTGAAGTTCAGGCGGAACGGCGTCGCGCCTGAGCCGATGTTGATAATCGAGGCGCTGACGGGGATGCCTGCATCATTGATCTTCCCCACCACGTCGCTCAAGGAATCAGAGACGTCGAGTGTCACGACCCGCTCGTAGGACCCCTCGATATCCTCACCCACCGCGTCCGCTTCGCCGAGGATATTGAGGTCCGCCGCGGTCGTGCCGCTGAGCGTCTCAACCTTGATGGCCACGAACGGCTCGCCGGTCTCCACGGGTGAAGCGTTGGTCGGATCGTGTTCGAGCAAAAGGCCGTCGCCGTTGTCGTTGACCCGAGCCTTGACGGCCAACCCACGTGAGTTGATCTCCTGGATGATGTCGAAGAGCGTCAGCGAATCGGAGCCGATGTTGACGTCGGCGACGTTTCCGTACCCGTCGGTGATCCGAAACACGCCGGTGCCTACGCCTCGGCCGTAGTTCAGATCGCTCAGCAGGCTCGCTTCGGAGACGTAGCGAAGCTGGAGGTTGGCGCCCTCGATGGTGTTCTGCGTCGTGGTGCCGTTGATCTTCAGCTCAGTGGCGGCGCTGCCGCCGATCGTGAGACTGCCACCTCCCGCCGAGGTGTCGGTGATGAGCAGTCCCGTGCCTTTGGAGTTGAGGCTGGCGGTGACCTGGATGTTGGGCGAGCTGTTGATCTGATCGATGATGTCGTTCAGCGACCCCAACTCGTCGATCGTGAAGGTGTCGTTTCCCGCGGCCTTATCCGTAATGGTCAGCGTGGTGTTGCCGCTGAGGCCCGCGCCGCCGTTGAGATTGCCCACGAGCACCGAGTTCAACCCGGCGATGAGCCGGTTGCCGTCCACGGTGGACGCAGCCACGCCCGCCAAGCCGGTGAAGATGCCAAGGTCCGCGGCGGCGTTGGGCTCGTTGGGATCGGTGGAGAAGCCCTCGATGATGAGATTGCCGCCTCCGCCGATGGTATCGGTGATCAACAGGCTCACGCCGTCGGTGGCAATGGACGCGACGATGCGTCCGGCGTTGGCGCCGCCGCCGGTGTCCAAGGCGTTGTTGATCCGGTCGATGACGTCCTGAAGGGTTAGCGCGGCGGTGGTCTGAACGGTGTTGGGGATGATGGTGCCGGTGATGACGCCGTCCTGCGTGCCGTCGGTGTCTCCCGTGCCCCCGTCGGTCCCGAGTATGCCGAGGTCTTGGGCCGTCTGGTCGTTGCTGGGGCCGGCACCGATCACCTGCAGGGCCCCACCGCCCAGGGTCGTCTCCGTCAAGGTGAACCGATTGTCGGTGGTGACTGCCAGGGCGATGTCGGTGACACCCGCCGCGGCCAGCTGCGACGTGATGCGGGTCTTGAGTTCGCCGACGGTCGTCACCGCTTCGTCGGTCACATCGTCGTTGGAATCGACGATCTGGCCGATGTTGATGTCCACCGAGACGCCCTCGGAGGTGACGATCGTAAAGTCCGGCGCATCGTTACTGATCTTGATCCCGCTGCCGTTGTTCAGATCCGCCAGCAGCGTGGTGTCGTCGATTGCCGCGTCCACTCGACCGAGATCGATGTCGAAGACCGAGGTGGTGTCGCGGGCCTTGATGTGCAGGTCCGGCACGTTGTTGCGGATGATGACCCCATTGCCGTCGTTGAGCGACCGCAGTGCGGTCGAGCCGCTGATGGTGTTGATATCGGTGCCGGTGATTATCCCATCGCCACCATCGGTGGCTGCGATGCCAAGGTCGGTGGCCGTCGTATAGCCGATAGCGTTTTTGATCTCCAACGCACCCAGGTCGTTCTCCGTCACCACGACATGATCACCATCCACGGTGGCAGTGACGTTGGCCCCGGAGCTGTTGATGCGGTCGAGAACTTCGTTGAGCGAGGTCACATCGGTCAGATCGACGGTGGTCGTACCGATGCCGTCGATGATGATGATTTTGCCTCGCGCGACGCCGGCGCCGCCGTTGAGGTTCTCAAGATCGGTGTCGGTTGACAGCGTTCCTTTGCCGAACTCGAAGCTCAGCGACGTCAGGCCCAACGGCGTGGTGTCCGTGTCAGCAAAGCCTGCCGAGAGCTTCTGGCTGGTGGCCACCAGTTGCTTGACGATGAACGTGAACGTGCCCGGCAGCGACCTCGCCGACGCGGTCGCGGTGAGGATGTCGCTGTTGCTGCTGCTGGCCAGGGCGGACTTGAAGATCGAATCCAGCCGGAAGGACCGGGCGATGTTCTTGAAATTGAGCAGGCGAGCGTTGATGTCCAACAGCGCGGTCTTTTGCGCTTGCAACGACACCAGCCGCGCCTGAAGCCCGAGCTTGCCGCGCGCTTCGAGAGCGATCAGACTGTCGATCAGGGTCGCGGTGTCAATGCCGCTGATCAGCCCGATGCCGGTGGTGATTGTCCCCATCGATACGCTCCACCGTGCTGATCGCTACGCCGCCAGCGTCCACTGGGATTCGGCGATCCCCGGCCGCCACCTCGGACGGTCAAGACCCGCTCGTTTGAGAGCCAGCACGTCACATACCCAATTCGCAAGCGTTCGGTGGAAGAGCCGACGCGAATCATCCACAGCCCGCTGAGACTCCGCATCAGTGGGGGTATCCATCATCGGCACGGGATGGCCTGTCTCATTCATCCAAGCGTCCACTCTTTGCTGCAAAACACGATCCATCAGACGCCCGCCCGGTGCGATCGTCTGTCGAACGCTCCACCGACCTCTGCGCCATGTGAAGGCCGTAACACTCAACCTCATTGATCGGCGGGCCATGCGTGTGACTTTGCTGCACCTTGCGCGACATGGCGCAAAATGTGACATGATTCCTCCGCGCGCATGGCGCGCAGCAACGCCGCCTCGCCGCCCGGAGGCTCACAAGGGCTGATGCGCCGCCCCAGCCCCCTACTTCTTCGGCGCCATCGCCCCCCGTCAGGCCCTCATGGCAGTGCTGTAGTTTGCCTGGAGCGTCTCGCTGTCAATGGTCGTGAAATCGGCGGTGCCGGGGCGATCACGGGCTCCCGTGACCGTCTCCGCCAAATCCGGAAATGACAGCGTCTTGTGGCGAAACACCCGTTTCAGCGCACCGAGGCGGATCAGTGTGTTCCGGGCGTGCTTCCCGTTTTCTTCTCATTCTTCGTGACGCTGGATGTAATGGACCGCTACGTCACCCTGACGCCCAGCTGCTGCATCAGCCCCTCAAACTGGTCGAATGTGTAGAACTCGATCAGGATGCGCCCGGATTCCTTCGTCTTGCCTTGCTGGATGACCACCTTGGTGCCCAGGTGCTCACTGAGCCGCCGTTGCATCGCTTGGCGGTGCGGATGGTGAGGATGATCGGCGCGCCCCGGTCGTGGGGCCGGCTCCGCGGTGAGCGCAGCGATCCGACGTTCCAAGGCTCGCACCGTGAAGTGCCTGCGGATCGCGAGATCGGCAAGACGCTTGCGGGCTTCGATGTTAGTGATCGCTAATAACGCCTTGGCGTGCCCTGGGCCCAGCCGGGCGGTGCGCACCGCATCCCTGGTGAACTCGTCAAGCTCGAGCAGTCGTAGCAGGTTGGTCACGCTGGAGCGGTTCAGGCCGACACGATCGGCAAGTTCCTGATGAGTCATGCCGTGGTCATGCGTGAGTTGCCAAAATGCTTCCGCCCGCTCGATCGGGTTGAGATCTTCACGTTGGAGGTTCTCGATGAGCGCGATCTCCGCGGCGGTTTGATCATCGATGCGGCGTACGATGGCAGGCAGCTGTGACAGGCCGATGCGTTGGGCGGCGCGCCAGCGGCGCTCGCCGACAATCAGCTGGAACCCCCCTGCCGGTGCCTGCCTGACGACGATAGGCTGGATGAGCCCCGCCGATTTGATGGATTCGGCCAGCGACCGCAGCGCCTCTTCGTCGAACTGCTGCCGAGGCTGGCCGGGATTTGGGCGGATCTGGTCGGTGGCGATCATGCGGATTGGGTCGGGCTCCGCGATCCCGGGTACTGGGCGATCCGATGAGCCGGACGGGTGATGCGCCGCCAGCGGGGGGCTTGGTTCGGTGGGCGGGTCGATTCGGACGGGGGATGAGATGAGGCTCTGAAGACCTCGACCGAGACGTCGCCGGGCCGTCGCCGGCTGGGACGGGTCCTTGCGTGTTTGCATCGTTGGCTCTCCTTAGGGATGTGCCACTGGCGGCTGGGGTTGGGGGTCTTGCCTTGGGGGGGGGGGTGTGTGATGTTCCACGTGGAACCACCGTGCCATCGAAGAGCACCCCTTCGATGTGGTCGCTGGGCACTTCCCGCAAGCAGGGTGGATGAGGGCATCATCGGCTCCGCAGGTGTTATGCCATGTTCCACGTGGAACGTCAAACACGCCGGGCGCCATCGCCTGCGTCATCGGCCCGGATCCGAGCCGTTGCTACCGGACCTGGGGCGGGATGTCCACCAAGCGTTCGCCTTGAGTCGCAAGCCTTCCTGGCCGATACCCCGTCGTCTCGCCGCCACGGGGGGCTGGGGAGGGCCCTGCCGATGACCGAGCTCGCAGCACTACCAGTCGAGCAGCACCTCGTCGGTCGAATTGCTCAGGCCGAGCGCGACCTGGATTCGCTCCAACAGCAGCTCCAGCATTCGCACCGGTTGGCCACGGTGGGCACACTCGCGGCAGGAATCGCCCACGAGATAAACAACATCATGACCCCCGTTCTCGTCTACGCCCAGCTGGCCAAGGCGGACCCCCACGACGCTGCCCTGCAAGTCAAAGCCCTGGACCGAGCCATTGCAGGCGCCGAATCCGCGTCACGGATCGCCCAGGCCGTCCTCGGCTTCACTCGAACCGATGATGACCTCGACCACGCCAACGTCCGCGAGGCAATCGACGCTGCGCTCGCCTGTCTGGCAAGGGACCCGAGCAAAGATGGGACGCAGCTGGACATCTCGGTTGACCGAGACGCTGACGTCCGCATCGCACCTCTTGCGTTGCAGCAAGTGCTGTTGAACCTGATCCTCAACGCGGTGACAGCCATGCGCCCCAAGCGTGGCTCACTTCGGATTTCCGTTGCCCAGCACGCTGATCGCACCACCCGGATAACCCTCGCTGACACCGGGCCAGGCATCCCACGTCATCTCTTGCCAATCCTCTTCGAGCCGTTCGTCACAAGTCCTGCCCAGCCGGACCATTCCCGAGCGGCAGAGGCAACATCCGGATCAGGCCTTGGCTTGGCCGTGTGCAAGCGCCTGGTTGAAAACGTCGGCGGCAGCATCGAGGTCCGCTCGAATCCGGGCCAGGGGGCAGCGTTCACAATTACGCTGCCAACATTCGACCGGCCCAACCCCAAAACATAAGAGCTCGCCTGGATATCACGATCGTGCGTGATAGCAGCACTATCGCGAGAGAAGTCGCCTCGTATGCCAGTACTTAGAAGAACATGTGGCGGCTCGTTGCGATATATTGAGCTACGCGCGCGACCTGTCGCGATCGTGACTGGTAGTGCCGGCTGGCTATCGAGGCCAGGTGGGGCAGCTTTGGTTGGATGGCCAATGGAAGCTTGGCGGAGATAGGGAATCAGCTCAGGGGTGGAATTTCATGCACGGTGATGAGTAGGAAGCGGGGGCTCGTGGCCGGGGTCGGGCGGCTGGCCACGGTGCGATCGGGGGAGTCGGTACGATCGTAGCCATGGCTGAGGCCGTCCAGCGCCTGGAGCGATTGCGGCAGCGACGTGCTCGATTGGACGCGGATGCGTCGATCGGCGGGCTGGTGTCGGGCGTGGCCGAACGCGCCGCGCGAACGCAGCGCCGCCTCGGGGCTCTGACCGACGTTTGGGAGTCTCTAGTGCCCGCCGAGATCGTCGCGCGCACTCGACTGACGAGTTTGCGCGGCGGCGTCGCTCGCGTCGTCGTGGATTCCGCCTCGACGGCGTACGAGCTCGATCGAATGCTGCGCGGAGGGCTGGAGCAGCAGTTGCGGCGGCGCTTTCGCGGCACGCTCATGCGAATCCGGATCAGCATCGGCGAACGATATGACTGGCAACTCCAGCCGGAACGCACTGATCGGCCCCAAGCGAAGTAACCGCAGAGATGCGCGCACCACGGTGGTTGGTGGTTGCGCGTGTAAGGAAACCACCAGGACTGCTTGCCCATGGACGAAGACCGCGACCAGCGGTCGCGGCTTTATGAAGAAGGTTGGACGCAACGGCGTTTGTTGCGTGAACACGGGCCCCCTTCACTTGCCGACGCAGAACGTTGACAAGATTCGGCTGGGCATGCATTGACCAGGACAAGTGACGAATCGCTGCTGCGACCGGCGCCGGTGGCGGATGGGGGGGTTGCACGGCCTGAGCGGCGTTATCGGAATCCTCTAACTGCTTGTCTCACAAGTAGATATTGATAGCTTCCGAATTGCGGGCACAATGACCAGACCGCGACGGAGCACATTCCAATGAATCCAACCCCAAGCAGCACCCTGCCCTGGGCCGACGTGCAGATCCTCGGACCGATGCGCCCCGGCTACGAGGAGGTACTTACAGCCCCGGCCGTCGAGTTCGTGGCGGATCTCGCGCGGCGCTTCGGTGATCGCGTCGGGCAGCTCATGGCCCGGCGCCGGCAACGGCAGAGGCGCTTTGATGCCGGCGACCGCCCCGATTTTCCGGCCGAGAGCGCGTCGATTCGAGCCGGCCACTGGACGGTCGCATCGCTGCCGGATGATCTGCTCGACCGCCGGGTAGAGATTACCGGCCCGGTCGATCGCAAGATGATCATCAACGCGCTGAACAGCGGGGCAAATGTCTTCATGGCCGACTTCGAGGACTCCACGTCCCCGACCTGGGACAACCTTGTGGCCGGTCAAGTCAACCTGCGAGATGCCGTGGCCGGGACCATCCGCTTCGTGAACGACGCTGGCAAGCACTACCAGCTCAACGGCGAGACGGCGACGTTGATGGTTCGCCCGCGCGGTTGGCACCTGGTCGAGAAACACTTCCGAGTCGATGAGAAGCCCATACCGGCGGGGATATTTGATTTCGGCCTGTTCTTCTTTCATAACGCCCGGGCACTGATCGACGGCGGCAGCGGCCCGTATTTCTATCTGCCCAAGATGGAGAGCCATCTCGAGGCGCGGCTGTGGAATGACATCTTCGTGCACGCCCAGGAGGCCCTGGGGATTCCTCGCCGGACCATCAAGGCCACGGTGCTCATCGAGACGCTTCCCGCGGCCTTTGAGATGGACGAGATTCTTTGGGAGCTGCGTGAGCATTCAGCGGGGCTCAACTGCGGTCGTTGGGACTACATCTTCAGCTTTATCAAGACGTTTCGGAATCACCCCGACCGCGTGCTGCCGGACCGGTCGCAGGTGACGATGCAGCAGCCGTTCCTGCGGGCGTATGCGCAGCTGCTGATTCGCATCTGTCACCGCCGTCAGGTTCATGCGATGGGGGGGATGGCGGCCCAGGTGCCGATCAAGGATGACCCGGTCGCCAACGAGGAAGCGCTGGAGAAGGTTCGCACCGACAAGCTGCGGGAAGTTGCCGATGGCCACGACGGGACGTGGGTCGCGCATCCCGGGCTGGTGCCGCTGGCCCGAGCGGTCTTTGACGCTCATATGCCCCAGCCCAATCAGATCCAGCGTACGCGTGCGGAGGTTCAGGTGACTGCGGAGGATCTCTGTCGGCTGCCCACGGGCACCCGGACCGAAGCGGGCCTTCGCCACAACGTCCGGGTCGGGGTGCAGTACTTGGAGGCATGGCTGGGCGGGCAAGGCTGTGTGCCGCTTTACCACCTGATGGAGGACGCGGCCACCGCCGAGATATGTCGCACCCAGGTCTGGCAGTGGATTCGCCATGGATCGACCTTGGACGATGGCAGGACGATTACCGAAACGCTCTTTGGCAATGTGCTCGACGAAGAAATGGCCCGGCTGCGGGACGGGCGGGAGCCTGCTCGCCTCGACGCAGCTCGCACCACTCGAGCCCGCGATCTCTTCGTGCGTCTTTGCACGGCCCGGACGTGTGAGAACTTCTTGACCCTCGCTGCCTACGAGCAGCTGGATCGGCTCGCCGGACCAAGCAAGGAATAAGGGATTGCGGGGGGGAAAAAGATCATGAACTTCATTCGCAGCTCGATCACGAACGATCATCACCGCGGCTCAATCGTCGAGCCCGGCGCCGACTGGGACCGCTGGCGGGGGATCGCTCGGCCGTACGGTGAACAGGATGTCGAGCGTCTGCGGGGTTCGGTGCGGATCCAGTACACGGTGGCCGATCTGGGGGCCCGGCGGCTCTGGGAGCTGCTGCGGACTGAACCGTACATTGCTGCGCTGGGCGCGGTGACAGGCAACCAGGCTATGCAGCAGGTGCGAGCCGGCTTGCAGGCGATCTACGTGAGCGGCTGGCAAGTCGCGGCCGATCAGAACCTGTCGGGGCAGATGTATCCGGATCAGAGCCTCTACCCGGTGAACAGCGTGCCGACAGCGGTGAGGGGAATCAGCCAAGCTTTGCAGCGAGCAGACCAGATCGAGCGGGCGGAGGGCCATCTGACTCGCCACTGGTACGCGCCCATCGTCGCCGACGCTGAGGCGGGCTTCGGCGGACCGCTGAATGCGTTTGAACTGACCAAGGCGATGATCGAAGCCGGGGCGGCCGGGGTGCACTTTGAGGACCAACTGTCATCGGCAAAGAAATGCGGACACCTCGGCGGTAAGGTCCTGATCCCGACGAGTCAATTCATCCGCACACTGGTCGCAGCCCGTCTCGCAGCCGATGTGCTGGGAGTGCCTACGGTGCTCATAGCCAGGACCGACGCCAACAGCGCAAAGCTGCTCACATGCGCCGTAGACGCCGCCGATGCCCCGTTCGTGACCGACGAGCCGCACACTGTCGAGGGGTATGTTCATGTTCGAGGCGGGCTGGACTTTGCCATCGCCCGGAGCCTGGCCAGTGCCCCGTATGCTGATCTGCTGTGGTGCGAGACGGTGACGCCCGATCTTGCTGAGGCCAGGCGCTTCGCCGAAGCCATCCACGCCCAGTTCCCGGACAAGCTGCTGGCCTACAACTGCTCGCCATCGTTCAATTGGAAACAGTACCTAGACGATGACACGATCGCCCACTTTCAACGTGAGCTGGGTGCGATGGGGTACAAGTTCCAATTCGTGACGCTGGCCGGGTTCCATTCGCTGAATCATTCGATGTTCCGGCTGGCCCGTGAATACAAGAAGAGCGGTATGGCCGCCTATGCCCGGCTGCAGCAGGAGGAATTCGCCGACGCGCGCGTAGGCTATAGCGCAGTTCGGCACCAGCGGGAGGTGGGCACGGGCTACTTCGATGAGGTGGCCAAGGTGCTCTCAAACGGCGCCGCTTCGACGCTGGCCCTCACCGACTCGACAGAGACAAGGCAGTTCCGACCGCCGTCGAATCCGAGGCGATGAGCTGGGGCGAGGAAGGGGGCGCGACGTGCCCCGAAACCGGACCTGGTCCGGTTTTTCGGGTTGGCGTTACTTGCCGATGCAGAAGGTGGAGAAGATTCGCCCGAGGACGTCGTCGGGGGTGATGTCGCCGGCGAGCTCCGAGAGGTTGTCCAGGGCGAGGCGCATGGCCGCGGCGATCAGCTCCGGGTGCGGCAAGTGGCCGAAATGACTCCCGACCCCGTTTTCCTTCCCGTTTTCCTTCGCCCGGAGCGACGGTTCGGTAAGGTCGATGGCTTCGACGAGGCTTTGCCCTGCGGCGCGCATCGCTGCTTCATGACGGGGGTGTAGGGCCAGAACATCGGCGGCGAGGTTGACTGCGCGATCGGCGAGGCGCTCGGCGATCATCGCCCGCAACTCACGGAGACCCGTTCCGGTGACGGCGCTGACCGCGAAGCCGCAAGCGGCGGTTTGTGGGTCGAGATCGCTTTTCGTACGAATGAGCAGTTCGTTGTTGTCGCGCGAAGCCGCAAGCGGATGATCGACGGGGACGCAGTCGAGGATCAGCTCAGCGCGGTCGATGGCTTGGTGTGCCGCTGATTGCATCTGCTGGTTGAGCAGCGATTCGCCCGCGTCGGCGCCGGCGAGATCAACGAGCATCACCTCAGCCGATCCGTGGGGGGTGTCAAGGGTCAACGGTTCGGTGAGCACATCGCGGGTGGTGCCGGGCACTTGGGAGACGACGGCTCGCGGCCGGGTGAGCAATGCGTTGAAGAGCGTTGACTTGCCCGCGTTGGGTCGGCCGGTGAGCACCACCCAGGGGATCGCGTCAAGCTGTTCCATGCCGATGGAGCGGTTCAGCTGCGCTTCGACGTCGTTATAGAGGGCAACGAGTCGTGCGTGAAGATCGTGCGGGCTGATGGCGACGACATCTTCAGCGTCGGTGAAGTCGATGCCGGCTTCGACCAGGGCCAGGGCATTGGCAAGGTCATCGGCCAGTTTGTGGGCAAAGGATCCGAGTCTGCCACTGCACAGGAACCCAGCGGCTCGCAACTGGGCGTCGGATTGGGCGGCGATGATCGCGGCCACGCCTTCCGCCTGGGTGAGGGTTAGCTTGCCGTTGAAGAACGCTCGGGCGGTGAACTCACCGGCCTCGGCTCGGCGGGCTTCGATGCCGATGGCCCCAGCGGAGTCGATCAAGTTGTCGATGACGCGATGCAGGAGATCCGGATTGCCGGGCATTTGCAGTTCGGCCGAGTTCTCGCCCGTGTACGAATGCGGCGCGGGGAACGCCAGTAGCATCACCGGTAGATCGAGCGCGCGAAGCCGCAAGCGGCCGGCTTGCATCTGGCGCTTACCCAACGCAGCGGCGTGCAGATGTGGGCGCAGCAGATCAAACGCGGCGGGGCCGCTGATGCGAATGATGCCGCGCGGCGATCGGCCGGGCGGCGAAGCAACGGCAAGAATGACGGCTGAGGTGTCCACGGTGATGCGCCGCTTGGAGGTCCGCCGGCTGGAGATCCGCCGCCGGGAGGCGGCGGCTAAACAAGTTAGCTCTTGCGTTTCTTGAAGTGCTTCGCCGGGGGGCGGCGCTTGGCCTTGGCGCGATCGATCGCGTCGGCGAAGGCTCTGGCCTGCGGGTCCTTGGGCTTGCGCTTCGCCTGGGGTTTGGGTTTGGGCGGGGTGAGATCGACGTCCTTGATGTGCTTGCGGATGTGGCGGCTCTCGATGATGCCGAAGAGGCTGGAGGTGAAGATGTACAACGTCAGCCCTGAAGGAGCGCTATAGAGCATGATCGGGAACAGCACGACCATCATCACCTTCATGATCTTTTGCTGCTGAATCTGCTCCTTGGTCATCGAGGGGCTGGGCGGCGGGGCCATGTACTTCTGTTGAAAGAAGAACACCAGTCCCATGAGGATGGGCAGGAAGTTGATGCCGGTGACGTTGAAGAACTTCAGGAATGTAAAGGGTTCGTCGAACTCCCAGAAGAAGTGGTCGGCACTGGAGAGGTCGGCGAGAAACGGCCAGTTCCAAAAGAACTGGAAGAACCCCCAGAACGCCGGCTCGTGCCGCAGCTCAAACGCGAAGTACAGCATGGCATACAGCGCCACCCAGATCGGCATCTGGAGGAACATCGGCAGGCACCCCAGCATCTGAAACGGATTGACGCCCCGCTCGCGCATCATCCGCATCTGCTCCTGCTGGAGCTTCTTTGGTTCGTCCTTGTACTTCTTCTGGAGCTTCTCGATCTCGGGTTTCAGATCGCCCATCACCTTCCCGAAGCGCTGCATGTTGACCTGGGCTTTCTTGGTCAGCGGGTGCAGCAACGTGCGGACCACGACGACAAGGAGGATGATGGCCAGGCCCCAGTCGAGAATGACGAAGTGCACACCCGAGAGAAACCACAGCAGGCCTTTGGCCAGCCATTGGAAGGTGCAGATCGCGCAGAAGCTGGACATCTGGTAGAGGATCAGCCCCTGCATGTGCAGCGACTTGAACGGTTCCTCTTTGCCGAGGATTTCGCGATCCAGCGGGCCTGCGTAGACGCCGAGATCGAAGGCGACTTCTCCGCCCGGGGCGATTGCACGCTTGGGGCTGTACAAGGTGGTGAAGGCGATCCGGTTGTTGTCGCCTTTGTTGCCGGGAGCTTCCGTGCGGATTTCTGATACGACGTCCTCAAGCGAGCGATTTCCGCCGCCCTGCGCATCAACGATCGGATGCACCGCGAGCGCAAAGTACCGGTTGGTCGCGGCGAACCATGCAAGCTCGTAGTTCTCGTTGAGGCTTTCCTGCGTCGGCCAGAGAGTCAGCAGTTCGTTGAGCTTTTGCGAATCGACGGCGACATTGGCCTTCTTGGCGCGATCGACCAGCTCGCGCGCCTTGTCAGTTCGTTTCAAGAGAGGGCCGTGCTCGAAGAGATAGTCGTTGTCGTGGGTGTTGATGATCTCGGGAAAGGTGTCGGGATATTGGAGGAAGGCGATGCGATCCCGCCGGCGATCGATGTACCGCGCTCGATCCATTCGCAGTTCCGGGGGGCCGTATTGCACCCATCTGACCTCCAACGACCTCTCGGTCAGGTTGGTGAGGCGCTGCTCGAAGGTGATGTCATAGTTGCTGCCAAGGATGAGCTGTCGAGTGATGTGCAGGATGGGTGTGTCATCGTCGTCCACCACTCGGGTCTCGAAGCGGCCGGGAGCCGTCTGCGACCAGACTGATTCTTTCAGCAGAGGGACCCGCTCGCCGTTGATCTCAACTCGATACACAGCAAGAAGGGGCACGGTGAGGGATAGCCAAGAGTTTGCCGTGCCGTCGTACCACTTGTACGGCTGCTCGGTTTGCAGGATGTAGCGCCACCGCTCGTCGGGTAATGGATCGCCGTGGGTTCGGCCGACGGCCACGGCTTGGTAATAGGCGTCCGCCTGGCGCTTCGCGAACGCGGTCTCCCAGATGTTGCTGTAGGCGATCGACTTGATGCCCGCGCCACGGCGGGAGAGCTGCAACTGCATGCGGTGATCGCGTGGTTCGAGCGAGCCCAGCGGATGCGGCGCGACACCGGGCGCGGAGATCTCCCCCGGCGGGGCGATGGCCCGCAGAGCACCCAACGGTTTGGCGGCCTCGCCGGCAAGTGGAACGTCGGCGGAGGTGTCGCCGGCCGGGTCGGAATCCTGGGTTGCGGCTGTCTCACTGGATCGTTCGGGCTCGGGTGGTTGCGTGACGGCCTGGGTCTGTTGAGCGGTCGGAGGCGGGCTGGCCGGGGGGGACCGCTTTGGCAGCAGCATCGACACCACGACGCCGCCGGCCAGGGCGAGCACGAAAACGGTGATGGCAATGCGTCGTACGCGAGGATCCATGCGGGAAGACACCGAGGATCATCGGCTCACCGGGCGGTCGCGCCACTCGGCAGGCCGCGAGTTATCTGCCTTCGTAGAGCCGTTCACCCAGCCAATCCAGAAGCTCCGGGACGCTGCGGATCTTGGCCACGACCGCATCGATATCGTACTCCAGGCGGATGAATCTGACGCGATCGTCGTCAATGACGGCGTAGCTGGCTCGCGGGTCGAGGTCGCGCGGTTGGCCCACCGAGCCGGGGTTGATGATCGCTTTTTCATCCTCGCGAAGCTTGTATTCCCCGTCAAGATCGTCCGGCGGATAAAAATCCGGCTCGTCGGTAAACACCCCGGGGACATGGGTGTGGCCGACCAGGCAGTACCGGTCGATCAGCTCGAAGATCTGCTGCATCTTCACGGGAGAGTTCAGGGCGTCCTCCGGGAAGAGATACTCGTTGATCGGCCGGCGGGGCGTGCCGTGAACGCACAAGAAGCTGTCGAAGCTCACGCGCACGCGGAGCCGACTGAGGAACTCCCAACGTTTGGCGCTTTTGTCGCTGCCCGGTTGAGCTTCGAACTGCTCTCTGGACCAGTACGCGGCCTGCTCCGCGGCGAGGTTGAAGTTGGTCGGCTCGTAGACCACGCCGAAGTCATGGTTGCCCATCAACGACCATTCACAGCGCTCGGCCACCAGATCGACGCACTCCACCGGGCTGGGGCCGTAGCCGAGAATATCGCCCAGACAGATGATGCGATCGATGTTCTGGGTGTCGATGTGATCGAGCACCGCCTGGAGCGCCTCGAGGTTGGCGTGGATGTCGCTGATAACGGCGGTCGGCACAATGCGCTCCAACATCGAACGGGAGGCGGATGCTAGATGCGCATGGTACGGCCGTCAACGTCCGGAGCAATGGTGCTGCGGTGCCCCGGCTTTGGACCGAACGGTGAGGCGATCACGCGGCCTGGTGAAGGAGGAACTGCTTGCCGATGACCGCCTCCGCCTCCGCGGCGCCCAGCGGCTTGGAGAACAGGAATCCCTGGCCGTAGTCGCAATCCAGGGCGAGGATCTGCGCCAGTTGCTCAGACGTCTCGATGCCCTCGGCGGTGACTTCCATGTTGAGGTTGTGTGCCAGGGTCACGACCGCATGGACGACGGCGGCATACTGCAAGTTGCCCTGCAGGTTCTCCAGGAACGCGCGGTCGATCTTGAGCACATCCAGCGGGAAGTGGTGCAGGTGGGTGAGCGATGAAGAGCCCGTGCCGAAGTCGTCCATGTGTAACTCGACGCCAAGCTCCTTGAGTTCCCCAAGCACCGCCATGATGGAATCAGGATTCTCCATGATCACGGTTTCGGTGATCTCCAGCTTCAAGCACCGGCTGTCAATCCCGGTCCTTCTGAGCACCTTGGTGACGTCTCGAGCCAGATTGCCCTCCGAGACCTGCCTCTTTGAGATGTTGATGTTGATCGAAAGCGACTGGTCGGGCGGGCAGTGCTCCTGCCAGGCGCGCAACTGCCGGCACGCCTCGTGGAGCACCCACCGGCCGATGGGCACGATCAGTCCGGTCTCCTCGGCCAGGGGAATGAAGTCCGCGGGGGAAACGAGGCCGCGCTTCGGGTGGTTCCAGCGGATCAGGGCCTCGAAGCCCGTGATCCTGGCGGTCTTGAGCGACACGATGGGCTGGTAATGCAGCTCGAACTGCTGCCGCTCGAGTGCCCGGCGAAGGTCGCTTTCCAATTGCAGGTGCTTCACGGCCCGCTCATGCATGGGCTTGTCAAACACCTGATACCGGCTCCTACCCGCGGCCTTGGCATGATACATCGCGGTGTCGGCGTCGCGCAGCATGTAGTCAGCCCGGTCGTAATCGGTGCCACTCAGCGCGATGCCGATGCTGGCGCTGGCGGTGATCTCGTGCCCTGCCAGCTGAAAGGCCGGTGACAGTTCGGCCAGGATTCGCTCCGCGACACGGCTGGCGTCCGTGTCGTCTCGAAGATCCTCCAGCAGAATGACGAATTCGTCTCCACCAAGGCGGGCAAGGACCTCTCGATCCGGGCGAGCCAGGGTGTCCGTTGATCGCAGGCACGCGTCGAATCGCTTGGCGATGGCCACCAGGAGTTGATCCCCCACCGTGTGCCCCAGGCTGTCGTTGATCACCTTGAAGCGGTCGAGGTCCAGGAAGAGCAAGGCGAATCTGTAGTCGCGGTGGCGCTTCGCGCGCTCGATGCATTGCTCGATGCGGTCGTTGAGCAGGGCTCGATTGGATAAGCCGGTCAGAGAATCGTGCAGCGCATCATGCCGAAGCTGGTGCTCTCTCTCACGCAGTCGCCGCTCCGTGTCGGACATCTTGCGTGCGACTCGCAGAATCGGAGCCAGCAGCAGCAACGCTGCCACGGTAAGGACCACGGCGGTCAGGGTGAACACTTTCATCCGGCTCGCGGCCAAGGACGAGGCGCTGCGGATATCCTCGACCGCCCGCTGCTGGATCGAATCATCCAGCAGGTCATCCAGCGCGATGCGGAGGCGACCGAATTCCTCCACGCCGCCATCCAAGAGCTGTTTGTCCTGGTGGACGGTCGCGTGCCCTGCGACCACTTCTTCAAAGAGCCGCTCCAACTCCTGGGCCCATCCCTGTTCCTCCTGTGAAAGCGGCATTGACTGGAGCGCGGCCAGGTCTTGGCGGAACTCCTGTTCATCTCCGGTCAAGGATTCGGACAGCGCCGCTTCGTCTGCGGTCGTGAGGTAGGCGTTGAACCGGCGGGACATCTCGTTGACGTCGATCTCCAGATCCATGAGCAGTCTGAGTTCATCTGAGTCCGCCGTCGGTTGCAACTTCTCATCCAGCAGATTGTCGATCGCCGTCAGGAGGTCGCCCACGGTTTTCAGCTCAGCGAGGATTCGGCGATCGGTCGCGATCAACTCGTCCCCGACCTGGCAAAACTGCTCATACAACTCCTGGGCTTGATCGGCCAACTCCGACTCCACTGTGCCGGGCCCCGCAAGCCGGTGATAAGCCTCCCAGGCCCGATTGAAGTCCGCCCGATCCTTGGCGATGCGCTCCAGGTGCTGGTTGTCCTGGTCATAAAGGAATTGGGCCACGGCCAGCCCGGTGCCCAGGGTGTTGATCTCCATCTCCATGGCCGCGTCCACGCGCGGCAACTCGACTTGGGTGATCTGCTTCAGGTCCCTGCGGACCCACCACGCCGAGAGAGCCAGGAGTGCCGCGAGGACAACGCAAACGCCCAGCACCATGCTGAACGCCAGGGCCAGGCCGGTGCGGGTGTGCGATCTTGTCTGCTGGCTGGGCTGGTTGCCTATCACGCCACTCCTGTGGATCGAACAACAGCTGCGTTTGCCGGATGGATTGACGGTTGTCTCGACCTGTCACGGCCCAGCCGTGGGCGCGTTTGGGCCACAAACATGGCGAGATCCCTTTGGTCGCGTGACATGGTTGGCCCCTTGCATCATCGGCTTGAGGCAGGTGGCACTTGACGAGCAGGTCCAGATATCGGCCTGCCGTCGCTTCGCCCGTGGCGCCGGCGATGCCGCCATCGTCCGGCGGGCCGAGTTACAATGCCGCACCCATATCAACCAGCGCTACCGGAAAGGATGCTGATCGTGGCTGAGGCGAAACACTACGACTTGATTGTCATCGGCAGCGGGCCGGGGGGATACGTCGGAGCCATCCGCGCCGCACAGCTCGGCCTGCGCACCGCGTGCATTGAGCGCGACAAGCTCGGGGGCGTGTGCCTGAACTGGGGTTGCATCCCGACCAAGGCCCTGCTGCACAACGCAGAGCTGTATCGTGAAGCCGTGACCCACGGCGATCAATGGGGGCTCGAGTTCGAGCGCGTCAAGCTCAACTGGTCCAAG
>JADFFQ010000043.1 GCA_022568135.1 Planctomycetota bacterium | reverse complement strand
GTCTTCAACAACAGGACGCCTTCGGAGTGGATCGGCGACCCCGGCGAGATCAAGGTGGCCGTACCGGATGCCTTCTTCAAGGTTGTCGTCAAGGACGCCCTGAACGGCGGTCTCGATGTGCTGGCCTTCATCCTTCCGATGTACGGTGGCGACGACTACGGCAGCAGCAAGGCCGACCTGACGCCGTACCTGACCTCCGTAGACGCCCCCAATGCGGCTGGCGGCGCGAAACAGCGTGCGGGCGGCCAGGCCCTGCATTAGGATACCGCCCATGCCTCTGGACTTCTCCAAGATTGCGGCTCCGTCGACGACTGACACAGTGGTGCACCCACGCGAAGTCTTCGCGGTTCTTCCCGATAAGCAGCCAAAGTACGGGTACCTTCGCGACGTCCAGGCCGAAGTGCTCGACCAGTGGTTCGCTAGGCGAGAGTCGGCGACTGACTTACGGGTCAAGATGAACACGGGCGGCGGCAAGACCGTCGTTGGTCTTCTCATTCTCAAGAGTTGCCTCAACGAGAACAAGGGACCCGCGGTCTACATTGCACCAACGCCATACCTGGCGTCACAGGTGATTCAGGAAGCTAAGGGCCTCGGCGTCGCGGTCGCCGAGGACCCGAGGGCGATTGCCGTCGCACGCGGAAAAGCCATTCTCGTTACCAACATCTTCGTGCTGCTGAACGGCAAGTCTAAGTTCGGCGTTGGCCAGCAAGGCGTACGAATCCCCATAGGCAGCTTGATTCTGGACGATGCTCATGCATGTCTTGCAACGGCTGAAGAACAGTTCACGCTTGACCTGGATGCCACGCACAATGCATACGGCAAGCTGTTCGCCTTGTTCCGGCCGGACCTCGAGGCTCAGTCAACCAGTGCGGTCTTGGACGTGGAGCAACATGAACCTCACAGGCGAATGCTCGTGCCGTTCTGGGCATGGCTCAACAAGGTCCAAGAGGTTGAGGCCATCCTGCATGAAGAACGAGATGACGACGATGTGAAGTTCGTCTGGCCGTTGCTGCGGGACTGTTTGAAGCAGTGCAGATGTGTTTTAGGCGGCGGACGAGTCGAACTCTCCCCACGATGCCTGCCCGTGGGCGTCATTCCCAGCTTCGAGCGTGCCGAACGCAGGCTATTCATGAGTGCGACGTTCGCCGATGACAGCATTCTGGTAACCCATTTCGACGCGAATCCAGATGACATCTCGACCGCAATCACGCCGGGAAGTGCAAGCGACATTGGCGACCGGATGATTCTGGTGCCCCAGGAGTTAGACCCCGCAGTTTCAGACAAGGACATCAAGGGACTTGTTGCTGCAAAGTCTAAGTCCTGCAATGTTGTTGTAATCGTCCCTTCGCACTACAGAGCGAAGTTCTGGGAGGACGTTTCCGACTTGAAGCTCACGGCAGAGAACCTGACAAGCGGCGTGACCAAACTGACCGAGGGGCACGTGGGGCTTGTTGTCCTCGTGAACAAGTACGACGGCATCGACCTACCGCACGCCGCGTGCCGCATCCTCGTTCTCGATGGTCTTCCAAATGCCCGGCGAGCGATTGACCAGATTGAACAGGGGTCGGTGTTGCACGGGTCATCACTCGAAGTCGGTAGATCCGTGCAGCAAATCGAACAGGGAATGGGCCGTGGAGTTCGGGCAAGCGATGACCACTGTGTAGTGCTCCTCATGGGGCGGTCGCTCACCGGACACCTATTCACCCGAAACGGCGTCTCACATTTCACGCCTCCAACGAGGGCTCAGTTCGACCTCTCAGAGCAGGTCGGTAGCCAGGTACGTGGCAAAGGCATCGAGGAGATTGGCACGGCAGTGGACTATTGCCTTGACCGAAATGCCGAGTGGGTAAAGGCGGCAAAGTCAGCGTTGGTTCACGCGAAGTACACGACGGAGAGTGCGGACCTTTCGGTCGCGATTGCCCGACGTACGGCATTCGACGCAGCTTCAATGAACGACTACTCAACGGCAGTAGACACCATGCAGCAGATAGTCGACGGTGTCGATGAGCGTGCGGTAAAGGGCTGGCTCATGGCCGAGCTCGCCGAGTACACGCATCCTCTAAACGCCGTTGACGCACAGGAGCGTCAGCGGGCGGCCGTTCAGTTGAATAACCAACTTGTCCGCCCACAGGCTGGCATTCAATACTCGCGTCTTTCGCCCGTGGCGGCAGAACAAGCGACCAGGAGCCTGGCCTACATCCGCCAGCACTTCACGAAGCCTAACGCACTCGTGGTCGCGGCACATTCCATCGCTGACGGGCTTGAGTTCCGACCTAGCTCGTTCAAGCGGTTCCACCGAGCGATGCACGACGTAGCTCTCTTACTCGGGTTCGGACCCCAGTTGCCCGAATCCGCGTTCGGTGTTGGCCCCGACGTGCTGTGGGCGGTTGGGGACCTCCGTTACTTCATAATCGAATGCAAGAATGAGGCGACCACGAGCACCGTGAGCAAGAAGGATTGCAACCAGCTCGCAGGCTCGGTGAACTGGTTTCGCTCGACGTACGACAACACTTGTTCTGCGTCGCCGGTCCTCGTTCATCCGTCATCAGTGTTCGAGCACGCCGCAACACCTCCTCCCGACACAAGGGTGGTGACCAAGGGCAAGCTCCCCGAGCTTCGTCAGGCCTTTGTGGCCTACTGCGTATCTGTGTCGAAACTCGTCGGCTTTGGCCAACCGAAGGAGGCGGCTGCCCTCCTTGCCACTCATCATCTCCTTCCCAACCCCATCATTCAGAACTACACGGTTGCGGCTTCGGTGAGGTAGCTTCTGAGTACTCGCCCACGTTGCTTAAGCACATCGGGGTGGCGTAGCGGTAGGCGGCCGCTCTGGAAGTCGTTGCAGAGCCTCCACCGCTCGAACGCCGGGTGTTGTTCATCCTCCGCGATCTTCCTCGGTGTGAACTCCGGCGACTCTACGTTCGCAGGCGCAGACCCTGCGGCGAATCCCTACGCCACGGCGACGTTGACAACCGCGCCGAGCAACAGGAACAACGCGAGCGTGAACAGGCGGCGTATCACGACACAACGATAGCCTGGCGGCGGCCTACCCGTCCTCCCAATCCACGCCCAGCATATCGCCCAGCAGCACAACCGCTTTCAGCAGATCGTCGTGGTGAACGATCCATCGCTGGCCCGAGTCGTCGCAGGCATCGAGCGTCCAGTGGCCGTCGCCCTGACGATCCTCAGTCCGCCATGTGGCGCAGTGGACCTTGCAGACCGAGCACATGGCGTCCAGGGATTCGCAGGCGATGCGGTTGGACATTCCTATGGGCACGGCCCCCAGTTCGCCAGCAACGCGAGCAGATCGAGGATGCCGACGTTGCCATCGCCGTCGAAGTCGGGCGGGCCACCCGTCGATTACGGGAAGCAGGTGCCGCACGGGTTGCCGCCGGCCTCCGAGCACCACTCCGCCAGCAGCTTCGCCAGGTCGAACGCATCGACGCACCCATCCGGCAGACTGCCCGCACCGGAGATGTCCGCGACGGCGAGATTCGCAGGGGTGCAGTTCTCGCAGGGCGGGCTCGGCGGGTTCGGATCGTTGACGCCTGAACACCACGCCCCGAGCATGGCCCCGAGGTCAAACGCATCAACGCATCCGTCGGGGAAGCCGGGGCCGAGCGGACCGGAGATATCGGCGGGGCATGGGGTCACGCGGAACTTCTGCACGCGATGATTGCTCGAGTCGGCCACGTAGACGAATCCGTCTTCACTCGCTCTGAGGGCGTACGGTAAGTTGAACTCGCCCTCGCCCGCGCCGAACGAGCCCCATTTCGCGAGGAAAGCTCCGGCTCCCGTGAACTTCTGCATGCGATGGAGATTGCGGTCGGCGACGTAGACGTTTCCGAACTCATCCGTCGAGAGACCGCGGGGGAAGTTGAACTGACCGTCTCCGGCGCCGGCGGAGCCCCAAGAGGTGATGAACACGCCGTCATTCGTAAACTTCTGAACCCGCGGACTGCTGTCGGCAACGAAGACGTTGTCATCCAAGTCGACGGCGACGCCGTTGGTGCCGGTGAACTGTCCGTCTCGGGTGCCGGTTGTTCCCCACGCCAAGATGAAGGTTCCGTCGCTGGTGAACTTCTGGACGCGATTCTGGTTCCGGTCCGCGACGAAGACGTTGCCGTTGCTGTCCACGGCGAGGCCATGGGAATGGCGGAACTGTCCGTCCCCGTCGCCGAAGGAGCCCCACTTCGTGACGAAGACCCCATCGCTGGTGAACTTCTGAACGCGGTTGTTGCCGGTCTCGGCGACGTAGATGTTGCCTTTGGGTCCGATGCCGACTCCGTGGGGATGGTTGAATTGCCCATCTGCGGCCCCGAAGGAGCCCCAGGTCATAAGAAACATCCCGTCGCAGGTGAATTTCTGGATGCGATTGTTTCCGGTATCGACGACGTAGACGTTGCCGACGGCATCGACCTCGATCCCGTGCGGTCCGGAAAACTGGCCTTGCCCGGCGCCGTTGGAACCCCATTGGAGGATGAACTGGGGCGAGTCGCTGCCGGCCAGGGCCTTGCCGGGAAAGAGAGCCAGGCCCAGAGCGAGCATCCAGGCTTGCGTCGAAACGCTCATCGGACGCCTCCTTTCCGATGTGAAGGATACCCCTTCGTTGCGATCACACCAGGCCAACGACGTGCAGAACACGTGAAAGCTCAGGCTGCATGAGGGCGGCACCGGGCGGGGCAAGCCCGCCGGCTAAACCCATGGCTCATGACTTATGGCCATCTTCTCACGCGCACGGCCCCCAGTTCGCCAGCAGCGTCAACAGATCAGTAGCGGCAACCCCGCCGGTCACCGACCGTCGTCGAGGCATGTTCAAGAACGCCGAGGTCATCTGGGAAATCCGGGTTGAGCCAGGCTTCGTCCGGCCTTGCATCTCCAGCGCTACCTCTCAGTGATCAACTGACGGCAGTGTCCAGGACGTACTCAGGACGTACTGGGCGGTTTTGGAAGGTCAGAAGCCCTCAAAATGGCGTTTTTGAACGCCCCGGGCAGGACTCGAACCTGCGACCTGCGGTTTAGAAGTACGTGGCAGATGCATGTCTGTCGCCGAAAATGGGCCGCAACGGACCATGAATCGGGTTGTGTCGGATCGAATCGGCCCCAGTACACCTCCCCTCAGGACGCACTCTAGGACGCACTCGGCATCCGGGAGCGCTGTTTGGCAACGGTGTTCTTGGCAGACGACAGGGATGCCGCCAAAGCGGGGGCCGGCGAACCGATCAGAGGTTGATCGTCATTACTGGCCTAGCTCGACTGCGATACTGCCGAACTGCTCCAGAGCCCACTGCAAGTCGTCTGCGATCTCCGCCGCCAACACGTCTGGCTCTGGCAGCGTGTCCCAGCGCCTGGTTCATAGCGGGTGGCGATCACTTGCTCCAGGAGGGTGTCAGAGACCCCGGTGCACTCGGCACACCGATCGCGAACACGCTTCAAGAAGCTCGGCAATGGGAGGGCGGGCTCGACGCTTCGAGAAGTGGGGAGGTACTTCCACCCGAACATGATGACCTCGCGGCGGGTCTTCCGACCTCGCATCACCATCTTGCCTCACAGAAGGTCGAGTCTTTCGATCTCGAAGAGGATGTGATGTGCTATCGCAGCCGGGTGCGCGGCCTACTCAGATAGTGCCCGACGGCGTTCCTCAACCGCTTTCATGCGCTGAGGGCGATCGAGAAGATCGGGCTCGTAGAGCCGCCGCATCGAACCGAGAACAAGAAGATGAAGCGGGGACCCAGGAGCGTCTGCATTGAGCATTTGTTCTGCTTGCTCCAGCGTGGATGCAATCGGGAGCGATTCCTGCGGGCTTCCGCGCGGCGACTCAGAATCATCACGCTCATCAGCAAGTCGGTTTACGACAGCGCATGCCCGCATCGCTTGCAGATGGACCAGCCATGGATCCTCAGGATCAAGAAGCGCCTGCCACTTGGTGTAGTTCTCCGCCATGAGCGGCTCGACTTCGCGGTATTCTCCATCTTTGATCAGCCAAAACCCAAGGGCACTTTCCCACAGCAGCGTGTGGAAGTCGTGATCCCGTCCGGCGTTCTTGGCCTGTTCGACGAGATCGCGGACAATGTTCACGCGCATGTCCCAAAGCTCGAAGCGGTCTGGGCCGTCGGCAAGCACAGTCGGTCCAAAGAGCCATTCCCCAAGCCAGATCTGCGTTAGCACGTCGTTGGCGAGGCCTTGGCTGTGGGCCTCCTCTAGCCGTGCGACGAACCGCGTCAGGTGGGTTCGAAAGTTGTCTCGAGACCGCTCTTCCTCTTCGAGACGAGCTTCGGAGACGGCGGCTTCGAGTCGGCGCTGACTGGCCTCGGACCTCAGATACTGGAGAGCGACGCCGCTCGCCAGAATCAGCACCACGATAACTGCCGCGGCACCAGCCAGCGCAGGTTTTCGCCGGGTCCAAAGCTTGATCCTGCGGAACAAAGAAGGCTTTGTCCACGGTATCGGTTCGCGACGCAGCCACGCCTCCAGATCATCGGCAACGCCTGCCGCTGAGTTGTAGCGATGTTCGGGGCGAATCGCCATCGTACGATGACAGATCGCCTCGAGGTCGCGGTCCGCTTCATGGCAGCGCGGCCGAAGAGGCGGTGGCTCGCTGCGGCCTTCAACGGGATCGTGCGTACGCTGGATCGCCTGCGGCGTTGAACCGTTCGGGAGGATCCCGGTAAGCAGCCAGTAGAGAATCCCTCCCAATGCGTACACATCGGTTGGGATCGTCAACGCCCCCGGCTCCATCCGATACTGCTCCGGGGACATGAACGCCAGGTTCCCTGGCGGCTCCAACTGGCTTTCGTTCATTTGGCACGAATTGCTCTGGTCGTCCACTCGGATCGCAATTCCGAAATCTGCGACCTTCGGTTCGCCGTCCGTGGTGAGCACGATGTTGTTTGGCTTCAAATCGCAGTGCACGAGCCCGGCCATGTGGGCGGCGTGCACACCGCGCGCTATCTTGGCAACGAGCCGAGCCGCGTCGCCGACGTCGCGTGTACCCGTGCGACGGCGCGCCCACTTCGCAAGATCACCGCCCTCAACGAACTCATAGACGAGGAAGTCCTGGTTCTGATCCGAGACACCGCGGTCGAGCACTCGAACCACGCTCGGATGGCCGATGCGCCGGGCCTTTGTGGCCTCATCAATGAGCTGTTGTCGGGTCCAGGCCGAGCGATCATCTCCGGGAAGTACCTTGATGCAGACCAACGCGGGATGGTCCTTCTCGGAAAGCTGGCGATCAACGGCGAGATAGACCTGGCCGAACGCACCCTCACCAAGCAGCTCTCGAAGCTCATACCGGTGAACGCCGTTCTCGAGTACCGGGCCGAAGTCGCAGGGAAGCTCTTTGGCAGCCGACATCGCAAGGTGCTTCTGGACGTGCGCGGTTGACCAGAGCGCATTATTCAGCGCGGCCGCGTCCCGGATGAATGAACCGAGCTGCGGAAACCTTGCGATCAGTTCCTCGATCGACTGCTCGTCAGCACGGCCGGTCCTGGCGAGCGCCCGAAGGGCCATGTCAATA
The DNA here is from genome assembly GCA_022568135.1 of Planctomycetota bacterium. Lineage (GTDB taxonomy): Bacteria > Planctomycetota > Phycisphaerae > Phycisphaerales > SM1A02 > JADFFQ01. The sequence goes on along the minus strand of JADFFQ010000043.1, from coordinate 25,488 downwards.
GCTGCATCAAGCGGATCCGACCTTGCCGACAACTCGGGAATCGCACCAAGGTATCGGTCTAGCATAACGGGCCGATTGAGGCGAAGACGGAGGCGACCGTCAGCTTCGATCAGATCTGCCAGTTGTGTATCGGTTTCAATCCGGAAGTGATGGATGATATGCGCGAAATCCGGGTCACTTGTGCTGTTCCGGTAGAGCAAATTCAAGTCGTCCGCAAGCAGGAACTCGTGGGCGATCACCGATGAATCTCCGCCGCGAATTGTTCCCGAAGTTCCGACTTGATCTTCTGCCAGCGCTTCCTGACCGCTGTCGCCGCCAAGTCGACGTGCTCGGCGATCACGGTGTGGCGCGTTCCGACGAGCCAAAGGGAGAGAATCTGTCGGTCGGTCCGGTCACGCAGAACGTTCAGCGCTCGGTCGATTTCGATCTCGACTCCTTCTTTCCTGCTACGCTGAGCTTGGCGCAGACGACTTGATAACTCCTGAGCGAACACCCCGTCTTCATCTTCAACCTGCTGAAGACGGTGGAACACCCTAGCCTTGTCAATCACCGCATTGCTGGCCATGCGGAACACGAGCGCCCACAGCTGCTGTTCGTTGGCCGCCTCTAGTCTTCCCGATCGGACGTACAGGTCCAACCTTCGCCCGAGTGTGGACAGGATTTCCTGCGAGTCGAAGATGCGCCGCATCGCTGGGCTGAGCTTCCCTCGGATGCGCCGCCTGATCCGAGAGCCGTAGCGAGTGATGAAGAGCGCCGCAGCCTCGCGATCACCGGCCCGCATCCGCCGGAGCAGCTCCAGCACCGCAGCCCTGTCAGATGCTGCTCCGCCTAGATCCGCAGTCTGGATGTGTTCATCACTGCCGCAGCCGTTGGTGTCATCTGGTGCGGCTTTGTTCACAGAATGCCGGTCCAGCACGACTCCTCCTCACACTTCCCTCTTTCACCAAAACCAAGGTTTCCTGCTCACACTACCAACGAAGCGATCGCCTTCCTTTGTGCGCGTGATCGGCACCGTGCCGGCCCATTGATGAGCAGCATACTTCCGGGCCGGAGGAAGTGTTATGCAACGATCTGATCTTACCCAGTCTACGTCTATCGTGGCGGTAGGTCCCGCCAAGAGAGCAAGTCCTGATTCATGTCCAACTGGTTGCGCCTCGCCGCCCCTGAATGGAGGGGGCACCAGGGCAGCCCATCGCCGTTTCACGCCCCGGGCCGCGATCGGGGCGGTCCTGGCCGCAGCTCTCATGGTCGCGATGCTCGTCTTGCAGGTCCCCGGCAATCCAGCCGCCTTCGGCTCGGCTCCATCGGATCAATCCCTCGCTGAGACGGCTGGCAGCGAGATTGGTCCCGTCGCGAATCTGATGGACGACATCATCGAGATCATGAAAGACATGATAAGAGACCTTGAGGACGCTGCAGTGAGGATCGGCACCAATCCTGGGCCGCTGGATGAGCCGGAAAAGTCTGAAGTCGCCGACGACCTCAACGCAGCGCTGGCGGGTATCGACCAGATCCTGGATCCCAATCAATATCCCAGCCTCAACCCGCCGGATGCCGGGTCTATCGACCCCAACTTCGATCCCCAGACGCTGCCAGATTATGCGACAACCGGCCTCAAGCTAGCAGAGGACGCAGTGGATGAGGCCAATTCAAGAATAGTTAGCCATAAGGTCATTGGCTCTCGCCTCAAGACGATCGAGCATCTGATCACGCGCGAGAGTCCGCACAACTATCGAACCAAGGCAGGCATTGCTTCCCAGGGCTAAAGGAAAAGGAACTGCATCGCCGCTTTCCGAAGTCGGCAGAGCAGGGCTTGCCAACCATCGACACAGATAAAGAAGCCGCGTGTGCTCCCGGGGAGCCCATGCGACTTATTGAGGTGATTGCATGGCGAAGGTCCCGCCGCACGTGCTTGGTGACCTCAATGACTACGACCCCGATGTGGCCGCTCTAGCACCGATGTCTCGCCAGTTGGCATGACCGTCCAGTTCTATGTCGATGCGGACTGGCGGTCATGACCCGCTCGTTCACTCTCTCGCTCCACGGGCGCTGAACATGACCGCCGCGCGATCCCCGAGCTAGAGACCGCTAAAGTTGCCGACGGCGCGGATCGATAAACGTGCTGACGGGGCCTCGATTTGTTTGCCTCCGGCAATGGCGCGGCGTGAGGCGCATCCCCCTACGGCCGATACCGCTGACCCGCAATTCCCCTTCTTTGTCCTGTCATATGCATAATTGTCGGCGAGCACAATACCGGGTCAAAGTTGACGCTACCACGGGCCTGGTGGCGACGATGCACAATCCGGGGGGCTCACCATTCGTGGGCCACCTGGTTGATACGAGTGCCTGCGGCGTCGCTATCCGTTTCCCGCCGCCGAACTGGCCGAACCTGACCGTTGGCCAGGAGATCGATCTCGTTTTCACCTCGGAGAAGTTCAACGAACCTTTGAGGGTTGCGGTGAGGGTCCAGCACCGCACCGAGGAAGCAGGCGCTCGTCGCTACGGCTTTCGTTTTCTCCACCCGGAGCAGCTTGACGCCCACCTGTGTCTGACTTTCCGCGAGTATTTCAACCGCCGCAAAATGTTGCGCGTGTTTCCCGATCCCAATGACCTCGTGAGAGTGACCTTAGAGGCTGGTCACGGAGAGCCGCCCGTGGAGGCCCGGCTGGAGAACTTCTCGGCGATCGGCGCAGCCGTCAGTCTTGAGGCCGAATTGGATGCCGAATTTGTGGAAACCACGAGGGTCGGATTCTCAATGCAGTTGCCGAATTGCGACCGTTGCGTTGACCTGATTGGCAACATCCGCTACCGGCGACTCGTCGGGGCAAGGATCCACTATGGCATCGAATTTGATCCTGAATTGTCCGAGGACTTCGGGCGGCAGCAGGACATCATTAACGAATACAAGACCAAGCGCGAGCAACAGTGGCTCCGACGATCCGCGTGATGATGCGGTCCCACGGCTTTCAAGCGTGCCGATTGACGACCTGGGAATCCTGCTCGGGCAGCGGGGCCGGTGTTCGTGAGCGATCTGGCGGACGGGACTGGCGGCATCCTCGACCTGCTGACCCTGCTGGCCGAGGTAGCGACTTGGCTGCCGGATCGGCGCGACTGCGCTAGCGCCGGAGCAGACGCGCGAAGCTCAGCACGTGGCTGTCCGGGTCGCTTTGGTGCGAATAGCACTCGCCCAATTCGACGTCTCGCGGCGAAAAGCTGATACGCATGAGCTCGTATTCGGTACTGGCACCGATGTCTAATGCACCTTTGGCTGGCACCTGTCTGCCTTGACAATCCCGCTGAGAAGTCCATATCGCCTAGACATTCGGCTCACGGGACGAACCTCACCCCAACGCGGAAGATCGACCCAACCAGCTTCGCACAATGGACCACGCTTACTCGGGCGGAGAATTGCTCCCACAGCGCCGAGCCGAAATCGACGACCAGCTCATCGTCTACAGCGAGTGCTCGTTCAGTCAGCAGGAACATTCCGCCTCTGGAGAAATCCAGTGCCCACGCCTCATCAATCGACCTCTGCGAGCCGTCCTCCGATTCGACAGCAAGTGTCACCCCGGTGTTGAGGGGGTAGCGAGTATCTGATCGCCGTTCGCTGATCTCAGCCTGCCGTTGGCGAAGCCGTTGCTCCAGCGTCTTGAGCAGATTCGGTTGACCCTGATCGGTTGCGGATGCAGTGTGCGACATGGTTGGACTCCTTGATCGCTTTTCTCGTTATTGGCGCGCAAAGCCACCGAGAGGAGAGGCGCTGTCAACCGTCTGAGTGTGAGCGTCAATCCGGGATTCATTCAAAATCGTCGCCCACCTGTGGCCTGAGGCCGGCAGACCCGCGACCTCCTGGCAGTTGGAGAAGGACCACGGCAACTAGCCGAACCGCCGACTCGCTCGACACCTATACCGATCCTCAGCCTCAGCTCTGTGGCCCAGGCGTCCGTTACCAATCGATCCCCAGCATCTCGCCCAGCAGCACGACCGCTTCCAGCAGATCGTCGTGATGGACGATCCACCGCTGCCCGAAGTCGTCGCAGGCGTCGAGCGTCCAGTGGCCATCAGTGTCAGCATCCTGAGTCCGCCATGTCGCGCAGTGGACCTTGCAGACCGAGCACATGGCGTCCAGGGTTTCGCAGGTGATGCGGTTGGACATAAGTTGCACGGAACGAGGGCACTGCTGACCTTGGAGTGCGGCAGCCCGTCGCTTATGGCGGGGGGAAGCAAGTGCCGCAAGGGTTGCCGCCAGCCACCGAGCACCACTCGCCCAGCAGCTTCGCCAGGTCGAACGCATCGACGCACCCATCCGGCACATTGGCCGCACCGGAGATGTCCGCGACGGCGAGATTCGCTACCCGCGCGGACGTTGACCGCCGCTGCCCGACTTGCGAGGTCTCGCTTCGCTGACGATGATCGGTTGCCCGCCGAGTTCATGACCGTTGAGGGCCTCGATCGCCGCCCGACCCGCATTGTCGTCGTGCATTTCGACGAAACAGAAGCCGCGTGCCCGATCGGTGTCGCGATCGGTGATGAGGTTCACACGCTCCACTTCGCCGTACTGGCTGAACAGATCGTGAAGCTGTGACTTGTTCACGTCAAGGGGAAGGTTGCCTACATAGATATTGAGCATTGCTCACGCCTCACCCGAGAAGCTTGAACAAACCGGACGGGATCCTCGGGATCGATCGACGTCAGGTTGCGGATGCACCGGTCCGCGGCGCAACTATCAATACAAATCCGTCTTGAACCTCGGCGCATATGGTGCAAAAACTCGGTTGCGCTATGTTTCAATACCAAGGAAGCCGCCTTCCTCACCTTCACCAACATAGCGCGCCCGCATGTTCGCCTTGTCGCAGGGAGTCCTTTCACCGCAAGACGGGCATTGCAGCTTATTCCCATGCAACGCAGTAGCATCGAACGTTTCGATATCCCCGAACCTGACAGGTGAGGGAATCCAACCGGCACAATGCTTACACCGGACGCGAGTTTCCATGGCATGCCCTCCTGTCCTTGTGGGAATATTGTCCTGTGGCATGTATTGTACCTCAAGCCATCTCGCTGCCCCCATCCGAACGGTCGCGGCGCCGATCGCCAACGCTCCGGCCAGATTGCTACCACGGCCAGCAGATCATCCGGGTCGGCAGCGACAGATACATCGGAACCGTCCTAAAGAAAAGCCCGCCGGGGGGGCGGGCTGTAGATGACCAAGGTGGGCGGCGAACCGATCAGGCGGCACACTGGAAGATATGGCGGTCCTGGAAGCGGATAGGAGACCCGATTCTCAGATCGCCGAGTTTATCAAGGTTGCTGCCTGGGAAGCCTGTCACCTCACCTTCGAAGGTCTGGTCATCGTAGGTCTTCACCACCTTGGCGCAGATTTGCACACCATCGGCTTCGAGCTGTACTTCGCAGCCGTCCGACACGTTTCTGGTGCTACCGGCATACTCAATTGGTTGGCCCTGCTGGCGCAGGTCAAAGCTGATTTCTTGAGTTTTCATGTGACTCTCCTGTTGGTATAAACGCGGTCGCCCAATCGCGATCCGCGATTGGTCCCTCGGCCACTTCTTGGCTGGTCTTGAGAGGTCCAGGATGATTGAGAGGCGAAAACTCGGCCCAAGCCAGGTGCGGTGCATTCCGGTCGGCAACGTCGGCCGGTGAGACGCTGGTGGCGTAGCGGGTCATCCCTCAGCCTCGCCCTGCCAGCGTCGTGCGGCGGACGACTCGCTGGCGCAAGAGGGACGACCCACCGATGACCAGCCAGAGGGTACTCGTGTAGTAGACGGTGTTGAGGACGAAGCCGAGACGCATATACGGACGGCGGAAGCTGGCGTAAAACACACGTTCTTCCTCGTTCAACCTCAATGACGTGGACTCAGGTAGAGGCTGAATAGGCCACATCCACCCACTCCAGGTCACGGTGGTGCAGGCGGTCAGGCCAACGATCAGAAAGATCGCTCTGCTGATCAGACGGCGCTTCACGACGGGACTATTCGAAGCGGCGAGTCAGGCAGTTGCCGACTTCGGCCCCGCCCCGCATTCCGGGCAGGCGGCATGATCCACGTGGCGGAGGTCGTAGCCGCAGGCGACGCACAGCCCGCGCTTGCGCCGGAGGTGTCAGAACACGATCCGCACGCTGAGCACAAACGTGAAGTCGGTCTCAAGTCGTGGGGACTTCATGTCCTGATAGATAGGCAGCTGCACACCCGCCTCCACGACCCACCGAGACGTGAATAACTGTATGCCCGGCGATGCGAAGACCTGGGCACTTCCGTCGGTGATATATTTGGTGTTGATCTCGCCGATTGCGTACAGGGTCCACGGGCCTAGGGTCTCGCTCTCACCGCTTAGCAGCGTCAGCGATGCCGCTGCGTCGGCCCGCAGTTCGTCATCACCGGCAATGCCGCCGGCCGTGTTGACCTTGTACAGCACATCCCAGTCGATCCACCAGTCAAGCCGCTGATGCGTCCAGACGGTGCCGATGATCGGGTCGAAGCTCTCACTGGAGAACGGATCGTCGAAGGTCGGCAGTTCCGCGCCGCCGATGACCGCCCAGCGTGTGGTTTGTTGGGGTTTGTCGTTCGCATAAAAGCGGTACTTAGCCAGCAGCGGTATGTCGCCGATGCCAGTGTCCGTTTTGGTCGCACCGGAGCCAAACTCGATCTTGCGATGAATGATCGGGACGGTTCCGATGAGCGCCAGATCCGCCGTGAGGCCGTGTACAAACGTGATCGGCTGAACGCTCAAGTGGACCTCTCGGTCAAGCAGCGTGGGGTCGTTGAAGAGGCGGGTATAGCGCCACTGCGTGCGGATGATCGTTCCGTCCAACGGCGGAGTCAGCGCGACATTGGTGTGTAGTCCCGCAGCGTGCGTCGCGGTGGACAGCCCGCCAAGGGCGGTCAGTACCACCAGCGGCCCAGCGACGATCGAACGGGTCGTCTTCCTGGCCATGTTGCAGCCCCCTTTATTGTGTGAGTAGTGATCTGATGAACGGTGAACACCTGGACGCGGGCGTTGCCGAAGTCGGCGACATACGCGCGGCCTGCTTCATCGAACGCGACATCGCTCGGCCGGTCGAACTGCCCGGGACCGGCGCCCGATTGGCCCCAACCGCCGAGGAACTCGCCCCGTGAACTGAACACTTGGATGCGATGGTTGAACTGATCGGCGACATAGACGCGACCTTTTCCGTCAATGCCGATACCGATCGCCACGTCGAACTCTCCTGCGGCGTTTCCTTGGCGTCCCCACGCGGTGATGTAATCACCGTCTTGGGTGAACACCTGAATCCGGTGGTTGTAGGCGTCCGCAATGTAGACGCGACCCTCCGGCCCCAGGGCAACGTCGGTTGGGTAGTAGAGCTGCCCAGGCTCGTGGCCTTCCTGGCCCCACGACCGTTCAAACCCGCCGGTTGCATCGAACCGTTGCACGCGATGGTTGTTGAAGTCGGCGACGTAGATCGAGCCGTCGTCGGCGATCGCCACGCCGGCCGGCGCGTCGAACTGGCCCGGCTGTGAACCGTGCCCGCCAATGCGAAGAACGACCGACCCATCGTCGCCAAAGACCACAATCTGATCGCTCAGGTAATCGGCCCCAAAGAGCTGCCCCTGGGCGCCGGCGGCGACGTGCATCGGGCGCTGAACCTGTAACGACCAACTCTCAAGCATGTCGCCGGGGTTCGTCTCGGCGAGGTCAAATCGGTGAATCGCGCCAGCTTGAGGATCACTCACCAAGAGAATCTGGCCAACGACCGCCACCCCGAGCGCTTCACGCATCGTCTCATGTTGAATCGTTGCTTCCCAGGTAGCGGTTATGGTCGGCACCGGGCGGGAGTCCGCGCAGGACGCAAGCACGGGCATAAGCAATGAGATGCCGATGAGCCCGCGTGAGCTATTCATTGCGCATGTACTCGCCTTCCGCATCGACCTTCTCAATGCGAGTGACCTTGAAGCCGAGCGTTTCAATTCCCTCGCGCAGCGGACTCAAGTCCGGCGAGTTGGCCTTGGTCCAAATGTGGACGTGATCCGTTTCATGATCCGCCTCCACGTGAATTACGCCGTCAAGCGCCTTGATAGCCCGCATCGTGCGCGTCGAGCATTGTTCGCAGGTCAGGTCGTCCACTTCCGCGATGACCTCCGCCCCGAACTCCGATGGAGCCCATCGGTGGAGAACAAGGTCCCAGGAGGCGTCGCCACTGTCTGAAAGGACTTCACCCTCGACCCAAACGCTGAGCTTGCTTGTTGTGTCGCTTGCCAGATCCTTCATCGCTTCCCAGGATTCCCGACGGTCTGCTCGCTCGCCCGGTCGCACTGATACCGCGAGCTTCGCCTTCGGGTCTTCGAGTCGAAGCGGTGCCGGCGAGTCGAGCTCTGCCGAGACTTCAATCGTGCCGGTGGCCTTCACAAAGATTTCACGCGGCGTGAAGCCCGCTTCGCGGATCGCCTTCCGAACCGCCGCCGGATCGAAGGCCACGTCCGGCTTCCACGGGAACTTCGCTGAGCCTTCCTTCAGGCTGGTGACGATTTTGGCCTTTCGCGCTACACCATCGAGCGGCCTGACCCGCTTCTCGATGTTGTAGGAACAGAACGGGCACGCCAGTCCGTCAACATAGACGGTGACTCGCTCGACTGCGGCCAGCGCCGGGGCGGCGGTGAAAGCCACGCTGACAGCGAGCACAAGAAGGGTGTCAATGAACTTCATCATCACTGTCCTCCGTCGATGAGGTTGTTTCGTCCAAAGGGCTCAACAGACCGGCGACGCTGGCTTGGTAGCCTAGCTTTTCAACAGCACTGATGAGGAATTCGTTGGACGCCGGGGAATCAGGATCCAGGGTGATGAGTGCTCGACCCTGGGGATAGCTGACTGATGCGCCTTGGACACCAGGCACCTTGGTCAATGCAAGCTGAACGAAGGCGGCGCAGCCATCGCAAGTCATACCTCCGATGCGAAGCGTCGTCGTTGGGGCAGTGGCGGTGGTCTGGGCCGCCACCGCGGGGCTTCCCCTGGCAATCAATGACGCAACGTAGTGCGGGAACAGCGCCACAGCGAGCACGACAACCGTGCTGACCCAGAGCGTCGCCCGGTTGAAGCGTCTGAGCTTCGGCCTGGGCGCGGCGCAGCTCGAACACTCGGCCGAGGTGCGCTTTCGAAAGTAATTCAGGTAGAAACCCGTCCCGAGGAGCACGGCCGCGAGTCCAAGGAACAGCGGCCGGGTCTTCTCGAAGGCGGCCGATATGCCGGCTGCCGAGGCGCCAAAGGCGAGCAGAGCAAGCGGCACCCAGCAGCACGCTGAAGCCAACAGCGCCGACCCCACGGACCCTCCGGCCGCCCAGAGGCCTGCTCGCTGCCCCGGGCTTGGTTCCTCTGAGATGTCGCTCGCACACGAGGGTCCACAACCGCTCGCCTCCGTCTCTAGCGGCTCTGTCGCACCGGCTCCGACGCCGATTGTCTGCACTGGGAGCGTGTCCTTGAAGCGCTGGTCGGTCATGCTCTGAGCTACCTCGAACGCTTCCTTCACCGGGAGGATGAAGGCGCCGTGGTTCTGCGAAAGCCAGTTATCCGCTGCCTCCTGCGAGGCAAGGAAGTGAACGTGGCAGCAGAAGCTGCTCCTGAGTTGCCCCTTCAGTTGCGAGGCTTCCGGCATGACCAGGGACACGAAGGCGTCGTGGGGCTTGCACTCCTCGACCCTATCCGGGCCTACCGTCAGGCGAATGCGGCGTCCACTGACGGGACAGGTGGCCAGCACCCGCGCGCGTTTCTTAAGGATGCGCGGAATGAACAAGGTGTCCAAGGCGCACCACGTGTACAGCGTCCGGCCTCCAAGCTCGAAGCGATAAGGGGTGGGGTTGAGCGCGAGTCCGCCGAACCCAACGACGCGTCCTCGTTCGTCGTACTCCACAGCCGCAAGCGTCGAGGTCCCCAGCGCCTGCTTCACCTCGGACACGGATAGACCCAAGGCCGAGGCCAGATTCTCCAGCGAGACGGGATCTCCACCCGCGAGCTGTTGGTACAGTTCAACGCAGACCCGCTGGACGTCGGCGTCAAGCTCGACCGCCTTGGACAGGCCGTCTCGCAGTACGCTTGAATCTCGATGTAGGTCCGCTTGGCTCATCGCGCTACGTCCTTCAGCGCCGCTTCGACCATTTCCCGGGGAGGCAGCCCCTGGCCCTTGTAGGGGCGGCAGGTGAACGCAAACTCCGCGCGCGTGCGGGCCTCCGGTTCAATGTCCACGCCGTCAACCTGAATCGTCGGGGAGCCGAGGAATCGCAGCCGCTGCGCATCAGCCTGATCGGTGACCTCGACTTCCGCAATCTCAGCATCGACGCCGAGCTCGGCGGCCACGGTCCGCACCAGCTCCACGGCCGGTCGGTGGTTCGGGCAGCCCTCGAAGTAGAGAACTTTGATTTTCATTGCGCCATCTCCATTCCGGGCACCTGAGGCGGGGCGGTCGGGAACATCCTCGAGCCGGAAGCCTCGGCCCTTGTAAATAGATAACGGCCTTGAACGGGGGTTCAACGTTCAAGGAGATTTCAACTTTTGTTGATTTTTTTCCCGCGGCGCGCGGTCCGAGAGGCTGGGGTGGCCGACGTAAGTTTTAGATTCTCAATCACCTCACATCGGCCTTTCGCCTCGGCTTGGCGACAGATGTGCAGCGAGGCGTGGAGAACCTCCTGGACGTGTTGGAGGTCCTCCAACTGCTTCGCCACGTCATCGAGCCGGGCCTCGATCAGCACCTGCACTTCCCGACACGGGACCGCCGTCCCATCGCGAAGCTCTAGCAGCGAGGTGATGTCCTGAAGCGTGAACCCCGCCGCCTGGGCCGTTCGGATGAACCGAAGCCGCTCCACCGATTCCTCGCCGTAGAACCGATAGTTGCTCGCGGTCCGACCCGCCGGCCTAAGCAGACCCGCACGTTCGTAGTAACGCACCGTCGAGGTCGGCACCTCTGCCCGACGCGCCACCTCGCCGATCGTGAAGCTCTTACTCATAATCCGCCCAACTGCATGACGTTGATCGTTGGTTCACGATTGTACGCGACGCGAAAGTCGGTTCGACTCCTGCCGGTTACCTGGCCGACCTTACCCCCAGTTCGCCAGCAGCGTCAGCAGGTCGAGGATGCCCACGGTGGCATAGCATCGTTCGTGGAGCCTACTTTCGCGGGCAGGCAGGCAAGCGAGCGATGAACCGTTAGCCAGACAGACGGGCGAGCACCATGAAGATCATCGCGCTGCTATTGCTCGCCGCAATTGTCCCTTTGGCGGTGTCGTGCTCTGCAGGAGGTCCCTCCTTCGATGTGCTTGTGCTCTACGGTTGTGTCGAAGTTGTGGGCATCGAGCTTTACGGAAAGCCGTTGGACGGTCGCTTCACCCTGGCACTGGCCAGCGACGGTCGCTTTCACGAGACCATTACCCTAGGCGGTCAGGATCGCGTGGATCAAATCGTCTTTGACGGTGACCGTCTCCTTGCCTGGTCGTTCTTGGCCTACCCTCAAACACCCTTTCTGGAAGTGAACGAGGCTGAGGCGGCGTTGTGGCGGTCTGTAATGGACGCCCTGAGAACATCAACCGAGCCGCAGATCCTTACCTTTTCCGCGGAGGTTCCAGTCGATGAACGGGGCAGCCCCGTGGGAGCAGGTGTGGCGGGCGTGACCACCGCTACCACCTCAATGGAAATCGTGATTGAAGAGGTTGATGCGCAGGACCGCCAGCCCGTCCCCAATGCCTGGGTGCGTATCCTCGGCGGCACCCGCAACGTTCCCTACCGATCAAGACGAACCGGTGGAGAGGCTCGGCAGGTCTTGGCCTTTACCGTTCACACTGTACGGTTTCAGAATGATCTCCCGGAGCTGCCTGCCCGCGCGCGAAACCGATAGTGGGCCTGCAGCTACTGGCACGGACCCCAGTTGGCGAGGAGGGCGAAGAGGTCGAGGATGCCGACGGTGTGCCTACACGTCCCCACCAGCCGCGCGTGTCACGGGGAATTGTCACTTGCTTCGCAAAGCTGCGTCGCTATATAGGCGGAGCGCGTTCACTGCATGGTAGATCCCGCCATCGCTGAACGCGTCGAGTGGATGCTGCTCGATCTCCTCGCAGAGGCGCACGACTGCACGCTTGACCCATGGCTCCCGAAGCTCGTCTTCGGAGAGCGCGAACGTGAGCCATTCGAGCGTGTGCCCGGTGCTGAAGACGAGGTCGGAGGGCGAGTCGGGTTCCTTCCGCTGCTTGAGCAGACCGGCTGAGAACGCCCCATCATCCAGCTGGGATCTCCTCACCATATGTGCATGCTCGGAGAGGTACGCCCTGGCCTCACGCCACACACCGGCAAGATCGTCATGCTCAAGGGCATACCTGCGGAACGCATAGGCCACTCCGAAGAGGTGGTGGGTTCCGCCTTCGGCTTCGTCACCTGGGTTGCGCTCGATCCCCCGCGAGAGGACATCGGCGATTGTGTACGTTTGCCCGTTCGCAGCAGGCCACTGATCGTGGAACGACACATAGGATGAAAGCGCAACGAGCGTCCAGCCGACCTCCTGGCCGTCCTCGAAGCCCCGCTTCGCCGCGTCGATGAGATCCGAGACCCGGTAGCGATCTCCGGTGTCGGTGAACACCGTCCGGCCGGGGGAAACATCGGCGAGCGCCAGCATCATCAGGTACTGATTCACGTGGTGCTCAACCGCAGGATCGCGCGGGAGGGCCGGCGCGCCGTCAACGACCCGAAAGAGAAGCTCGCCATCGTGCTTCGCCCGTGTTAGGAGGAACTCGGTGGCCTCGACTTCCTCGCGGGCCTCGGCGTCGAAGACCATCGCGTCGGACTTGAACGCAATGGCCGCGTGCATGATGACCCACGGCGTGTGTTCGTCACTCCGCAGCTCCCGTTCCTCCACCATGTGCACGACGTGGCTGATGCGTTTGGCCAAGGCCGCCTGCTCAGAGACGCATGCGGTAAGCAGCCCGGTAATCAGGACCAAGCAGACCCCCGCAGCCGTTTGAGGATGAAGGGATGTCATGAGCGCCCGATTTCTTGTTGGAATCCCTGAAGCAGGGCGTTCTGGATCGAGCAGAAAGGATCGCCCAGCGTCCCCGAACCTGGGCCTGGGCAGACGGCAGCATCCACGTACCGAGGTGGTCTGGGCGTAAGCGGGGCCGCTGAGAATGACACACGCCACTGCGACCATACAACACGGCTTGAACATGGCTACACCTCCTGCATGCAAAGAGGCCGCACGGCGCTCCAAGTGTACCTCACCCAGCCGCCGTCGCAATGGGCAAGTGTGCAGATTTCCGCGAGGAGTTGCGACACATGCCACCGCAGCAGCCACAGCAGCTTGGCTCAAGTCGGCTCGGTCAGCCCCAGTCCCTCAACACCGTGCGCTTCACCGCCGGCTTGTAACGGCGCAGTTCCAAAGTGGCTCGTGAATGCGCGCGCGGTAACCCACCGTGGCTCCGTACAACTGCGCACGGTGTGGCTCAAGTCCGGCCGTGCGGAGTACCGCGATTCTGAAAATCGGCTGGAATATGGATCGGGCATCTCCCCCCGCGCGGCAAGCCGCGATTGTGGTCCTCCCCGCGCGCACGGCAAAATTGTAGAAAGGGGAACACCACCGCCGCGCGCCGCCGCCCGTTGGGGACCCTACCCCCCGCGCGCACACGACACGCGCAGCACTTCACATGCGCGCGCTGCAACCGTGTTTGTGACACGATGAAGCCGCGCGAAACGCAACAGAAAGATGCAAGAAACTTATGAACGCGCTCTTGCAGCGCCGATGTTCTGTGGTACAATTGTCCATATCCGTCCGGATGTTGACAGCGCTTCATCGTGAAGCGTTGCACAAGTAAATGCTCCCGCACTGTGTTAGCAGCCGGGAGCGTGGCCACAACTGAGGTGCCAGTCATGGCAAACACACTGTATCAGCAGTACCGTCCGAAGTCATGGGCCGATCTGGTCGGCCAGGACAAGGCGGTAGCCGTAGCTCGCCGCGTCGTCGAGCGGCAAGGGTTCGATCGCGGCGCGTTCTTCATCGACTGTGCCGGCGGCAACAATAGCGGCACGGGCAAGTCGTCGTTGGCGTGGGTGATCGCCAACACCCTGGCCGATCCATTCTTTATCACCGAGATACCGGGCGCGAAGCTGGACAAGTCGGCCGTGGCCGAGATCGAGCGGTCAGCGCAGCTCTGTACGTGGTCAGCGGACAAGCCGTATCGGGTGTGGATCGTCAATGAGGCACATGCGACCACGCAGGGCGCAGTCGATCTTCTGCTGACGTTTCTGGAGGCTTTGCCCAAGCATTGTGTGGTGATCTTCACCACCACCCGGCAGCCGGACTCCGATCTGTTCGGCAGCGACAACGGCCCGCTCTACTCGCGCTGCCACTGTATCCGGCTGACCAACCAGGGCGTCGCCGAGCCGTTCGCCCAGCGCGCCCGATGGATTGCGGATCAGGAAGGTCTCAACGGCAAGCCGCTGGCGGCCTACGTCAAGCTGGTCCGCGACTGCAAGAACAATCTGCGGGCCGTGCTCCAGCGGATTGAAGCGGGGGAAATGCTATGACCCCCAAGAACGTCGTCGGATACGCACGGGTCAGTACGCGCGACCAGGCCGAATCGGGTGCGTCGCTGGCATCGCAGCGGCAGAAGATCGAAGCCTACGCCACGATGCACGGCCTGGACCTGGTCGAGATCATCGAGGATGCCGGTCATAGCGCCAAGACATTGGATCGGCCCGGCATGACCAGGATGCTCAAGCTGGTCGGGCGCAAGGCGGTCGATGTGGTGGTGGTCGCCAAGCTGGACCGGATCACCCGCTCGGTTCGTGACCTGGGCGAGCTGGTCGAGCTGTTCAAGCGAAGCGGCGTCGAGTTCGCCAGCGTTGGCGACCACATCGACACGAGCACAGCGGCGGGCAGGCTGGTCCTGAACGTCATGGGCTCGGTCAGCCAATGGGAGCGTGAGGCGATCGGGGAGCGCACCAGCGAGGCCCTGGCCGTCATGCGGGCCAACGGACAGCGGATCAGCCGACACCCACCGTACGGCTACCGCGACAACGGAAGTGGCTGGGTGCCCAATGAAGCCGAGCAGCGGGGCGTCGCGCTCATGGTCGAGTTGCGGGGAAGCGGCCTATCGCTGAGGGCCATCGCGGCCGAGCTTGAGCGGCAAGGCATCTGGTCAAGAGGCGGCAGACGGCTATCACCGCAGTTGGTCGCCAACGTGCTGGCCCGGCAGGCCAATGGCCAGGAGTAACCCTGGAGCGTCGCGTGCGTGCGTGTTCGACTGCATCGCAGGTCCCCGCACGCCAACGCCGCTGGACGCCGCGTTGGGGATACCGCGGGGGCCGCGCCGCGAATTTTGTCGGCCGGCGGGTCGGCGGAAGCCGCGCATCGCGCGCCAAACTACGGTCAGCGTTGATCGTCGATCGGCTCAGCGGTCGTTTGAATCACCGCTGGCAGCGGTGTCGCCTCTGGACCTGCGACCTCAGCCAGCATGGCCCGCATCCGCGCCGGCAGCGTCGGGTCTTGCGCCACCATGGCGCGGAGCTCAGCTTCCAGGCTGTCGAGCGACGGCGCGTGCTGCGTCACTTTGACGTGCTGCGCCGGCTTGCCTTCCAAACGATCTGCGATGCGCTCAAAGTCCCGGCCAGGCTCCGGGTCTGATCCGCCCCTGGGCAGCTTCCCGTCTTTCATCGCCGAGAGGATGCGCCGTGCTGCGATCACCATTGCGGGAGCCGCATCGTCATCCGCGACGATCCTCTCCAGGTCAGCCTTGGTGCACTTCGGCCTGCCGTCCCCGTCCACGATCAACAGCGCGTTCAACCACTCGCTGATGTACGCACCACCACGCACGCGGCCCGCAGGGTTGCCTGACTGACCAGGCTGCCAGGGTCGCGGGCGCAGGTTTGCCAAACTGTTGGGATGCGTGCCGCGCGGCATTTCAAGTGCACCTCAGCCGAAAGTTCACCTCTCTTGCCTGATCGTAGCCGCCCTCTCGATGATGCCCAAGATTCGCGCCTTGACCGCAACTGGCAGCGTCGGCTAAGCATCGATCACCGCCGCCAACGTGCTGCGGCGGCAGGTGATTTGATGTGAGCGTGCATGGCGGAGCAGGGATATCCCTAGCCACTGACCGCAGTGGAGCATGGGGGCGCTAGGAATAGCGCTAGGAAACTGTAATGGGTTGATTTTCTGGTAATATCAGTACCGCGGGTTGCCGGTTGATCGCCGGCCTTTGGTGTTGGTGTAGCAGCGGTTCCATCGTCCGCCGCTGCTGCATCAACAGACCCGAATCAAGGACGATCCATGTCACAACCGAACCCATCCGCGAACCGCATCAATACCCTAGCGGCCTTGCTAACCCGCATATGCGTTGTCGTGCGGACCTATCTACAACAGCGGTCACTCGTCCCATTGTCCATGATTCAACACTTCCAGAAGCAGCGCGCCATGTGCAAAAATCCCGACACGGTACCAGAAGTCTACGTGGACGAGGATTGCTCGGTAGTACCAAGGCCATGCCGCCTCAAACTGATCGAGGAACGCGTGAACCTCAACAAGCGTATGGAAGAGATACGCTCCCTCGCGGACGAAGCATTGCCGATCGTTCGGACCGCCGCCCCGCTTGCTCAGCTTGGGATCGGGAAATCTGTCGGCCAGTATCTCACTGAAGTCGCAATGAGGCTGAAGCAGATCGTCGGGACGGTCCAGGTAGATTTGGACGCGTTAGAAATTGCTGTTCAGAACCAAGTTATGTACGCACCGTGGATGGAAGATTGGAACAGCATGTTCTGTGAGCCCGGCACCGACGCTACGGACTTACTCAAACATAAATTGCTGCCGAAGCTGTATGACGACGCGCTGAGGTTTGGGTCGCTGGCGATGCCCAGCGAATCGAAGAGGTCTGAGTCAATAGATGCCAAACAGACGTCCGCTGGGCAAGAAGCCGAGCGCGACGAGGATCGGATCGAGCCACAGCAAGCTGGCGGCGCATCGCTTGCACGCCCAACCGAGGCTGATGCGACCGACCGGGATCGCAGGCAGCCGTCTCGGTCCCCCGCCATGTCGATCAAACAGCTCGGCAAGGCGTTGATCATGGACCCGTACCGCGTGTTCAAACGAACCGCGATGGCGCAATGGGATCTGAAACCCGACAAGGACGCGCGCAACAAGTGGACGATCGACTACAAGTTGCTCAACGACCCTGGGAAACAGCGGCAGATTGAGGAACATGCCGCCTTCCTTCGGAACAAAGAGAAAAAAAGTAGCGCTACATAGCGCTGCAAAGCGCTACATAGTGCGTCATTGGCCAAAGCCCGCTCTGGACAGCGGGTTTTGTCGTGCTACAAACACAACATGCAAACTGTCAATGCAACCTTCCTGACTTCTGGCGACATCGCGCAGGCCCTCGGCCGCAGTGTGTTCCAAGTGAGGTATGTTCTCGACTCGCGCCCAGACATCCAACCACTTGCGCGCGCTGGTTTGGTTCGGCTCTATTCGGGCGAAGTGGTCGAGCACGTTCGCGCTGAGCTTGCCGCGATCGCGGCGAAGCGCGCGAAGGCGAGGTGCGCGTGATCGCCAAACCAGCCAACGCCGAAAATGGAAATGCCGCTAAGCCCGCCGAGGCTCAGCGGCCACAGCAATACGGAGTTTCAACGAATGATAGCCGAAAACACGGAGCGGCGGCAATCTGCACCGAATAGAGGACCCGCACGATCCCTGGCCGAGACGGTCCAACGTATCCGGCTCATTCGCATGGCCCATAGCGATGACCCGCTCACGGCAGCGATCGCCACGGCGGCGACGCTGCTGCTGCCAAGGCTCGACCGGCTCATCGGGGAACGGAGTCGGGCGAAGTGAAAGCCATTGCCGACACCGCCACCGAGGCCGACTTCGCCCGACTGGCTCACGACTATCAGGCCGCCGTCGATGATGCGGCGCTGCTCTCGTTCGCCCGGTCGCTCGGCGTCTCGGCCGAGACCTTGAAGCACTTGGGAATCGGCCGTCACCGGGATACCTGGGTCTTTCCCGAGCGCGACGCCAACGGTCGGATCATCGGCTTGTCGAGAAGGCTACCGGACGGAAAGAAGCTCGCGGTCAACGGGAGCCGACGCGGATTGACGATGGTGTGGCCGTTGGACGCCTACGCCGGTTCGTCGCTCAACGACCCGATTCTTATCGTCGAGGGGGCGACCGACACTGCCGCTGGCCTCGACCTGGGGTTTGTCACCATTGGCCGACCGTCCGCAACAGCCGGTGCCGAGCATCTGCGGTCGTTGCACAAAGGTAGGCACGTTTGCATCGTTGGCGAACACGAGAGAAGCGGCGTTGGGAAGTCAGGCGCAAAGGGGATTGCTCAAGCGCTGCTGCATGATGCCGCATCCGTTCAGCTCATTTTTCCGCCAGCCGAGTACAAAGACTTGCGAGCGTGGGCGCAACACGCCGACCGAGCGAAGATCGAGGCCGCAATCAAGGCAGCGCCACCCGTAACGCTGCGGATCAACATAACAGTACAGACTTGTGAGCGACACCGGCGACGGAAGTGCGCGCATATCCATTGAGAGAGAGATACCCGGCATGGAAGCCGATCTGAACATTACTTGGGAATCCCCAACAGGCAGAGCAGCAACCGGCACCCTCACGATTCGCCAAGGTGGCATTGTGATCCTGCGGGACCGGGGAGATATCAACCGGGATGCGTACCGCAGAAAGGTCGCTGCGAAGGTCTATGACATCGTTCCAGGTGTTACCCACGACGAGATGGCGCAGGCGCTCTTGAAAGCAGCCACGCAGCCGCCGCCGGAACCCGAACCAGCACGCGCCAGCGACTTTGAGAGTCGCCGCCGAACCCTTCTCGCTGAGCGCGATGAGGAAGTCGAGGAACTGCTGAAAAGAACGCCGCAGCACGTCCGCGACCAAGCCAAGGCCATGCTGGACGATCCGACACTCATCAAGATCATCTGTACCGACGCGGAGAAACTCGGCATCGTCGGCGAGCACGAGTTGGTCATGTCGCACTATACGGTCGGCGTCTCGCGGTCCCTGCCAAGGCCGCTGGGTGCGATCACACAGGGCAGCACGTCGAGCGGCAAAAGCTGGACCCTGGAAACCACTGGCCGATGCTTCCCGCCTGAGAGTAAGTTGCTCTGTACCGATCTCACGCCGCAATCGCTGTACTACTTGGAGCCGGGCCGGCTGATTCATACCTTCGTCATCGCGGGCGAGAGACCGAAGGTGCAAAGCGATGAGCAAAGCCTTGCCACCAAGGCGCTGCGCGAAATGCTCAGTAGCGGTGAATTGCACAAGCTGGTCACGATCAGCGTGGCCGGGCGGCCCGAGGCGGTGACGATCGACCAACCTGGACCGATTGCCTATGCCGACACGACAACCTTGACACGACTCGACGATGAGGATGCCAATAGATGTCTGCTGCTGGCAACCGATGAGACCAGCGAACAGACAAGGAAGATCAAGCTGGCGATTGCCGCAGCTGCGGAGACCGGATCGGCCGACTCGGCGCCGATTATCGCGCGGCACCACGCGCTCCAGCGGATGCTCAAGCGAGTCGAGGTCCGGGTGCCCTTTGCGACACAGCTCGCTGAGGCCATGATGAGCGAACGGACTGAGGCCCGCAGAGCGATCCGCCACGTCATCGACCTGATCCGCTCCATTGCCCTGCTCCACCAGCGCCAGCGGGCCGGGGGGCCTGTCCAGCACGGCGATGTAATCCATGCCAACGTCGAGGACTACGCGGTCGCCCGCCGCCTGCTGCTGGGTCCACTCGCACGAGCGCTGGGCGGCGCACTCCCGCTGGCCGTCGTCAACCTACGCAAGCGCTTGGCTGATCGGTACGGCTCCGAGACGTTCACGACCACCGAAGCCGCCCAGGGTGATGTGCAGATCACCGGCCGCAGCAAGATGGGCGATCACCTGCGGACCCTGTTCGACGCCGGAGCCGTCGAGCTGGTCGAGCCAGGCCGGGGACCGAAGCCCAATACCTGGAAGGTGGTCGCAGACGTGCCTGGGAATACCGCTAGATGGCTGCCAGCCGTGGACGCACTGGAAATCGACCAATGCCTGACAGCGTGAAAAAAACTACCACCGGGAACGCTGGTGTCACTAGGTCACTAGGCTACTTCCTATATGGAATATGGGGAATAGTGGCACCAAGCCGTTTGGAGTCGCTAGGGGTCACAAGGTCACTAGAGCCGGCTGGACCCCCTACTGACCCTAGTGACCCTAAGCGACACCAAGAGGGGCAGGGTCACTATTTCGTAGGTGGCATGGGGGTTTCAGCCTTGTGGCCTAGTGACCCCGGCCACAACGGGAGTACTTTTTTTCCTCCCGGCAAGGCAGCAACGCCAGGCTCGTTCCTGTCCAGCCTGTCCCTGCGGTTCGTTGGCCATTCCAGCCACCACGCTGCTCTCGACCGCTTCTGCGAGCTGTCGGACACGTACCACGATGAGCACGGCATGTCGGTCACTGAGGCGGCCAGCCACGCCCATACGGGCGTGCTGTTCGAGTACAGCAGACGGGTGTGCTGGATAAGCCAGCACAAGGGATTCAACCTTCATCAGGTGGCAGCGGCTGTCAACCCCGAAGTGCTGGTCAAGTTGCCAGCGAAGCCGCTGGCACCATTGGAGCAGTATCGCTTCGTCTTTCAGCCCCTACCGCAGAAGAAGTCACGCAAAGGCAGGCAGCAGCAAGAGGCAGGTTGCGATGGTTGAGTTGACCGTGACCAGCCCGGTGTTGACCAACGAAGAAGCCGTGCGGTTCCTGCGGTTGGACACCGACTTCGATGAGCCGGGAGACGCGGTACGGGCACTACATCGGTTGGTGCGGCAGGACAAACTCAGACCGCTGCGCTGCGGCAAGAGCTACAAGTTCACCCTGGCGGAGTTGGAGAGATTCATCATCGCCGAAGTTGGACCATCGGACTCGCAAGCCGATGGCAATGGCGGCTGAGACCGCCACAGGGGCCGAAGATGAGCAGATTGCATACCGAATTGCATACCAAGCATGTCCGGCAACCCTTGACGTGACGGGAGCGGTGAGGTAGATTGCGATGGTCGGACACCCGTGCATCACCCCGACACAGACATTCAATCTGGACATGGCGTCCGTTCGTCGGCGTACCCTTGCACGGGTGTCCACGCTGGGGGCGGACGCCTTGTCCATGAAAAGGACACCCGTGCAATGACAACACCCAAGGTCTATCTCACGAAGCGCCTAGTGAAGCTGCCTAGCGGTAAGCGGGTTCAATACTGGACGCTCAAGTGGTACAACCGGCGGGGCCGAGCCCGCTGGAAGTCGGTCGGTCGGATGGGCAAAGTCAGCCGGGCCAGCGCCGAGGCGGCTAAGCGGCAGATGATCGTCGCCCTGAGCAACGGCAAGGTTCGGCAGGACAAGCCGTCTCGGATGACGCTCAGCGAGTTCATCCTCTTCCACGAACAGACGTTCGGCCACGGCAAGAAACCCACCACTCTGATCGAATGGCGCATCGCGGGCAACCATGCCGTCAAAGCGCTGGGCGACAAGCTGCTGGATGAGGTCGTGTGGTCCGACGCGGGCGAGATTCGCGCCGACCTTGACCGTGAGGGCAGAAGCCAAGCGACGATCCGCAAGACGCTCTCGATGTTCCGGGCCATGCTCGGCCGGGCGGTCAAGCGGGGGATGCTATCGGAGAACCCTCTGGCCGATGAGGAGCTTGGCCCACCGATCAGCCGACCCAAGCGCATCTTCTCGCACGCTGAGCTTGATACCATGATCGAGGTTGGGGACGTTTGGTGGAAGGCGGCGATCACGCTCGCCCACACCAGCGGACTCAGACGTGGCGAGTTGCTTCACCTGCGCTGGTCGGACTTCGATACGAGAGCGGGCATGGTCCGAGTCGAGGAACACCACCAGGGCCGCTACGTTGCCGCTGGGCGCGACGTGCCGATCCTGGCATGGCAACCCAAGACGAAACGCTCAACCCGCACCGTGGCGATCCCGCCGTCCACAGTGGCCGCGCTGCTGCGGCTCAAGATGCAGGCGGACGGCAGCCCGTACATCTTCCTGAGCGTCAAGCGGCTACTGGCCATCGACGCCAAGGCCAGAGCGGGCAAGCTCCATCCGTGCTACGAGTTGGTCAACAACTTCGCCCGCCAGTTTGACGCCATACAGAACTCGGCCCAGGCGAAGCTCGGCGTTGCCAACTGGTCCCACGGCTGCTTCCACGATCTCCGCAAGACCTTCGCCACGCGATGCGCTGCCAACGGGGTGCCGATGCACGAGCTACAGGCCCACTTGGGCCACAGCAGTATCACGACCACGGCGGAGTATTACACCGAGGTTGAGAGGTCGGCGGTGGATAGGCTGCGGGCCGTGTTCGCCGACGTTGCGTGAGTAGGGTCACTCGTCCCGCTCATAGAATCCGAGTCTGAGAAGGGCGGACCGGACGTGCCGGGGGTCAATCCTGCGACGAGGGCTGGTGGTAAGGAGAAAGGGTTCGACCGACTGCGACAGAAACTCCGGCCGATTACCACTCTTGCCAAAGGCACTCAAGCCGGCCAGCTCACGCTTTGCCTTGTCGTCAAGGCCCTGAAGTAGTTCCAGCGCGCTCGCGCTGTAGTCCCCACGCTCCGCGGCATAAACGTACGCCCACGCCTGCTCCCTCGTCAGATGCTCAAGCGGCCATTCCGGCATAGCGCGTTCTCCAGGTTCGAGTATCCGACGGTCAAGCCGCAGTTGGACTTCTCAACGACAGCAAGAATACCAGTGTATCGAAACCTCGACTGATTAGATAGTAGATCGTGTATAGTGCGCCGGGCCAATAGAAGAACGCGCAGATGTACCGCCACCAGCGGTAACCAAAAGCGGCTGCGCGATATTCGAGCTCTGCCTCATCCTGTTCATCTACCCACTTTGTTCTCGACCATTCCTGAATTATGTCAGGGCATGCGTAGGAGTAGATTGTGGCAGCAACGGCGAGAAAGACTATGGCGAACAACTGGAGAACGAACGGCGACGGGACCGGTAGATTATCAGGGATGGCTGCTATCCAAGCGGTCAGTGCAGAACTGTCATCATCCATGTGTTGCCGCGCCCAATCTTGCAGTGCGTCAACCTCGTGTTGATACCAGCGAGCAACGCCCACGTAGATGACAATGATGAGGAAGGTAAAGTAGGAAGCGGCACGTAAGTGCAACGATCTGATCGTCCGCATCTTGTCCCACGCAAACAACTGCGACCCGAACAAAGATTCCCATCTGCGCCGAACGACTGCTTCTTCCGTGTGTTTCCACTGACCTATGTCCCGCGCCTTCCGCGGCCCGTACAGTCCCTTGGTACCTATGAAGATCGCTCTGCCAACGATGGAACCGCCGAAATCGCACAGACTTAGGTCGGCACCGCTGAAATCCGTGCCGTCAAGGGGCGCGGGGTTTAGCTGTAGCGAAGCGCCACTGAGCTTCGCGCGTTTGAGGCTCGCGCCAGTCAGCACGCATCCCGCGTTGAACACACTTCCGGAAAGATCAGCGAAGTCCAGCTGCGCATCGCGGAGGTTGAGGGGTCCTGTTACCTGACGTGTGTCCGAGGGTAAGGGAATGCGAAGATCACGGAGATCGGCAGGTTCATCTTTGTTCGACAAGATGATTGGATCATCTGGATGTTGCGACCGGTAGTCGTTGAACGAGATGTAATCACCTGACTTGAGCCACGCCAACAGCGTTTTGGTGTCCATCTTGTGACCATGCCCGCCGAAAACCGCGTTCTTGACCACGCGCGGAGGGACTCGAACCCCCAACCCTCGGTTCCGAAGACCGATGCGAACCGGCGCTTACGATGCCGAACGGCCCTGGCGATACCTAGATTGATCTATCTTGTATCCCCGATGATACCGATTGACAAGCGCGTGCTCCCCGTCGCGTGGGAATCTTTGTGGGAGCGCACGTCTCCCGTGTTTCACACGTCCACTGAGGATCCAACACACCCCAGCGCGCAGCAGCGCGCGCCTACCGCTGCATCTGCGGCGTGCTGCTATTGCGTAGGTTGTCCCTACCCCCCCCGTGGGTTCCTGAGAATGTAACGGCTCACAGGCCAACCTAGCGGCTTTAGCGCTATGTGCTACAATCCGATGCACATTTACTGCATGGAAGCAGGTATGAACAACACGGACGGACAGGAGTATCCGAGGGGGCATCACCCCAACAGCAGAGCGAATCTTCAGCCGTTCCAGAACGGTTACGACCAGCGGCGCGGCCGTAGAAAGACCATCTATTTCATAGATCCAGCCGGCTTTGAATTCGAATTTATCCAATATCTGAGTGAGAACCCCGAAGAGAAAAATATGTATGGCGGCGAAACCTCAGCAATTTCACGGGTCAGTACCGCCCTATAAAGGAGACTTAACTATGACTACTACAGCAGATTTTATCACTGATCTCTACGCCAATGCCGTTGACGCCAAGAACCTGGAGCATCTGTCCACCCTTCTGGCCGATAATGTACGATTCCGTGTTGCTAATCACGACCCGGTTAGAGGAAAAAATGCGGTTCTTGAGGCCAATCAAACATTTTTTGCCGGTATCACGAGCATGACGCATCACATTGATAACATC
Organism: Planctomycetota bacterium; assembly: GCA_022568135.1. Classification (GTDB taxonomy): domain Bacteria; phylum Planctomycetota; class Phycisphaerae; order Phycisphaerales; family SM1A02; genus JADFFQ01. The sequence continues at coordinate 909 of JADFFQ010000043.1, read as the reverse complement.
TGGTCACAGGGCGATGATGTGATCTGCAATGGTTCTGTTGATTATATCCGATTGGACGGCAGTGCGTTTTCCGCAGTTTTTGCAACCATCATCAAATTGGAAAACGGCTTGATCTCTGATTATCTCGTTTATGCCGACGTTTCTCAGCTTTAAAATTATCATAAGGCAAAGAACAATGATTGGCCGGCAGGCGTAGCGCAGATCGCATCACGCCGGCCGGCTATTTGGGTTAATCCAGTAGCTTGGGTGTTTTACCTGTAAAGTCTATCCAGGAATTTGTGCCCAATACGCCAGTGCCCATCACACTTGGTTCTTCGTAGCGCATGACGAAGTTTTTCGGGCCATGAGCATAGGCGACAACGAGACCGTATTCAGGATCAAGATAGCCACCATGAGGCACCAGTCCGGGGTAGCTTATGCGCCAGGCCGTGTCCTCAAGGCCAACATGACCCAATGTCAATTTACCAATAACATCATTAGGCAGGACAAAGAACCATACCCGTCCTCCCAGTCCACGCCCAGCATCTCGCCCAGCAGCACGACCGCTTTCAGCAGGTCGTCGTGATGGACGAGCCACCGCTGGCCCGAGTCGTCGCAGGCGTCGAGCGTGTGCCATGCTCATCTTCGCCGACCCACGTCGCACAATGAGCGCCGCAGACTGCGCACATGCCGTCGAGGGTTTGCCGTTCGCTCGACCCTATGGTCAGGCGTCGCTCGTCAGCACGAGCGGCGATGATTCCCCCCACGTGCCGGTGAACACGAACCGACTCATCGGCTTTCGCTGCCTCGGGGTCAAATCGCGCTCCTTCAGAGCATCCGGCAAGGTGGCCGGGTCGGCCCGGTATCCGATCGCCATGGCCGTCCACGGCTCCGAATGCTCCGGTATGCGATAGACCTCACGCGCCTTCT
>JADFFQ010000042.1 GCA_022568135.1 Planctomycetota bacterium | reverse complement strand
CGCCCCGATCTGTTTCGTTTGCCGTTTTGTTTGGTCATCACTGGCCTCCTTGCCGCAGACCAGTCATACTCTACATCACCACAAGGCGCAACCCGTACATGCGCCGAACATCCGATCCGTCAGACAGGACCTAGCCCGGTACCGACTCGACTAAGATCAAGTCGTCTGGTTCTGCCCGCGGCGGCGCTCTTGGTCCTCGCGATAGCTGGCCAGGCTTGGGGTCAGCCGGGTGAGGTCACCAAGCTGCTGGCCTCCGACGCCGCGACGGCGGACCAGTTCGGCGAAAGCGTGTCGATCGACGGCGATACGGCCATCGTGGGGGCTATTTTGAAGGACATCGCCGGGGTGGGAGCCAATGCCGGCTCGGCCTACATCTACCAGCAGGATTTCGGCGGGCCGGATATCTGGGGTGAGGTCACAAGGCTCATCGCCACCGACGCCGCGGCGGGGGACCACTTCGGCACGTCCGTCTCGATCAGCGGCGACATCGCCATCGTCGGTTCCCAGTTCGACGACCACAGCGGCTTCGGCAATGCCGGCTCGGCCTACATCTTCTATCGCAACGATCCAGGCAACGACCAATGGGGGCAGGTGGCCAAGCTCACCGCCTCCGACGCTGCGGCGAGTGACCACTTCGGCACGTCCGTCTCACTCAGCGGAGACTTCGCGATCGTCGGGGCCAGTCTAGACAGTGACAACGGCAGCTGGGTCGGGGCGGCGTACGTCTTCTATCGCAACCAAGACGGCAACGACCAATGGGGCCAGGTCGCTAAACTCACGGCCTCCGACGGCGCGACGTTCGACTACTTCGGCGTCTCCGTGTCCATCAGCGGCGCCACCGCCATCGTGGGGGCGATGGCCGACGACGACAACGGCGGCGTCTCTGGTTCGGCCTACATCTTCGTCAAGCCCCCCAGTGGCTGGACGAACATGACCCAAACCGTCAAGCTCACCGCCTCCGACGGCGCGATGTTTGACTTGTTCGGGGTCTCGGTGGCGATCAGCTTGGACACCGCCATCGTGGGAGCTTATGGTGACACGACCGGTCAGTCGGGCTCGGCGTACGTGTTTGTCGAGCCCGCGGATGGGTGGGACTCTGTGCCTTCGCTGCTGCATGAGACCGCCAAGCTCACCGCCTTCGATGGCGCTCCCGGCGACCAGTTCGGCATCTCAGTGTCGATCAGCGGCGACGGGGCGACCGTTGGGGCTCGGTTCAATGACGACGACGGCTTCAGGTCCGGATCGGCGTATGTCTTCCTAAAGCCACCGAGCGGTTGGCAGAACACCAACCAGGAAAACGCCAAGTTGACCGCCTCCGACGCCGCCCAACGAGATCAGTTCGGCGACTCCATCTCCATCAGCGGGGACATCGCTATCGTCGGCGCTCACTTCAACGACGATGACGATAACGGCAACAACTCCGGGTCTGCGTATATCTTCGAAGGTGTTTGCCCCTGCCCGTGGGACCTCGACGGGAGCGGCGATGTGGGCATCCTCGACTTGCTGGCGCTGCTTGCCGCCTGGGGACCCAACCCCGGGCACCCGGCCGACTTCGACGGCAACGGAACCGTCGACATCTTCGACCTGCTCACCCTGATAGCCAACTGGGGCGCCTGCCCGTGCGTTCTCGGTGCTTCGGGGCCAACGCTTGATGAGTTTCTGACCGAGGCCGGGCTAAGCATGGACGACTGGGACCTTCTACAGGACATCCTCCATAACGGCACGGAGGAGGAAATAGAGAACGCGCTGTGCTGGTTCGAGCGCTATATCGACGGATGTCCGGGCAATTGCTCCCAGATTCCGGCGTGTGGGGACGTTGATCCATTCAACGAATGTCCCGGCGACTTCACCGGCCCTCTAGGCGTACCCGACTGCACCGTCGATGCGTACGATCAGGCATACCTGCTGTTTTGCTGGGGCATGCCCTGCGGGGATCTGAACGGCGACTGCACCACCGATCCCTTCGATCTGGCCATACTGCTGCTCAACTGGGGCGCCTGCCCGCAAGCCCCCCTCTGTGGCCCCGGCCCGGAGTTGAGTTGCGGCCAGGGCGGTCAAGGCGGCGGTGGATCGGGTTCAAGCTCATCGCTCACCGAGGCGCTGGCGCAAATGGGATTCGCCAGCGTCGACGAATACCAGGACTGGCTGATCGCCGCAAGCGACTCTGAAGCCTTCGTGTGCGCGTGTGTGCTTCAGGCACTTCTGGAGGCGCAACCATAGGGAAAGAGGAAGCGATGAGTGATGAGTGGTGAGCGATGAGTGATCAGTGATGCGCCAAGGCCCAGGGAACGGATTCCCTGGGCTTTCTCTTCGTTTTCGTGGGCGGCGGAAGCATCGGGTATGCGATTGTCCACCGGGTTGATCCGCCGAAGGCGGACCCGGCTCACCATGAGTCAAAGCCATAACCCATGAGGGTGAACGACGCCCCCGGTGCTAAACGTGCCGGGGGCTTTTGATTTGTCCAACCGTCCGCTTCGGCGCACGGTGATGGGGCGGCCCGGCCTCCGCAGTAAAGCGGATGTGCCTGGTGTCAACCACCCAGGATCGCGCTGATGCGGTCGAGCACGTGGTCGTCAAGTTCGAGATCGCTGGCCTTGACGTTCTCGACAACTTGTTCGTGCCTGGTTGCCCCGATGATGCAGCTGGTGATCTCAGGGCGGCGCAGACACCATGCGATGGCCAGATTGGATATAGGCGTCCCCAGGCCTGCCGCGAGGTCGGCGAGCTTTGCCAACTTGGCCCGGTTGTCGTCGGTGAGCCTGGGCCGGATGAATTCGCCGGCCTGCTTGTCCGCAGCTCGGCTGCCGGGTGGAATGCCATCGATGTACTTGCCGGTGAGGACGCCTTCGGCCAGCGGCGAAAAGTTGACGACGCCCAGGCCCAGCCGGGCGCAGGTCGGCAAGACCTCCGCTTCCCAGTGCCGTTCGAGCATGTTGTACAGCGGCTGGTTGCTCACCGGCTGATACCAGCCGTGATCTTCGCAGATGCCGACCGCCTCGCTGATCTGCTGAGCCGTCCATTCGCTGACGCCCCAGTACAGGATCTTGCCCTGGCTGATGAGATCGTTCATCGCCCGGCAGGTCTCGGGCAGCGGCGTCTTCTCGTCGTAGCGATGGCATTGATACAGATCGATGTAGTCGGTGTTCAGACGCCCCAACGAAGCGTGGCATTGGCAGAAGACGTGCTTGCGGCTCAGCCCGCGATCATTCGCCTCGGGAAACGGCCAGTCCTTCTCGACCGGCCAGTAGACCTTGGTGGCCAGAATGTAGGTGTCCCGACGAAAGGGGCTCAACGCCTTGCCGACGAGGACCTCCGTTCGGCCCCGGCCGTACACGTTGGCCGTGTCAAAGAAATTGATTCCGTGTTCGTAGGCGACGCGGTGCAGAGCCGTGGCCACGTCCTGATCTTGGCGGTTCAGCGTCAGCCACGACCCAAAGCCGATCTCCGAGAGCTTCAGCCCCCACATGCCTAGGCGGCGATAATTCATCGACGAGCATCGTTCCTAGTACGCCCGGCTGCGCTCACAAAGTGGAGCGATCATAGTGTATGTGGAGGCTCGCCGGGCAGCCGTGGCGACACCAATGCAGACGCAACCACCGAATCACGTCGATCCACAGCACCTCACCAGCAGCCTGCTGTTGTGGGCGTACCGGCATGGTTGGTTTCCCATGGCCAACCCCCTGACCACTGAGATCGAATGGTTCAGCCCCGAGCCGCGCGCCATCATCCCTCTGGAGGCGTTTCGCGTTCCGAGGAACCTCGCGAGAGAGGTTCGCAAGAGCCGGTTCGACATTTGCGGCGATACCGCGTTCGAGGCGGTCGTGCGGGCGTGCGCGGCGCCACGACAACAAGATGACCTCAGTTGGATCGATCGCCGCATGATCGATGCCTACCACGGCTTACACATGATTGGTCACGCTCATAGCATCGAAGCTCGGCTCAGCGGCCGGCTCGTCGGCGGGCTGTACGGCGTACATATCGGCGCGGCCTTCTTCGGCGAGTCGATGTTCAGCCGGCCCGAGCTTGGCGGAACAGACTCGTCAAAAGTCTGTCTTGTTCATCTCGTTCGTTGGCTGCGACACCGCGGATTCACACTGCTGGACACTCAGTTCCGCACTGAACATCTGGACCAGTTCGGCTGCGTGGAGATCGAGCGCAGCGATTACCTGGCAAGGCTGGCCGAAGCGGTGGGGCGGCCGGTGAGCTGGGGGAAGTTGGTCAGCGCAGGGGCGAGCAGTTGACGATGATAGCGCGATGCTAAGATCGTCGATTACCACTAGGAGCCGTTTAGCTATGGCCGCTAAGAGACTCCCGCCAGTTCACCCCGGCGAGATTCTAAGAGACGAGTTCCTCACTCCCCTGGGGATCAGCCAGTACCGCTTGGCGAAGGACATCGGCGTGCCGCCTCGCCGGATCAATGAGATCGTCAAGGGCCGCCGCGCCATCACGGCAGACACCGCCCTGCGCCTGAGCCGCTATTTCGGCATCTCGGCTCATTTCTGGATGAATCTCCAGACCCGCTATGAGCTGGACACCACCGAGGACACGCTGAAGGGCCGGCTTAAGAAGGAAGTGCGGGTACGCGCCGCCTGAGCCGTCACGGACCGCGTTTCGTCAGAGAGCTGCCCACTTGATGAGGCCGACGGGAGCCAATGAAACCCACCCCGGGTGTCGGTATCATGCGTTGTTGGGTAACACGCAGCTCGTCAAGAGGCCACGGCCATGGAATGCGGCATCGTCGGCCTGCCCGGAGCCGGAAAGACGACTCTCTTCAATGCGCTGACTGGCGGCCATGCGAGCATCGTTCCGGGTGCATCGAAACCGAATGTCGGCGTCGCCCCAGTTCCTGATCCTCGGCTGGCATTGGTCGCCAAATACGTCGAAACGCGCAAAGTCACGCCGGCGACCATCACACTTGTCGATATCCCCGGCATCGACGCCGGCGGGGGCGCAGCGAAGGCCGGGCCGCTGCTCTCACACGTGCGGCAAGTCGATGCAATCTGCCAGGTGGTCCGCTGTTTCGACGACAGCGGCGCCGGCCGGTCGATCGATCCGATTCGCGACATTGAAACCCTTGAGATTGAGCTGATCCTGGCCGACCTGCAGCTTGCTGAGTCAGCGCTCGACAAGGCCGCCCGACCCGCGCGATCGGGCGATGCCGACGCCAAGGCCAGAGCCGCCGTCTTGGAAAAGGCCTTGGAAGCGCTCAATGACAGCCGGCCGGTCCGCACCATCACCGACTGGTCGCAGCCGCAGCAGGCGATCATTTCCAGCTACGGGCTGGTGACGGCCAAGCGTGTGCTGTATGTGGCCAATGTCGGCGAGGATGACCTGGCCGGCGAATCCGAGCCGGTCGAACTCGTTCGCAGCCATGCCGCATCCTCCGGCGGCGAGGCGGTGGCGGTGTCTGGGAAGCTTGAGGCAGAGTTGGCCGAGCTCGATGAAGCTGACCGATTAGAAATGCTGGAGGCGCTGGGCCTGACGGAGCCCGCGATCGGGCCGGTGGCTCGTGGGGTGTGCAGGCTTCTGGGTCTGGCCGTGTTCTACACCACCAGCCCCAAAGAGATTCGGGCCTGGACGGTCTCGGCCCAGGCCACGGCACCGCAGGCGGCAGGCGTTGTCCACTCCGACATGCAGCGCGGCTTCATCCGCGCCGAATGCTATAGCGTCGATGATCTGGTGCAGCATGAGAGTGAAAAGGCCATCCGAGCCGCGGGCCGCCTTCGAACCGTGGGCAAGAACTCTTGCATCCGCGATGGCGATGTCATGCGCTTCCTCTTTAGCGTGTAGGCCCGCCTCCTTACACTGTGGCGAATCGGCTCATCGGCCTCGATAACGCAAACCGACCCAGACACGTCATCGCCTCTTCTCGATGCCCGCCGAAGCATGAACCGCCGCAAGCTCATCACCAGCATGTTTCATCGTCGCCTGCTGCTGTTGCTTGCGATCGCGATGGTGGTGGCAGCCGGGCTTGGGACTCAACTGTGGAAGCTGGCGGTGGTGCAGGGAGCCGATCGCCTCGCCACGGCTGAGCGACGGCTGAACCTGGTGACCTACCTGCCCACCTACCGCGGTCGAATCCTCGATCGTCGTGGACGGGTGTTGGTCGCCGATCGCCCCGGCTACGACGTCGCGGTGCACTATGAGGTGATCACCGGCGCCTGGGCGCTCAAGCGTGCTGATCATCGTGCCAGGTCAGCGCATCGAGGCGAGTGGGCGTCGATGAGCCCCGAACAACGAGAGGCGGCCATCGGGGAGTATCTTTCGGAGTATGAAGGACAGGTTGAGGAGGTCTGGGCCGCCGTCATGGAGATCGGCGGAATCGACCGGGCCGAGCTGGACCGACGTCTCGATGCCATAAAGAAGGAGGTGCAGTCAACGGCAGCGGTGGTCTGGGACCGTCAGCTTCGCCAGGACATCAAGTTCGGCCGCGGCCCGGTTGATGAGGCGGACTTTCGACCGCACCCCATTCGTGAGCAGCGACAACCGCATGTTCTTCTGCCGAGAGTGCCGATCCAGATTGCGTTCGACTTTCGTCGGGTTGCGGAGCAACTTGACGGAATGATCGTGGTGCAGGACTCGCATCGCCGCGCCTATCCGTGGATGACCGCTGACGTCACGCTCGACCGCTCCACACTGCCTCGGCCAATACGATCCTCCGAGCCCGTCACCATCCAGGTTCACGGCGTCGCCGATCACATCCTGGGAGCGATTCGTGATGACGTCTGGGCTGTGGATATGAATCGCCGCCCGTTCTTCCATCGTGTCGTCGATCCGACAACCGGCCGGCAGACCGAACAGATCGATCTCGGCGGCTATCGGATCGGCGACGTTGTCGGTGCGCGAGGCTTGGAACGTGTCTTTGAGGACCATCTGCGCGGAATGCGCGGGGTTGTTCGCAAACGGCTCGACACCGGCCGGGAACAACGCCGCCCGCACGCACCCGGCGAGGATCTGCTCATCACGTTGGATATCGCGCTGCAGGCACGGATTCAGGCGATCCTCGCGCCTGAGTTTGAGCTGACCAGAGTGGCACAATGGCAAGCCGGTTGGAACAGTGACGGCACACCGAGGCCTCACGCATTGCCGCGAGGCAGCCCGCTCAACAGTGCCGCCGTTGTGCTCGACCTCGAGACCGGTGAGATCCTGGCGATGGTCTCGATGCCGACGATCGCGATGGGTCAGCAGATGTCCGCGGCCGGCCGGAAACAGAGTCAGCCGTGGGTCAACCGTGCGGTCGAAGCGATCTATCCGCCGGGCTCCACCATCAAACCGATGGTTCTTGCCGCGGCAGTCTCCCAAGGGGTGCATCGCCTGGGCGAGGCGATCGAATGCACCGGCCACTACTTTCCCGAGCGAGAGGATCGGGCTCGCTGTTGGATTTACCGCCCGCCGCTGTACAACACCCATGGGGCGCTTCTAGTCGAAGAAGCCCTCTCACGATCCTGCAATATCTACTTCTACACGCTGGCGGATCGACTCGGCCTTGCGGCATTGACGTCGTGGTATAGACGCTTCGACTTTGGTCAGCCGCTCGATGTCGGCCTGCTCTATCAGGTTGAAAATGATTCCGGCACAGAGACGTGGCGCGGGGAGAGCGGCGGCACGGTGCCCGGTGAGCAGGCCGTGGCGGCCCTTCGCGCTACCGGCGAGCAGAGATTCACCTCCGTGATCATGGGCATCGGCCAGGGACCGGTGACCTGGACGCCGATCCAGGCCGCCAACGCCTACGCCACGCTCGCCCGCCGGGGTGTACGCCGCGGTCCGTCGCTGATCAGAAATGACCCGCGCGGCGGGAGGCTCCTGCGCAACCCCGATGCGATTCGTCAGCGCGAAGATCTGTCCCTGGACGAGCGACTGGTCAAAAGAATCTTGGAGGGCCTTCGCCAATCCGTGGAAGAATTCCACGGAACGGGCCACCACATCCGCTATGCCGATGGCACGATGGACCCGATCATGAACGTCGGCAGCGTGACGGTCTGGGCCAAGACAGGCACCGCTCAAGCGCCGCCGCTGCGCGTTGATACCACCGGCGACGGGGAGCCGGACATGTCATTCGCCGACCTATCGCACGCCTGGTTCGTCGGTCTGGTCGGGCCACGAACCGCCGGCTCACCTCAGCCAAAGTATGCCATCGCCGTCGTTGTGGAATACGGCGGCTCCGGCGGCCGGACTGCCGGGCCAATCGCCAATGAGATCATCCGTGCCCTTGGGGCCCAAGGCTATCTGCCGGAGGATGAATCGTGACGCTAGTCGCCTACGAAGTTCGGACGAATGGTTCGCGGTCCAACGGTGTTCCGACCAGGGCTCGCGCCTTGCATCGTCCCAAGGTCATGCTGCGAAACGTCGGTTGGGTATGCGTCGGCGCCGCGCTGTTGCTGACGTCGGGCGGCGTCGCGGCGATCGCGACGGCCGAGCCGGGCTTTGCCCTGAGACATCTGGTCCACCTTCTCGTGGGGCTCGCCGCGGCCGCCATCGTTGCCGTCCCGCACTACCGCTGGACACAGAGGCTCAGTTATCCGCTGCTGGCCGTTGTGCTGGCGATGCTCGTGTTCGTGCTGATCCCATGGGTTCCCGACGTGATTGTGCGGCCTCGCAACGGTGCACGGCGATGGATCAACCTGCTCGTCACCGACTTCCAGCCGTCGGAGCTGGCGAAGATCGTCTATGTGCTTGCGCTGGCCAACTACCTTCGGTTTCGTAGCAACTATCGCCGGCTGCTCGGTCTGCTGCTGCCGTTGGCTCTCACGTTCGTGCCCATGAGTTTGATCCTCATCGAACCGGACCTCGGCACGGCCATGCTCTTCCTGCCGACGCTGTTTGCAATGCTGATCGCCGCGGGAGCCAAGCTTCGCCACCTGGCGATGGTCATCCTTCTGGGGCTGTCGTTGGCGCCCGCAATGTACCCGCTACTCAAGCCGCACCAGAAGGACCGGCTCAAGGCATTGGTCGCGCAAGTGACCGGTGATACCCGGTACGAAAACGACATCGGCTACCAAGGGGCCCGAGCCATGACGCTCGCCGGCGCGGGGGGATGGCGGGGGTTGGGCAAGCAACATGCCGCGGCGCTGATCATCTACAACCACCTGCCGGAAGATCACAACGACATGGTCTTCGCAGTGATCTGCTGCCGCTGGGGGTTGCTCGGCGGGGCGGCGACCTGGGCCGGGTTCCTGGTCCTTTGCACCGGCGGGTTGCTGATTGCCTCGCAGTGCAAGGACCCCTTCAGCCGACTCGTCTGCGTCGGAATCGTCGCCCTCCTCTTCTCCCAAATGACGATCAACACCGGCATGGCCATCGGCGTCATGCCCATCACCGGCATGACCCTGCCGTTTGTCAGCTACGGCGGATCAAGCCTCGTGTCCGCTTGGATCATGATCGGGCTCTTGCTCAACATCGCCATGCGCCGCCCGAGGTATCTCGCTCGTGAAGCATTCGCGTACGACCGCACCGACATTGAAGTTTAGCCGCGGCCGCCAGGCCGCGCGGCGAACATGAGAATGTAGCGAGGTGCTCCTACCATCCACGGCCCAATGCCCCAATTGTGCAATCCCCACGACACACGCATGGAGCCCGCCACCAAATCCCTTCGGTCGCCCGACTCCTTTCGCCGCGCGGCGGAGGCGTTCGGCTTGGACTTTGAAGGCGGCGACCTCGAGCGGCTGGGTTCGTATCTGGCCATGCTGCTTGAAGCCAATACCTGCTTCAACCTCACCGCGATCACCGATCCGGACGGGGCGTGGATCAAGCACATCTTCGACAGCCTGACGTTGCTGCCGTACATCGCCTCGGCCCAAGCGACGCGCGTGATCGATGTCGGCTCGGGCGGGGGCCTGCCGGGGGTGCCGCTGGCCATCGCCATACCTGCCGTGCAGTTCACCTTGCTGGAGGCCACCGGCAAGAAGGCCGACTTCCTGGGTGACGTCGCCGGGACGCTCGGCCTGCCGAACGTCGAGGTGATCAACGATCGCGCGGAGACTCTCGGCCACGATCCACATCATCGCGAGCACTACGATGTGGTCGTCGCCCGGGCCGTGGGCAGGCTGGCCACACTCTTGGAACTGACCGTGCCGCTGGCCGGGGTCGGCGGTCACGTGCTCACCATCAAGGGTCGAAAGGCCACCCAAGAAATCTCGGACGCGAAGCAGGCGTTGCACCGGCTGCATTGTGCGGTCGTTGAAACCAGCCGCACACCGACCGGGACGATCGTGGTCATCAAGAAGCTCCGCCGGACCCCGAATCGCTATCCCCGCCGCCCCGGCGAGCCGAAGCGCTCCCCGCTGGGTTTTGTCCCGCCCCGGCACAATCTGTAAAGCCGCGACCAGTGGTCGCGGTGAACATCGCCCCGCCGCGAGCCTCGATGCGCCGGCTTTCCGTCCCCAGCGAGCCGGGCCGGCACGGCTACCGCAGTAAACATGTTCAACCCTCTGGTTTGCGGCGTGTGAGGATGCGGTGGACGGATGCGTGGCGGCCGTAGTGCTGTCCCGGCTGAGGGCCGTTGCCTCTCTTGGGTGGTCGATTGCGACGGGGTGGGGCCTTGCTCCATCGGGTTTTCCATTGCTTGTGAAGGAGCTGATGGAGCCGAGCCCGAACCATTGCCGCATCCGCCATGAGCTGCACCACCGTTGCGAAGCAGATCACCCGCTCATACGACCGCCCGCGGTGCTCATCAAACGCCTCAGCCAGAAGATCGTCCGTGGCAATCCACCGCCAGATCTGCAGCGTCGCTTGGGCCGGGGGAAGCCGAAGCATCGCTTCCTGGGCAAACTGATCGTCCATGTTCATCGCCTCCATGCGATATATCCGCATCCTGCTTCACACAACATCGGTCAGCGACACAACATACCGACTTCAAACATGTTTACTGCGGTGGTTTTGTCAACCTGGTGGATGCCCGACCTCGCGGTGCATCCGAACGCCATGTGCATGCCGCACCCACCGGCCCGACACGGGCCGGCTCGCCACAGCCCCAAGCATGCATCGACGAGGATGAATGATCTTCTACGGCCGTAACTTGTTGAGCTATGGGGGCCGGGCGGGGCCACGCTTCTGCGAGACCGGGTGACAAAAAGCTCGCAGCCGCTAGGCTATCTGGCCGAGTTACACAGACGGCCACGCGCAGCGCTGTGATTCGCCGCGCCGCGGGTGCCTTGGTCCAGCAGGTGAAGGTCACATGATCGTTGGCGTGGTGAAAGAAACGTATCCGGGTGAGCGGCGGGTGGCGCTGGTCCCGGCCGTTGTCCCCTCGCTGGTCGCGGCGGGCATGGAGGTGGCCGTCGAGGCGGGGGCCGGTGACCAAGCGGGGTTCCGCGACTCCGCCTACCAAGAGAAGGGCGCGACAACGATTGGGCAGCGTCAGGAGGTCTTCGCTGGGGCCGACGTGATCTGCCAGGTTCGGGCCCTGGGCGCCAATCCACAGCTCGGTCGAGCCGACCTCGACCTGTTTCGCCGGGATCAAGCGGTCATCGGTTTCACCGAACCACTGACTGCGGCCGAGCCGATCGAGGCGCTGGCCGAGCGGGGGGTGACCCTGTTCGCCATGGAGCTGATGCCGCGGATCGCTCGGGCCCAGAGCATGGATGCCCTGTCGTCACAAGCGACGGTGCAGGGGTACAAGGCCGTACTGGTGGCCGCCGAGGTCCTGCCCAGGATGTTTCCGATGATGATGACCGCGGCGGGCACGGTCGCCCCGGCCAAGGTGCTCATCATCGGTGCCGGCGTGGCGGGGCTGCAAGCGATCGCCACGGCCAGAAAGCTGGGTGGTGTGGTGGTTGCGTACGACATCCGGCCCGTCGTAAAGGAACAGGTGGAGTCGCTGGGCGCGAAGTTCCTTCAGATCAGCCTGGAGGCCCAGGGCGCCCAAGACAAGGGCGGGTACGCCAAGGCGATGGATGATGAGTTCTACCGCAAACAGCAAGAGCTGATGACCCAGGCCGTGGCCCACAGCGATGTCGTCATCACCACTGCGGCCGTGCCGGGCAAGAAGTCCCCAGTGCTGGTGACGGGTGAGATGGTGGCGGGGATGGCTCCGGGGTCGGTGGTCGTCGATCTGGCAGCGGCGTACGGGGGTAACTGCGAGCTGACACGGGCCGACGAGACGGTTGTCGAGCACGGGGTGACGATCCTGGGTCCGACCAACCTGCCATCCGCGGTGCCCTATCACGCCAGCCAGATGTACGCCAAGAACATCTCCACGTTCCTGCTCCATTTGGTCAAGGACGGCCGGCTTGTGGTGGACATGGAAGACGAGATCACTGAGCAGACGCTGCTGACGCGTGGCGGCGAGATTGTGCATCAGCGGGTGCGCAAGCTTCTGGATCTTGATGCCGGCACCGCATCTGCGGCTGCGGCATCCGGGCAAGGGAGCACCACCTGATGTCAGATTCTGTACTACTACTCACCATCTTCGGGCTGGCGATGATTGTGGGCTTTGAGATCATCACCAAGGTCCCGCCCACGCTGCACACGCCGTTGATGTCCGGGGCCAACGCAATCTCCGGCATTACGATCATCGGCGCTCTGCTCGCAGCCGGACACGAGCAAACCTGGCTGACGGTCGTCCTGGGCGTCTGTGCCATCGCCTTCGCCACGATCAACGTGGTCGGCGGCTTTCTGGTGACCCATCGCATGCTTTCGATGTTCAGGAAGAAGGGTTAAGCGCGTGCCTGCGGAACTCAGGAACGTCATCTACTTCGTCGCGGCGGCGATGTTCATCTTCGGGATCAAGGGGCTCACCCACCCCCGTACCGCGGTGCGTGGCAACATGCTCGGTGCGGGCGGCATGCTGCTGGCGATCGTCGTCACTTTGATTGATAAGGAGATCCTCGGCTGGCAGTGGATCATCCTGGGGTTGGTCCTCGGCTCGTCGATCGGCGGGTACCTGGGGGTGAAGATCCAGATGACGGCGATGCCGCAACTGGTCGCCTTGTTCAACGGCTTCGGAGGGGCGGCGTCGGCGCTGGTGGGCGGGGCGGTGATGCACGAGTTGATCAGCAAAGGTGAGCCGACCACCACGCAGGGGGCGGTGGCGATTGCGGCAACCGGCCTCATCGGGGCCGTGACCTTCTCCGGAAGCATGGTCGCGTTCGCCAAGCTCCAGGAGCTGATCTCCGGCAAGCCCATCACCCATCTGGGTCTGAAGGCTGCCAATACCGCGTTGACGCTGCTGGGGCTCGGCCTGGCGGTGATGGTGGTGATGTATCCGCAGGCAGCCTGGGCCTACTGGCTGCTGGTCGTGGTCATGCTTGGCCTCGGGGTTCTCCTGGTGCTGCCCATCGGGGGGGCGGATATGCCGGTCGTCATCACGCTGCTGAACTCCTATTCGGGGCTGGCCGCGTGTGCGACGGGCTTTGTGCTCAACAACATCGTGCTCATTATCGCCGGCTCCCTCGTCGGCGCCTCCGGCCTGATCCTGACGAGAATCATGTGCGTGGCGATGAACCGGTCGTTGACCAACGTGCTGTTCGGGGTCATGGCTGAGGTCGGGGACGCCCCCAGTGCTGACGAGATCTATGCAGGGAAAGTGAAGTCCACCACGCCCGAGGAGGTCGCGATGCTGTTCGACGGGGCCCGCCGCGTCCTGATTGTCCCCGGCTACGGCATGGCCGTGGCCCAGGCTCAGCATGCGGTCCGCGATCTGGCGGGCCTGTTGGAGTCGCGGGGGATCGACGTGGAATTCGGGATCCACCCCGTCGCCGGGCGGATGCCCGGGCACATGAACGTGCTGCTGGCCGAGGCGGATGTTCCCTATGACCAGCTCAAGGAGATGGATGAGGTCAACTCGACCATGGAGCAGGTGGACGTGGTGATGGTCATCGGTGCCAACGACGTGGTGAACCCCGTGGCCCGGACCGATCCCTCAAGCCCCATCGCTGGGATGCCGATCGTAGACGTGGACAAGGCCAGGACCGTGGTGGTAGTCAAGCGTAGCCTGAGCCCCGGGTTCGCCGGCATCCCCAACCCGCTGTTCGCCGCCGACAACTGTCTGATGATGTTCGGCGACGGCAAGAAGATGGTGCTGGAGCTGGTCGGCGCCCTGAAGGCTGGGTAGTGGATATGAGCGAGGCCTCGCCCGGGAGGGTGATGGATTTACCCGCGTTTGCGTCGCTTGCCTGCCCTGCGGCGGGCTACAATCATTGGGTTTGATCCTTAGCTACGAAAGGTTGTGCAACTGGTGACCCCGGACACCTCGACCGCCCACGGGCGCATAGGAACCAAGTCGCTTGGCGCCGTGGCCATTCGCTTCTGCGGCGACTCCGGTGACGGCATGCAGCTCACCGGCGGCCAGTTCACCAACGCGTCGGCGCTCTTCGGTAACGATATCGCCACCTTCCCCGACTTTCCGGCTGAGATCCGCGCTCCCAGAGGCTCGACCTACGGCGTATCCGGCTTTCAGGTGCAATTCGCCAGCACCGAGATCTACACCCCCGGCGATGCGGTCAACGCCCTGGTGGCGATGAATCCCGCCGGGTTCAAGACCAACATCAGCGACGTCGAGCCGGGCGGAATCGTCATCGTCAACGAGGACGAGTTCGCCAAGGGCAACTTCCGCAAGTGCGGGTACGAAGACGGCTACAACCCGCTTGAAGACGACGAGCTGAACCGCCGGTATCAGATCTTCAAGGTGCCGATGAGCCGTCTCACTCGCGAATCGCTCGCCGACATGGGCATGGGCGCGAAGGACATCGATCGTTGCCGAAACATGTACGCCCTGGGCATCGTCTATTGGCTCTACGATCGCCGGATCGAAACCACGGTTGACTTCCTCAACGAGTACTTCGGCAAGCAGAAGAACCAGCCCCAGATCGCCGAGATCAATGTGCGAGCGCTGAAAGCCGGCTACTACTTCGGCGAGACGGCCGAGCTGTTCCCGGTGCGGTATCACGTTGCCCCGGCCAAGCTCAAGGCGGGCAAGTATCGCAAGATCAGCGGCAACGAGGCGACGGTCTTGGGGTTCGTCACCGCAGCGGCGAAGGCCGGCAAGAAACTGTTCTACGCCAGCTATCCGATCACGCCCGCGTCGGAAATCATTCACGGTTTGGCGCGGCTCAAGCACTATGGCGTAATGACCTTCCAGGCCGAGGACGAAATCGGAGCCGTCTGCGCTGCGATCGGCGCGGCGTTTGCCGGTGATTTCGCCTTGTGTGGAACGTCCGGTCCGGGGTTGGCCCTCAAAGCCGAGGCGATCGGTCTGGCGGTCATGTTTGAGCTGCCGCTGGTGGTGATTGACGTGCAGCGGGCCGGGCCGGCCACGGGCATGCCCACCAAGACCGAGCAGGCGGACCTGCTCCAGGCGATGTTCGGCCGCCCCAGTGAATCGCCATGTGTGATTGTTGCCCCGCGCAGCCCCTCAGACTGTTTCGACATGGCCGTGGAGGCGTTCCGCCTCGCCGTGCACTGCATGTGTCCGGTGCTGTTCCTCTCCGACGGCTATCTCGCCAACGGCGCCGAGCCCTGGCTGCTGCCCGATCTCGACGCCATCCACCCGATCGAGGTCAACCACCCCACCGAAACAAACAACCCGGAGGGCCCGTACCTCCCGTACAAGCGTGACCCCGAGACGCTCGCGAGGCCGTGGGTCATTCCCGGCACATCCGGTTTGGAACACCGGATCGGTGGCCTGGAAAAGCAGGATGTGACCGGAAATATCTCTTACGACCCCGACAATCACGAACACATGGTCCGCACCCGCGCCGCCAAGGTGCTCAAGGCAGCCCAGATCATTCCGCCGCTGGAGGTGCGTGGCCCGGACTCCGGCGATGTGCTGTTGCTGGGCTGGGGTGGAACCTACGGCGCCATCACCACAGCCGGCGATGAGCTTCGCCGCCGCGGCCACAGCGTCAGCACCGCACACCTGCGATACATCAATCCGTTCCCAAGCAACCTGGGCGACGTGCTTAGCCGTTTCAATACCATCATCATTCCAGAACTCAACCTTGGCCAACTCCGGATGCTCATCCGTGACCGCTTCCTGATCGACGTGATCGGGATCAATGAAGTTCGCGGTAAGATGTTCCAGGTGGACGCCCTGGTAAAGAAAACGTTGGAGATCATGACCAATCGCAGCGCGTCGGTCTGCGACCGACGGCTAAACTCGATGCCCTGATCCCCTGATCCCCTGATCCCCTAATGCCTTGATGTCTTGATCCATTGGTGCCTTCTTCATGCCTGATACACAACTCCCAACCTATACTGCTAAGGACTTCACCACCGACCAGGATGTGCGGTGGTGTCCCGGCTGCGGCGACTACGCGATCCTCACCGCGGTGCGCAAGACCCTGCCCAAGCTCACGACTCGCAAGGAGGATTACGTCTTCGTCTCCGGCATCGGCTGCGCGGCCCGCTTTCCGTACTACATGGAGACGTACGGGATGCACTCGATCCACGGCCGAGCCCCGGCGTTCGCCACCGGGATCAAGCTGGCCAACCCCGAGCTTGACGTGTGGCTGGTGTCCGGCGATGGTGATCTACTGTCCATCGGCGGCAACCACACCATGCACGTGATGCGCCGCAACGTGGACATCAACATCATCCTGCTCAACAACCAGATCTACGGCCTGACCAAAGGCCAGTACTCTCCCACCAGCGAGTTCGGCAAGAAAACGAAATCCACGCCCGTCGGGTCACCCGATTACCCGGTGAACCCGCTGAGTTGGGCGATCGGCGGCGGGTGCACCTTCGTTGCACGGTCCATCGACATCGACGTCAAGCATCTCGAAGAGGTCATGCTTCGTGCCGCTGCCCATCGCGGCACTTCGTTCGTTGAGGTCTACCAGGATTGCAACATCTACAACCACCAGGTCTGGTTCTACGCTTCGCAGAAGAAGACCAAGCCGGACAGCACAATCCTGCTGAAGCACGAAACCCCCATGATCTTCGGAGCCGAGCGCAACAAAGGCCTGCAAATGAACGGCACCCGCCTGGAGGTTGTCCAGCTCGGCAACGGCGTGACCGAGGACGATCTGCTTGTGCATGATGAGACCGATCGCGGTCTGGCGTTTCTGCTCTCGCAACTTGCCCACCCCGAGTTCCCCGAGCCGCTAGGCGTGATCTACGCCTCCACCGAGCACGACACCTACGACCGGGTCGTCCACGAGCAGGTTCGCCAAGCGATTCATACCCACGGCAAAGGCGATCTGCACGCACTGCTCCACGAAGGCGACACCTGGGTCGTCGAGGACGAGTGAGGGTCTGTATGTGTGTGATGCTTCGTTGCGTCAGAAGCCAAGTCACGGATGACGCTGAGTGAAGTATCGTGATCTCATCAGACAGCTGGAAGAAGAGGGGTGGCGACTGGAACGAACCGTCGGCAGCCATCTACAATTTCGTCACCCGACCCGCCCCGGAACAGTTACGGTGCCTGGAGGCGGGAAGCTCTCGCGCGAAGTACCACCCGGCACGTTGAGCAGCGTTCTGAAGCGGGCCGGGCTGAAATGAGGTGTTCGTATGAAGTACGTGGTTGTCGTTGAGAAGGCGGATGACGGAAGTTTCAGCGCCTACGTCCCTGACCTGCCGGGCTGTGTCACGTGCGGCGACACTATCGAGGAAGTCCAAACCCTGATTCAGGAAGCCGTCACCGCACACCTTGAATCGCTCCGGGCTCATGGCGAGCCGGTACCGGAACCCGCCGCAAAGACATTCCAGATCACCGCGGCTTGAGATGATCACGTCGTGGACGTACAGGTTCACAAGGCCATCGAATCCCGCGGGCAAGGCGATCTGCACGCACTGCTCCACGAAGGCGACACCTGGGTCATCGAGGATGAGTGAGCGTCAATTCGTTTAGCCACCGCTCGTAGAGCGGCGCGCTGCACAGAGTCGTATCTGCCTCCGGTTCGGGGGGCACGCTGGTCTTCGATCGGCGGCTAAACTATTGATCGCTATGCATACTCATTACGACGTCATCGTGATCGGCGGGGGGCACGCGGGGGCCGAAGCGGCGTGGGCCGCGGCGTCAGCGCTAGCCCACGGCGGTAGCCGTGGGTTGTCCGGTGAAGGCCGCGTCGCCTTGATTACCATGGACCCGTCCCGCATCGGGCAGATGTCGTGCAACCCGGCGATCGGTGGGCTGGCCAAGGGACAGATGGTGCGCGAGATCGACGCGCTGGGCGGCTTGATGGGGCTGGCGATTGACGCCACCGGCATCATGTTCAAGATGCTCAACACCTCCAAGGGTGCAGCCGTGCGCGGCCCGCGGGCCCAGGCTGACAAGTATGCCTACGCGGCGGAGGTCCAACGCCTGATCTCAACGTGCCCCAACATCGACGTCATTGCCGGGACGGTGGATGACATTGTGGTCGAAAACGGGTGCGTCGTTGGAGTTGTGTTGTCCCGCGGTGATGCTGTGGTATGCGCCGATGAAGAGGCTATTGAATTGAATATGGCAAACACAGGACCGGCCCGGCCGGTGTATGAAAGGAACCCCCCGGCGGAGCCGGGGGCTATGGGAGGGCGCTTGATCCGGACATGCGCGGTTGTGCTGACCACAGGCACGTTTATGCGCGGCCTGATGCACACCGGGGAGAAGAGAACCGAAGGCGGCCGCGTCGGCGAAGGATCAGCGATCAGCATGTCCGCGACGTTGCGCCGACTCGGTTTCGAGCTCGGGCGTCTCAAGACGGGCACGCCCCCGAGGCTGGCCCGTGAATCAATCGACTTCGACGGGCTCGACGAACAGGTCGGTGATGCGGAGCCGATCCCCTTCTCCGATCTCTCGCCGGGGGCGCTTCCCGCCGGTCGGTTCCCACACTTGCCGCAGGTCGATTGTCATATCACCTCAACGACGGCCGCGGCCCACGAGCTGATCCGCGCGAACCTGCACCGGGCCCCGATGTACACCGGGCAAATCGAAGCCGAGTGTGGGCCGAGGTATTGCCCGTCGATCGAGGACAAGGTCGTTCGTTTCCCCGATCGCGAATCGCACCACGTGTTTCTCGAACCGGAGTCGCTGCACACCAACGAGATCTACTGCAACGGTATCAGCACTTCGCTCCCCATCGAGGTGCAGGAGCGCATCGTGCACCTGATGCCCGGGTGCGAGCGCGCGAAGATTCTGCGGTGGGGTTACGCGGTCGAGTACGACATGATCTGGCCGCACCAGATCGACTCGACCTGCATGGCCAAGTCGATCGCAGGGTTATTCCTGGCCGGGCAGATCAACTGCACCACCGGCTACGAAGAGGCCGCCGGCCAGGGGCTGATCGCCGGCCTGAATGCGGCCCGTTTGGCCTGCGACGATGACCCGATCCGCCTGCGCCGCGATCAGGCGTACATCGGCGTGATGCTCGATGATCTGGTGACCCGGACCCCCCGTGAGCCGTATCGAATGTTCACCAGCCGGGCGGAGCATCGACTCCTGCTGCGGGCGGACAATGCCGACGAACGCCTGACACCGCTCGGCCGGGAACTCGGTCTGGTCGATGATCGTCGCTGGGCGGCCTTCGGGCAACGGCGCGACGAGCTTATGGCGGTCCGCGACCGCTTTGATTCCGCCGTCGGCGGACTGGTCGAGGGCAAGACGCTGCGCGAGATCGCTCGCCGGCCGGGGGTGACGGTTGATGCTCTGCTGGACCACCTTGACGCCAAGTTTGACCGGCGATTGGTGGAGCGGGTCATGACTGACGTGCGGTACGAGGGATACATTGCCCGCCAGAACGCTGAGATCAAGCGGCAATCGAAGGCTGACGGCCAACGCATCCCGTCGTGGCTCGATTTCTGCACAATTCTCGGGCTGCGCGCCGAAGCAGTCGATGTCCTGGCGAAGTTCCGCCCCGCGACGATGGGCCAAGCGGGGCGATTGGCCGGCGTCACGCCCGCCGACCTGACACTGCTGGCGGTCACCATTCGCCGAGGGCCGAGAGTTGCTGTCAGTTGAACCGCACCTCAGAGCGACATAGGCTGTCGATCGCGCCACCGTAGCTCAACTGGAAGAGCGGCGGTTTTGTAAACCGCAGGTTGGGAGTTCGAGTCTCCCCGGTGGCTGTGGGGTGTTGAGCCGCCGCTCACTTCGGCGGCGCGCGGGTCTTCGAGTGAGCGGCTAAACAGTTCCTTGATTGAGGTTCGGGCCGCCGATACAGTACGCCCCGTGTGTGCGGGCGAGTACCTAAGTGGCCAAAGGGGACGGGCTGTAAACCCGTTGGCGTACGCCTTCGCAGGTTCGAATCCTGCCTCGCCCATTGGGCCCAGGAGTCAGGAGTCAGGATTCAGGGGTCAGGAGTCAGGGGTCAGGGATCAGCGGATGGCGGCGTGGAATGCGTGAGTGATGACCGATTGTTGTTTGTCTGATGATGTAAGCTACCCTCATGCCTGAATCCTGACTCCTGACACCTTTGTGCGGGGTGTAGCTCAGCTTGGTAGAGCGCTTCGTTCGGGACGAAGAGGTCGCTGGTTCAAATCCAGTCACCCCGATTGCCGCAAAGCGGCAATAGAGCAGGAGAGCAGTGGAGCAGGTGAACAGGTGAGAAGAGGCCGGAGACCGTTCATGCTCCACGGCTCTCCTGCGGTCACCCGCTCACCTGTTCCCTTGCTCAATCTCGGGAGGACGGAAAGGGGGGACGGAAAGGGGGTCGGGAGTCGTTTTTCTTCCCGCGCTGGCGCAACCGGCGAGAGACGTTTGACCTGCGCACACAGGCGATGGGGCAGCGAGGATCGTCACTTGCCCGCAGCGCCATCGGCACCTCGTTTGCCTTTTCCGTTCAGCATGGCATTGGCCCCGCTATACTGAACTGTTCAATCAACTGTTAGGCATCACTAATCCAGGTCGAACGAATGCCTGCACGAATGACAGCCGCAGCGTGGCGTCGCGGGTTCAAGAACGCGCTGGTTTGTGGGGTGGCGGTGTTTGCATTTCTAGGAATGCTCACTCTCGCGATCTCCTCTGTCTTTGGACAACCGATCCGTAGCTCCTTCGCAATCGCCTTCGGCATTTGCTGGGTCCTGATCTTCGGCGCGTTCCTCTTCAGTTGGCTATACGCCAAGAATGCCTCTGGTTCCGTCGTGCTTGACTGTGGACCGCATCCGGCGAAACTGCTCTTCCTGGTCAGCGCTTTACTCTTCCTGCTCGTAGGAACTGGCTTCGTGTCCTATCCGAACATGTTCGGCACATTCGGTACCGCGGGGATCTTGTTCGGTGTGACCGTCTCCATCTTTTGGGTAATCATGGCTTTTGGTCGGCTGCAAATCCGAGAACACGGAATCTGGCAGTATTGCGGCTTGCTGAAATGGGATAAACTCGAAGGCCACCACTGGGAAGGAACGGGTGATTGTACGCTCATGCTGCGGGCCAGGAGCAAGCTTCCGTTTCTCGGTAAGGGCGCGCTGCCCGTTCCTGCGGAGCACAAGAGTGCGGTTGACGAATTGATCAAAGCGCATACCACCGTTGCCACGTGATGCCTAACCACTCACTCAAGTTGACCCGCCGTTTTCCCCGTGGCCCAGCGTTCTGGTTTCATTCACACTCGTTTCCGTGGTGCCCGCCCAACCCGCCGTTGCAACGGACGGTTCGCTGCGCGGCCCGCAGGTGAACGCCAAGGCGTTAGGCGGGCAGCGGGTTGCTCTGTCACCACGATTCGCCGAAGGCGAATAGAGCAGTCGAGCAGGAGAACAGGTGAGCAGTTGAAGGAGGAGGCCGACTGCGGCGAAGCCACAATGGAGATGAGAGAGGAGAAAGGAGAGAGTAGAGCCTTGCGCGGCGGTGACCGGTTCAAACGAACGCCGGTCACGTCGGCTTGGCGAGCGTCGCACGACCACCGGATATGCATCCGGTGCTATCGTGTTGCGCGTCGATGATGGCACGGGGTTTCTTGACCGCCGGTGATCGCAGCGGTACTGTCGGGCCACTGTGAACGATACCAATGCTGCTGCGGCCTTGACCTACGCCAGCTATCTGAAGCTGGATGAGCTGCTGTCATTGCAGCAGCCGGTCTCGGAGGGCCCGGAGCATGACGAGACGCTGTTCATCATCATCCACCAGGTCTACGAACTATGGTTCAAGGAGGTGATCCACGAGCTGGACATGCTCAAACAGTGTCTGGAGTCGAACCAACACCCGCTGGTCACGACGACGCTCAAGCGCATCCTGACGATCCTCAAGACGCTCGTCGCGCAGATCGACATCCTCGAAACGATGACCCCGGTGTCGTTCCGGACGTTCCGGGATCGGCTCGAATCGGCCAGCGGCTTCCAGTCCGCACAATTCCGCGAGTTCGAGTTCGTCTGCGGAAACAAGAACCAGGCGATGGTCAAGCATCATCAGGACAATCCGCAAGTGCACGAGCGGCTCCAGAAACGATTCGGTGAGCGGACCGTGTACGACTCGTTTCTGCGCTACCTGGCCGCCAACGATTATCCGATCCCGGGTGAAGTATTGGACCGCGATGTCACCCAGCCGCCACAGGAGTGGCCGAAGGTCCAGGAGCTGCTGATCACGATCTATCGCGGCGATCCGGCGACGCGTCAGGTCTGTGAGCTGCTCGTTGATTTCGATGAAGGGCTGCAGGAATGGCGATACCGCCACGTGAAGATGGTCGAGCGCACCATCGGGACGAAGGCCGGCACGGGCGGGTCGGCCGGCGCCGCCTACCTCAAGACGACCCTGTTCAGACCGTTGTTCCCCGATCTCTGGGCCATCCGCGGGTCGCTGTAGGACCGTGATCGGTCACCACAACGAAACACAGAGAGGTCGAGCGAAGGATGCCCAAGGCGATCGTGCTCGGAGCAGGGATGGTCGGCTCGGTCGTGGCCGGAGACCTGGCCGAAGACGACGACTTTGACGTTGCCATTGCCGACGTGCGCCGCGATGCGCTGGCCAGGGCGGCGGCTCGCGCTTCACGACGCGTACGAACCATCGAGGCCGACCTAGCCGATCCTGCGGCGGTGGCTAGGACGATCACCCCGTTCGACATCGTGCTCGGGGCTCTGCCCGGCTCGATCGGGTTCCAAACGCTACGGGCGGTGATCGAGGCCGGCAAGGATTGCTGCGATATCAGCTTCATGCCAGAAGATGCGTTGGAGCTGGACGAATTGGCCAAGGCTAAGGGTGCCAGAGCAGTGGTGGATTGCGGCGTCGCGCCGGGCCTGAGCAACATGATCGCCGGCTATGCCACAGCCGAGCTTGATGTGTGCGAAAGGATCGAGATCTACGTCGGCGGCCTGCCGCGCGAGCCGCGGTGGCCGTTTCACTATAAGGCCGCCTTCTCGCCCGCTGACGTGCTCGAGGAGTACACCCGTCCTGCCCGGCTGGTTGAAGATGGCAAGCTCGTCGTGCGCGAAGCCCTCAGCGAGCCGGAGCCGATCGACTTCCCCGGTGTTGGCACACTCGAGGCGTTCAACACCGACGGGCTGCGCAGCCTCATCCGCACACTGGATGTTCCCTTCATGAAGGAGAAGACGCTGCGCTATCCCGGGCACGCTGAGTTGATGCGGGCCTTTCGCGAAACGGGGTTCTTCAGTCGTGAAGCGGTCACCATCGGTGATACAAAGGTTCGGCCGCTTGATGTCACGAGCGCGTTGATGTTTCCAAAGTGGACGTACGCCGAGGGAGAAGAGGATCTGACGGTGATGCGCATCGTCGTTGAGGGTCGCAAGAACGGCATCGCCTGCCGGCATATCTGGGATCTGTTGGATTACTACGATCGCCAGACGAACACGACGAGCATGTCGCGCACCACCGCTTTCCCATGCGCCATCGTGGCGAGGCTCATCGCTGCCGGCGAGCTCGATCGGCCGGGGGTGATCGCCCCTGAGCGGATTGGCCAGACACCGAAATTGTTCCAGCGCATGCTTGTAGAGCTGGACGCACGCGGCATCCGGATTGAGTTCCGACGTGAACAGCTATGAATGGCTCCGGAGCGCACAGGTTGTATCAACCCGGCGGACGTCCACATATCTCCCCTGGCCGCAACCAACCGAGGAACCTAAAGAACTTTGTCGCTGATGGCCCACCGGGCTGATGCGGAAGAAACGTCCCTGCCAATGGAAGAAAGCGGGTGGCCGGATTCGAACCGGCGACGTCCAGCTTGGGAACGCCCCAGGCTGGCAGCCCAAACGCGCAAGCGACGATACCCACGCGGTTTGGCGATTGGAAGGGATGCGGCCGGCTGCGCGGTCTTGCGGCCGATTCGCGGAGAAGCGCGGTCGACACCGCGCAAAGAGAGGGGCTGTTTGCCGTCTCGGTGTCCGGCGGGAATAATAGCGGGGCATGAGAAATATCTTCGACCAATACATGCAACCGGAGAACCGGCTCACGCATGCGCTCGTCTGCACACTCAACGGAGACCGGTCATTGGTGAGACCGTTCCTCAGATGGGCTGGCTCCAGGGATGTTCCGCCTCCAAGTCAGCTTCGTATCACCGAGCAGCAGGTGCCGGGCGAAACGGTATCGGGCGACGAGGGTGAAGGGAGCGGTCTTCCAGACGCCTGTGTCTTTGCTGACGACGGCTGGTTATTGCTTGTGGAGGCAAAGGTACAGGCCGGTATTTCGCTGGGGCAGTTGCGCCGGCACATCGCTACAGCCAAGCGACATGGTTTCGACAAGCCATATCTACTGCTCCTGTCTGTCGATGACCCGCCGAGGCAGTTACCGGAACGAACGGCGCACCGGGCCTGGCGGGACGTGTACGCATGGTTTCGCAAACGCGCTGACTCGTCACATTGGGCTCGAACGTTCACGGACTACATGGAGACGTTTGAGTCGCAGATGATCGCGGAGAACTACTCGATACGAGGGACGCTTACCATGTTTGATGGCCTACGCTTCGACGCGGATAACCCATATACCTATCGCGAGGGAAAGCGCCTGATCCGTCTTCTGGGCGATGAGCTTCAAAAGAGAAAGGACTTGCGGAGAATCGGTGTCGATCCGAAGGGTGAACGACGCTCAGCAATTACGGGCCGAGCGGGAGCTGGCGTCTGGGATTTCCTGCCGCTGAAGGTCGGTCAAGGCTCTGGAAACTTCACCGCATTTCCCCACCTGACGATGGCACTGGGGCAGACACGCGCGGGGGCGGCGATCACCGTCCCGAACGGCGTCCGCGGAGGATTTCGTACCAAGCTCAAGGTTGTCGGTGAAGAAGGATTCCTCGCTTTGCTTCGCGACATCGAGAAACGAATTCGCCCGGTTCTTCGTCGGTCCAAGGGTTCGACGGCGATGATCTACGCTTTGCAGCGTCATTATCGCAGTCAACGGTCTGCGGCGAAGACGGATGCGCGACTTGAAGCAGACCTGCGAACAATCATCCCCGGCAAACGCCGTAAAGCGAAGTATCAGCCCCAATGGGTCAGCGCAATCTACCACGTTATGAGTCAAAAGCGATCGAACATCCAACTTGGCGTCGAGGTTCATCTGTCCTATGACTGCCCAGTTGTCCGGTCGGCGAGAGCGATCGGACTCTTCGCCACATCGTGGATTGCGATGTCGCCGCTGATCGATTTCGTGCTCGAAGACTGATCCGCTCAGTCGTACCTCGCTAGGTATTTCTCGGGCTGTTCTACTGGGGAAATGTGGGTTTTCGTATTGCTCTGATGCAGCCAAACTTCCGGGCAAAGCGGGTGACCGGATTCGAACCGGCGACGTTCAGCTTGGGAAGCTGACATTCTACCACTGAATTACACCCGCGCTGCGTCTCAAGTCTGCGCTGCGGGCACATGGATGTCAAGCGTCGAATTGAGTTACCCAGCGGCTGATGGGGCCGGCACGCGGGGGGCGGTCGGTCCCCAGCGACGCCTTGAGCCGAACCGATCCACGCGCATCGGGGTGATGTCGATCGACGGTTCACCATCCAGGATGCACTCACTCACGAGTTTGCCGGTCACCGGACCGAGCGTGAACCCCAGTCGGGCGTGACCGGTGGCGACGAACACGCCGGCAAGCCTCGGTGCCCAGCCGACCACAGGCAGCCCGTCTGCGGTGCATGGCCGCAAGCCGCACCATTCCGAGACCGTCTGCGTTTCTCCTATTCCTTGGAGATAGTGTCGAGCGGCGGCCGTGAGCATATCCAGCCTTTTCTGGACCATATGGTGGTTGATCCCGGAGAACTCGACGGTGCCGGACAATCGCAGCATGTCGGGAAGCGGGGTCACCGCAACATGCGTTTCCGCGAGCACGCTAGCAATGGTCAGGCACGGTTTGGGAAGGGTAATGTTGCGGTGGTAGCCCTTGCCGGCCTGCATCGGCACCATAAAGCCGATCTTCCTGGCCAGGGCGGTGGTCCAGATGCCGGTCGCCAGCACCAGCGTGTCGGCTTCGAGGCGTTGGCCGCTAAGGAGGCGCACGCCGACGAAGCGTCCTTCACGAACGAGCACCTCCATCATCTCGGCATTGGTGCGGATGACCGCTCCATGAGCCTCGGCCCGCTTAGCTAGGGCAATGAGGAACTGGTGGGGGTCCATGAACGAGCTATCGCTGAACATCACCGCGCCGACGACGCCGTCTTTGAACGCCGGCTGGCGGCGATGCAATTCGTTGCCGTCAAGGATTTCAACGTCGAACTCGTAACGTTCGAGCAGCTCGGCGTGGCGCAGGCCCTCGGCCAGCCCCTCCTCGGTGCGAAAGATCTCCAGCCAGCCGTCCCGGTGATACACGCTGGACATCGCCTCGTCGCTCATGATCTGCTCGAAGCACACCTTTGCTTCGCGGCCGAGCCTTGCGAGCATGTCCATGCTGTATTGAAAATGGGCTTCCGTGCACGCCCGGCGGAACTCCCAGAACCATCGAGCCATCGCCAGATCGAATCGAGGGGGAACATACAGGGGACTGCCGCCGTCGAGCATCCACTTGAGGACTTGCTTGACGAGGCCCGGCCGGGGAAGCGGCGGATGGCCGATGGCGATGATTCCGGCGCTGCCGAACGACACGCCGCTGGCGAGGTCGCCCTTGTCGATCAGCGTGACACGGTGACCACGCTTGGCCAGGTAGTACGCCGCAGAAACGCCGACGATCCCGGCCCCGACAACGATCGTATGCGAGCTGCTCACCTGCTTGGTCTCCGGATCCGGTCGGCCGTGCGCATTGTAGCCGGACAGGTGAGTCGTTATCGTTGCCTCGCCTTGCATAGTGGAGGGCGCCCGTGACAGTACAGCTTGGGATCATCGGCGGCGGGGGCATTGCGATGCTGCACGCGAAGGCCGCAGCAAAGGTCGGGATTCGTCTAGCGGGCGTTTGTGACGTCCATGAGGAGCGGGCACAAGCGCTCGCGGCGAAATATCCGGGCGCCCAGGCGACCACCTCGCTCGACGAACTTCTGGCCATGCCCGAGCTGGGCGCTGTGGTCGTGGCCACGCCCAACGTGTTTCACAAGGATATGGCGATCGCGGCGCTTCGCGCGGGAAAGGACGTGCTGCTTGAGAAGCCGATGGCCATGAACGTGGCCCAGTGCGATGAGATTATTCAGACGATGCGGCTGACCGGACGGCTGGTGCAATTGGGGTTTGTTTGCAGATGTGCGCCCGCATCGCAAGCGGCTCGTGACCTTGTTGCGGCGGGGTCCTTGGGGCGGATATACCACGCTCGGGCGACCCTCTGCCGACGCCGCGGCATACCCGGACTCGGTAAATGGTTTACGACCAAATCGCAGTCCGGCGGGGGCGTGCTCATGGATCTGGGGGTGCACTTGATCGATTTGGTACTGCATATAACGGGATTTCCCAAGGCAACGCGGGCCGGCGCCGTGTGCACGAGCACCTTCGGCTCGCCGATCGATCGATACACCTACACCGAGATGTGGTCAGACCCGCCCAATCGACACGGCGTGTTCGATGTCGAAGATGCAGCGATGGCCTTCATCCGATTCGACACCGGTCTGACGATGGAGCTGAACGTCACGTGGGCGGCGAACGTGCCCGAAGGTGTGCAATCCGACGGGATTGTCCTGCTCGGGGAACAAGGCGGCTGCTACTTTGACCTGTGGCGCAATGAGCTGATCATCACCACCGAGCACGATGGCGAGCTTGTGGATGAGAGGCCCCCGCTGCCGCAGTGCGATCCATGGGAGGCCGCTTGGCAGAGGCAGTACGAGTTGTTCTCACACGCGCTGACGCATCGCAGTGTCCCGCACGCCTCAGCCCAGAACGGCCGGAGTGTGCAGGCACTGATCGACGTCCTGTATCGCTCCGCCGAGCAAGGCCATGAGCTTGAGATCGCCTGACCCGCGTCCAGCAGGCGCCGAAAGGTCGAGGCCGCAGCCATCGGAAAACAAGGGTCCGGCGATCAGCCGAACCCGTGTGATTCCGCATAGGAGGAATTCGCGCGCACTGTTTGTTTCACAGCCGCGGGTGGTAACCCGCGGGAACCCCTCACTCCTGTGCGGGGCTGTTTGAAGCCGTGCGCGTCGATGAATCTGAACGCGTTCGATTCGTTGGGTTGCTCAATCGCGTGGGTCAGCGCCCGTCATCTCTCCTGGGCTTCCTTCTCGTACTTCTCCAGCGTTTCGTGAATCAGGTCTTCCGATGCCGTGCCAGCGGCCTGTTCAAGGGCCTTGCGCTGCCAGGTGATCGCCGAGGCCAGATCGCCTCGCTCGTAGTAGACGCGGGCGACGGTGTCCAGGATGCCGGCATTTTCTGCATCGGTGAGTTCATTCGCGCGTAGCGCGGCTTCCATCGCGAACTCAAAGTCGCGACTCTTCACGCCTTCGTCATCGACCGTAAACCAGGCGAGCTGATTCAAGGTACTCGCTTCATCCCAGTGCCCGCGCATGATCGTCCGGCCATATGCGTAGGTCTTAGCGGTGTCGTCCCGCTGCTTCAGCATCTTGCGGAACAGCCTGGTTTGGTGGCGGGCGTAGCCCGGCTGCGACTTAAGCAGCTCATCGAGATCGCCGATCGCAGCGGCCCACTGCCCCTTATCTGAAGCCGCATCAATCTTATCGATGAGCCGCATTGCTTTGCGAGCCGGCCCTGCCTCCCGCTCAAACTCGACCCTAAACGAATCACGATCCCAGCTATCGCGGACGACCGCGTCAAGCACATCGTCTATCTCCATGGGAGAGCCGATCCATTCGATCCGAGCGTCCTTGCCGATGATGAATGCCGTCGGAATACCGTTTTGACCGGCCGGTTTCATATAGGCGTTTGCAACCGAGCGGTCGGGGTCGGTCGCCAGCGTGTACTGGATCTTGTCGTTCCAAAGTTCGCGCTGCTTGTCCGCTTTGCAGAGGAATCCGACGACGGTCGGAAGTTTCTCATCGCTGACGCCGATGAAGGTCACGTCGTAATCCCGGTACTGTTTCTGAAGTTCGCTGAGGTGCGGGATGCTGGCCCGGCATGGTGCGCACCAGGTGGCCCAGAACTCCAGGACGTAGACTTTGCCCGATTCGTACTCGCTGACCTGGTTGCCCTTCAGCCAATGGGCGATGTCGATTGCGGGGGCTCGGTCGCCGATGGTCAACGACTCGTCGTGACCACCGCCGGCCAGGCACATGGTGGCGCCCCAGAGGGCAATCGCAGTGGCCGTCATTGTTGTCCGCAGCATGGTGTGTCTCCTTATATTGACAAGCCGTGGCGCAGCTGCATTGATTGTACCACAAACTCCTCGGGGGTTCTTGGGTAGCCGGCGGGCTACGCCCGCCGGTGCCGGGACGCGTAGCGTCCCGGCTATTGAAGGTCGCTCGGAGATCATTTGCACCGTTAGGAGACTCGCAGCGAATTCTCCTGCTGGTTTCTGGGTGTGCGAATCGAGCATGACCTATGCAGGACTCATCAGCCACCGGCCGGATCGTGCAGCATCGACACCGTGACGATGTCGTAGATCGCATGAACGCCCACCACGATCCCGAAGCCGCGGAGCACGTACACCGCCCCGAAGTAGAGCCCGGCCAGGAAATAGAACACCGCCTTCTCGATCGCCAGGCCGCCATGGACGTCAGCCAGCGGGTGATACCAGGTGAAAGCTGCGGCTGAAATGCCCACCGCAATGACGGCGCCGAGCCCCGAGCCGATTTTCCCCACATCAACCAACATCGTGTGCAGCACCGCGATCAGCAGCATCCGAAACAGCAGCTCCTCGTACAGGCCTGCCCCGATGCTGATCGCCAGCTTGGACCAGATGCTCATGCTCGCGATCTCGACGACCGCCGGCGGCTCACCAGCACCGATAGCGGTCACCCCCGCGGCGTCGGGGCTCCCGCCGATGATCCGACCCAGCACGATCAGCGGGACGGCCAACAGCAACGACTCTATGGCCATCAGCCCCGGTGTTGCGGGATCGATATGCCATGGATCGCGGTTGAGCAGATGCCAGATGAGCAGGACGATCACGATGGCCATGCCGCCGAGAAAAAGTCCTCCGGTCGGCGTCACGCCGAAGGTCACAAACAGATCGATGATCGTCTTGTGTGCGGTGACGGTTTGAACGCCGCCCTCGGTGCGCAGCAACATGGCCAGGCCGAGCTCGTAGAGGATCACCAGGGGCAGAAGAAAGACAAGGATCTGCAGCGGCTGTTTGGACACCATGCCATAGGTGCCCGGTGCCGGTTGCGTCTTCTTCGGCCGGGCTGCCCCTGATGCACGGGTCCTCGACATGACCTGCCCTGCTCCACTGGCTGCGGCCACCGCACCTCCCCCGAGGCCATCGGCGACGACCCGCCGCGGCGCGCCCCGAGCTGATTAGTACTCCAGCGCTATGCTCGGGCTCATCAAGAAGGTGAAACCGCAGATAAACACAGATGGACGCAGATCATAAGAGTTCGAAACCATGTCGTGCGGGCTTGTTCACAACCTGACGGTTGCGCGAGCAAGGACCGGGTTCGCCAAACGCCTCGTCTTGCCGACCCGTGTTGATCGGTGTTTCCGCCCGTGGCGGATGGTTCCACGGCTTCTGTAGCGTTGTAGCACTAGGCTGAGGCGGCCTGCTTCAGCGCGTTGAGCCGGCGAGCCAGGCGGCTCTTGCGGCGAGCGACGGTGTTGCGGTGCAGTGTGCTGGTACACCCAATCCGGTCCAGGATCCCGCATGTCTTGCGGAACGCAGCCTCCGCCGTGGCCAGGTCCTGCTCCTGGATCGCCTGGAGAAAGCTCTTGATCTGGGTCTTGATTCGACGCTTCCGCCAGTGGTTGATGGCCCGCCGATGGGCGTTTTGGCGAACACGTTTCTTGGCCGAGATAGTCGTGGGCACGAGTGAGGTCCCGCTTCAAGATGCAGAGGCAGACATTATTGAGATCATCGGCGGAAAATCAACTCCGCCCCCCAGCGGGTGGGGGCGTGGGCGCCCGAAGGGGTGCTCCGCCCCAGCCTGGCGCGCTTGAGCCGCCCTGAGCCGGCTGCTAGGCTACCCGGCTGCGAATCGCTCCCCACGGCACCTGCGGGTGTAGCTCAATTGGATAGAGCATCGGTCTACGGAACCGAAGGTTGTGGGTTCGAATCCCTCCACCCGTGTTGAAAAACCCTACTTTCGGCGGGGTCTTTCGTCGATTGCACACTGATGGATCACCAGATCAGGCGACGCGGGCGAACACCTTGCGGAGCCTGTCTGCCGCCGACTTCTCAACGTCGGTGTAATACTCGGCCGTGGTCGTGATGCTGCTGTGCCCCAGGTGGGCCTGTAGCTCGTGCATCGGCACCCCGTTGGCAGCGCATCGCGTGGCGGGCAACCGTCTTGCGGAGGTCCTGGAAGCAGCCGTGCGGCCAGTGAAAAGTCGGGCCATTTACCACTGGGAAAGTCGGGGCAGTGGGGATGTTAAAGAATCGCGTCCGGGCCGCGTTCACGCGCTACTCGATCGGCGAGATCCGAACGTGCATGTCGGGAGTGATCGTGACCATGTGATTCCTCGGTATCTGTTCCCAGTCCGATGCTGCCTCGGTCAGTGGTTCCGATGCGATGATGGCTGCTCGCACGTCACGGCCTGCTGAAACCATCCGACACCGGCCGTCGAGACATTCGAATCTCTCGCCGCGCGATATGTACAGTGACGGCGGTTCTCGTGCCGGGTCATTCACGTATCGAGTCGCAATCACGCTTTGACCATCCGTGATCGCAAAGTTCAAGTGCGACGGCACTGAAGCTCCGACCTCTTCGCCCCAAGCGTTCAGCTGATTGATGGTCGCTCGGACAGCTTTCTCCAGGCAATCAATCGACTGGTCCTCCATATGATCAGTGAGCTCATTGAGGAAGACCGCGAAGGCATGTTCCGAGTCCGTCGTCCCCTGGATGAAGTTGTAGAGCTCGTCGCTGAGTGACTGGCGCAGGCGCCGCTTGATTCTGTCGAACTGCCCGATGTCCCCGTTGTGCATCCAGAGGAACCGATCGTACTGGAACGGGTGGCAGTTCACTTCGCTGACCAACAGGCCGGGCGTTGCGGCTCGCACGTGCGCGAAGATGCATGCAGAGCGGATTTTCTCGGCTAGGCGGCGAAGATTTGCGTTGCTCCATGCGGGCGTGATGCTCGTAAAGACGCACGGCGTCGGGTCAATCTCCGGCACGTACCATCCAACGCCAAAGCCGTCACCGTTGAGCGGTTCCTTGCGGTGCTTGGCTTGGTAACTCTGCCGGATGAGCGACTGGGCCGACTTGCTGATCAAATCGGACATGAACATTTCTCGGCCCTTATAAGCCAGGAACCTGCACATGGCGTCGCCTCCTGCCGGTCGGTGAGTGCTGCACCAGCGACCTGATGAAACTGACGGCCTTCGACGCGTGCGGATACAGAATCCGCCGGCGCGGCCCATCCCACAATACAATGACACCTCATCAACGCAAAGCACAGTTCCCAGGCCTACCGTAGATTGGGTCGAAAGTCGGGGCGGTGGGGCTGTTGACGAACCGCGTCGGGGGCCTCACGCGGCGCCGGCGAGGCGGCGGACGGTCATCATGAAGCTGCGCCGCATGGTCGTGAGCATGAGATACACGAGGGTCGCGTAACCGCCCGCGGCGAGCAGGGCCCCGACGACCATGCTGATCCGTGCGGCCATGATGTCGTTTTGTGTTGAGCTGGTCAGGATGGCCTTGGCCGGATAGACGATCGCCCAGAGCAGATTGACCGGGCTGAGCGTATTGATCATCGCGCCCAAGATCGGAATCTTGCTCCCGGAGGCAAGGCCGCACAGCCCGAGCACGCCCGTGACGCCACCGGCCACGA
>JADFFQ010000071.1 GCA_022568135.1 Planctomycetota bacterium | reverse complement strand
TGGCCTGGTCGTTGATCGCGAGCCCGGCTTAGGTGGGGCGGCGCCGATTGCCGATGTAGGAGGTGGCCCATGACTCCTCTGCGATTTCGCCCGGTGGTTGATTGGCTCAAGCGGGTGGTGACGCAACCGCTGGATGAGCTGAACCGTTGGCAAAAGACGGTGCGGTTCTGTTATGACCTCGGCCGGTACGGCGCGCGGCAGCTTCGAGAGGATCGCGCGCCGCAGATGGCCGGGGCCCTCGCCTTCCGCACGCTCTTTTCGCTCCTGCCGGTGCTCGTAGTCGGCACGATCGTGATCAAAGCGATCGGCGGTTTCGATCAATTCGTGGAGCGCATAGCGGATCTCTTTGCCGCGCTGGGCTTGGATGCAGTGCAGATGGCGCCCACCGGCACTGAAGGCGGCGTCGCCGGAGAGCCGCAATCACTGAGCGAGTGGCTTCTGGGCTTCGTTTCCCAAGTCAAGGATCTCAACTTGGCCGCGATCACGTGGGTCGGCGTTGCGGTGCTGATCTATTCCGCGGTCAGCTTGATGGTGACGATCGAGAACAGCTTCAACAGCGTGTATAGAGCTCCGGGCGGTCGCGCATGGATGCGCCGTTTCCCGATCTACTTCACCGTGCTCGTGCTCGGTCCCACTGCGATCGCGATCAGCATGCATCTGAACAATACGTTCAATGCGGCGCTGTCGGGCCACGAGGGGTGGTGGAACCTGCTGCGGGCGGCCCCGGTCGTCTGGACGTTTTTTGTGACGTGGATCGTTCTGTTCGCGATCTACAAATGGATTCCCAACACGGGTGTGAGTTACCGTCCGGCCGCCTTTGGCGCGTTGATCGCCGCGGTGCTCGTGGAGCTTGGCAAGCGAACGATGGGCGCGTACTTGGAAGGCGCCATTTCGATCCAACAGCTCTATGGCTCACTCGGACTGATACCGGTTTTCATGTTTTGGGTGTATCTGATGTGGTTGGTCGTGCTGTTTGGGTTGGAAGTTGCGGCGACGCTCCAGTTGCTGGGCGGGCGGAGGCAACTCGATGAGATCGAGCAGAAGCGTCAGCTCGCCGGCGTCGTCGATCCCGCCTCGGTCCTGATGGTGATGCAGGTGGTTGCGGAGAACTTCGCCACCGCCCGCCCCGCCACGGCCCGCCAGATTGCCGACGAGACGTCCATCGCCGAAACCACCGTCATCGAGATGCTGCAGCGCCTGGTCGAGGCGGGGATCCTTCATCGGCTGGACCGCCCGGATGTGGCGGTGGCGCTGGCCCGTCCTCCCCAGGAGGTCGGCGCGGACCAGTTGATCGAAATCGGCTTTCGCATGGTCGATGAGGGCAGTGTCGGCCGGCGGCCCGCCCTTCTCCATCAGCTGCGCGAGGTGCAGAAGACCTTGGCCGGGCAGGTCACGCTGGCCACGCTGGCGACGACGTCCGCAGCATCGCTTGCAGCGGGTGATCAAGCCTCCGGTGAGTGATGGCCGATAACAAAGCAGGCCAAAGCACTGCGCCCGCTGCCTCTGTATGCCGGGAAGAACTGCCATGGATGCACCTCGGTCAGGTGAACCGTATGAGGGCGTCAAGCCGCCCGATTCAACCCCTCCAGCGACCAAGCCGCAAGACGCAACCGCAACACGAGTGCTGAGTGTGTCCCCGAATGATGTGCAGCCGACGATGGCAGATATTGGTATGCAGCATGACGATGTCCTCATTACCCCGCGGGTGATTGACCAGACTTCGTTCGACAACCTTGCGGCATCGCTGCAAGCGCTGATCGACCAGGCCGGCGCCGCAGCCAGCGAGCTGCGCGAGGCGCTGAAGCAGACCGCCGAGGTTCGGACGCAGACGGCCAAGGCGTCGGGTCATCTTCAGGATCGGCTGCGGGTGAGTGCTCGTATGCTCAAGGCCTTTCAATCGCAGATCGAGGTTGTCCGGGCCACCATGTCGGACCTCAAAAGCCACCAACAGCAGACCGAGCAGGCCACCACGGAGCTTGACGCGTTGCTGAGCGGCTCCGAGGCGCGTGCCCGCGACGCCGTCGAGCTGTTCGAGAAGCGCACCGCCGAAGCCAGCAGATCAGCGCTGCAGCGATATGAGCAGCAGATCACTGCGCGCCAGCCGGCGCTGGCCGCAATGGATCAGCGGATCGACGATGCGAAGGACCGCGGCGAGACGCTGGCCAAGCTGGTCGAGAGTGCGGAGGTCAGCGTCGCCGTGCTCGCTCACAAGAGCGCACAGGCCACCAAGCAGGTTGAAGCGGAGGCCGTGCAAACCGGCCGGATCGTCCTCGAGTGCGAGCAAGCCAGGACGACCCTGGCTGACGATTTGCGAAATGCGACGGGGCAAATGGGCGCAGCCGTCGAGCACGGCGAAGCGATTCGACGGACGCTCCAGCAAAGTTGCCAAGAAATCGAGTCACGCGCCAAACAGCTCAACAAGGGTCTTGTGAGGCTCGCTAAAGCCGGTGAGAAGCGAGCGAGTGTGGAGCAGACCTGCCGGAGGCTCGAAGAGCTGATGGACCGCCTCCAGCCGTGGGAGCCGCTGATTCGCTCGCTGGATGCCGGCGACGGTGATCGGCCCGGGCACCCCCTGACCGACATGATCGGCGAGCTGCAAAAGGGCCTGGGCAAGGATGCGGCACTGCTGGCGACGCGAATGCGCTATATCGCCGATCGTGTTGAAACACTCTTCCCACCGGATCAGACACGGCATACGACCCGCCAGAACGATGCCGATCCCAGGCCGCCGGAGCCGGCGCCGCAGGTCACCGCCGATGTTGGACCCTCGCCCGCGCGGGTCGAGCCCGCGCCATCGGCAGCTCCGGGCGGTTTGCGTTGAGAGAATCGTCCCAGTATAGCCGGCGGGCTACGCCCGCCGGTCCCGGGACGCGTAGCGTCCCGGCTAGAGTAGTTCTACTTGCCGTGTAGCGTCTATCGCTCGCTACACATGAACCGAACGTGCGGTAGCGGTGGTCAGCGATCGAGGTCCAGCCTGTCCAACTCATATCGCAGCCATGCCCGTTCGAGTCGATCGACGTCGCCAAATGCCAGCTCGAACAGTTCGAGATGACGGTCGGCGGTCGGCCGGCCGGGGGGCTCCGAACGCAGGGCCTTGAGATAGGCGCGCAGCTGGGTCTTGCGAAACCGGTTCATCCACGTCACCAGCGCGTAGCTCTGGTGGTAGATCGCCTTGACCGTCTCATCTGAGTCGTCGGGCATCCGGGTGTACTTCACCAGCTCGCGCAGTGCCAGGAGCTGATCGTTGCTCATGAGCTTCTGGAACTGCTCCCGACGAGGGGCGTAATCGTGGTCCGGGCCGAACGCTTCGTTTGGGCGATCGGTCTCGAACGCCGTGGCCAGACCCTCACTGATCCACAACGGGTTCTCAATCCATGGCGATTCGACCCGTGTATGAAACGCCAGTTGGTGAATCGCTTCGTGCACGGTGGTGGCAGTCGCCGCCTTGACGCTGCGGTCGTTGATGCCCCTTGGCGCGCTGTGAGCCGGGCGCCGATCACGGTGCCGCGTCGGGCGGATGATCTCGGTCTCGGTGGGTTGAGAGAGCGGCCGCGCTGGCGCGTCATGGCGGTCCAGCGCCGGCATCTGGGCCGTGGTCGGCTCGACGGCGCTGCCCGTCCGGGTGGTGACGGTGCTGGACTGGAGGTTGTAGAACACCACGCGGTCCTGTTTCGGCGAGTAGTAGCCGGTGATCCAATCGGCGGTGACACTGTCGTGGCCCTGGGCGAACCGTTGATAGTCATCGCGCTGTTCAAACAGAACACACACCAGCTTGTGACGCAACGGCATGCGCCGCAATTGGAGCCTCCGCGTGAATCGTTCAAACTGGTGGTAGGTTCGCTCCAGGAGCTCCGCCTGGTGGCGCGTCCAGGACCGGTTCGCATCGGAGATGACCACGAACCGCGTTGTCTGGAGGTCGATGAATCGTTGTGGCAGGAGATTGCGAGCCGCCCGGTAGGCATCGGAGTCGGCTGACAGCTTGCGGTCCGCAGCGAGCTGGAGCGGCGCGTCGTACGGCTCGTCGGCGTGCGGGGGGGCCTCAACCGTGTTGGCCCCGAGCATCAGCGTCAGCATCAGGGCGAAGAATGTCAGTCGGGCGGCGCCGTCGGAGCCTGCCTGCGGTTGCACTGCGGACTGCGGTCGGCCTTTCCCCACAGCCCCAAGCATCGGAGCGGGGCCCAGCCGGTATGAGCGAATCCGCCCGAGCCAGATCGAAACCGTTGGGCCTGCAACGGTGGGGGTGTCGGCGCAGCGGCCGGGATCGTCCCGTCACATCGGCTGATAACGTCACGAAGTTCGGCTGCCGGCTTTATCGCGGTTCGCCGCAAAGCTGGTCAAGCCGGGCGGCGGGACATACGATACGATCGTATGTGAAGTTTTTCACACGCCCAGTTCATGAGCGAGTCCTATGGGCCTCGAGACGGCAATCCCCACCGACAGCGTCCTGACCACGCAGCTCAACCGCATCATCAATTGGGCTCGCAGGTCGAGCCTCTGGCCGATGCCGTTCGCCACCGCCTGCTGCGGCATTGAGCTGATGTCCACCGCCAGCAGCCGCTACGACCTGGCTCGCTTCGGGGCCGAGGTGATGCGTTTCAGCCCGCGCCAGAGCGACCTGCTCATCGTGGCCGGGCGGGTGGCGGTGAAGATGCTGCCTGTGCTGCAGCGCATCTACATGCAGATGTGCGAGCCGAAGTGGGTCATCTCCATGGGCGCCTGCGCATCGACCGGCGGAGTGTTCGACACCTACGCGGTGGTGCAGGGCGTTGACCAGTTCATCCCGGTGGACGTCTATGTTCCGGGGTGTCCGCCTCGGCCCGAGATGCTGCTGGAGGGCATCATGGCCGTTCAGCGGATCATCGACGAGGAGAACATCCCCTACGACGGGGAGGGTCACCGTCTTCCACTGGAGATTGCGTTGCAGCCGAACTACGAGCCGCGCCCCCAGCCGGCGGAGGTGAGTATCGGAGCAACGTGAGTAGCCAAGGCAACGAGGCTCCGAGGCATCGAGGCAGGATTCTGGCAAACATTTAGCCCGGCGTGAACACACGCCGGGCCTCTTTGGGCTTGGTTCATATCCCCATTGAATCAATCCCGCAGCTCAACCGTCCAATACGCGTCGTTGAGGAACGCCTTCCATGAGTGGTACTTGGCGTCGCCCAGGCGCAAGGTAATCACCGGGTTTCGATTCGGCCTGACCGGGTTGCGGATCAGCTTCAGGCCGGCCAGCTTGGGAGTCCGGCCGCCTTTCTTCGCGTTGCAAGTGACGCACGCGCACACCAGGTTCTTCCAGGAGTGCTGACCGCCCAGCACCCGCGGCGTGACGTGATCAATGGTGAGTTCCTTGGTGGAGAACTGGCCGCCGCAATACTGGCAGCGGTTGCCGTCGCGCGCGTAGAGATTGCGGCGATTGAGTTTGACTTCCTGGCGAGGCAGACGGTCGTACCCAAACAGGCGAATGATCTTCGGGACCGCGATGTGAAGGCTGGGCGTCCGTACCCAGGCATGAGCGTCCGGTTCGAACTCCCGTTGGAGCTCGGCGATCTGGGTCCAGGATTCCAAGTCGTAGTTGACATACTGACCGTCCTCGACCGCGATCACCTCCGCGGCCTGCTTGCAGAGCATGATGAACGCTCGGCGCGCATTAATCACGCGAATCGCCGTATACAGGCGGTTGAGAACCAGTACCTGCTCATTGAGGACCAGCGGGATCGCCGTCATCCGAACCTCCAACTCGCCTTCTTTAGAAAGGTACGATTCGGCAGGATGGTAGTCAATCCGATCCGGCTGGGCCGAACGGCGATCGCATCGACCGGTTATCGGCTGGCGGGGCGAACGAACGCTTGGCGTGCCGATTCGACCCTCGGGCGGACATCGCAGCCGGAGAGATGATCATCGACCAGCCCCATGGCCTGCATGAAGGCGTAGAGGGTCGTCGGGCCGACGAATGACCATCCCCGCCGTTTCAAATCCTTGCTCAAGGCGACCGACTCCGGCGACGTGGCGGGCATTGTTGCCCGCGTCACCGCTTTGGTCCGAGCCCGCGGTGACGGCTCGTACCGCCACACGTACGCTGCCAGCGATCCAAACTCCTCGATCAACTCGATCGCGTGCCTGGCATTGTTGATCGCTGCTTCGATCTTGCCCCGATGCCGAATGATGCCGGCGTCCCGCAACAGTCGATCAACGGTCCGCTTGTTGAATCGAGCCACCCGCTCGATATCGAAGCCGGCAAATGCCGCGCGAAAACTCTCCCGCTTGCGCAGAATCGTCAGCCAGCTCAGGCCGGCCTGGAATCCGTCCAGGCAAATGTTCTCGAACAATCGATTGTCATCGACGGCGGGAAAGCCCCACTCGGTGTCGTGATAGGCTTCATAAAGGGAATCGCCCACGCACCACCAGCACCGCGTCACGCCGTGCGCGTCGGTATGCAGTTCATCCTTGGGATGATTCATCGCGCTGCGTCCTGTGGTTTGCGAGCCACCTATAGCCCCCGGCTCTGCCGGGGGGGTGATTTCAATGCCGGAAATGTCGAATACCGGTGAGCAGGCAGGTGACGTTGTGCTCGTTGCACAGGTCGAGCGTGTCTTGGTCGCGCTTGGACCCGCCGGGGTGGACGATGCACCGTATACCCGCTTCGATCAACAGTTGCGGGCCGTCGGTGAAGGGGAAGAACGCATCGGAGGCGGCGATGGCCTCAGGGTCGCCTTTGATACGGTCACCAGCCTTGTCGATGGCGATGCGACACGCGGTCACACGATCGACCTGCCCGGCTCCAGCCCCGATCAACTGCCCCGCCCGACCGATCGCGACCGCATTTGATTTCAGGTGCTTGACCACGGTCCACACGAACGCAGCGTTGGCACGCAACGCCGCGCTGGGGGCGGGCCCTGCGGCGTGGTTCCATTGCGCTGGATCAGCCGGCGACGCGTCGCGTTCCTGGACGAGCATTCCGCCGGCGATCGACTTGTAGGTCATCTGACGATTGCCGCTGGCCTTGAGCGTGCCGACGGCGAGCAACCGCACGTTCTTCCATCGGTCACCCAGCATCTCGTGTGCCGGCTGGTCAAAACCTGGAGCGACAATCACCTCCAGAAACTTCTCCCCCTCGCAGATGCGCTGGGCGGTCGTCTTGTCGATGCGGCCGTTGACGGCCAGGACTCCACCGTAGGCCGCACGCGGATCACCGTTGTAGGCCAGGTCAAACGCCGCAGCAGATGTATCGGCCACACCTACGCCACACGGATTGGTGTGTTTGATGATGGCGGCACAGCACCGTCCAGAGGAGAGCTCGTCCAAATCCTGGATCAGCTCGAGCGCTGCCGCGGCATCGTGGATGTTGTTATAGCTCAAAGGCTTGCCGTGGAGCACTTGGGCAGAGACAACGCTCGGCTCTGCTGAGGCGGGATCGATGTACGCCGCGGCCTCTTGATGCGGATTCTCGCCATAGCGCAATTCACTTTGCCGGATGTATTTGAGGCGGAGGATTGACGGGAAGGCCCCCTCGCGTGAGGACGTCATCCAGGCGCCGATGCAAGCATCGTACTCAGCGGTGCGGTGAAATGCGGTGGCGGCAAGGTCACGACGAAGATCCAACGACGTTGCTCCGTCGTTGGCTCGCAGTTCATTGATGACCCGTTCGTATTGATCGGGCGAGGTCACAACGGTGACGAACTGATGGTTCTTCGCGGCGGAACGCAGCAGGGCCGGGCCGCCGATGTCGATCTGCTCGATCGCCTCGGAATCAGCGACGTTCTCGTCGAGAATCGTTTCCTCGAAGGGATACAGATTGACGCAGACCAAGTCGATGGGATCGATGCCCTGCCTCCGCAGCGCCTCCAAGTCGGCTTCGATATTGCGTCGGGCCAGCACGGCGCCGTGAATGGCCGGGTGCAGCGTCTTGACTCGTCCGCCCGCCATCTCCTCGAAGCCGGTGATCTCTTCAGTTCGGCGCACCTTGATTCCCGCCTCGGCCAGGATGGCTGCGGTTCCCGCGGTGCAGACGATCTGCACGCCCAGATCAGCCAGTGCGCCGGCAAAGGCGG
>JADFFQ010000070.1 GCA_022568135.1 Planctomycetota bacterium | reverse complement strand
CGCACTGGGCGGGGATCGCTGCCGCCGATTTCTTCACCGTCGAGGTGTGGAGCCGTGTCGGGCTCATCCGATACGTCGTGTTCTTCGTGCTCGATCTCCCCACGCGGAAAGTGGAGATCGCGGGGATCGCTCCGATCCCGGACGGGCTGTGGATGGAGCAGGTGGCACGGAACCTGATCGATGACTTCACCGGCTTCCTGCGAGGGAAGCGGTTCCTCATCCACGACCGAGACCCGTTGTTCACACGGGAGTTCTGTGAGCTACTCCAGACTGCCGGCGTCACCTCGGTGAGGCTGCCCCCGCGAAGTCCAAATCTGAACGCCCACGCGGAGCGATTCGTGCTCTCGATCAAGTCCGAGTGCCTGAACCGATTGGTCATCCTCGGCGAGCGTCATCTGAGGCGCGTCATCGCGGAGTACGTGGAGCACTACCACCGCGAGCGAGCCCATCAAGGTCTCGGCAATCGGCTGATCGAGGGCGTTCCAGAACGAGAGTCAGGCCAGGTCGTCCGACGCGAGCGGCTCGGCGGACTCCTCAATCATTACTATCGAGAAGCGGCATGATCGCTCGACCGAGTAATGGAACACGACGCCCATGCCGGTATGTGCGCCCGGACTCGTCGGCAAGGCTGCGCGACTGATTCGCGATTGCCGCTGTGTCAGCAGCGGCGGATCATGAGTCTGCAATTGCGTTAAGGAACTCACGGCAACCGTCGCTGTTCCAGTTCGCGGCGCCGACATGGGAGTAGACGATGGCCCCCGCGGGATCGAGGATGAACGTGGCCGGAATACCGCGAGTCTCGAACACGGCGGGCACGCCTTCGGCCACGTAGGCCGGGAGGCTCAGCCCCTTGCGCTCGAGAAACGAGCGAATTGTGTGCCCGTCTTCCGTCGACACGAGCACGATCGCCACGTCGTCGCGGTCGATGGACTCGTGCAACGCCGCAAGGCTGGGCATCTCGGCAACGCACGGACCGCACCAGGTGGCCCAATGGTTCAACAACACGGTCTTTCCGCGGAAGCTCTCAAACGAGAAGGCCTCGCCGTCGAGGGTCTTCAGATTCCATTCGTAATCGGTCTGCCCGTAAACCGTCAGCTTGTCCATGGCTGGCATCATCGGAGAGGGCAACGTCGCGTTGGCCATTGCGCCGCCCATCATGGCCTGTCCCACGAGCACCAGCGCGACGAACCCGCCGCCGATCACGACGAGCGTCAGGCCGACGCCGCTGACGAACCCCAACAGAAAGCCCTTCGTCGAAGATTTCATGGTTTCCTCCAGAGCCTGATTCTACCAACTCGGACAGACTCGAACCGTCAACCTGCGGGAGGTGATGACTGATACTTTCTGGCGTCGGGGACGTGCTGCGTGAGTCTCGGCGATAAAGTCCAGGGGATCGAAGATCTGGAAGTTGTGGCCGCATCCTCCGGCTTCGGCCAGTAGAGTCGGTGCATTCCGAATTCGCGGGCGCAGTAACCCTCTCGTCCTGCTGACCGATTGCAATGGAGTCCGCAACCGTGTCGGTCTTAGGAGGTTCGCGGGGGCGGCGACGAGCAAGAACTCGAGGGATTATCGTGGGAGCCTGCAATTATTGTCCGTTGGGCCGACATTCAGTCGTATGATGGGTGCTCCGCGCCCATGCTCGTCCGCCCGACGCTCCCAGCCCGTGCCGCGGCGAGCGGCGCTCGGTGGGAGAAATGTGGAGGTTCTCTAGGACATGATGGATCCGTCCCATCAGATCGGATGGTGGGGTCAGTCGGAGGCCGATGACGCGGCCTTCGCCGTGGCCTACCTGCATCGCCTGCGTTTTACCCGCGATGCCTTCGACGTCACCAACCCCCTCCTAAGCGACATCCTCATCACCGACGGCGATTCGCCGGCTCGTGTCCTCGTCTTCGTTGATGGGGGCGTCGCCAATGCCTGGCCGGATCTGGACAATCGGATCAGTCGGTACGCCAGCGCCTACGCCGATCGGATGATTCTGGCGGGTCCGCCTTGTACGGTCGCTGGCGGTGAGGTCTCCAAGAACGACTGGAGCGTC
Source organism: Planctomycetota bacterium (assembly GCA_022568135.1). Taxonomy (GTDB): domain Bacteria; phylum Planctomycetota; class Phycisphaerae; order Phycisphaerales; family SM1A02; genus JADFFQ01. Next base: position 6,115 of record JADFFQ010000070.1, on the reverse strand, counting down.
TTTGAGGCCGTGGCGCGGGCAATCAAAGATACGTCGATCTGTCGTTACTCCTACGTGCTCGTGATCGGCGGTGGCGCGGTGCTGGATACGGTGGGATTCGCGGCGGCCACCGCGCATCGCGGGGTTCGCCTCGTCCGTTTGCCCACCACCACGCTCTCCCAGGCGGATTCGGGAGTGGGTGTCAAGAACGGCATCAATGCCTTCGGCAAGAAGAACTTTCTCGGTACCTTCGCACCGCCGTGGGCGGTGATCAATGACGAGGTGTTCCTGTCCACGCTCTCCGACCGCGATTGGCGCTGCGGGCTGAGCGAGGCGGTGAAGGTCGCCCTTGTCAAGAGTGAGCGATTCTTCGAGCAGATCGTCGCTGGGGTGCCGCGGCTAAGGAAGCGCGATCATTCGGCACTCAGGCCGGTGATTCGCCGGTCGGCGGAAATTCACTTTCGTCACATCGTGGATGGAGGCGATCCGTTCGAACTCAGGGAAGGAAAACCGCTCGATTTTGGCCACTGGTCGGCGCACAAGCTCGAAGAGATGACCAATTTTTGCCTCAAGCACGGCGAAGCGGTCGCTATTGGGGTCGCCCTGGATGTCGTCTACAGCGCCATGAGTGGACTGCTCGAATGGTCCGACGTCAAACGAATCCTTGACTGTCTGACGGGGCTCGGCTTGGCGGTCTCCCATCAGGCTCTGGCGGACAGCGATGTGTTGTTGGAAGGGCTCGAATCGTTCCGCGAGCATCTGGGCGGCCGGCTCACGATCACCCTGCTCAACGGTGTCGGCAGGCCGGTGGACGTGCACGAAATTGACCGCCCGGTCATGATTCAGGCGGCGGATTGGCTCCGGGCCGCGGCGGCTCGACGGGCGGTCTGGCATACACTGTAGCAGCACGTTTGATACCCGCGGAACACTCCCATGTCGAGAAGCCAAACAACCTGTCCCGTCCCCCGTTCGCGCGTCATCGAACTGTATTTCATGGAACACCGGGCCAAGCTCGTGGATATTGCCGCTTTTCTTGACAGGCTCGACCGAGCCGACGACGACTTGGGAGAGGAGGATTTCCGGATTGCCGCGTTTCGAGCTGCCATCGCCGTTCTGATCGATGGTCATCCCCGGCACTGCCAGCGCATCCTCGAACTGTTCAGTGACCCGACCGCCGCGCCGATTCCATCGGCGGCGGGTATGAACGGCGCGCACGGCGCCTATCCGGGGGCGGCTTCGGCTGGGAAGAGTGAGTGATGAGATACATCGATCCCCACATCCATATGATCTCCCGCACCACGGACGATTATGCGCGCATGGCGCAGGCCGGATGCGTCGCGATTACCGAGCCAGCGTTCTGGGCGGGATTCGATCGCAGTTCGCCGCGAGGCTTCTTCGACTACTTCCGCCATCTCACCGAGCAGGAGCCAGCCCGGGCCGCGGCGTATGGGATCAAGCACTACACCTGGCTGTGTATCAACCCCAAGGAAGCGGAGGACATCGGCTTCGCCCGAGAAGTGATCTCATTCATTCCAGAGTTCCTCGACATGCCAAACGTACTGGGGATCGGTGAGATCGGGCTCAACAAGAACAGCCGCAATGAGTTGACGATCCTGGAAGAGCAGATTGATCTGGCGGCAAGGTACGATCAGCTCATTCTTGTCCACACGCCGCATCTTGAGGACAAGCTCAAGGGCACAAAACTCATCATGCGCGCAATCATGGCCAACGGGAATGTCGATCCGGGGCGAGTGTTGATCGACCATGTCGAGGAGCACACGATCGAGATCGTGCTGAACGAGGGGTTCTGGGCGGGGATGACTCTTTATCCGGAAACCAAATGCACGGCCCAGCGCGCCGCCGACATCATCGAAATGTTCGGCACTGAACGCATCTGGATCAACTCGGCGGGCGATTGGGGCCCCAGCGACCCGTTGGCGGTTCCCAAGGCGCAGCTTGAATTGGCACGTCGCGGACACCCGCCGCAGACCATCTCGAAGATCTCGTATGGCAACCCGAAGGCATTCCTAGGCGCTTGCTCAAAGTTTGATCTCTCTGACGGCATGGCCGATGCGTGATGCGCTCGGGCAGGGCACGATCCTCGGCTATTGCACCAACGTGCATGCGGGGGCGACGTGGGATCAGACCAAAGCCAATCTTCAGCAACATGCGCTGGCGGTGAAACAGCGCGTGAGCCCGGCCGAGCCGATGGGCATAGGCCTCTGGCTTTCGGCGCAGACAGCGCGCGAACTCGTCCAAGAGAATCGTATTGAAGAGCTGCGCGACTTCCTTGGTGAGCACGGTCTGCTCGCGTATACCTTCAATGGTTTTCCGTACGGCGATTTCCACCAGCCGGTCGTGAAGCACCGCGTCTACGAACCGGACTGGAGTGATCCGGCCCGGGTCACCTATACGAAAGATCTGATCGCGATCTTGGCGCGACTGCTGCCCGACGACCAGCGGGAGGGCAGCATTTCCACGCTGCCGGTCGGCTGGAAGACCATCGGCGGAGACGCTCAGCGGCTGCAGGCTGCGGCACGAAACCTGCGCAATGTCGCAGAGCATTTGCAGGCGTTGGAACAGAACGGGGGGCCACTCATCCATGTGGATCTGGAGCCCGAGCCCGGCTGCTTCCTTGAACGAGCGCAGGATGTTGTTCGGTTCTTCACAGAGCACCTGGCTCCAAGGTCGCGACAGGTGGATGTAACGCGCCACTTGCGCGTGTGCCACGACGTCTGCCACACGGCGGTCATGTTCGAAGATCAAACAGATACATTGCGGCGATACAAGTCCGCCCACATCAGGATCGGCAAGGTCCAGATCGCCTCGGCTATCCGCGTCGATTTCGACAGTTTGAACCGCAGGGATCGCTGGGCGGCCTCGAAACAGCTGGGCGACTTCCAGGAGGCACGATATCTGCACCAGACGGTCGTGCAGCAGCAGGTCGGCGGTCCGACGGTCTTCTATGAAGACCTGCCTTCGGCGTTGTCGGCGCTGGCAGACGCACAGGCACCCGTCGGCGAATGGCGCGTGCATTTCCACGTACCGATCTATGTCGATCAGATTGGCCTGGTCGGGACGACCCAGGAGTACGTTGGACAATGTCTCGAGCTCCTGCGAAATGGCGAGGTGGGCCACTGGGAGGTCGAAACCTACGCGTGGGAGGTCCTGCCGGACAAGATGAAGCAGGACACACTTGCGGACGGCATTGCTGAGGAGCTGATGTGGCTGCTTCAAAGCGTGGCAGCGGGTCAGCGAACAGAAGGCACTTGACGTGAGCAGCGTCGGTCGGACTCTTCGCGCCTACCTCGAACTCTCGCGGATCTCCAACATCCCAACGTGCCTGACCAACGTGCTCGTTGGTTGTGCCATCGCTGCCTCAGGTGAAGCGATTCCCTGGCTCCCGGCGGCGGGAATCACCCTGGCCGTGATGCTGCTGTACGTCGCCGGGATGGCGCTCAACGATGCCGTCGACGCAGAGGTTGACGCGCAGCTGCGTCCGGAGCGTCCGATTCCTTCAGGCCGCATCTCTCGCGGCGCCGCCTTCGTCTACGCAGCAACGTGCCTCGTCCTTGGTGTCGGGATCACGGCGCTGTTTGGAGCAGCGGCCCTTGCGTTGGGCGTGGCGCTAGCGGCTTCCATCGTTGTCTATGACATCATCCATCGCCGGATCGCTGCGTCAGTGGTTCTCATGGGCTTGTGTCGAGCAGTGATCTATCCCCTGGCGGCTGCGGCCGTGAGCCGGTCAGTTGACTGGAACGTTGTCGGTTGGCTCGCCGGTACTCTGGCTCTCTACATCATCCTCATGACGTTCGTCGCCCGCAAAGAAGCTGTTGTCCAGGCCGGGGCCCGGCGATGGTTATCGGCGGCGTTTCCGATGATCGTCCTGGCGCCGGCTGCAACCTTGCGACCGCAGCAGGGCATCTGGTCGATCGTGGCCGCGGTTGCGTTGATCGCCTGGCTCGGTTGGGCGGCTGGTCGTGTCTTTGGCCGGCCATCGGAGATCGGACGTGCTGTCCACGCCTGGCTTTCCGGCATTTGTCTTATTGACGCGTTTTTCCTGACGTTGCTGGATCAGCCCGCGGCGGCGTTGATCTGCCTCGGCTGCTTCTGCCTGACTGCCGTCGGTCATCGCTATATTCTGGGCACCTGAGATGGCCCGTCCGACCGCCGTCATCAATGTTGTAGGTCTGAGCAGCTCCCTTATCGGCGAGGCCACACCACACATCCAGGCGTTCGTCAAGCGCGGGCGGCTGTGCCGACTCAAGCCGGTATTACCTGCGGTGACCTGCCCCGTGCAGGCCAGTATGCTAACCGGCAAGTTGCCGCGTGAACACGGCATCGTAGGCAACGGCTGGTACAACCGCGATCTGGCCGAGGTTCACTTCTGGAAGCAATCGAATCGTCTTGTCCGGGGCGAAAAGGTCTGGGAGACCGCCAAGCGGCGCGATCCGTCCGTCACGTGCGCCAACATGTTCTGGTGGTACAACATGTATTCATCCGCCGATTACGCGGTCACGCCCCGGCCGATCTATAAAGCCGACGGACGCAAGTTTCCTGACTGCTACAGTCACCCGGCGGACCTTCGGATAATGCTTCAGGAGAAGCTCGGCACGTTTCCACTGTTCCATTTTTGGGGCCCCGCTTCATCAATCGCCTCCAGCCGATGGATCGCCCAAGCCAGCAAAATCGTGCATGAACGCTATCGGCCCACATTGACGCTGATCTACTTGCCTCACCTTGATTACGGATTGCAGAGGTTTGGGCCTGATGATCCGAAGATCAACAGAAGCCTGCGAGAACTTGATGAAGTGGTTGGCGATCTCATCAGCTACTTCGACGATCAGGGCGTCAGCACCATCATCTTGAGTGAGTACGGCATCGAATCCGTCGATGACGCCGTACACATTAATCGGGTGCTGCGCAAAGAAAGTGCTCTGCAAGTGCGGGAGGAGCAGGGTCTGGAGGTACTCGATGCCGGGGCGAGTGACGCGTTCGCCGTTGCCGATCATCAGGTTGCCCACGTGTATGTCAAGGACGAATCGAAGGTCGCGCATTATGCCGAGTTGGCTCGGAGCATCCCGGGCGTGGAGCAAGTGCTCGGCCGCGAGAAGCAGATGGCCGCTGGCCTTGATCACCAGAGGTCTGGCGAGCTGGTCCTTATCGCGGAGCCGCACCGCTGGTTCAGTTATTACTACTGGCTCGAAGATGAGTGTGCGCCAGATTTCGCCCGCACGGTGGACATTCACCGTAAGCCGGGCTACGACCCGCTCGATCTGTTCCTCGATCCGGCGATCGGTCTCCCCAAGCTTCGGATTGCGTGGAAACTTCTCAAGAGGAAGCTTGGTTTTCGGACGCTGATGGATGTCATTCCGCTGGATGCGTCGCGAGTGCGCGGGTCACACGGGCGTGTTGATCAGCGCCCCGAATCTCAGCCGGTCCTCATTACAACACAGCCCGACGATGAACGATCGGACGAGCTCCCCTGTCACGCAGTGAGAGACGTCATCCTCGCTCATCTGTTTGCGGATGATTAGCACACGCCTCTGGTCTTTGGTACGGCCATGAGCCCGTAGTCACACGATCGTGAGCATCGCAGCCGTCAGACAGCCGACTCTCTCTCCATATCTGATCGAGGGACGTACTTGTCTTTGAGAGCGTAGGCTGCCACGCGCCGGAGGGGTGTGTCTTGGGAGTACGAGTCGGACGGTGGGAGAACCGTAACCATGCGGAACCAGCCCAATGTCCGAGAAGGCCGCTTCTGTTGAACGGTTCCTTGCCGCACCCGCCGGGGCTAGCGCTCGGGCGGATCGTGAATCGACCAACGGCCAGATGGCCGAGCATCATCAGTCGTCTCCGGCCTCGACAAGCCGATCGGGCGCGGAGTCCGGGTTGTTCTTGAGCCGCACATCGCCCTGTCGCAGCCGTCGCGGGATTCACTGCCGGCGGAAGACGATCCCGTCCTTGAGCCGCCCGTCCAGATCCTCCTGTGATAGAACGGAGAGCGCATCGTCGTCCACGGGGATGAACCCGTAGCCGCGCAGCTCGCTGAGCATGGAATCCGCGTCGCCGTGCGGCCCGAAGATGACAAGGCGTCCCTCGGGCTTGAGGGCTCTCCTCAGGCTCTTGTAGAAAC
>JADFFQ010000069.1 GCA_022568135.1 Planctomycetota bacterium | reverse complement strand
ACGGTGAGCAGTCCGTCGAGATGATCGGCAGCCTCATCATTTGGTTCCTGCTGGGGCTGTCCGTCGTGAGCATCGGCCTGATCGGACACATGGCGCTGGCCAATCAGCGAAAATCGATCGTGCCCCCGGGGGTGGTCGCCCAGGTGCGGAGGCTGATGGCGGGGGGCAACTATCGAGGCGTGCTCGACTACACCGCCAAGGATCACAGCTTCTTCAGCCAGGTGCTGCATGCGGGGCTGCGTGAGGCCAACCACGGATTCGGCGCGGTCATTCGCAGCCTGCAGCAGACCTCGGATGAGCTGACCTCCACGCGGCTTCGACAGATCGAGTACCTCAACGTGCTGGGGCAGGTCAGCCCGATGATCGGCCTGTTCGGAACGGTCTATGGGATGATTCTTGCGTTCCAGGCGATCGTGACGGCGGGCGGCAACGCGGACCCGATCCTGTTGGCCGGCGGCATAAGCACCGCCTTGACCACGACGTTCTGGGGGCTGATCGTGGCCATCCCCGCCTTGGCCGGATACGCCATCATCCGCAACAAGATTGACGAACTCACCACCGAAGCGACCCTCGCTGCCGAGGGGTTGCTCAACCAGTTCCGGCCGAAACCAGCGGCGAAGCCCGGCCCCCCCGAAGCCAAGCCGGAGGCACGGCGATGAGCGCTCGGTCCATTCGCCCCAGGTTCCGCCGGGGGGTTCCTCCAACGGCCGTCAACCGACGACCAGAACCTTCTTCCGCACCATGAGCGTGGTGTTCAAGCGAGGCCGCGCTGAGGTTGAGGCGAATCTCACGCCGATGATCGACGTGGCGTTTCTGCTGATCGTGTTCTTCGTGGTCGTGTCGCAGATCGTTGAGATCGAGAACGTGCAGATGGACCTGCCGGCGCCCCAAGACCCGGCGAGCGAGCGTCCAGGCGAGGAGCAACGAGCGGTAATCAACGTCATTCCGGCCGGCGGCGGAAAGACGTTGGGCTACCGCCTGGGTAACCGAGTCTTCACTGCTGACACGCAGGGCATCGAGGCGATGACCGCCGAGTTGGCAACGATGTACCAACGGAATCCGACGCTGGACATCAACCTGCGGGCGGATCGAACCACGCATTACGAATGGGTCGAACCTGCATTGCAGGCGGTCTCCACTGCCGCCCGGCTCTCGGGGCGCCCGGACGTCATCGCGCGGATCAACCTCGTCGTGGTGAGGGAGGATTGAAAGGTGACGAGCCCCATGAGCGATCACCAGCGCCGCCGGGAAGGCTCAACCCCGCCGCTGGAGGTCATTGAGCCGACTCGCGTTCGCCGTCGTCACAGGCGGTCTCGCGCCCGGATCGGGCTGAACGTCACCGCCATGATCGACATCGTGTTCCTGCTGCTGATCTACTTCCTTGCGGCCACGGAGTTCAAGCTCGGCGAAGAGGTCTACCGGCTCGACCTGCCGCAGCGCGGTTTGGCGACGGATCCGTTTGAACTGCCGCGCGACCCGCTACGGGTCGTCATCGCCACCACCGGACCGGGCAAGGGAGGATACACGATCCGGATTCGGGGCCCATACGCACAGCCCGGGAGCTTCCAGGAGCTCTACGAGTTTCTGCGCCGCAACCGGGGTACGGAGACGGCCGTCGGCGGGCTGTTCGAGCAGGACCATCCCATCATCATCGAGCCAGCCATCGCCACCCGATGGGAGCACGCGATCGACGCCTTCAACGCCGCTGTCCGAGCCCGCTACACCAACATCACCTTCGCCCCACCGAGATGAACGTGATGTTCAATCGCTGCATTCTGTGCGCCGTCGCGCTCGCGTCGCCAACGTTTGCCCAATCACTCCAGGATCGCCCTGACGGGCCCCAACAGCCACAGCTCCTCAACGAGCGGCGACTGCCTGAGGCGCATGGCCACTCCATAGTCACGCACTCGCAGACCGATCCGATCGACGCGGCGCAGAATCAAATCGCGACCCAGAAGATCATCCTGAGTGATCCCGCCGTTGGGCCGGACCAACGCTTGGCCAGCGTGCAGCGCTTGCTGAAGGTCCGTGCCCAGCTCATCGGCGCGCAGGCCGACGATCCTCGCCGGGGAGTATGGCTGGCCGACCAGGCGGAGGATCTGTTCTTTGTGCTGCTGCCGATCGAAGGTTCAGGGCTGACCAGTCTGTTCGGCCTGCCGTCGCCGGCGCAGCGAGCCCGAGCCCAACGCGTGGCCGGTCAAATCAACGACCTGGCCGGCGAGGCTGAGATCGAAATCGAGCGGGCGATTCTTGAACTCGAGTCAACCCCCGGCTATGTCGATGACATCGCCTTGCAGATGAAGCGGCGAAGGCTCGCTGATGACCAGCGCCATCGGCGGATTCCATTCCTTCGCGGCATCGGGGCATTCCTGCACGCCCAACTGAACGTGCAATCGTCAGCCGATCGCCGGAGGCTCTACGAGCTCGCGGCCCGGATGCTTGAGCCGCTTGGCGGCAAACTGCCGGGGATGCTCGCCGGCCGGGCCCGGGTGTACGCAGGGTTGGCTCTGGCCCGGCTGCGTGACTTCGAGGCGGCCGAGCGGTTGTTCGGGCTCGTGGCCAGCGATCCCGCAAGCGATCCCGTTGATGTGTTCGCGGCTCTCATGGGGGCAGTGATGAGCCAGGCCGCCCAGCATGGATCGCAGGCGGGACTGGATGCGCTTGACTCGATCGAGCCCCGCTACACCAACGCGGACGCTCTGTTCTTCCGCGTGCTCATCGCGGACCAGCGGTTCCTGTTGCGCCGGCAGCTCGCCTCGCAGACGACCGGCCGGCAGCGCGAGGAGCTCTTGCGCCGTGCGTTCGACGCCTACCTTGACCTGCTTGACGCTGAGCTGGGGGTCCCGGCCGCCACCGTTCGCCAAATCGTCTTCGCTCGGCTCACCTTGGCCGCGGATGCGGATGCGCCGCTGGAGCAGCTTCCCGCCATTGTCGCGGTGGCACAAGCCGAGAAGCTGGCCGGTGCGGATGATACCCGAGCCCAGGCCATTACCTTGTTCGGGCGACTCCTCTCGCAGCCTGATCTGGATCAACGAGAGCGCGCAGAAGCGCTTTTCGGCATGGCCAAGGCACTGCTTGGCAACGGCCAGCGGCTCGAGGCTGCGCAGCGCTTCGCCCAAGTAGCCCGCGAGCATCCCGCCCAACGCGGCGCGGACCGCGCGATCGAGCTTGCCGCAACCATCGCCGCCGAGCTTTACCGCAATACCCCACGCGACCCGACGGTCCGCAGTTTCCTGAACAGGACGCTGGAGGTACTGCTCAACCGGTTCCCAAATCTGCCTACGATCGACCGCTGGCGATCCACGGCGGGCCGCCTGGCCCTCGCCGAGCAAGGGTACGCACAGGCATTGGCCATCTTTGAGCAGATTCCTCCCGATGCCGAGCAGTGGCTTGACGCACAGTTCATGCAAGCGGCCGTGCTGCAAGCCTGGACTGAAACCCCCAGCGACGCCGCCGAGCGCCGACGGCTGGCCACCCAACTGCTCAAGGCGGTGCAACATGCCCGAGATGCAATCGACCGGGGGGTCGAACGGGCGGAGGCTGGCGAGCAGACAGACTCCCACTTGCAGTACCTTGCTTCCTTGAGGGTCTTTCAAGCAACAGCGCTCCTGAAGCTCGGCGAACCGCAACAGGCGGTGGAGTCACTGCAAGGCGCCGACACCGACCCGTCATTCGAGAGCGCAATGATCGCCAAGGCCCTGCTGATCAGGATCGACGCGTACTACGCGCTGGGGCGTGGCAACGAGGTCGAGCACGAGGTCGAGCGATTGCTGGAAGTTGCGCCGGACCGGGCGGGCGGCATTCTTGCCACCATGCTCAAATCGCGGCAGCGCGGCGTGACCGCCCTCATCGAGATGAGCCGGGACGACGAGGCGACCCAGTTAGCCCGGCGCGAGCTGGCGCCGTTGGCCGACGCCGTTGGTCGCTGGCTGGCGCTGGATACCGCCGACGCACCAGATGCGGACGGATTGCGCTTGCGCGCCGCCGACGCATACCGATTGGCCGAGCGCTACGACGATGCGCTGCGCCTGTACGATACATTGCTGCTGAAGCATCCCAACGCCGTCGAGGCGCTGTTGGGGCGGGCCGAATGCCTGTTCGGCCTGGGCGGGGACCAGTTTCCACAGGCAATGGCTATCTACAAGCGGATCAGCAGCGCTGCGGCTCAAGGCGGCGACTACTACTGGCAATCACAGCTTCGCATGCTGCAGATTCTTGACCGCACGAACCGCAATACACACCGAATCGCGCCGCACATCCGACGGTTGCGACAAAAGGATCCGCAGCTCGGCGGCCAGCGCTTCCGCCGGGGTTTGGAGATCCTACAGAATGAACACTCGTGATTCCGCCAGACGGAGCCCCGGCATATTCATCCGGGGCTGATACGACAAGACTGCACCTGGCATAGCCGCGGACCGCTCACTCGCGCAGCACGCGTAACTCGTCGCGGAGAATGGCGGCGAGCTCGTAGTTCTCGGCATCGATCGCGGCTCGCAACCGCTCATGAAGCTCCATTCGCTGACTGACCGGCAGTTTCGGGATCAGCGCGTCGCGCATCCCGCGCAACAGCTGCACCTCGTTGGCCTGATCAAAGGCATCGGCGTGCCCGGTCTGCTCGAAGACGGCCTTGATCTCATTCAGCCCGCGGTCGATCACCGGCAGCGCCTGTTTGGGTTGGCCTTGGGCGATGACCTCTTCCGCTTCACCCCTCACTCGCATCATGATCACATAGGGGCGGAACTGTTCGAGCACGGTACGATCGTCTTGGGTCGCAGCGAAATCTCGACACAAGTCGAACAGCTCAAGATTGCGTGTGGTGTCGCGGACCACTGCCGCGAAGTCGCCCAGGGCAAACATGCCCACGTAGCGGTGGTAATACTGCACAGCTTCCTCGCGAAGGGCCCGGCATTCCTCGGGGCTGAGAACGAAGCCCTCCCGTCGGCCGCTTTGCTGGACATATCGCCCAAGGCGGTCCTGCTGGTAGATCAGCAGCGACTCGAACCCTTCGGGGCGATGGGCGTCCGGGCGACCTTCCATCTCCATCTGCAACACGCCGAGGTCGATGCGGACCTGCAGCTTGGGCCGGCCATCGCGCCCGGTGATTCGTCGGGCATTGACTCGTCCTGGCTCATACGGCCACGATCGAAGCAGATCTGTCAGGTCAAACGCGTCCACGTGACAAACTTCACAAGTTGTATGAATTAGTCAAGATCATCCTATCGCGGGGGGATCAGCCCAGGCCAAGGCGTGGGGGGGCTCAAGGGCTGCCCGAATCGAGCCGACGCTACCAAGCTCTAGCGAATCCACTCGAATCGATCAGGCGATTGTTGCTTGGCGTGGGTGGGAGACGTAGCATCAAGTGTCTGTCCCTTCTACAAATAGCACAGCAACCGCTGTGCGGCTTGGGTGGGAAAGTACGGTGGGTGGGGACACATCTGCCGGTGGATTCAATGACTCGCCACGTCGCGTAATCCGCCTTGGGAACCTCGGATAGGGAGGATGCATGGCTCGTACCGCCCTGCAAGGAGATCTGCAGCTTTATCTGAAGCAGATCAACGAGGTGGGTCTGCTTACCGCGCAAGAGGAGCGGGATCTTGGCTGGCGCGTCATCAACGACAATGACCACCTGGCCAAGGAGAAGATGATCAAGGCCAATCTGCGCTTGGTCGTTTCAATTAGCAAGAGCTACGCGCATCGGGGCCTGTCGCTGGCCGACTTGATCGAGGAGGGCAATATCGGCCTCATCCGCGCCGTAGAAGGCTTCGATCCGGCACAGGGGGCGCGGTTCTCCACCTATGCCTCCTGGTGGATCAAGCAGGCCATCAAACGAACGCTGATCAACTCCGTCCAGCCGATCCACATCCCGGCCTACATGGTGGAGCTCATCGCCAGGTGGAAGGAGACGACACGGAGGCTGCAAGAAGAGCTCGGCCGGCAGCCCACCTCGCAGGAACTCGCCCAGGGTATGGAGGTCCCGGACAAGAAACTCCAGATCATCCGCAGAGCGATCAAGGCGTTCCATAGCCCGCCGCAGGCGCCGGTCGGGGCGGACGGCGAGATCATTGACTTCGCTGATATGTTCGAGGATCTCCGCTGCGAGCAGCCCGATGAAGTCATCGCTCAGTCGGAGGAGTTTCAGATGATCGTCAAGCTGCTCGATGCCATCGACGAGCGCGACGCCCGGGTGCTCAGGCTTCGGTTCGGGCTCGAAGGCCAGGAGCCGCTGACGCTGAAGCAAATCGGCAGGGAAGTCGGGCTCACCCGAGAGCGCGTCCGCCAGATCGAAGTCGATGCGCTTCGGAAGCTCCAGGCTCAATTGCAGGATGAACACCCCAGCCGATTCTGCCGCGATAATCTTCATCCCAACGACGTGCCCGCCTCGGGCGCCCACCGCTCCAACCATCGGCCCGATCAGGCCGAGGCCGGCTGACGTCGCGCGCATCGCCTGCAGCGCGCGCCCCAACAAGCGCAAATCAATCGCGATGCTCAGGTCGCATTGCGCACAAGCGATTCAGCGAGCCTTATAAAACGGCAGCTTGACCACCTCGGCGGCTTCGGTGGTCCGTGTGAGCTCGATCTGCACGGTGCCGCCGGGTTCGGCAAACTTTGCATCCAGATAGGCCATGGCGATCGGTCGGCCAAGCGTGGGGCTCATGCACGCGCTGGTAACCCGGCCGATCGGGATGTCGCCTCTGAGCACGGCCATCCCCTGCCGTGCGGTGCGCTTCCCGTTGAGAATCAGCCCGACCAACCTCTGCCGCGGCCCCTTGCCCGCAATCATGTTCAGCGCCTCCTGACCGATAAAATGCCCGACCTCGCCACGGTCGTCGCCCTTTTCGAGGGTGACCGCAAAGTTGAGCCCGGCAGAAAGCGGGTCGATCTCCTCAGTGATCTCGTGGCCATACAGCGGCATGGCGGCTTCCATGCGCAAGGTGTCGCGAGCCCCCAGCCCGGCCGGCTTGACCACGGCATCGTCGCTATCGACGTTACTCACGAGCAGGTTGACCGCCACGGAAGCCAGCGGCGCCGGCAGGATCACCTCAACGCCGTCCTCACCCGAATAGCCGGTGCGGGAGATCGTGATCTGCACTCCAAGCACCGCCATACGTAGGAATCGATAACGCTTCAAACTACGCACCTGGGGCGCGAACGCCCCAATCAGCTCGATGACCTTGGGCCCCTGGATCGCGAGCATGGCCGTGTCAATTGTCTCGTCGCTCAGGTCAAAGCTGAGGTCACCGCGCATCTGCTGGAAGTGGTCGAGCAGCTTGAGGCGGTTGGCCGCGTTGCAGACCATCAGGTACTCGTCTTCGCCGAGCCGATAGACGAGGGTATCGTCGCGGCATCCCCCTCGTTCGTTGCACAAAATCGAGTACCGGCACTGGCCGTCAGCCATCCCGTCGATTCGGCGGGTGCAGACGAGGTCGAGAAACCGCCGGGCATCGGGGCCGGTGAACCGCAGCCGCCCCATGTGGGAGACGTCGAAGATCCCGCCGCTTCGGCGAACCTGACGATGCTCCTGGATGATCGATCCATACAGCATGGGCATTTCCCAGCCGGCAAACTCGACCATCTTGGCGCCGTGCTCGATGTGGAACTGGTGGAACGGGCTGCGGATGAGCGTGGACGGCTTGGTGGTGCAAGACATCGCCTCAAGGTATCGCCGTCGGACGCCTTTGGCCACGACCGGCCGGCCAAGCGCCGCGAGATCGTTCCGCGAAACGCGTGGCGCCGTGAGCCGTCAGCTTCGGGTCTTGGCCGGGAACTGCACCACCGGGGGGTCGTCCTGCTTGAGCCGCCCCAGCTCGCGCTGCAGCTGCTTGACCCGCTGGGCCAGGCCGTACAGATCCATCCCGACGAGGAGGTTGCGTTTGGCCAGATCAAGGTCTACAGCAGGCGCTCCGCCGACCTTCCTTCCGCTCCGGACGTCCTGCACAACCCCAGCTCTGGCCGCGACCTGCACGCCGTCGCCGATTTTCAGATGCCCGGTGACACCGACCTGGCCGCCCAGCACAACCTGATTGCCGATCTCAACCGAACCTGACACACCCACCAGCGAGACGATCAGGCAATGGGCGCCGATGTGCGTGCCGTGGCCGATGGAAATCAGATCTGCGAACTTCGTGCCCGTGCCGATGCGAGTCTCCCCCATCGCAGCTCGCTCGACAACGCAGCCTGAGCCGATCTCCACATCGTCCTCGATC
>JADFFQ010000041.1 GCA_022568135.1 Planctomycetota bacterium | reverse complement strand
GCACGACGAATTCTTCGTCCGGCTTGTACGCTAGGGCAAGCTCCTGCTCGAGAAGCTCAAACCACGCGGCGATCCAGTCGGAGCCGCTGAGCTTGTCCATGATGTTCGGCGGCGTGGCGACGGCATCAAACGTCGCGCCGTCGATGCTGGTGGTGTAGTACCACAGTTGTGGCTGGTGTCCCAGGCCGACGTAGAAGATGGCTAGCGCGCACGCCTGACCGTCCGGGCTCTCGCCCGTTTGCACATCAATGCGCGTGATCTGGGAGGTGGTTTTCTCCCATGCCCCGGATCGCACCAGGTCCTCCAACTCGAGTCGATCAAGCATCGAGAGCATGGTCCCCAGCGCCGTGGCGTCTGAGCGGGCAAAGGTGTCGAAGAATTCCAGCACGGCCCGGCGGTCATCCTCTTTCGCGGGAGCGTCCTCTTCGAGCAGCTGCACGCGCTCGTCGATGCCCAGCTGAACCATGAGTTGATCAATCGGCGTCACCGTTGGTTTGGGAGGCTGAGGCGGCGGAGCCACCCTGGTGACCACCGGAGGCGGCGGCGGACTGCTCTCGCATCCAATTGAGCCTGTGGCGGCGACGGCACATGCGGCCGCAGCCCCAACGAGTCGAAGCAGTCGTGTTTCATGGCTGGTCATGGTTGATCACCTTTACGTTACGGTCGATACGGCGCATCAGACCTCGCAGAACGACCCCCGGGGCCAATTCGTGATAGCTCATTGTACCTCCGCCGACAAGTTCCTGGCAGATTTCGGACCACCGAACAGGGCTGACGATCTGTTCGACGAGCCGGCGCTTGAGAAGTTCCATATCCTGCGGGTGGTGTGGCTGGGCGGTCACGTTCGACCAGACCCGGACCTTTGGAGGCTGGAAACTCATATGACCCAGGGCCGTGGCCATGCCGTCGGCGGCCGACTGCATCAGCGGCGAGTGGAACGCTCCGGCCACGGCCAGCGGCGTGGCTCGCAATCCGCGGCGCCGGGCCGCGTCGGCGGCCCGCTGGCAGGCATCGGCGTGACCCGAGAGCACGATCTGGCCGGGCGCGTTGACGTTGGCGCAGACGAGCACATCACCCCCACGTGCCTCGTCACAAATGGCCTGGGCCTGCTCTTGGTCGGCCCCGGCCAGGGCGACCATGCCGCTTCGGCAGCGCTGCGCCGCCTCCTGCATCAGCCGGCCTCGCCGAGCGACCAGCCGCAGCCCGGGAACGAAGTCGAAGACGCCCGCCAGGCACAGCGCGGTGTATTCGCCCAGCGACAGCCCGGCCGTCGCCGTCAGCGGCAACTGTCCATTTCGTTCAACGAGTCCGCGATGGCAGGCGACCGAGCAGACATAGATCGCCGGCTGAGCGATGTCGGTTCGGTTCAGCAGATCTGCCGGGCCGGTGAAACAGATCTCGCTGAGTGGGCGATCGAGTGATTCGCCCAGCGCCTCATCGGCTTGAGCAAAGATACGTCTGGCCGCTTCGCTGGCCTCATGCCAGGCCTTGCCCATGCCCACAGCCTGGGCCCCTTGGCCGGGACAGAGGATCACGGCTGGGAAGCTGTTCATCTTGCGGCGGTCCTCAAGCCTCGAGCCTTCCCTACAGTTTCCACACGCTGGTGGACCATGTCAGGCCGCCGCCGATGGCGACGAACATTACATAGTCGCCGCGCTTGACTTCGCCGGCTTGCCACAGTTGATCGAAGCACAGCCCGACCGAGCCGGCTGAGCTGTTCCCGTGTGTATCGATGTTGATGTAGAACTTCTCCGGAGGCAGGCCGAGCTTCTGGCGGGTCGAGTCGATGATGCGCAGGTTTGATTGATGGCAGATGAACTGGCTGATCTGACAGGCGGAGAGGCCGGTGGCTTCGAGGGCTTCCTCGATCACCTCCCGCATCTTGACCACGGCGAACTTGAAAATCTCTCGGCCACGCATCCGCAGGCAGCCGAGGCGAATGGGATTGTCACGGTCGTGGTCGGGGATGTCCTGCTCGCGGCGGGGGATGTAGAGGGATTCCCACAGCGCGGCGTCGGCTTGCATGGTTTGGTGAAGGCAGCCAAGGGATGGGTCGTCATCGCGGGCCACGACCACGGCTCCCGCGGCGTCGCCGAACAGAATTGACAAGGTGCGATCGGTGTAATCGGTGATGGTGCTCATGGTGTCGGCGCCGATGACGCCGATGGTGCGATATCGACCGCAGCGGATCAGCGAGTCCGCGATGTTGATGCTGTAGACGAACCCGCAGCAGGCGGCGCCGACGTCGAAGGCGCCTGCGGGAGCAGCGCCGAGGGCATCGGCGACGCGGCAAGCCACACTTGGGCAGGTCATCTCCCCCGTGACCGTTCCGAGGATGATCAAGTCCAGATCGCTCGCGGCAAGGTTCGCATCCTCCAGTGCCCTCCGCAGCGCGTCACAGGCGAGCGTAAAGGTGCCTTGACGCTCCGGATCGACGACACGCCGCTCGCGGATCCCCGTGCGCTGGACGATCCATTCGTCGGTCGTGTCCACCATCTTCTCGAAGTCGGCGTTGGTCAGCACCTTCTCCGGAACGGCCGAACCAACTCCGGCGATCCGAATCCCGTATCCGTCGGGCGAGTTCATGCGATGGCTTCTTCCATGATGCCGAGCCGCTGGGAGATCGCCTGGTTGACGCCGGACTCTACGAATTGTTTGGCGCGTAACACGGCATTGGTGATCGTGCGTGCGACGCTGGAGCCGTGGCTGATGAGGCAGACGCCGTTGACGCCCAGCAGCGGCGCGCCGCCGTATTCATGATAATCGTGTTTGGCATAGATGCTCTTGACAATGGGTTCAAAGCGCCGGGCCAGCTCGGGATCGACCTTGAAAACTTCGCGGGCGATCGCCTTGAAGATGCCGGCGGAGAGTCCCTCGGCGAGCTTGATCATGACATTGCCCACGACGCCGTTGGTCACGACTACGTCGGCCTCGCCGTTGAAGACGGCCCGGCCTTCGATGTAGCCGACGAACTGGAGACTGTTGTTGGCCCGTAACGTGTCGCGGGCTTGCTTCATTTCCGCAGTGCCTTTTTGTTCCTCGCCGCCGACGTTCATGAGCGCCACCCGCGGGCGCTCGATACCCAGCACCAGCCGGGCATAGACCTCGCCCATCACCCCGTACTGGGCCAAGTGGTGCGGCTTGGGTTCGAGGTTGGCGCCGACGTCGATGAGCACGACCGGCCCGCAGAAGGTGGGTACGGTCACGGCGACGCCGGGACGGTGCACGTTGGGCAACCGGCGCAGATACATCTGCGCCGCGGTCACGCAGGCTCCGGTGTTGCCGGCGGAGATCATCGCGTCGAGGGTGTGTTCGGCCCTGCGGCCGGCCATGCGCGCGAGCACGGCCAGCGAGCTATTCTTCTTGGATCGGACAGCCTCCACCGGCGGCTCGTCCATGCCGATGACGTCTGTGCAGGCCACAACGGTGACGCGATCGGCACCGGCGGCGAGTTGCGAGACGGCCGGGTTGATGACCTGGGGATCGCCCACGAGCACAAGCTCGTCGTCGAGGCCGATTTGGTCCAGCGAAGCGATGGCTCCTTCAAGAATCGCGTCGGGGGCATTGTCGCCCCCCATCACATCGACGCCGATTCTCATCGATCATTCGCCTTCGGCGGTCTTGATTTGGAGACCCGGCCGAACATAGCCGCAGGACGGGCAGGCCTGGTGAGGTGCCTTGGCGGCGCCGCAGTTGGGACACCCGACCGTGTGGGCCGGGCGCAAGGCGTGATGCGACCGTCGCTTGCCCTTTCGGCTGGGCGAGGTTCGGAATGCTGGAACAGCCATAGCGAAATCCTTGCCCGGCGTGGCCCCCGAACCGACGCGGAGCCGATGGGTTTGCACCGACGGGGATTCGGCGCATCTGCCGGTGAACGACCGATAGACCAGCGGACTCTAAAACGCCGCCGCCGAAATGTCAACTGTGCCGCCGGCCGGCTATATGCCCAGGCGCTTGTCCGTGGGGTCGATCAGCCACAACCAGTCATCAAAGAGGAACTCCAAGCGAATGGCCAGCAGGGCGATTCGCCCCATCACGGTGTAGCCGAAGCCGGCGCCGAAGGTGATCATCAGAAACCAGATGCCCAGCTTGGCGATCCTGCCGACAATGCCCTTGTGCTCGAACGAGAAGAAGAAGTAGACCAGGCATGAGAGGACACCGATGAGGAGAATGATGTTGGCCAGTGAAGCCCAAACATCGAATACGCCGCCCTCGGTTACATACAACGGGTCAATGCTGTTGCGGATCTGGGTGAGGAAGTCGGCCTGCAGGAAACGGATGAGTCGTAGACCACAGAATGTTCCGATGAAGAAGGCCATCGGCCAGCGCGAGATCCACCCTCCCTTGGGGGAAAGTCGCCACAGGAGCATCATGCCGAGAACAAGCGGGATGAGATAGATCAGTTCCTGCCGAGCATCTTCGCCGAGTCCGGGCATGGCCCAATTGCGGACGAATGTGGGTGAGAGTTTCCCAATCAGGTTGGGCACAATCTGATCCCAAAAGGCAACAACCATCCAGTAGGCGGCCGAGATGCCGACAAACACCGACTCGGCGACCTTGTAAAGGGGGTTGTCCTTGATGAGGAATGAAAGCACGAACAGCGTGAACAGCGCCGCCAGCCAGACGCCGATGGACCGCGCGAGGCTGAATTGAATGTTACCGCCGGCCGGCTGCTGCACGAATTCCCCGTAATTCGATGTTTTCTGTGATGTCCAGGACACACGACGATCGGCGGGAATCGCCGAGACCTCGACATCCTCGGGCACCTCGTCCATACTCACCCAGTCAGATTTGTCCTCATCACCCAGATCGACGAACTCTCGCGGTGATTCTTCGACGTACATCCTTGCCATGCCGTGTTCAGTGAACATGGCGCGACCGAATAACATCACGGCTCCGATCAGGAACACAATCAGCCAGATCGTGGTTTCGCGGCTCATGACCGAGCCTCCCGCTTGCGCTCGGTGAAGAAGATGACGTTGCCGGCGATGATCAGCAGCACCATGAGCACATGGGCGACAAGCTGCGGTCCCATGCGCCGCTGTGCTTCGAGATACTTGCCGCTGATATCGTCGCCGCCGTATTTGTTGATGACGAGCGATTCATATTCGGAGGCGCCCTTGATCGCGGCGAGGAGGCCGGGGAGCTGCTGTGGCATATATGGGTAGAGCAGTGGCGCCTGCACACCGGTGCATCCCGCCACCATGCGGATGTCGTGCGGGAACGGGGTCACCGCATACTGCACCCATTCCTTTGTTCCGGGATACCCCGCCGAGACATTGATGATCAGGTCCATCTTCTGAATGCTGTCGATCCCCTCCATCATGGGGATTGCGGCGATGTCCGTGCCGTAGGCGTCGGTGGTATAGAGCTGTTTGATGTCAGTGACGATGACGTTGATCACGCCCTCGTTGCCGGCCTTGAAGCCGAGGTTCATGTAGTCCTCGCCATAGACCATCTGGGGAAAGTCCGGCTCGATGATCTTGGCGATGTTGTCATCGATCATTTGCCGACCGATCGGCCACAGCGCGATGAAGTACATCTTGAGCTTCTTCGTGGCGCAGTGATAGACAAATGTGGTGGCCATGGGGCCGAGCTCGCCCTCGCTTCCCGGGTCGAAGTCGAAAGCGAGCAGAACCTTGTCGCCCTCGCTCAGTTCCTCGATGACGTCGAAGACAGCCTGGGCCTTGGGGAGCGCCTTCTCGGGGAACGTCTCCTTGGTCTTGCCGATCACGTAGACCGGGACGGCTACGGCCACCAGCATGAGCAGGAAGATCCAGCGGCGATCGAGATTCTTGAAGAACTCAGTCCTCGCTTTGACCGCGAAGATCAGGACGACGAGGAACGCAGCCGTGGCACCGAGGGTGATCAGTAAAGCCATGGCTCAACCCTCTCCCGATCCGAGATACGATCGATCGACACCAAGCAGGATTTTCAGCGACACCGATGCGGTGCCCAGGGCGACGCCGATCATGATGGCGCGGTGGCCCGCGGTGTTGAAGACGTCCATGATAAAGACCGTAATGTTCTCCAGTCGCAGGCCGCTGTAACCGGACTCTTCCGGGATAAAGTCGGTCAGAAAGACGCCGGCGGCGGTGCGCCCCAGCAGAATGAAGAACGCGGTGGCGAGCAGAAGAATCGCCTCCATGTTCTTGGCTCGAAAGGCGCGGAACGCAGCTGAGGCGACGTAGAAGGCGAGCATGGCGAAGATCGTCGCCTGCAGCGGCTTGAACACACTCTCAAACAGCCAGTAGAACGGGCTGCCGATTTCGTTGTACTGTCCCGCCCAATGGCCGTGCCCGGGGAATTGGGGGTTCGGATTCACGCCCAACTTGCCCAGCCCGATGATGAGCATGGCCAGGAAGGAGATGATGGTGATGATGGAATAGCCCCAGCCCTTGGCCTGGTCGGAAACCTTCTTGAGATGTACCTTCAGGAGATTGCCGCCACCGAGGATGAACGCGATCGAGGCCAGAATGTCGAACCAGATCGAGACGTCCTCGCCCCAGCTCACGGTGTAGGGGATGAAGAAAGCCACGATCATCACGAACCCGGCGATAATGGCCAACAACAGTGGAACGTTGCGTTTCACCAGCCGGGCTCCCTAGGTCAGGATCGTTTCCTTGAGGTAGGCCACCGCCTCTAGCAAGGCTTGATTCTCGAAGATTACCCCGAGGGTGGCCATGAGCACGCCGACCAGGAGCAGAATCGCCACGACCACCTTGCCCACATCCTGGCCTTTGAGGCTGCCGAGTTGTTCCGGCTCACCGGAGAGGTAGGCCGAGGCAGCGAAGAACTCCTCGCCGATCAGGGTGTAGTCACAGGCCGCGACGAAGAACGGCAACTGTGCGGGCATCGCAGTGCCGGCAATCTGAATGGCGCCGATCGAGTTGCCGGTTTCGGCCAGGATCAGCGATTCGGCGAAGAACGCCCCCATGTAGAAGCACGTGGCCGGCTTTTCCCTGACCATCATGCCTTGGAGGTACGCCACGTAGCCGAACTGCTCATCGGTGACGTAGTAGATCAGGTCCTTGTTGTAAGCGTCCGGCCTGCCCGCCTCAAGAAACGCAGCCTGAACCGTCTCTCGGGCGGTGGTCATCACCAGCGACTTGCTGGTGGGCACTTCGACCTTCGCACCATAAGCGGCGGCGGTTTTCGCCACCCGAGCGAGAATCGTCAGGCCGGCGATGGTCTGAATCTCATTGATGTCCTGGATGCCGGGGATGAACAGGATGGATCGGCCCATCTCCGTGGCCCGGCCGACGGCTTCATCCACCGCCTCCAGGCCCGCGATCTTGCGGACCTTGATCGGTCGGCCCATCTTCGCGCGATATATCCAAAACACCACCGCACCGCAGATGATGAGCGTCATAAAGGAAAAGTAGAACCGGCTCCCCTCGAACCATTGCATGGTCGGCGTGAATGGCGCTGTCGAAGCCAGCGCGGTCGATCGCGAGCCGTCCCGGGCGATCGCCACCACCTGGAAGACGTAGCCGACTTTCAGCTTCAACCGTTTCTTCTGGTTCTGGGGCAACGGAGGATCGGTGAACAGGGTCCGGTGGGGCTCCAGATCGCGAACCATCATCTCGACCTGGAACGGAACCCCGTCCACGGTGAACGAGGTCGTCCCGGCCGGCACGCTGTCCACCTGCTCGAACGTTGGCGGCTTTTGGGGAATGGGGCCGGTCTGCGCAACCGCCTTGTAGATATCGTAACGCAAGAGTTCCGCATCGTCCGGCGAAAGCTCCCAGGACAGGTTGATCTGTTTCCCGTCGTCCCACGGATGATCAGTCACCTCCAGATTCGTTGGCGGCGCCGGGGTTTGGGCCTGAGCCGACGATGGTGAAACATGAAATACCAGCGCCGCCATGAGCGTGGTGATCTGATATGGCCTCATGTCCACCTACCCTTCGATGAGCTCCACGTTGGCACGCGGGATCGTCACAGTCTCGCCGGAATCAAACTTTACTTCAAGTACGCGGGCCTTGGAGCCCGACTCCAGGACCTGCGGCTCGGCGGGCAGGTCGCTCACCTCGCCGATTAGGCCGAAGTGCGGATCGCGGATGATCCGCACCGGTCGGCCGAGCTTCAGCTCGCTGTCGGGGTGCGAGGATTCAGGCTCCCGGGCCTTCTCCTTCTCGCTGAGGGGGATGATGATCTCGGGGCGCATGACGCCGGCCCGGATCTGCGTCGCGCCGTTGACGGACGCATCATCACCTTCGCGCGAGGCCAGCAGGTTGAAGGTGCGCTTGGCCATGGCGATATCCCCGAATCCTTCCGTGATAATGACCGTCAACCCCAGATCCTCCGACCCGGTGATGGCCACGCCGAGGTCGTATCCGAGGAAGTCGCGCAGGTCCTCATCGTCCAGGCCGCCGGAGACCACCGCCGCCGCCCCGATATCGCGGGCCCGCCGGATGGCCTGGTCGGTCATCCGCGCACCGCCGATGATGATGCAATCTTTCATCTGGGGTTTGATCAGGTCGGCGGTGAGCTCCTGGTCGTGGCTGGAGCAGGCCCCGACGATGCGACCGAAGACTTCCCCGCCGATGCCGAAGATCCCCTGGACGAAGGAGACCTCAGCTTCGATGACACATCCTTCGTTGGCGATGACTTCGATAACGTTGCCGGTGACATAGGCCTGCACCTGTACCGGATCCGGCTCGCCGCGAATCATGACCTGCCCGGTGACGGGCGAGATCGATTCGACGGTGCCCGCCACCTTGGACCTGCAATCCTTCTTGAACAGGCCGAAGATCCCTTTGGTCCGCGCCAACGGTTCGCCGATTTCGAGGGGGTCGCCTTTGCTCTTGAGCATGCATTCGGGTACGTCGGCCGGCGGAAGCGCGAGTATGTTGGCGATGTTCACCGGCGTGATATCGCCGGGCATGAGCGTCTGTGCGACGACATCCCGAGCGTTGACGGTGTCGCCGACCCCAACCAACACATCACCCGGAATCGGCAACACGCGCCGACATCGATGCGTGATCCGGTTGGTGACTTTCAGTCCGGGTGTGTAGGCGGTGGCCATGGAGGAAGGGGTCAGGGATCAGGGGTCAGGAATTAGGGGGATATTTTCGTTTAGCCGTCGCCGCCAGGCGACGCGCGGGCCCGATGCCCGCCGCGAGACATGTCCTATGCCGCCACAACCATCGTTGGGTACAGATCAAGGCTGGTCACCCATTCTTCAATCGTGCGTTTGCAGATCTCGCGATCAGCGGGAAGTTGCAACGGCCGGCCGCGAGCGTCAAGAATCAGTCCCACGGTTCCTCCCTTGACTTTGCGCTCGATTCGTCGCCCGGGGCCGGCGCCGAGATCGAACCCGCGAGCCGGTTCAGCCGTGATCGTGGCGGTTTCACCGAGGCCCAGCGGCAGGAGCTTGATCTCACCGAACGCCAATGCGCCGGACTCCTCAATCGTCTCGCCACGGATGACGTACTCAAAGCAGGTTCTTTGCGGCCGGCCGACGCCTTTCGCCGCCACACATGTGCCCAGATAGATCAAGCAGTCCTTCTCAAAGACTTCCATCGCGGCTTTGGGGTGGACCTGGGCCAGCACGCCGAGGTGGGGCATCATAAAGATGCTGTCCTTGGCGAGGGTGGTGACGCCTTCGGGTTGGAACGCGTCGATGAGCATCATCGCGGTCTGGTGCATCCGTGGAGCGTGCGACAACACCCCGCCGGAGCCGACCAGCAGATCGAGCTTCATGTTGTCCACGATGGTCTGACCGGAACTCAGCTGGCTGAAGGTATCGCCCACGGTCCGCTGCTGCTGCACACCCTTGAGCGTGGTGGCAAACTCCTTGTGCTGGACGTAGGCCAGCCGCAGCGCCTCGCGGGCCACCGCCTGCTCGAAGATGAGCGCTTCGAGCGTCTGGGGAATCGTCGTGGGGCGGATCATCTTGTTCTTGACGCGATTGCGCAGCTCGCGCTCATCCATGTCGAAGTGCACCCACCGCAGGATATTGGGCATGCCGGCTTCGGTGCAGACGTTGGAGATGGAGTAGCTCATGCCGAGGTTGGCGCTGACGGTGCGGTTGAACGTGCCGTCGAAGACGCTGAAGACGTCGGTGGTCGCCCCGCCGATATCAACGCCGACTGCGTTGATGGCCTGTTGCTCGGCGATGGTGCTGAGAATGCTGCCGACGGCCGCGGGCGTGGGCATGATCGGGGCATCGACCCATCCCATCAGCTTGTCGTAGCCGGGGGCGTGAGCCATGACGTGCTCGAGGAACAGATCGTGGATCTTGTCGCGGGCCGGGCCGAGGTTTTCGCGCTCCAACACCGGGCGAAGGTTTGGGGCGATCGAGAGGTCAACGGTCTCGTCGAACACTCCTTCGATCATGGACACGGCATCCTTATTGCCCGCGTAGATGATGGGCATGCGGTACGCCCGGCCAAAGCGGGGCTGGGGCTTGGCCGGCGCGATCAGCTCGGCGATCTGCACCACGTGCGTGGTGGTGCCGCCGTCGGTGCCGCCGGAGATCAGGATCATGTCCGGGCGGAGCTGGCGAATGCGTTGAATCTGATCGTGGGGGCGGCGCTTATCGTTGGAGGCGATGACGTCCATGACGATCGCCCCGGCGCCGAGCGCCGCGCGCTTGGCGCTCTCGCCGGTCATCTGGCGCACCACGCCGGCCACAAGCATCTGCAACCCGCCACCGGCGCTGGACGTGGAGATATAGATATCGCAGCCTTCGTCGCCACCGGCCGGCTGGATGATTCGGCCGCGGTCGTCGATGAGCCTTCGGCCGGCCAGCTCCGACACTTCGGTTACCGCATTGACTACGCCCATGGTGACGTCGGCGAACGGGGCTTCGACCGTTGACGGCGCTTCGCCTCGGTGAGTCTGACGGTACACGCCGTCGAGCTTCTGGATGAGGATCGCCTTGGTCGTGGTCGAGCCGCAATCGGTAGCCAGGATCACGCGGACATTGTCTGGATCAATATTCTTCATGGTGCTCGGAGTCGTTTGTCTCGCTTTCTGGGCGTTCGTCCTTTGCACGGGAATCGACTTCGCTACGGGTATACTCCCCTTCGAGCTCTTCGATCCTCCGGCACATGTACTCGATCGAGCCTCGCTGCTCAAGGAATCTTGCAAAGTGCATATAGCGTCCGTGACTCTCGCTCCGCGTGATTGCCCATACTCCCGGGCTGGCGAAGTGCATGACTTGCGCGCCGAGCCAGTTGAGCGGGCGCACCATCTCCAGGCCGATCAATCCTGGGGTCGTCATGTGACGTTTGGCAATCTGCCGGCATATCCATTCGACGGCCGGCTTCTGTTGCTCGGTCGGTTCAGCCGGGCCGGTCGGGTCAACGGCGAAGGCGTGCCGGAGTTTGCTCCTCAGTGATCTCACGAGTCGCCCCCTTGTGGCAGTTGGGCGCGGATCCGCTGGATCACCGACGTCCGGTGCTCCCCAAACAGAACATGCAGGCCACGGTAGGCATCCAGCCAGGATCGCCTTGATCTGGTGGACAGGTATCCGCCGCGCTTATCCACCACGAACCGGCGGAGGTCCTTCCACTGATACCGCTGAGTGCGCAAGAGGTAGCGGGCAGTGATGCCGTCCGGATCGATGCTGAAGCGGCTGGGAAAGAAGAATCGGTTCAGGGCGGCGACGAGCACAATCACAGCCAGGCAACTCCAGGCGATGCTCTGAAACGCCAGATAGATCGCACCGGTCACAGCGATCAAAACCACGGCGGCCCCGACGGCGGCTCCGATCCGCTCGCCGGCGGGGTGGGCGTGCCAGGAGAATTCCTCGATATGGGCGTCGCTCATCGTATCCCCTGCTCCCGTGTCCCTTGGGGCGAAATAGCTTAGCCCATCGGCATCGACTTCCCAACCGCCGGTGGCCGCCGCCTTCGCTGGCCCGCTGCCCGATGGTTGCCATCCGTCCCTCATGCGACGTATCGTGCAGTGAACAACGCCCCAGTACAGGCACTGCCGGGCTGCGAGGCGAAGGAGACCCCGCCATGACCACCGCGACCACCGAGCAGATCGCGTCCCGCATCACGCCCGGTTCGGCAGTCGGGCCCCCGATCAATCTCACGAAATGGGTCGATGAGCATCGGCACCTGCTCAAGCCGCCGGTCGGCAATCGATACGTCTACGATGGCAGCGATTTCTTCGTGATGATCATCGGCGGTCCGAACGCCCGCAACGACTTCCACGTTACCAACTCCGAGGAGTTCTTCCATCAGCTCAAGGGTGACGTCGTGGTTCGGATCCGCGAGGAAGGTCACATCAAGAATGTAGCGCTGCGTGAGGGCGAGACGCTGTTCATTCCCGGAAACGTGCCGCATTCCCCGGCCCGGCCGCCGAATACGATCGGCATGGTCATCGAGCGCCGCCGCCCGCCGGGCGAGACCGAGCACCTGCAGTTCTATTGTGAGAACTGTGGCGAGCTGGTCTACGACAAGGAGTTCGACTGTGGCGACATCGTCGAGCACTTTGCGCAGTCGATGGAGGAGTTCTGGGCCGACGAGCGGCTGAGCACCTGTAAGAAATGCGGTACGCAAGTTCCAAAGCCCACGCCGGTCAAGCGCATCATCTTCGAGCCGGAGGTGGTGATCGAGCGCGCGTGAGGGTTGAGTCAGCGAGCGAGCCGCCGCGTCCGCGCCTCCCTTAGCCCCGGGCTCTGCCCGGGGATCGAGTCAAAGATTTACGCCCGTTGCGGACGAACCCCCCGGCAGAGCCGGGGGCTATGGCAGGGCAGCCAACACCGCGCCGGCGCCGATGCATCTGGTACGCTGTGGAACGTGTCGGAACTGGGCCCCCTCAAAATCGACCTGCACACCCACATCCTGCCGCAGAACTGGCCGGACCTGAGGGAGAAGTACGGCTACGGCGGATGGGTGCGACTCGATCACTATCAATGCGACTGCGCCCACATGATGGTCGATGACAAGTGCTTCCGCGACATTCAGGCCAACTGCTGGGACCCGCAGAAGCGCATTGCGGACTGTGATCAATGTGGTGTCCACGTGCAGGTGCTCTCCACCGTGCCGGTAATGTTCAGCTATTGGGCGAAGCCGGCCGATGCGATGGACCTTTCGCGGATGCTCAACGATCACATCGCCGGCGTCTGTGCGCAGTACCCGGATCGCTTTGTCGGGCTGGGCACGATCCCCATGCAGGATCCGGGCCTCGCCGTCAAGGAGCTCCAACGATGCGTCGGTGAGCTGGGCCTGGCAGGTGTCCAGATCGGCAGCCACGTCAACGGGCGGAACCTCGATGAGCCGGCGTTGTTTGGAGTATTCGAGGCGGCGGCCGAGCTCGGGGCTGCGGTCTTCGTCCACCCTTGGGAGATGCTCGGGCGTGAACGGATGAGCAAGTACTGGATGCCGTGGCTGGTGGGGATGCCCGTCGAGACCGCCCTGGCCATCTGCTCGGTAATCTTCGGCGGCGTGCTGGAGCGCCTGCCCAAGCTGCGGATCGCCTTTGCCCACGGCGGCGGCGCGTTTGCATTCACCATCGGGCGAATCGAACATGGCTACCACGCTCGCCCCGATCTGGTGAACCCAAACCAGGTGGGCAACCCGCGCGCTTATCTGGATCGCATTTACCTCGATTCGCTGGTGCACGATGCTGATGCGTTGCGTTATCTGGTCAATCTGATGGGGCCCGATCGCGTTGCGCTCGGCTCGGACTATCCGTTTCCCTTGGGCGAATCGCAGCCGGGCAAGCTCATCGAGTCGATCGACGAGCTGTCGCCTCAAGCCCGAGAGCGATTGCTGGCGGGAACGGCTCTGGAGTTCCTCGGCCTGGGCCCGCAGGTCTTCACGTCCTCGGCGTCATCGGGGCGTGCTGCCGCAGCGCACTCACATAGCTCCCGGCCTGGGGGGGGCTAACTGCGTCGTTGCCGCTACGATGGGCGCATGAGCCGCACGGAGTCCGGCGCGACGACCGCCTTCGAGCCGTCGCAAGAGTTTGCCCGCCATCTCGATGAGACCGACTCGCTGCGCGAGTATCGCGATCGGTTTCACATTCCTCGCCGGCCCAACGGCGAGCCGGTCATCTACTTCGCCGGCAACTCATTGGGGCTGCAACCCAAGACCGTCCGGGCGATGGTTGAGCAGGAGCTCGATGACTGGGCCGAGCTTGCTGTTGATGCCCACCGCAAGGCTCGCACGCCGTGGTACTCCTATCACGAGGTGTTCGGCGAAAGCGGCGAGCGGCTCGTTGGGGCGCTTCCGGGGGCCGGCGAAGTAGTCATGATGAACAGTCTGACCATCAATCTGCATTTGATGTTGGTCAGTTTCTTCCGCCCGACGCCCAAGCGCCACAAGATCCTGATGGAGTACCCGGCCTTCCCGTCAGACCTGTATGCGGTGAGGACACACTTGCGCAGCCGCGGGCTTGATCCCAACGACACGCTGGTGCAGATCAAACCCCGCGAGGGTGAGCACACCGTTCGCACCGAGGACATCGAAGGCTTCCTCGATGAACAGGGCGAGCAGATCGCGCTGGTGTTATTGCCCGGCGTGAACTTCCATACCGGGCAGGTGTTCGACATGGCTCGAATCGCCGCCGCCGCCCGGAATCACGGCTGCGCGGTCGGCCTGCAACTGGCCCACGCAGCCGGCAACGTCCAGCTTCACCTGCACGATTGGGAGGTCGATTTCGCGGTCTGGTGTTCGTACAAGTATCTCAACGCCGGGCCCGGCGCCATTGCCGGGTGCTTCGTCCACGAGAAGCACGGCAACGCCCCCGACCTGCCCCGCTTGGCCGGCTGGTGGGGCGATGATCCCGAAACTCGTTTCCAGATGCATCTTCAGCGCGATTTTGTTCCGCAGCCTGGCGCGGCCGGTTGGCAGGTCAGCAACCCGCCCATTCTTTCGATGGCGCCGCTGAAGGCCTCGCTGGAGATGTTCGACGAAGTCGGCATGGACGCGCTGCGGCACAAATCCGGGCAGCTCACCGGCTACCTGCGCTTTCTGCTGCAGCGCTCGTCGAACGATCGGTTCGAGATCATCACGCCTAGCGACCCGGATGCCCAAGGCTGCCAGCTCTCGATTCTTGTGCACGATCAGCCCAGGCACCGCCACGAGGCCGTGTTGGCCGAGGGCGCCGTCTGCGACTTCCGCGAGCCGAACATCATCCGCGCCGCGCCCGTTCCGCTGTACAACACCTTCCACGAGGTGTGGCGGTTTACGCAGATCCTGACGGCAAATCTGTGATCGGTAGTTCTGATCCGAACCTCGTTTGGCACCGGGTGAATCACCCGGGGCTAAATGCTTGCGCTGACGGTAGACTTGTTGCGTGGTCGAGACTGAGCGGCAGCGGATAGTGATCGTCGGCGCCGGTTTGGCCGGGGCGCTGCTGGCGTGCATGCTCGGCGAGGCCGGCTATAGCGTGGGAGTGTACGAGCGCCGGCCGGACCCTCGGGCCAGGGGGTTGACCGGCGGGCGATCGATCAACCTGGCGCTGTCGGTCCGAGGGATCCACGCCCTGCAACGAGCCGGTCTGGCCGAGGCGGTGCTCAACGACGCCATCCCGATGCGCGGGCGAATGATTCATTCACCCGCCGGCCGGCTCACCTTCCAGCCATACAGCAAGAACCCCAACGATGCGATCAACTCCGTGTCGCGGGGTGGGCTGAACGTGACGCTACTCGACGGCGCCCGGAAGCACCCCAACGTTCGGTATCACTTCGAGCATCGCTGCATCGACGTTGACATTGACAAGCCCTCCGTTACGTTGCTCAACACCGCTGACAATGAAACGACTCGCGTCGATGCAGACGTCGTCATCGGTTGTGACGGCGCGTTCTCGGCCGTGCGCGCGCGGATGCAGTTGGTCGATCAATTCGATTACAGCCAGACGTACCTCGGGCACGGCTATAAGGAGCTGACGGTTCCGCCGACGCGTGGCGGTGACTTCGCCATGGAGCCGCACGCGCTGCACATCTGGCCGAGGGGCGGCTCCATGATGATTGCGCTTCCCAACCGCGACCGCTCATTCACGTGTACTCTCTTTTGGCCGTTTGTGGGTCCTGGCAGCTTCAAGGCGGTGAAGAGTGAGGATGAGATTCAGCGTTTCTTCCAGGCGAATTTCCGCGACGCCGTGGAACTCATGCCCAGCCTGGCGGAGGATTACCGGCGCAACCCCACGAGTTCGCTGGTGACCGTGCGCTGTTCGCCGTGGTTCTACGAGGATAAGGTTGTGCTCGTCGGCGACGCCGCCCACGCCGTTGTACCGTTCTACGGCCAGGGGATGAACGCGGCGTTCGAGGATTGCGTCGCTCTCGTTGAATGTCTCGAGCAGTCCAAGTCGGATCGCCACGTGGCGTTCGAGCGATATTTCCGTGGCCGCAAGGTCAATGCCGACGCCATCGCCGACCTGGCGATCGGCAACTTCATTGAGATGCGAGATCGCGTGGCCTCGCCGGCGTTCCGGCTGCGCAAACGCGCCGAGGGTATGCTTCACAGGCTCTGTGGGCGGTGGTACACGCCGTTATACAACATGGTGACCTTCTCGCGGATCCCCTACGCGCAAGCGAGGCGGAAAGCGGCCCGGCAGAACCAAATCCTCGCCGTGATCGGGTGGACGGTAGCCGTGGCCACGTTGATGGTGATCCTTGGCCTGCTGTGGGGGCTCGACATGCGATGATCTACGACATCACGCCGCCGATTTCGCCGGACTTGAAGGTTTGGCCGGGCGACACTCCGCCGAGCCGCGAGGTGCTGCTGGACATGAAGCGCGGTGACAACCTTACGCTCTCCACCCTGCACGCGACCGTGCATCTGGGCGCTCATGCCGATGCCCCGAGCCACTACGGCCGCGATGCGCCATCAATCGAGCAACGAAGCCTGGAGTTGTATGTCGGTCCGTGCCAGGTCATTCACCTGGATGTCAAACGCGGTGCCCGCATTGAACCGGAAGATGTCCCAGCGAACGTTCAAGCTGACCGGCTGCTTCTTGCGACCGGCACGTTTCCCGACCCCCGGAAATGGAACGACGACTTCGCGGCCCTGAGCCCGGAGCTTGTCGATCATCTGCACGAGCGAGGCGTCAAGCTCATCGGCATCGATACCCCCAGCGTGGACCTGTTCGAATCCAAGGACCTGCCCGCCCACCAGCGTGTTCTTGCCCACGACATGGCGATTCTGGAAGGCTTGATGCTCAAGGATGTGCCGCAGGGGATGTACGAACTGATCGCCCTACCCCTGCCGTTGGTCGGCTTCGACGCCTCGCCGGTGCGGGCGGTGTTGCGACCATTGACTAGCAAGAAGGGTATGTGCTAGCGATCCTTTGATTCAAGGTGCTTGGCGTGTTGCGGACGGAGTTCCCTGCCACATTCCGGGCATCGACCGGATGTGTTTCCGGTCAGGTCGTATCCACATCCGGGACAAGGCGGGTAGGTGGGCCTCTCAGTGAAGAAGATCATCGAAACAAGGAAGTAAAGTGCGACAAATGGTCCGGCGGTAATAGAGAGACACCCAGCGGTTTGAAGCAAAACTACAGCTGAATTAGCACCTTCTCCAAACACGAACGTCGGGAGGTATCCGCCAACAAAAACAATGTAGTAGGCGGCCAAGATCACAATGTTTCGTTTGGTGGCGAAGTATTGCCGCCGGATCGCCCAGGACAATGTGAAGGCGCCGAACGGGCTCAACACAAAGAGCGCGAAGGTAACCCAGAATGCCGGACCGCCAATGTTCACAACCTAGTCTTCGACGTGGTTTGCGCAATCAATGGGGCATCATATTGCTGCGGCTTCGATCTAGTCTGCCTTGATCGTCGCGATGACTTTCAACTCCACCGCGATCGGCGTGGGCAGGCAGCCGACCTCGATCGTGGTACGCGTCGGGTTCGGCTTGCCGTCGCCTGCGAAATATGCCGCATACAGCGTGTTGAACCGCGCGAAGTCCTTCTTCATATTTGTGAGGAACACCAGCACATCGACGATCTTGTCCCAGCCCGAGCCGGCGTCTTCCAGAATGGCCCGCACGTTGTCGAAGCACGACCGGCACTGCGCTTCAATGTCATATGAAGTCGCATTGCCCTGAGTATCAAGCGTCACGCCGGGGATGTCTTTGCGGCCGCGTTTCCGGGGGCCGACGCCGGAGAGATACAACAGGTTGCCGACGCGCCTGGCGTGCGGATAGGCGCCGACGGGTTCCGGGGCGCGGGGGCTCATGAGGCCCGGGTCGTTGCTGGACATGTCGTTCAATTCCAATTCGCGCGTGGGCCCCGGGTGTATTCACCCGGGGCTAAGTGATCTCAGCTTGATACACACGTTCTTTGGTTCGGTGAAGAAGCGCAGTGCTTCCTCGCCGCCTTCTCGGCCGAGGCCGCTGTGCTTCATTCCGCCGAAGGGTACCCGCAGATCGCGCAGCAGCCAGCAGTTCACCCACACCGTCCCGGACTGAATCTGCCCGGCGACGCGATGAGCCCGATCGAGATTGCCCGTCCACAGCGAGGCCGACAGCCCATATTGCGTGGCGTTGGCGAAGCCGATGACCTGCTCCTCATCGTCAAACGGCATGATCGTGACCACCGGGCCGAAGATTTCCTCGCGGTTCGTCCGGCACTGCGCGTCTAGCCCGGTGATGACCGTCGGCTGGAGGAAGAACCCGCCGCGGCACCGCTCGTTGATCGCCGCCGGGGGGGCCCCGCCGCAGCGGATCGTGCCGCCCTCATCCTGAGCCAACGAAACATACGATTCGACCTTGGCCAGATGCTCTTTGGAGATCAGCGCCCCAAGGTCGGTTTTTTCCTGGAGCGGGTCGCCCACGCGCAGCGCGCCGCTGCGCTCGACGAAGCGATCGACGAACTGGTCGTAGACCGAACGCTCGACGAAGATCCGGGAGCCGCACAGACACGTTTCTCCCTGGTTGGCGAACGCGGATTGCACACTCACCGGAAGCGCTTCGTCGAGATCAGCGTCAGCGAAGACGATCGTCGGGTTCTTGCCGCCGCACTCCAGCGCCAGACGCTTGAACATTGGAGCGGCGGTGCGGGCGATCTGCGAGCCGGTCTCGGTTCCCCCGGTGAAGGAGATCGTCGGGACATCGCCGTGGCGGACGATGGCGGCGCCTGCCTTGGCCCCGAGGCCGTGCACGATATTGAGCACGCCCGCCGGCAGACCCGCCTCCTGACACAGTGCAGCCAGTCGATAGGCGGTCGTGGGGGTGAGCTCCGAGGGCTTGCCCACCGCGGTGTTGCCGGTGGCGATCGCCGGGGCGACCTTCCACGTGAATAGATACAGCGGCAGGTTCCACGGCGAGATCAGCCCGGCTACGCCGCGCGGCTGGCGCAGGGTCACGTTGAGCGCGTCGGTATCGGTCTGATGCGTTTCGGATTTCGTGTGCAGGATCGCTGTGGCGAAGAAGCGGAAGTTTTTCACGGCGCGCGGGATGTCAACCGATCTTGCTACGCTAAGCGGCTTGCCGGTGTCGATGCACTCGCTGCGGGCGAGTTCGTCGAGGTCGCGTTCGATCAGGTCCGCGATCCGAAGCAGGATTCGACTGCGCTCCGCTGCGGGGGTTGCCGACCACGCTCCGAACGCTCGCTTAGCGGAGTCCACGGCCGCCTCGACATCGCGCTGGTCGCTATCGGGGACCTGCGCGCAAACCTCGCCCGTGGCCGGGTCGATGTCGTCGAAGTACGCCCTGCCCGCTGGCTCTACGAGCTGCCCGTCAATGAAGTTGCGGATCGTCAACATGTCTCGACGCGAGGTTCTGGGGTGATCTGTTACTGCCCTGCGAGGCGTCCGCCATCGACGGGCAGGTTGACGCCGTTGATGTAGGCTGCCGAGGGCGAGGCGAGAAAACCGGCTACCGCAGCGATCTCTTGCGGCTCGGCGAAGCGACCCAGCGGCACGTTGGCGATCATTTGACCTTCGATCTCCTGGACTGTCGAGCCGGCGCGATTCGCCCTGCCTTGGATGAGGCTGTCGAGTCGAGCGGTGCGGGTGTAGCCGGGCAAGATATTATTGACGGTGATGCCGAACGGGCCGAGTTCACCGGCGAGGGTGCGGGCCCAATTCGCCACCGCGCCGCGGATGACGTTGGACACGCCGAGCCCCTTGATCGTCTGGATCACCGACGTGGAGATGATGTTGACGATGCGCCCGTAGCCGGCGTCGCGCATGCCGGGCGCGAGGGTCTGCACGAGCACATGGTTGCACAGGAGGTGTTGGGTGAAGGCAGCGATGAGCTGGTCGGACGGAGCCTCGAAGACAGGTCCGGCCGGGGGCCCGCCGGTGTTGTTCAGCAGGATGTGGATCGGCCCGTTCGCCTCAATGTGACGGTTCGCCTTGCCGCGTACGACTTCCCAATCGGAAAAGTCGGCGACGATCGAACCGTGCGACTGGCCGTGGTCGGTCGGCAACTCTTGGCGGACATTATTGAGCCCGGCTTCATTGCGGGCCATCAAGGTGACCTCGGCCCCGAGCCTGGCCAGCTCCATCGCGCAGGCCCGGCCGATGCCCTGCGTGCTGCCGCAGACCAGCGCGTTCTTGCCTTGGAGAGTGTCGGTCATCGCGTCGTTGTCATCGTTCAATGTTCTCGCGGCGGGGCGAGGTGAGCCGGCGAAACAGGGTATCATGTTCCGGCATGAGTGAATCATCTCCCATCGTGGTCGCGGTCAACATCTCACCCGGGGGTGTCCCCAAGCACCAAATCGAGATCGGCGAGGTGACCTCAGCCGGCCTCGTCGGTGACGGGCACGATCACGCCAAGCACAACACCCCGATGCAGGCGATCAGCTTGATCGATGTCGAAGATCTCGACGATCTGCGGCGGGAGGGGTTCGATGTCTATCCCGGCGCAACCGGCGAAAACCTCACCATTCGCGGCCTCAATGTTGATGCACTCCACATCAGTGATCGGCTGTGCTTCAACGGCGGTGTGGAGCTGGAAATCACCAAGGTGCGTAAGCCATGCTACGTGCTGGACGCCATCAGTCCCCGGTTGCAGGGCGCCATCACAGGTCGATGCGGCTGCTACGCCAGGATCATCACGACCGGCGAGATCCGCTCCGGCGAGACGATTGAAGTGCATCATGGGGTCCCCCAGCAGCGTTGATAGCGGGCGGTGGCCGCACACCGGCGCCGTGCTGGCCGGCGGCCGAAGCCTGCGGATGGGCCGGCCGAAGCACGCGCTGCCGCTGCCGGATGGTCGCCCGATGATCGAAGCCGTCGCCGATGTCATGGCCCAGGTGTGCCAACAGGTGGTTGTCGTCGGGCCAGACGACGCGCTGGCGACACTTCAGCATATCGACGATCTGCGATCCCGCCACGGACCGCTTGGCGGCATTGAGGCACTGCTGGCCAGCGGACTGGATACGCAATACCTCGTCTGTCCTTGTGACGTGCCGCTGGTGACAAGCAAGTTGCTCAAGGCGCTGACTGTGCCTTCGTCCGCCCAGGCGACGGTCCTGCGGATTGATGGTCGTTCAGAAACCGAACCATTGCCTGCGCGAATCTCGGCGGAGGTATTGCGTGCGGTACGAGCGCTGCTCGATGCCGGTCAGCGCGCCGTGTCTCATCTGATGGGGTCGATTGAGATCGAAGCGATCGAGGCTCCGCAGGCGTGGTCAAGGTATTTGACCAACATCAACACGCTGCAAGAGTACGAAGTGCTTGTTCAGCGCACCCTGACCCAATAGCCGCGGCTCGCATACTGACTCCGACAGCTGAAAGCTGAGGGCTGACCGCTATCCCGGCTCGATCCTCACCACCGTGTTTTTGAACGCCGGCGTGCGCGATCGCGGATCGGCCCGCTTGGGGATGATCGCGTTGGCCTCGGGATAATACATCACCGCGTTGCCGGCGCGGATGTCGATTGAGCGCACGAGCAGATTCGCCAATGCCCCGGTCTCGCTGCGGACGGTCACGCGCTGATTCACCTCAAAGCCGAAACGCTCGATGTCATCGGGGTGCATCATCACCACGTCCCGCCTGTCCTGACCGCGATAGATGTCGTGCTCCTCGTACACCACCGTGTTGAACTGACCTTCGGAGCGCACGGTCATCAGGCGAAGCTCGCCATTGTCCGTGCCCGCAAGCGCCGGCAGATCGACCACGTGGAACTTCGCCCGGCCGGTGTCGGTGGGAAACTTCGACTCGTGCAACGTTCGGCCGTCGATCTGGAACTCCTGCCTGGTTTGGTCGATCGCGCCGATCTTTTCGTAGCCGGGGATGATTTCGGCGATCGCCTCGCGGATCCGGCCGTGACGGCGCATGGATTCCCAGTCGATGGGGGTGGAATCACCGAGCACGCGCTGAGCGAGGTCGGCGATGACTTGCACTTCGCTTCGCGGGCCAACGTGGCGCGGGGTGCCGCCGTCGCTGAGCCGCACGTAGTTGAACATCGATTCCTGGGTGGTGGCCTGGGGCTCCTCGTCTCGCGCAAGCACGGGCAGGATGATCGTTTCGCGCCCACGGCCGTGCGCATGGCCGGTATTCAGCGTCGTGGACATGTACGCCACCATGTCGATCTTGCTCATGGCACGGGCAGCGAAGGCCGAATCGGGATTCGACCCGTACAGGTTCCCGCCCAGGCAGGACGCAAAGCGAACCTTGCCCTCGTCGGCCTGTGCAATGCTACCGAGGGTGTCGAGCCCGACTTCGGTCGGCAGCTTCACGCCGAAGGCGCTTTCCAGCCGCTCGAAGACCGCTTGCTTGAGCTTCGGCACCACACCCATCGAGCCCATGCCCTGCACGTTGGAGTGCCCGCGCAACGGCAGCAGCCCGCAGCCGGCCCGGCCGAGCATCCCGCGCGTCATCGCCAGGTTCGCGATCATCTGCACGTTCCCCACGCCGTGCTCGTGATGGGTGATCCCCATCGCCCAGCAGAAGATTGCGTTGTGCGAGGCGGCATAGATCTCCGCGACGTGGTCGATCGTCTCGCGCCCTACGCCGCAGCGCTTGACAAGCTCTTCCCACCCCAGCGATTCGATGTGTCTGCGAAACGCGTCCCAGCCGTTGGTGTGGTTGGTCACGAACTGCTCATCCACCGCGCCGCGCTCGATCACGGCCTTTGCGACCGCTGCAAGGAACGCGATGTCGCCGCCGATGTGCGGCTGAACGTACACGTCTGCGATCTTCGAGCCCAACAGCAGGCTGCGAACGTCGGATGGCACCTTGAACCGCACCAGCCCGATCTCGCGCAGCGGGTTGACGACGATCACCTTCCCGCCGCGGCGACGATGCTCGACGATCGTCCGCATCAGCCGGGGATGGTTCGATGCGGGGTTCGCCCCGATCAGGAACAGCAGGTCGCAACGTTGGATGTCATCGAGCGCAACCGTCGCGGTGCCGGAGCCGGTGACGGTCGTCAAACCGACGCCTGAGGCCTGGTGGCAGAAGAACGAGCAGTTGTTGATGTTGTTGGTGCCGTAGAGCCGGGCGAACAGTTGCAGCAAGAACCCCGCTTCGTTCGACGACCGGCCGCTGAAGTAGAAGAACGTTTCCGCCGGCGCCGTCTTCTTGAGCTTCGCGGCGATGCGGTCCAGCGCATCGTCCCAGGTGATGCAGCGGTAGTGATTGTCGAGCGGCCCGGCGTACAGCGGCTCGGTGAGTCGACCGGCCGCTTCGAGTTCGCGTGATGAGAGGCCCCGCAACTGTTCAAGGCTGAAGTCATCGAAGAAGTGCGGCTGGATGCGACCCTGCATGTCCGCGGCCATCGCCTGGATCGACTTCTTGCAGACCTCCGGGAATCGCCCGGCCTCGTTGACCATTCCGCCGAGCTGCCCGCCCATGCCCAGCGCGCAGGTTTTGCAAGTGTTCTTGGACCGCAGCGCCTTGTACATGCGCCACAGCCCGCCTGATTGCCGAGCCTTGCCCAGCGCATACCAGATCGCCGGCCAACCACCACCTGCTTTGACCCGTCGCATCGTGCGTCCTCACCCGTTCTTAAGAATGAACCAC
This sequence comes from Planctomycetota bacterium, assembly GCA_022568135.1. Classification (GTDB taxonomy): domain Bacteria; phylum Planctomycetota; class Phycisphaerae; order Phycisphaerales; family SM1A02; genus JADFFQ01. The sequence continues at coordinate 12,529 of JADFFQ010000041.1, read as the reverse complement.
AGAGACACTGAGAACACAGAGAATACAAAGACGTAGAAGAGCATCCTGTTCGTAGGAATCCTACCTGATATCTTCTCAGTGTCCTCTGTGCCTCGGTGGTGAATCATCAAGCGATCGCGTCAGCTGATTCGTGGATCGACGCCCACGCCGCCTGGACGTGGCGGCGCTGGGTGTGTGTCTGGCCGACGCAGAAGCGCAGGGTCAGCTTCTCATCGAGCCGGGTGTGGGTGAGATACAGCTTGCCCGAGCAGTTGAGGCGATCCATGATCTGTTGGTTGACCTCATCCCCGCCGCGGTGGCGGAAGCAGACCAGGTTCAAGGGTGGCTCGACCGCCAGCTCGAAGCGCTCATCCGCTTGGACCCACGATGCGAACTCCTGGGCGAGCTTCACGTGCTCACGGATGTGATGTTGCAGGCCAACGATGCCGTAGTGGCGGATGACGAACCAGAGTTTCAACGCCCGGAACCGCCGGCCGAGCGGAATGTGCCAGTCGCGATAATCGAACACCTCTCCGCCCCCGGAACCGCCGGCCGGGTTCTTCAAATACTCAGGCTGAACACTGAGCGTGTTGATGAGTGCAGCTCGGTCGGCGACCCAGAAGCAATCGCAGTCGAAGTTGGTGAACATCCACTTATGCGGGTTGAAGCAGTAGCTGTCGGCGAACTGGAGCCCGTCGTGGATAAAGCGGAACTCGGGGCAGATCGCAGCCGTGCCGCTCATGGCCGCATCGACGTGCAGCCAGACCCCATGCCGCTGACATATCTCGCCGATGGGGCGCAGGGGATCGATTGCATTCGACGACGTCGTGCCGACCGTCGCGCAGACGAAGCACGGTGTTCGGCCGCTGGCCAGGTCATTCTTGATCGCCGCCTCCAGAGCGTCCGGCCGCATCGCGTACTGCTCATCCACCTCGATCAAACGCAGATTCTCGCGCCCCAGGCCGGCGATCTTGACCGCCTTCTCGACGGAGGAGTGAGCCTGGTTCGAGGTGTAGGCGATCAACGGGCGATCGACTCCCTTGTGGTTGCTCGTGAAGTCCGTCGCCCTCTCGCGCGCTGTGAGCAGCGCACAAAGGGTCGCGCTGGAGGCGGTGTCCTGGATCACCCCTCCGCCGGCTGTGGTGGATTTGAAATGCTGCGGCAGCTCCAGCATGTCAACCAGCCAGTCGAGCACATGGGTCTCCAGCTCAGTGCACGCCGGGCTGGTGGCCCACAGCATTCCCTGCACACCCAAACCGGCTGAGAGCAGCTCTCCCAGGATCGACGGGCCGGAGGCGTTGGCGGGAAAGAACCCGAAGAAGCTTGGCGACTGCCAGTGGGTGATCCCCGGGAGAATGATCTCGTCCAGGTCGCGCATCATCATCTCGAACGGTTCGCCCTGTTGTGGCGGCGAAGCCGGCAAGCGGCGGCGAATCTCACCCGGCTTGACCTGCGAAAGCACCGGGTATTGCTCAATCTGCTCCATGTAACGGGCAATCCAATCGACCAGCGCCCGGCCGTGGCGGCGGAACTGATCCGGCGTCATGTGATAGGTTGTCTCTTCGTTCATCTGGGCATCGTAACGTGGGCTCGGAGGATCATTGCCTATGGCCCAGACCACGATGAACTTGACCGCTCAGCAGCATCTGCAATGTGGTAAAGCGATGTTCAACTTCACCTGGACGCTGCTGGAGAAAGCGGACCGGACGGAGGATGAGTCGGAGGTGATGATCAAGGCGGCCCATGCGTCGGCTCTGCACTGGCTGCAGGTCGGCAAGCCGGTGAACTTCGCCCGCAGCGAATGGCAAATCTCACGCGTCTATGGGGTCCTGAATCGCGCTGAGCCGGCCGCCGCGCGTCCTGATCGGCCAATCAAAGAACCGACGTGGCTCTGGCCGCAAGCGACCTCACCGCGACGGCGGGCAATGCAAGTCTGCGCTCGACCGCGTCCGCCAGCGCCTCGGCGTGGAGCTGGTCGTCGCAGAGGACGAAGATACTCGAGCCGCTTCCGGCCACATGAGCTGGACGTTCGGCCAGAGCGGTCAGTTGGGCCAGATGCTCCTGGAGCGTGGGGGCGACGCGTATGGCCGCTGGCGCTAGATCGTTGAAGATCGCATCCGGGCGCAACGGCCCATTCAAGCCGGCCAGCGCCCGCACCGCGTCTGGGCGCAACGGTCCCGGCCCGACCTTGTCGAACATGTCGTAGACGCGTCCGGTCGGGCATGAGGCTTCGGGAAAGACGATCACGGCGCTCAGGTTCGGCACCGTCTCTTGCGATTCGATCTGCTCGCCGAGCCCTTCGACGATGGCGCTTCCGCCTGCTACAAAGAAGGGCACATCAGACCCAAGCCCCCAACTGATCTGCCGCATGTCATCGAGGGACACGCAAAGGTCGAACAATTCGTTGACGGCCCGGAGCATAGCGGCCGCGTTGGAAGAGCCGCCGCCGAGTCCTCCGCCCACGGGAATGCGCTTTTGCAGTTTCAATTGCAACGGGAGTCGCCGACCCACATGGTTCTCCATGGCCAGATGAGCCCGCACCGCCAGGTCGCCGGTGATCGGCCAGTCGATATCGCTTGGGCGCTTGGCGTCTTCGTGCCAGAGGATCGCGTACCGGGAGAGCCGGTCTTGCGGCAACCGGTCCACCACCAGTTCGTCGCAGAGATCGATCGTCACCATCCAACTGCAAATCGGATGCATCCCGTCACGATCCGTCGGGCCGACCGACAGGGCGAGGTTCAGCTTGGCCGGCGCTTGGACGCTGATGGATTCGAGCATGGAAGAATAATAAAGGATAGGGCCGGGCGGATCGGCCGGTTGCGAGCCCCAGATCGGCCATGGCCCTGGGGCGGAGCCGTGCATATTCGCACCGGGCCAAAGTCATCGTCGCACATCGCCGATAACCCGGCTGGAGCCGCTGTGCAGCGACGCCGGCCACATTGAGGTCCACACATGGTTGTACGGGATCGTCGAGCCCACAAGCGGGTTGAGATGGCGCGTGCCTGCAAGCTGTTCGTTGCGAAGACGGGCAAGTACCTGTCCGGGACCACGTGGAACCTATCCGCCGCCGGCGCATTGCTGGAGGTCAAGGGGCCTGGGGATCTTCAACCAGGCGACCGGTTGTTCCTCGGCATCGCGCTGAAACGCCGCCAGGCCGTTGTGCTGGCCAATGAAATGCTCGATGCCCGGATCGTTCGTTCGCTTTGGATCACCGACGATCGGGAGGTCTTGGGCGTGCAGTTCGTCAAGAGCTCCGCCGACTGGGCCGCTGCGCGACAAGCTGCGTGAATCGGCCCGACCGATGGTGGCCCTAGCGGCGACCGGAAGGTCGCGGGGGAGTGGGTTCTTTGCGCCCGGCTATCTCGGCCCGCGGGTATGCACCCGCGGCTATCAAGGCGATCCCGAAGCCGGCCAGGCGTTTGCAAAGCGCACTACTATGTGGATACGCTCGGCCGGGCGATTGCCAGCCGAATCATTGTGAGCCTGGTGAGGCGCGATGTCACAGCCCGCAGACAGACCACGTCGCCGGCGGAAGAAGGCCGTGGCCGTTCTCATCGGCCTGGGGGGTGTGCTTGTGCTGCTCGTTGCGCTGGGCCCGACGCTTGTCAGTTGGGGGCTGGGCCACGGTCTCATCCAACGGGCGCTGCAGCGGCGGATCAACGGCACCGTTGCCTTTGACAGGCTCACGCTGGCGTGGTTCGGGTCGCAGGCTGTCGAAGGGTTCTCGATCACCGATGCCGGCGGCGAAGAGGTTGTGCGGCTCGATGTCGGGGCGAGCGCTGGGCTGTTCGGCCTGCTGACGCGACGTCTGGATGCGGTTGAGATCGACCTGTCGGGCACCTTGAGCGGCGAGCTGCGCGAGGATGGTTCGACCAGCTTCGGAGATCTGTTTGTCGGCAGTGATTCCGATGCCGCTGACAAGCCTCGACGCGGGCCGGACCAGAAGAAGCCGATCACGCTGAAAGGCCTGCCCGCAACAACACTGCGGATCAACGGCCTGACGGTGCGGTTGCGCGACGCCGCTTCGCAGCGAACGCTTGTATTCGACAACCTCACCGGCGAACTGGCCTACCGCGGCCCAGATCAGGTCACGCTGGAGGTTCATAGCAACGCGACGGGCGGAGACCTTGCGGGAACGCTCGATGTGTCGGGCGAAATCACGCGGTTGTTCGACAGCGACGGCGTCTTGACGCTCCCTCGCGCATCGGGGCGGATCGATATCCAGCTGAGCAATCTGCCGGCGCCGCCCAATGATCAGGCAACGGCCCTGCGCTCGTTGAAGGTTCTCGCAACCAGCGACAGCTTGGCTGAGGGCATCAAGGTGTCGGTCACCGGCGAGGTGATCGTGCCCGGGGCAGCCGAGGCGGAGCTGATCGAGCTGGACGGTACACTGGGCGGACTTCTCAACCAGCAAGGGGTCTCGGCCGACCTGGCGCGGCTTGATATCACGGTCAGCGCCCATGGCGTGCCCACGCGCGTGGTTGATGCGTTCGCCGGGCTGGGGGGGATGCTCGTGGCGGCGGTGGGACCGACGATGGACGCCCAGGCCACAGCCACCAGATTCTCGCGGACCACCGGCAATCTGCAGGCCCGCATTGACACGCCCAACGGCTGGCTCGAAGGTCGCGTCAACGGTCGCAACAACGCTCTGCGGATCACCAACGCTGCACCAATGCACGCAGAGCTTGAGATCACGCCGGCGCTACGCGATCGCCTGTTATACAAGATTCACCCCGTCCTGGCGGACATCCGCAGCACCGAGCAGCCCCTGCGCGCCACGATAAGCGATGGGACCATCCCGCTGGATGGTGATGTCAGTCGCCTCAACGCCGATCTCGAGATCACCATCGGCGCCGTCGAGCTTGACAGCGGCTCGGTGACGTTGGCGCTGTTGACGTTATTCAACTCGGCCAACGCCCGGACCATTCCCGGCCGGATCGACCCGATCGTGGCCAGGATTCGCAATGGAATCATCACCTACGAGCGGTTCGAGGTGAAGATCGATCAGTACACGCTCGTCTATTCCGGCCGAATCGACCTCAACACGCGGACCGTGGACTTGAGAACCGAGATTCCGCTTCAAGCCCTGGCGATGAGCGTCAAGGAGCTGCGCGGCTACGCGGACAGGGTCATTGTCCCGCTGGTCACCCGCGGCGAGTTCGGCAAGCTCAAGACCGAGATTGATCCGGATTTCGATCTGGCCCAGGCGGCGTTGGAGTCAGGATTCCGCGGGCTGCTCAACGACGCCCTGAAAGACACCGGCATCCCGCTGGGCGATCTGCTCGACGAGATTCTCAAGAAACACAAAGAGCCGAAGAAGCCTTAGCGGCAGATTGGCTCTGAGAGCCCAACCGACGTTTTACATCGCCCGCAGAGGATTGACGTCCTTCTTGGAGATGATCACGGTTGCGTCCGGCAGCGTTGCCCGCAGCCGTTTGCGAAGCACTTTGAGGTAGCCGCGTTCAGTGTTGGTGTGGCCGGCGAGGATGACCGTGCAGCCGTCGGCTTGCGCGGCCAGCACGTCGTGGTGGCGCATCTCACCGGTCAGAAAGAGTTGGCAGCCTTGCTTGACCGCAGCTTCAAGCAACGATCCACCCGCTCCCGCGCACAGCCCGATCGTGCCGTAACGGCGCGGCCCGCCGTGCGCCGCGGCGACTTGAAGCTGATCAACGCCCAGGCGTTGCTTGATACGCTCGATGAGCGCGCGAAGCGGGACCTTGCGGTCGAGGACGACCCTTCGACCCTGGCCGGTGTCTCGCCGGGGGCGCGGCAGGAGTTGATAGATTTCAATCGGCGGCTCCTCGTACGGATGGAATTGCCGAAGCGTCGTGACGGCCAGCGCCAGCGACGCCTGCGGGCAGACCATCTCCAGGCGGATCTCATCAACGTGCTGCAGGGCTCCGGTGCGCCCCACCCGCGGGCGGGCTCCCTCGCCGCCGAAGAACGTCCCCGTTCCCTTGATCTCGAAGGAGCACAGCTCGTATCGGCCGATCCGCCCCGCCCCGACCGTGGCCAGGGCGTTGCGCAGCCGATCGACCGCGTCGGCCGGGCAGAACGTGACGATCTTGCACTGCTCGGTCTCTGGAAGCGATTCATACACGTGCAGCGGCCGAACGTCGCCGTGGCCGAGTCCCGATGCGATCCAGTCGTTGATCCCGCCCGGCGCCGCGTCGAGGGCGGTGTGCGGCGAGTACACCGCGATTTTCGCCCGCACCGCCTCCAGCGCGATTCGTTGCTTGGGCACGGCGGCAGTCAGTGCGGTGAGCGGCTCAAAGATCGGCGGGTGATACGACACGATCATCCGCGAGCCGGCCTCGATCGCTTCGTGCAGCACCGCTTCGGTCAGATCGATCGTGAGCATGATCGAGTTCGCCCGCCACTTCGTCGAACCGATGAGGAGACCGACGTTATCCCACTCGGCCGCGCATTCCAGCGGCGCGATCGACTCCAGTACCTCGATGACTCGTGCAACCTGCATGGCGATCCTCGTCGTTCAGCCGCGGCTCGCAGAGCCGCGCGTCGCTCTACGAGCGACGGCTAAACCCTTGGCGGCGTCGAACACCAGCGCAGCGTACACCGGCAGATACGCCGCGACCATGACCCACGGCGATGCCGACCAACTCACCACGTCGCCCAGGACCACATAGCCCCAGGGCAGGGTCAGCGAGGCAATCCACAACGCCCCGCTGCGGGTCATCGGCATTAGGGCCAGTGACCACAGCAGATACCACGGGTGGGCGGCTGGCGACAAGAGCACCATGGCGAAGAGAATCATTCGAGACCCCCCCCACACGTCGCGGCTCCGCAGCCAGACGACCACCACCACGGCCACGACCATCGCAATACAGAGCCGCCGGGCGAGAACCTCCTGCTGGTCGTTGGTCCACTGGTGCTGAGCCTTCTCGATCGTCCACAGCATCGGCTCGTAGATGCTTCCGAAGTGGGCCCACTTGAGGGTGAAGAACTCAGCCGTGGAGACCATGTTCTTCAGCGGCTGGGCATCGTGCGTCAGCCACAGGGGCCCGGCGATGAACACGCACACGGTTGCGCCGATGGCGAGGCTGCGCGCCCAAGCCGGCCACGGCCTGCCCTTGAGCAGAAGCGCCGCGACCGGCAGGACCACGGGCTTCACCAGCGTTCCCACGGCCAGCATCACCGTCCATTCCCAGATCTTCTGCGGCGCCTTCGTGTATGCCAGCAGAGCTCCCACCAGCAGCGCGATGCCGAGGCTGTCCAGATGTCCGGAGCCGGCGAACTCAGCAATCGGCAGAGGGTGCCAGGCGTACAGCACCGCCCACCACGGGGATCTGCCGGCACGGGCCAACGCGATCAGCAGCCCGATGATCACCGCGAGGTCGAACCCAATGAACACCGCGCGAAACACTCGTGCGCTGGAGTTCGGATCGGACCAGTCATCCATGATCGCCAGCCCCGTTGATGCGAACACCCACTGGCTGGCCGGCAAATAGATCGTGTGAAGCTGCGGGAAGTTGATCAGCGGCAGCAGATTGGCCTGGCCTGGCCAGTCCTCTGCGGCATCCTCGGTGACGCCGAAGGATTCATCCGGCGCTTTCAGGTAGGGGTTGATCCCGGCAGCGGCGTTTCGGCCGTCGAAGACGTAGCGGTACACATCATCGCTCAGGGCCGGCTCGTGGGTGAACAACACCGCCACCCGAGCCACCACGGCGACGGTGAGGATCAGCAGCACCGAGCGTCCAATCCGCGCGTGCCCGGAGCGATTCGCGGTTCGGCGAAGCAGCAGCCATAGCGCAGTCAACGACGCCCAGCCGCAGCCGGAGGCAATCCAAAACGGCCAAAGCGCCGCAAGGTTGGCCTGCCCTGCCTCGATGGTCGCCGAGCGATCAATCCGCATTCTCGCCAACGCGACGACAAGCGCGGCCAGGGAGAGCATCGCCAGGATTACGATTGTCGCCATGGCCGGCGACGGACGTGAACCGTGCTGCTCGCTGGACACGTCCGGCATCATACGAGGATGTAGTCGGTGAACTGCGGCCCGCCGGGGCAATGAAGAAGCCCACGGGCTCGAGCCCGTGGGCTTCGGTGTGTGCGATGCGGTCTGCCGAGCACAGCGCTTACGTATCGTCCTTGACCTCGTACTCGGCGTCGATGACGTCTTCATCCGGTTTCGATTCGGCTGACGCGTCGGGGGCGCCTTCAGTTGACCCGGCGCCGACGGTGGACGAGGTGGCCTCGTAGACGGCCTTGCCCAGTTCGATCGCGGCGGATCACCCCTCACCTCGCCACGGCGAGTCCGCCTCGGCGGATCTGCCTATGGCATGATCGCCTGTGGAGACCGACCCTCTCCCCTCAAGGGGAGAGGGTTCCGAAACACTCTCTTAGCGCGAACGGGTCGATTCCAACTCCAATTCCACGATCACTGGAAGGTGGTCGGACAGATCGGTGCGGACAACGCGGCGTGACACGGTGCGCCAGTCAGTCGGTGCGAGCACCCAGTCGATCACGAAGTAAGGCTCGTCGGAGGGGAATGTGAGGTCATCCGGGGAGGGTGCATTCTTCAGGTCAGTATCAAACAAGCCGCTGCCGAGGAGTAGTGAGAGCGCATTGTGACCCTCATGATCGATCTGCGCCAACGGAAACCCCAGCGGCGTGCTGTTGAAATCCCCGGCCACGATGAGCGGCGTCGCTTGTTCTTCCGCCAAGTCGATGATCATGCGCGCTGATCCAACCCGCGTCGCCTCATCGCGATGTTCCAGATGGACCGCGAGCACGCGCACAGATTCCGCTTCGCTCAGTTGTAGCGTACAGAGAAGTCCGCGCTTCTTGCCGCCGAGCAGGGCCTCCCACTGCAAGTAGGTGGGGAAGTCCACGAGCTCGGCATTAACGATCGGGTATCGACTCAACAGTGCGTTGCCAAACCGCACGGTGAAGAGTGGCAGGCCGGTGTCGTAGCTGCACTGCTCGGCAACGTACGGGAATCCCGCTTCCTTAGCGATGAGCTCTGCTTGATTGACGCCGCCGCTCCAGGTGCAGTTGAAGTCGACCTCGTTGAGCACGACCACGTCGAGTTGCGCCTCGCGCAGCAAGGATGCGATCTCCTCCAATCGCGTCTCACGCTCTGGGGACGAACCATCCCAATTGCTCTCGGCCAAACCGCGCCCGTGCGCAATGTTGTATGCGGCGACCCGAAGTCGCCTCGGATGGTCAGTGATCTGTGGCACTGTCGAAGAGAGGTCGAGGGTGTAAGTCCGTACGGCCCGCCAGGGACTTGTGGCGCGCAGTGTGATGAGCCAGCCAGGGACGAATATCGCAAGGGTCGCGATGAGGCGCAAGGCTACGCGGAAGAACCTGCGTCGGCGGCGTGGATTGGGCATGCGACGAGCCGTTAATCGAGTGTGGGCGCACTCATCCTAGAGCCAAAGCCCAGGGAACGGACTCCCTGGGCTTTGGGGCTTGGGCTCGTTCGTGTGTTTGATCCCCCCTCGTTACGTATCGTCCTTGACCTCGTACTCGGCGTCGATGACATCTTCATCCGGTTTCGATTCGACTGACGCGTCGGGGGCGCCTTCAGTGGAGCCGGCGCCGACGGTGGACGAGGTGGCCTCGTAGACGGCCTTGCCCAGTTCGATCGCGGCGTCGTTGAGCTGCTTGAGCGCCGCCTCGATCGCAGCTTTGTCATCTTCCTTGATCTTGTCTTCGAGGTTGGAGATCGCGGATTCGATGCTGCCGCGGGCCTCGGCTGAGACCTTTTCGCCGTGCTCTTCGAGCGACTTGCGGGTGGTATAGACGAGGTGCTCAGCCTGGTTCTTGAGGTCCACCAGTTCCCGGCGGGCCTTGTCCTCGATGGCGTGCTCCTGAGCTTCGGTCTTCATCTTTTCGATCTCCTGTTCCGAAAGACCCGTGGAGCCGGTGATCTCGATGGACTGGCTCTTGGAGGTGGCCTTGTCGGTGGCGGATACGTTCAGGATGCCGTTGGCGTCGATGGAGAACTCCACTTCGATCTGTGGCAGACCGCGAGGCGACGGCGGAATCTCGGTCAAGTCGAAGCGACCCAGTGTGCGGTTGTCCCGGGCGAACTCGCGCTCGCCCTGAAGCACGTGAATGGTCACCGAGGTCTGGCTGTCGGCCGCGGTGGAGAAGATCTCCTTCTTGGAGGTGGGGATGGTGGTGTTTTTCTCGATGAGCCTGGTCAGCACGCCGCCAAGCGTTTCCACGCCCAGGCTCAGGGGGGTCACATCCAGCAGCAGGACGTCCTTGACCTCCCCGACGAGCACCCCACCCTGGATCGCGGCCCCGATCGCCACGACCTCGTCCGGGTTGATTGACTTGTCCAATGATTCGGCCTGAAAGATCTCCTTGGCGATTTCCTGCACCTTGGGGATGCGGGTGGAGCCGCCGACCATCACCACCTCCTCGATGTCGCTGGGCTTGAGCTTGGCGTCTTCGATTGCGGTTCTGCACGGGCCCCGCAGGCGATCAAACAGGTCTTCGCACAACGACTCGAACTTGACGCGAGTGATCGTCTGTTGCAGATGCTTTGGACCCTGCTGATCGGCGGTGATGAAGGGCAGGTTGATGGAGGTCTCCATCTGCTGGCTGAGCTCGCACTTGGCTTTCTCGGCGGCTTCCTTGAGCCGTTGCAGAGCCATGGCGTCTTTGCGCAGGTCAATGCCTTGGGCCTTGCGGAATTCCTCGGCCACAAATTCGATGATCCGCTGATCGAGGTCATCGCCGCCGAGGTGGGTATCGCCGTGGGTGCTGAGGACCTCGAACACACCCTCGCCGATGTCGAGGATCGAGATGTCGAAGGTGCCGCCGCCGAAGTCGAACACGGCGATCTTGGCGGTTTTCTTCTTCTCCAGGCCGTAGGCCAAGGCGGCGGCGGTCGGCTCATTGATAATGCGCTCGACGGTGAGCCCGGCGATCTCGCCTGCCTCCTTGGTGGCTGTCCGCTGCGAGTCGTTGAAGTAGGCGGGGACGGTGATGACGGCCCGGTCGATCTTCTCGCCCAGGTAATCCTCCGCGGTCTTCTTGAGGTCGCGCAGGATCATGGCGGAGACCTCCTGCGGCGTGTAGAGCTTGTTGCGGACCTTCACCTTCACCGGCTGGTCCGCGGCTCCCACCACCTCGTAGGGAACGAGCTTCTCTTCTTCCTGCACTTCGTGGTGACGCCTGCCCATCAACCGCTTGATGGAGAAGACGGTGTTCTTGGGGTTGGTGACCTGTTGGTGCCTGGCGGGTTGGCCGACGAGCCGCTCGCCCTTGTCGGTGAAGCCCACGACGGACGGCGTAATCCGATTGCCGGTCGAGTTGATGAGCACCTTGGGTTGGGCGCCTTCCATGATGGCGACCACGGAGTTGGTTGTGCCCAGGTCGATGCCGATGATCTTTGACATAGTGTCCACCTTCCTGATGGAAATGTTGGGAAATCCGCGCGCGGCTCGGCCCGCGCGTGAGTCCAGTGCTAAGTCTGGCAAGGCCGGTGCCAGCGAAGAGCATCCTGGCGCGGGCGTCAGGGCGGCTGGGGCAGCAAGGATGTCGCGTGTATACCGCGCGGCCTGCCAGATTGGCGGATGCCGGTGATCCGCAGGCCTCCACTCACTCCGGATCTGATGTAGCAACGAACACCATTGGTACAATTCTCATCGAGGAAAATCCAGAAGAAAACTGGGGATCAGCCAAAGCTCGGGTCCGCATCACCAACAAAACCAAGATTTTCAAACGGCACAAACAGGACCTGATCCCGGCGTCATTTACCGAGCTACAGATCGGGCATCGCGCGGAGGCATGGTTTACAGGACCTGTCGCAGAATCCTATCCAGTGCAAGCAACAGGTGGCGTAATAGTTTTCCTCAAACCTGACGGAGCGGTCATAGATTACGAGACCTTAATAGATCATTTGCGTTCAGCCGGAGCTAGCGTAGAGCCCTTTGGTAAAGTGTCGCAAGCCTTCTTCTCGGTTGAGAGCCAGGTAATCACCGTCAATGGAGGTGAAGTTCACGTCTTTGAGCACGCGGATGTGGCAGCTGCGGATGCTGAGGCGGAACATATCTCTCCTGACGGTTCTGCGTTCGGCCGCCCCCCAACAACAATGGTGCATTGGGTTGCGACACCCCACTTTTACAAGAGAGGTAGATTGATTGTGCTGTATTTGGGACACGACACGCTAGTAACTAGAGCGCTTGAAGCTGGGCTCGGTCCCCAGTTTGCTGGGAAATAGGGCTTCTCTTGCAAAGAAGCAGCAGACAGTCACATTGAAGTCTAGGGACTTTCAGAAAAGAAGAAGTGCGGTGGATAATAAACCTGACGAGAGACGGGACTACCCCCTTTTCTCTGCGGAAGACTGTCTCCAAGCCAACCCCCTTCATACTGCATCCCCTTCCGAGATCAGACTATTCCTCAAGCCGATATACAGGCCCGACCCATGGTAATGGCTGATGGTCTCGCCGACCATGAAAAAGTCCCTCCTCCAAATCGTAAGGAGTAATTTTCCCTAAATGATAAACCTTAATGGGTTAGAAGGCAAAATCAACTGGCTTATATGTTAATCGGAAGAATAGACGGGTCCATT
>JADFFQ010000040.1 GCA_022568135.1 Planctomycetota bacterium | reverse complement strand
CTGCGCCCCAAGACGGCGGCACCAGCCACATTTCCGTCATCGACGCCGACGGCATGGCCGTCGCCTGCACCGAAACGATCAACCTCATCTACGGCTCGTTGGTCATGGTGCCGGGGTTCGGCTTCGCCTTGAACAATCAGATGGACGATTTCACGACCGTCCCTGGCCAACCCAACGCGTTCGGCCTGCGGCAATCGGATCGCAACCTGCCTGCACCCGGCAAGCGTCCTCTGAGCAGCATGTCGCCGACGATCGTGTTGCGCAACGGCAAACCGATCATCATCGCCGGGGCTTCCGGGGGGCCGAGGATCATCACCGGGACCGTGCAGTGCGTGCTGAATTGTCTGTTGTTCGACATGACACCGGCCGAGGCGGTTGCGGCCCCGCGTTTTCATCATCAGTGGTTGCCGAACGTCTTACAGTTCGAGGACGGTTGGCCGGGCGAAGCAATGATCTCCGCGCTGAAGAACTTTGGGCACGAAGTGGGGCGGCGTGATGAGGTCGGCGTGGTGCAACTCATCCAGGTGACAGCCGAAGGCATCCGCGCCGCCAGCGACCCCCGCAAAGGCGGTCGCCCCGCCGGCTATTGACGGCAGGCCGCAAAGTGAGCGAGCCGGGTCCGCGGCGGCGGATCGGCCCGTCTGATGCACAAGTTACACGTGCTTCCCAACCCGGCGCACACACACAAAATCCCAGGGAAAGCTTTCCCTGGGCTTTAGCTAAGTTGCGATGTGGTAAGGGTGTATCGGATGTCGGCGGTGCTGTCCCCGCGCCGAAGCCAAAATTGTGCTTGCATGCGAACGCGGCATGCTGTAAACTCTTACTGACACGCCGGTTGTCGACATCCTGAGTCCGTGAAGCGAAAGAGCCCTTGACGGGCTCTTTTTTTGTCGGACCAGCGGTTGAGGGGGAACTTCGATACTGAAGAGAGCGGGGCGGTGAAAGCCGCGGGCCAGGTGTGTCGGTGCGCACCGGCGTTTGTCACGGCGGATAAGTAAGGAGGACTGGAATGAAGCGCATGACGATGACGATGGGAGCGGTCGCCGCTGCGGCTATCACGGGCATGGCCGACGCGGCCATCATCTTCTTTTTGGACGAAGCCCTCTTCGATCAGGCCCTGGCCGATGCGGGGAAGATCTCCAAAGGGATCGAGGACTTTGAACAGGCGCTGATTGCGCCGCCGCCGAGCAACGTCGCAATCTTGAACGACCCGCTCAACATCAACAACCTCCAGGGCGCTTTCAACCCCGGGGACTTCATAGACAACCTGACCTTCCAGGCGAACACAAACGGGACGCCGAATATCAATGACCCCGGCGTGAACGGCCTCAATCCGCGTGGTGCCTCCGGCCTGGTTCTCTTTGGGGCTGGCTTCTTCGGGTCGGCCAATGTCGGCCTTACACCGAACTTCACGAACGACAGCTTTGACATCCTCAGCGGACTCCCGGCCGGTGACAATCATACCGCATTGGGAATGAATGTGTTCAACTTCACGGAGTCCCCTTTTCCTCTTGAAGTGCGCGTGTTCGACAAAAGCGAGCAGCAGATTGGGCTGATCTCCATACAAACTGACCTCAGTGGAAGTTTCCTCGGCATCCTGGCCACCGGTGGCGAGACCATCGGCCGGGTGAACCTTTGGAGCCCCGATGCGTTTTTAGAAGGCGTCTACGACGTTCAGACGTACATCATTCCTGCGCCCAGCGCGTTGGCGCTGGTCGGCCTGGCCGGGCTGTTTGGGGTTCGCCGACGACGGAGGAGGTAAGTGCTCGGTGATACGGTTTGAGAACAAGCTGCTCGCATTGTCTGATACATAGCCGCGGGTGGTAACCCGCGGGAACCCCGCACTGGCGTGCGGGGCTACGCGGGGAGAGGACCGCGACCACCGGTCGCGGCTTTACAGGTCAGACGCGCGGCATTGTGAGCCTATGATTGGGTTGCTCAGCAAGGCGGTGCGCCATGCCCACGTACGTCTATCAGGTGATCAACGACGACGAGTCGGAGGGCGAGACGTTCGAGGTCTCGCAGAAGATGGCCGATGAGCCGTTGACCAGGCATCCCGAGACGGGCCAACCCGTGCGGCGGGTGATTCAGCCGCCGACCATTCCCGGCCGGTGGTCCGATCACGCCACCAAGCAGATGCTCAGCAACAAGAATCTCGAGCGACTGGGCTTCACAAAATATGAGCGGGCCGGCGCGGGGCGCTTCGAGAAGAAAGCCGGCCGTGGTCCGCGGACGCTGGGCGCGGACGAATGACTCAAAGGTCCGAACAGAGCTACCTTCGCCTGATCACTGAAGTGACCAAGGCCTCTTGGGTGGTGGTTGCGCAACGATACCCGGGCACATGGCGACCCGGCAGAGGGTTGGAGGCTACTGCACCGTCTTCTTGGGCATCTTGCAGCAGCCGGGCGAACCTTTGACCAGGCCGCATCCGCCGCAGCTGGCCTGACCCGGCCGGCAGCAGAGAGTTGACCCTTTGGTCTGGCCGCACATCTTGCACCAGCCCACGGCACCGGGGGCCACGGTGGCCTGGGCCGCGGCCTTGGGTGTCGTTTCACAGCCGGCCTGAGCGAAACCGAACAGGGCCAGGCCCACGAGTAGCGCACAACATTTGAGCAATGATCGGTGCATCGAAGAGACTCCTCCACGAGGAAATTGAATGCCGGATCGACCCGGCCGTTGGCGAAGCGACAACTATATACCCGTGAATGGCCACCAGTGCCAGCGTTATTCCCGTGTTCCAAAGGAAAGATTCGTTGCCTCCGGTGGCCGACTGCGGTCCAGTACACTGGGCGGCCATGGACATGACCGACGAGCGTTGGCGTTACACCGGCGAATACTCGCGCGAGGTGTTCGGGCACCAGGACGCCCATCTGGCGGGGTTGATGACCGAGGCGGTGGCCGGTGGGCTGCCGGATATCGCCGTCAGTGCCGATGTTGGCCGGCTGCTGATGATCCTTACCTCGATGACACGGGGGAAACTGGCCATCGAGGTCGGGACCCTCGGCGGATACTCGGCGATCTGGATTGCCCGCGGGCTAGCTGGAGACGGCCGGCTGATCACCATCGAGCGCGAGCCGCTCTACGCCGACTTCGCCCAGGCGCAGTTCGCCCGAGCCGGTGTGGCCGATCGCATCGAGGGGCGACGAGGCGCAGCGCTGGATATCCTGCCACAACTTGCAACCGACCTTGAGGCCGGTTCGGTCGATGTCGTTTTCCTCGACGCGGTCAAGACCGAGTACCCCGACTATTGGGCGATCGTTCGGCCGATGATCGCGCCCGGCGGGCTGATTCTCGCCGACAACGTCCTTGGCGCGGGATCATGGTGGATTGATAACGAGGATGATCCATCACGCATCGCGGCGGACCGTTTCAATCGGCTGGTGGCAAGCGATCCGGACTTCGAGGCCGTGGCGGCGCCGCTGCGCCAGGGCGTATTGATCGGTCGGCGGATGAAATAGGCAACGCCACAGTGCAGCGGTATTTGTCCGAAGAAACCCACGGATTGGAATCCGTGGGCGCTGGCGGGATTCGCGTCATTTGTCGCTGTTGTCCTACTCGGCGCCGACGGTGTAGCGGACAAAGCGGGTGATGGTGACGTCGGGCGGAAGCAGTTGCTTGATAGTCTTGGTGTCGTCGCGGACGTACTTCTGGTTGAGCAGGGTGTTGTCCTGAAGGTACTTTCTAACCTTGCCGTCGGCGATCTTCTGTACGATCTCGGGCGGCTTGCCGGCGTCGACGGCTTCCTGCATGGCATCGTTGCGGATCTGGTCGAGGGTTTCGGCGGGTACATCCTGCTCGCTGACGCCGATCGGCGCGGGAACGTGGGCGACGATGTGCTGGCAAATTCCCGTGAGCAACTGCTCATCCGCGGCGCCGTCGATCTGCAGTAGCGCCGCCCGCTTGCCATCGTGGTGGACGTATCGGCCGAAGCCGCCTCCTTGGAGCTTCTCGCCCCGAGCAATGACGAGGTTCTCTTTAGTCGTCAAGCGAACGTCATCGACGCGGGCGGTCATGGCGCTATCGGGTTGGACCGGGCCGGCCGGTTGGGCCAGGGCCATCGTGGCGAGATCGTCGGTCATGGCTCGAAACGATTCGTTGCGGGCCGTGAAGTCGGTCTCGCTGCGAATCTCGATGATCGCGGCGTTGGATCCTTTGATCACGACGGCGATGCGGCCCTCACCGGTGGCCCGCTCACTGCGCTGCTGCAACTTGCCTTTGAGTTCTTTGCGCAGCCATTGCTCCGCAGCGGTCATGTCGCCGCCGCATTCACTCAGCGCTCTCTTGCAATCCATCATGCCCAGGCCGGTTTTCTGCCTCAAGGACATGACATCCTTGGCGGTGAAGCTCACTTCGGTCGTCTCCATGAGAACAGTCCTTTGGTGCTTGATTCGTTTCGAGAAGCTCGTGGCTAGCGCGCGATTCACGAGAGCCCAGCGGGTGTACCCGATACGTTGCGTCTGGGCTCATGCCATTGATTGTGGGCGATCAAACCGGCCGAAGCAAAGATGCTCATGGCCCGACGGGGTCGGCGGTTGACGCAACGGTCGAAGTCGATCCCCGTTGGGCAGCCGGGGCGGATTCAGATTGGCTGGTGTCAGCCGCAGGGAACATGGCTCGGGCGGATCGGCGCTTGGTGCCGGCAGAGGTCTCTTGCTCCGGCGGCGCCTCCGGCTTGGTCGCTCGACCCGCTTTGCCCAGGGTGACCGCCTGGCAAAGCTCTCGCACGATCACGTCGATCGACCGCATGGAATCATCATTGCCGGGGATGGGTATATCAACAAGGTCCGGATCACCATCCGTGTCGATCAGGGCGACGGTGGGGATGCTCAGAATCCGTGCTTCGCGCAGAGCGTTGATCTCGCGCTTCACGTCGATGACCACCAGGCAACCCGGGTTCTTGGCCATGTTGCGGATTCCCTGGAGATTACGGGTGATCTTGCGCTGTTCGCGCTGCAACTGGGACGCCATCTTCTTTGAATAGTTTTCGATCTCGCCGGATTCTACCAGCCCCTCGAGCTCCACAAGCCGCTTGAGGCGCTCGCGGATTGTTCGGCTATTGGTCAGGGTTCCGCCGAGCCAGCGCTCGGTGACATAGGGCATTCCGACGTCGGCAGTGTATTTCTCAACCGCCGCCCGAGCCTGCCGCTTGGTACCCACGAAGCAGACGTCCTTTCCCTCAAACACGACCTGCTGAATGAACTTCTTGGCCAGCAGGAGGCCTCGAACGGTCTGCCTGATGTCCATGATGTGGATCTTGTTCCGCACGCCGAAGATGTACTTGCCCATCTTCGGGTTCCAGGAGCTGCAGCGTTGGCCGAAGTGAATGCCGGACTCGATGAGATCCTTGACCAATGAGGCCATGAACGGAATGTCTCCTTAGGAGGCGGGTCACACTCACGGCGAGAGCAACGGCGGGAGTGTAGTCGCCCGACAGTGCTTGTTCAACCGGACACGCGGCCTAGGTCGGCGATCAGGTCTGGGCGCGGGCCCCGGCGCGCATCAGCCTCAGCTCGCCCGCGACGATCGTGGCCACCGCCCTGCCTTGGACGTTCCAGCCGGTAAAGGGGCAGTTTTTTCCCCGTGAAGCGAACTCGTCGGGGTCGATCGTCCAGGGAAGTTGAGGATCGATGACCGTCACATCCGCCGGCCCGCCCACGGCAAGCGCCCCAAGCCCCATGCGGTCCAGGCCCAGGAGTCTGGCCGGGTTGATGGTCATCATGGCCAGCATCGCCGGCCAGTCGATCACCCCGCGTCCATCGGGACCGCCGATCAACGCCTTGATATACAGCCCAAGGGCGCAGTCGAGGCCGACGATGCCGAACGCGGCGTCCGCGAAGTCAACTTGCTTGTGATGCAGCGGGTGCGGCGCGTGATCGGTTGCGAGAATGGTGATCGTGCCGTCGGTAATGCCGGCCTTGAGGTGATCGATGTCGCTTGGGGTGCGCAAGGGCGGGTTCACCTTCGCCATCGTGTTGTAGCCGTCGCAGAGGTCTTCGGTGAGCAGCAGATGGTGGGGGGTCACCTCGGCGGTGACGGGTTGGCCTTCGGCGCGGGCCCGGCGGATGATCTCCACCGAATCGCCGCTGGAAAGATGCTGAGCGTGATATCGGCAGCCGATCGAGCGGTTCAAACGAATGTCGCGCTCGATGATGATCTCCTCGGCGACCCCCGGCCAACCGGTCAGGCCCAGGCGGGTGGCGAGCGGCCCCGCGTTCATGTCCGCGTGCCGCGTCAGCGTCGGCTCCTGGCAGTGTTGCATGAAACACCGGCCGGCGGCGTGGACGGTGCGAAGGATTTTGTCCATCAGGCTGGCGTCGGCGACGCAATGACCATCGTCGGTGAAGGCGACGGCCCCGGCCTTGGCCATGCCCGCAATCGCCGCCAACTGCTCGCCCCGGCGATCTTTCGTGGCACAGCCGGCCACGAACAGCCGCGCACCTTGGGCCCGATCGCCCTTGCTTCGCAGCAACTCCACCAGTGGGACGCTGTCAATCGGTGGCTGGGTGTTGGGCATGCAGCAGACGGTCGTGAACCCGCCGTTGATCGCGGCGGCGCTGCCCGTCTGAATCGTCTCTTCGTGGTCCGGATGAGGCTCCCGCAGATGCACATGCACGTCGATCAGCCCCGGGGCGATGATGCATCCTTCGGCATCGATCCGCTGCACATCGCGGCCGGGCGATACCCGGTCAATCTCGATGACGACATCATCGCAGATGAGCACGTCCGCCGTCTGGTCGAAGCCACTGGCGGGATCGATGACCCGCCCGCCATGGATGAGAAGTTGACTCATGGCGCGAATAGTGTAGCGGCCGTTGGGATTAGCCGGGACGCTACGCGTCCCGGCACCGGCGGGCGTAGCCCGCCGGCTATCCATCGACACGTCCGAACCTAGAATCCGCAGCGATGAGCACCACGGCCGAATCGCGTGAGCATCAGCTCCAGCGGCTGGCTGAGAAGGCCAGGGGCCTGCCCAAGACGCCGGGCGTCTATCTGATGAAGGACGCAGGCGGGGCAGTGATTTACGTGGGCAAGGCCGGGTCACTGCGCAGCCGCGTCGGCTCCTACTTTGTGCCTTCGGTCGATCTGGGCCCCAAGAAGCAGCCGATGCTCGATCTCGTTGACGACTTCGACGTGATCGAATGCGAAGGAGAGTGGGAAGCCCTGCTCATGGAGGCTCGGCTGATCAAGGATACCCGGCCGAGGTTCAACTCGCTGCTGACCGACGACAAGACGTTTCCTTATCTGGCCATCACGATGGGGGATGACTTCCCGGGGGTGTACATCACGCGCACGCCGGCTGAACCGCAGTTCAAGGGCGCAAAGATCTTTGGGCCGTTTACATCTGTCTATGCCCTCCGCGAGGCGGTTCAACTGCTCCAGCGTGTGTTCAAATATCGTACTTGCACGTTGGACATCGCCGAGGGCGACCCCAAGAACGAGCACTTTCGCCCCTGCCTGCTGCATCCGATCGGCCAGTGCACCGCCCCGTGCGCGAACAGGATCTCCAGGGGCGACTATCGCCGCGACATCGAGCGGTTTGTGCGATTTATCGCCTCCAAGCGCAGCGTGATGATCCGCGAGCTTCGCCACGAAATGGAGCAGGCAGCCAAGTCGTTGGAATATGAAAGGGCGGCGACACTGCGTGACCAGATTCGGGCGATCGAGAAACTCGACGACCGAGAGAAGCGGCGCAAGAGTCATCAATACGATTGGCAGCCGGAGGTCACGACGTTCGCGGTCGATCCCTCGGCCGGGTTGCAGTCGCTGCAACGGATGTTGGGCATTGATAATCCTATTCGCTGCATGGACGCGATCGACATCGCGCATTTAGCCGGCGGGGAGACGGTGGGCTCGAAGGTGTGTTTCATCGACGGCCGGCCGTTCAAGGACGGCTACCGCCGATACCGTGTTCGTACAGCGGGCAACGACGACTACGCGGCGATTCGGGAAGTGGTCACTCGGAGGTACCGCGAAGCGGGTGAACGCGCTGAGTTATATCCCGATGTGATCCTGGTTGACGGCGGCCTGGGACAGTTGCATGCGGCGCTGGAGGCGTTTGAGCAACTCCAGGCCAAGCCGCCGATGGTCATCAGTCTGGCTAAGAAGGAGGAGTTGATCTACGTGCAGAAGAGGAGCCACCCGATCAAGCTTGGGCGCGAGAACCCAGGGTTGAAGTTGTGTCAGGCCATGCGCGACGAAGCGCACCGCTTCGCGCAGCATTACCACCACATCCTGCGGCGCAAGAGTGTGTTGGAGGAGGATTGATCGCCCCCGAGGACTGGTCACTTAAGTGACCAGTCCTCACGCCCCGCGCTCGTAGCGCTTGTACGGGACTCCCTCAAGGAACGCTCCCAGTTCGTGTGCCCGGCGAACACCTGGTTCGAGGTCCACTTCCACGCGTGTGTGGGGGTAATCGCGCCAGTTTGAGCAGATGCAGTGCCGCACCGATTGCGTCAACGTATACAAATAGGCGCGACGGCACTGCCGTTCGTCACGGATGCATCCGTCGAAGTAATCCTGGTGACCGGCACCGCGCCAGAACGGAATGCGGCGGATCGCGAGAAGATCGTTGACCAGCTTGGCCACCGAGCCGTGCAGCTTGCGCATCATCGGCCCCAGTTGCTCTCCGATCTTGCAATATCCCAGGACGTGGTAGTGATTGTCCAGCAGCGTGGTGACCCAGGGCGTGAACAGCTGCTGTCTAGTATAATGTGTGAATCGATCCCAGAAGATCGCCTTGGCGGCTTCAGTGGCGAAAGCCGCGTACTGATCTCGGCAGCAAGCGGTGATGAAATACACCTGGTTGTCGCGGTACCAGTGTTCGAAGCGATGCTTTCCTTTGAAGAAGCGGATCGACGATGAGGAGCTCTTGCGGGTCCGGGTCATGACGAGGTGATCCTGCATTCAGGACTGGTCACTTAAGTGACCAGTCCTCCTGTTCACCGATCGAATCTCACTGCCACTATTGCTGCATCCGCTCGTCGTCAGCCCGAGTGCTCATGCCGATCGCTTCCGGAGGTAGGCTCGAACCCGTTGGGCAAGTTCTCGGCCGTGATGCACTTCAACAAAGAGCAACTTCCGCTCAAGCTCGGACAGGTCCGCATGCGCTCGAGCCAGCGCTGCATGCGCCATCCACCAGGTCTGTCTGGTCAGGTCCATAGCCATGGCGAGCCGGCGCTTGGGGCCGGCTTCTCGAAGCAGCTGGATCTGCACGCGGGCGGCGTCCGGGTGGGTGTCGTTCACGCGAGCATTATACGATCCCCGCGTCGGAGCCTGGTGAGGCTGCAATGCCGTGGATGGATTTCGCATTGAACAAGCCGGCGAGGATGTGCTGATCTGGATCAAAGCGGTGCCGGGGGCGTCGCGCAATGAGATCACCGGCGTCATCGGCGATCGATTGAAGGTCCGCATCAGCGCTCCGCCCGAAGGCGGCAAGGCAAACAGAGCAATCTGCAAGATCGTCGCCCAGGCGCTGGGCGTGAAGACACAGCAGGTCACGATTGAGAAAGGTCAGACGAAGCTGGAGAAACTACTGTGCGTGAGCGGTGTCGATGCGCAGATGGTGAGATCGCGCCTCGCGAAGCCGCAAGCGGCATTGGGAGATTGAAGCGTTCCTATCACGCGGGGCTGGGCATGACGTCGCCGGTGGGTTCTTCGCCGGATGGTTCGTCTGAAGCGGGCTTGGCATGGGCCGGGGGTGCGGCGGTCTGGGCGGCCTCCTTCTCCAGCAGCTCGGCGACCGTGGGCTTGTCCAGCCGCTCGCCGCGCACCAGCCGCATGACCTCTTCGCCCTGAAGGGTCTCATACTTCAAGAGCGCTTCGGCGATGGCCGACGCCTGGTCCCAATTCTCCTCGATGATGTGCTCGGCGTCGGCGTAAGCCTCGTCGATGAGGCGCTTGACCTCCTCGTCGATGATCCGTGCCGTCTCGTCGGAGTAGTCGCGCTCGGGAATGAGCACCTCACGGCCATCGGTGCCGGCGTAATGGACAAACCCCAGCCGGTCGGACATGCCCCATTGGAGGATCATGTGCCGGGCGAACTGGGTGGCCTGCTCGATATCCATGGCCGCGCCGGAGGAGATGTCGCCGGTCTTGCGCTTCTCAGCGATGCGCCCTCCGCAAAGAACCTGCATCGTGTCCCGCAAATACCGGCGTCCGAAGCCATAACGATCCTTTTCGGGCAGGCTGAAAGTGGCGCCGATGGCCTGGCCGCGAGGAATGATCGTCACCTTGTGGAGGGGATCGGCGTGCTTGGCCAGGGACTGAACGAGGGCGTGCCCGGCTTCGTGATAGGCGGTGGCTACCCGTTCTTCTTCTTCGATCTTTCGGCTGGTGCGAGCCCGTCCGAAGCGGACCTTGTCGCGGGCTTCCTCCAGGTCGGCCATCTCCACGTAGTCTTTGTCGGCCATGGTGGCGAGGATGGCGGCCTCGTTGATGACGGCGGCTAGATCGGCCCCGGAGAACATCGGGGTTACCCGGGCCAGGCGCTCCAGGTCCAGCCCCGGCTCCATCTTCACCTTCTTGGTGTGCACGGCGAGGATTTGTTTGCGGCCCAGCAGATCCGGCAGGGGTACGACCACCTGTCGGTCAAACCGGCCGGGGCGGGTCAACGCGGGATCCAGCACATCGGCTCGGTTGGTCGCGGCGATGACGATCACCTGATCGTTGGCCTCGAAGCCGTCCATTTCGACGAGGATGGCGTTGAGCGTTTGCTCGCGCTCGTCATGGCCGCCGGTGGTGAACCCGCCGCCGCGGCGCCGCCCGACCGCGTCGATCTCGTCCAGGAAGATGATGCAGGGGGAGTTGTCCTTGGCCTGCTTGAACAGATCGCGCACCCGGCTGGCGCCAACGCCGACGAACATCTCCACGAAGTCCGATCCGGAGATGGAGAAGAACGGAACGTCGGCCTGGCCGGCGATCGCCTTGGCCAGCAGGGTCTTGCCGCACCCGGGCGGACCCACCAAGAGCACGCCGCGGGGTATTCGGCCGCCGAGTCGCTGAAACTTTTTCGGAGCCTTGAGAAACTCGACAACCTCCTCGACTTCCTCCTTAGCTTCATCGACGCCGGCCACATCGTGGAAGGTGACGTTGACGCTCTCCTTGGTGGCCATCCGGTGCCGGGATTTGCCGAAGCTCCCGAGCATGCCTCCCGGGCCAGCCCCGGCGGAGCGCATCGAGCGGGCGATGAAGAACCAGATCAGCAGGATCAACAGAATGAACGGGGCAAGGGTGATCAGCAGTTGCACCCACACGCTTGTGCCGGTGTCAGCCTTCCATTTCACGGGCATGGTGTCGAGCTGGTTGAGGTAGAACTCGCGATTGGCTGCGTCAATGCGAACCCATGTTCGTGTGCCTTCTTCGCTGAGCGGGAGTCCTTCAGTGCCGGGTTTCATGACCGCGGTGATGCGGTCGTCGTGTATGACCACTTCGCTGTTCTTGATGTGGCCGTGCTCGACGTGGAGCTTGAACTCCCGCCAGCTTTCGATTTCGACGCCTCGCCCCTTGGTGCCGTTGAGCAGCACGAACAGCATGATCAACAGGGCGAGAATCATCACCCAGCTCATCAGGCCGCGGCTGAGCTTCACCGGAGGCGGGGGCATGGGCCCCTTGCCACCACCGCCGCCGCCGCTTCCTTCGGGTGGTGGGGTGTCCGGCGACTTGCGGTCAGCTTTCTTGGGATTCTCTGCCATGTGGATTGCTTTGGCCTATCAGGCACGGGGCGGGGCGTCGATCACCACTGTGCCCGCATTTCGGAGACGACGTCCCGAGCCAGACGTTGTACGACGGCGAACTCGCCCAGTTCGATTGGCTCACCGGTCGGCCTGGAGGGCACGAACAGGCCGTGGCCGGTAAACGACTCGCGCCCAAGCAGCGGCTCATCCGTGCGCAAATCCCTCCACTGAAAGTCGATCGTCACGCTGATGATGACTTCTTCACTCAATCCCGTGAGCCGAGACTTGGAGAGTTGGTCTCTCTGGACGTTGCGGATTCGTCCGGTAAGAATGCTATTCGCACGGTCGGCTGAAGTCACCTTGTACGGGGTCCGGGCCTCGATCTCCTTGATCAGCGCATCAGCGAGTTCGAATTCCAGATCGCGGTGAAACGTACGGTTGTCGAAAATCTCGACGGCGATGGTGGTCACGCCCGCTGGAAACGGCGATACCGCGGCGTACCCTTGCGTGGGATCGGAGGCACAACTCCCAATCGGCAGCGCCAAGAGCCCGCCGATGACACATCCAACGCCAAGCCGCGTCACGGCGCATCACTCCCAGAGGCGGGCGCCGCGGGGTCCTCGGCGCGATCCTCTGTTTCGATCGCCTCAGGGCCCAGCAGAGCTCCGCGAAGCGCCCGGTAGTCCGGCGCGTCGTTCAGTACGCCGGGCGCGAGCTTGGGCAGAATCTGATCAAGCAAGCGCAACGCGTCCATGGCCGCAACTGATCGAGGATAGCGCCGCAGCAGCCGGCGGAGAGTCAATTCCGCCGCCACGGGATCGTTGGTCCTGCGGTACCACTGAGCGGTCAGCAGCAGCTTGCGACCGTCTGATTCGTCAAGGCGACTCAGCAGGGCGTGGGCTCCGATGCGCTCGGCGGTGGCCGGCTCCAGGGTGATCAACTCTTGCAATCGCTGGCGGGCCTCGAGCAGTCCGGCCGCGTCGAAGCGGGGACCCTTGAACGTGGCGAGATGCGCGTAGATCAGCCGGCGCCTTGCTTTGCTGATCAGGCGCGAGTTCGGATGATTCTCGATGAAGATCGAGTACATATCGACGGCTAGCTCCATCTTGCGGCGCTGGAAGTAGAAGTCGGCCAGTTGCATCGCGGCCTGCTCGGCCAGGCGGCTGCCCGGCAAGCGCTCCTGGATGCGAATGAGCAGCTCCTGGGCCTCGTCTTCGGCGCTGAGGATTCGCATCCCCCAAAGCTTCCGCTGGGTACCCGTGGCATAGAGCGTGGCGATCTCCAGCTCGCGCTGAAGGGCGGTCACGAACGCTTCGGTGGCGGTGAAGACCCGCGCGACGTACTCGTAATCAAACAGCGCTTCGTAATATTTCTCCTGGGCTCGAAGGGCATCGCCACGGGTCAGATACGCCTCGGGCAGCAGCGGGTGGCGGTCGTGGCGCTCAATCCAGTTGGCGGCGAGGATCTCGGCACGTTCGGCATCGCCCCTGGCCAGCGTGCGGCGAGCCAGGGCCAACTCGCCCTGGGGAGTCGCGGGATCGATGGATGCACCAGCCTGCCAGGTGTCCTCGTCGGAGAGGATGTACTGCTGCTGGCCGAAAGCCGCCGGGCTGATGATGCCGTTGGTCAAGGTGATACAAAGAAGCCCCGTCGCGGCAGCGGCAATCTGCATGGCATGATGGTACGTTGGACCGTCCGGTGGCTCAATTCAGCCGGAAGGCTTGAGGCTTGAGGCTTGCAGGCTCGCGTTTCGCCGGCGGGCTTGCCCCGCCGCGAAGTGACCCCCGGCGGAGCCTGCGACCAACGGGGCTGCGTGGAAGTTGGCGCCATGCGGATCATGATCCTTTTCAATCCGATCGCCGGGGTGGGCAAGGCTGCGCTTGTCGCTGGGCAGATCGGGTCCCGCCTGGGCGAATTCGGGCACGAGATCGATCTTGTGGAGAGCCGCCCGGACCCGTGCGGCGATTGGCTTGACCGCCGTTTGCAGGACACCGCGGTGATGGCAGTTGTGGGGGGAGATGGCGCGGTGCAAGGCGCATCCGGTCCCGCCATCCGAACGTCCACGCCGATCTACCACGTCCCCTACGGCACGGAGAACCTGTTCGCCCGGGAGTTCGGGATGGATCCCCGGCCGGAAACCCTGCTGCGGGCGGTGCAACGCTACGACGTGCGGCAGGTGGATGTCGGCGTCGCCAATGATCAACCGTTCTTGCTCATGGCCTCGATTGGGTTCGATGCGGCGGTTGTGCACGATCTGGCCGGGCGCCGCGGCTCCTCGATCTCACACCTTTCCTATGCCGGGCCGATCCTGCGGCAACTGGGTTCCTGGCGGCCGCCGAGGTTGACCGTGACCGTTGACGGCCGGCCGCTTGCCCCCAACGGCGCCGAGATGCAAAAAGGTTGCGTCATCGTGGCCAACAGTCGGCAGTATGCGTGGCGGCTGAACCCAGCCAGGCGGGCCGTGATGTCCGATGGCCTGTTTGACGTGCTGTTTTTCCCGGTTCGATCCACCGCCGACCTGCTCGGTTGGATTCTCAAGTTCAGGCTCGGCCGGCCTCTGGCGGACCCGCGCCTGCGCTATCAACTCGGCCGCGAAGTCGAGATCGTCTGTGATCAGCCGCAGCTGGTTCAGTTAGACGGCGATCCGCCGCCGGGTGGCGTTGGTAAACGGACGAGTCAACTGCATGTGAGTGTGCGGCCCCGGGCCTTGGGGGTGTTGATGCCGTAGGAGCGCTCAGCCCGGCCCGGGCGCTCATCCGCGTCGATGCGTGGATAGCAGCCTCGTATGCATATCCGGGCGCTCCCGGCCCCTCGCCTCAAGTCTGTCCCATACGGCTCCGATGAGCAGGAGAAGGCATCTGGCTGGCAGGTGAGCGGCGTCGCCGCGCCGTGGGAGATCATTGTGGACATCGCCACCCTTATCGGGCTGCTGCTCGGCATCATACTGGTGCTGGTAGCGATTCTTATGGGCGGCGACGTGGCCTCATACGTCAATGCGCCGTCGGTGCTGATCGTGGTCGGTGGGGCGACGGCCGCCACCATGGCCTCCTATTCCCTGGCCCGGTTCCTCAAGCTGCCGGCCGTGGTTATGAAGACGATCTTTGCGAAGTCGCTCGACCCGCTGCAATTGATTCGACAGATCGTTGCGCTGGCTGAGGTCGCTCGGCGCGACGGCATCCTGGCCCTTGAGGGGATGCTCAGCGAGATGGAGGACGAGTTTCTCGTGAGGGGCATCCAGATGGCCGTGGACGGCAGCGATCCTGAAATCATCCAGAGCATCATGGAGACCGAGCTGGAGAACCTGATGGAACGCCACGAATCGGGAAAGGGCATGCTCGATGCGCTGGGACGATACGCCCCCGCGTTCGGAATGATCGGTACGCTCATCGGGCTGGTGGCCATGCTCAGCAACATGGACGATCCATCGAAGATCGGAGCAGGCATGGCCGCGGCCCTGCTGACCACGCTCTACGGGGCCCTCTTGGCCAACGTGGTATTCCTTCCGATGGCGGACAAGCTGGCGATGCGATCTTCGGAGGAAGCGCTGGCCAAGACCATTGTCATCCAGGGGGTGATGTCGATCCAGAGCGGCGACAATCCCCGCACCGTCGAGAGCAAGCTGATGACCTTCTTGCCCGTGGCCCAGCGGCCGACCGCTGAGGACCAGGCAGCCTGAGCCATGGCTGGCAAACGAGCCAAGAAACAGCCCCCCGGCGTTCCCGCATGGGTGGTCACCTTCGGCGACATGATGGCCCTGCTGCTGTGCTTCTTCATTCTCCTGCAGATGTTTTCCGAATTGAAGCAGGAGCGGGAGTATCAGCGTGTGGTCACGGCCATCAAGGAGGCCTTCGGCTACTCCGGCGGGATTGGGGTGCTGCCGATCAACGATCCGCCCGTCCGCTCGATCATTGAGCAGTTGGAGCAGATGGCGATCAAGCGCTATAAGGACATCAAGAGCAGCCAATCGCCCAGCGACAGCATCGAGGGAGTCCATACGCGAGTGAAAAAGATCCGCGAGGGGATCGTGTTCACCATCGGCGGACCGAGCACGTTCGATGAGGGATCAGCCGAGGTCAAGCCGGCGGTCCGCATCGAACTGGAGAAGCTGGTGGTCTTGCTGGCGGGTCGCAACAACAAGGTCGTTATCCGTGGCCATGCCGCCGCCAAGTATCTCGCCCGTTCGTCGCCCTGGCATGATCTCGATGAGTTGAGTTATCAGCGCGCGCGGAACATCAAGGATATCCTCGTAGAGCTTGGCCTGGACGACCGCGTCTTTCGGATGGAGGCCGTGGGGACCCGCGAGCCCGTCCGCCCAAGAGCGGTCGAGCCGACAGAGGCGGCAGAAAACCGGCGGGTCGAGATCATCCTGACCGAGCAGTTGGTCGAGGAAACAAATACCGACGCGGACTACACCGACCCAAACCTCGCCAGGGGAGGCTGAGCAATGGCCAAAGAAAAGGCACCGGAAGCCGAAGCCGAAGCCCAGAGCGAGCGCAAAAAACTACCTCTGCGGCTGATCATGCTCATCGGCGGCGTTCTCGTCGTGGAAGCGGCGGTTATTATCGGGGCGATGATGCTTTTCGGCGGCCCGCCCCAGGTCGAGGCTACCGAGATGACCGTTACCCTCGATACGCCCGAGGACGAAAAAATAGTCGAGGTTCTGGTGCTGGACGGCAAGCTGCCCAACAACAAATCAGGCGTCACCTATATCTACGGCACCGAAATCTATGTGCAGGTGAAGAAGCGGTATGCCGAGCAGGTCGCCGGAGAACTCGAGCAGTTCCGAAACGAAATCAAGGCTGATATCACGGCGATCTGGCGGACCAGCGACCCGCAGCATTTCCAGGAGCCGAAGCTTCAGAGCCTCACGCGCAAGGTGCAGGCACTTTTGGCCGATCGATTCGGTGTCGATCAACAGTCCAGTGAGCCGATCATCTCCAAGTGCGTCATCGTCATGGGCACCGGATTTCGAATTGACAGTTGACAACCGGTCTGTCTTCGGTCAATGTAGAGAACGGCCGACGGCCAGGGATGGCGCCGGCCCAGGCGTTTGCATGATGCACCCGCAGATTCAACCGCGCGTTGCAGGCGGAGCCAGGGATGGCTGACGAGACACCCAACGTCGAGCAATCAGAATCTCCCGAACCGTCCGAGAAGCCGGCGAACAGCGCCCCGCCCGCCGAGGCCGCCGCGGATCCGACGGACGCTCGTACCGCCGAGCAGGTGGCGACCGAAGCGATCGACAAGGCTGAGCAGGCGGTCCAAGACATCAAGGCCGAATCGTCCGGCCCAGGCGCCGTCGCCGAGGCCTTGAATCTGCCCGATCTCGACAGCCGACCCAGTGGCGACGGTGTGGAATCGGCGGGTCTGGACCTGCTTGGCGATGTCAATCTTCAAGTCAAGGTTGAACTCGGACGGACGCGAATGTACGTCGAGGATGTGCTTCGACTGAACGAGAACTCGGTCATCGAGCTGGACAAGCTCGCCGGTGACCCCGTGGATATCTATGTGAACGATCGTCACGTCGCACGCGGCGAAGTGCTGGTTGTCAACGAGAACTTCTGTGTTCGCGTGAGCGAAATCATTCAGTTGACCGGACCGGACGATTGAGAGCACGCGCGAGACATCAACCGCAACACGAATCGTACATGCACAACATCCACATAGTGTTGATTGATCGCACGTAGCCTCAGGATGAGGCACCCCGCCGGAGGATCCGGCGGAGCATAGCCAAGGATTGGCGCCATGTCTGATCGAATCGGGCTCAAGCTTTGCGCGACAACATGTGTGCTGCTCATCAGCCCCTGGCCGGGGAACGCCGCCACCGGCCAGACGAGCAGCGTGGTTGCCAACCAGCCGATGACATCCTCCGGCGTTGGGCGCGGACCTTCGTCCGTTGATCTCCTCACGCGCGGTGAGATCGTAACCAGCCGCGTTGAGCCCCAGGGCGCAGAACCTGCGCCGGAAGTGTTTGAGCCCCCGCCCCAGGAAGCCAGCCGATTGGGAAAACCCCAGGGGATATACCCAGGGCGGCCGGACATCGAGCGTGGCGGTTCGTCGCTCAACCCACTCCAAGGGATCGGCTCGCGGACCAAAGAGGTCATCCGGATCGTGGCTGCCTTAGCGGCCGTGCTCGGCTTGCTCGTCCTCTTACGGATGATCTTCCGGCGGATGGCGGGGCCCATGGGAAATGCCGCCCGACCATCCGGTGTGGTGGACGTGCTGGCCCGCTATCCGATTGCGCGTGGCCAGCAACTTGTTCTGCTGAAGCTAGGCCGCCGCATCGTGCTGCTGCACCACGGCAAAGCGGCGATGACCATGCTTAGCGAAATCTCGGATCCCGATGAGACTGCGGCATTGCTAGCGCGGGTCGAGGCAGATTCTCGTCGCAATCGGACCGGTCGATTCCAGGCCCTGCTCAACCGGTTCGCGGAGGACGGCCGGGCGAGCCGCGACCCGGGATTCTCGCTTCGGCGACTCGCCGGACTCGACATCGAGGGCAACGAGGTGATCGACCTCACACGACGGTCAAGGCGAGCCCGGATGCCCGGATTGGCGGCGCGGAAGGGTTCGCTATGAGTGAGCCATACGTCGTCGAGCGCAGAGGTAGCCGAGCAGCGCGCGCCGCATCGGTGCCGGCCCTGCATTGCCATGCGGGGCTCATGCTGGCGGCATGTGCCGGGCCGTTGCTGCTGGCCTCTGCCGTTTGCGCCCAGCCGGCCGAGCCCAGCCTGAACCCGATCGCCTTGTTGGAAGGCGCTACCGAATCCCTACCCGGCTTCGAGGGCGGCCTCAGCAACTCGCTGAACATTCTGCTGCTGCTGACCGTGCTGAGCCTGGCGCCGGCTCTGCTGGTGTTATGCACGTGCTTTACACGGATCGTGATTGTGCTGGGACTGCTGCGGCAGGCGTTGGGCACGCAGGGGTTGCCGCCGAGCCAGGTGATCGTGGGATTGAGTCTGTTTATCACCTTCGTCGTGATGGCCCCGACCCTGCAACAGATGTACACCCAGGGTATCGAGCCCTACGCCGCGGGCCAGGTGCAGGACTATAACGTTGCGTGGCAGCGCGCCAAGCAACCGCTGCGCGATTTCATGTTCAATCAGATCGAGGCGACCGGGAACTGGTCGGGCGTGTACATGATGCTGAACTACCGCGGCGTAGATACGTCGGATCCGCAGAGTCTGACGCGAGCCGATGTGGACATGCTCTCACTTGTTCCCGCGTTCATCCTCAGCGAGCTGAAGGTCGCCTTCTTGATGGGCTTTCGGATCTATCTGCCGTTTCTGGTCATCGACATGGTGATCGCCAGCATGTTGATCTCGATGGGCATGTTGATGCTGCCGCCGGTGCTCATCTCCCTGCCGTTCAAGTTGCTGCTGTTCGTGCTGGTTGACGGTTGGCAGCTCGTGGTGGGGTCGCTGATGACCAGCGTGGTTCAGCCTCAGGAGGTTGTGCAAATGGCATCCGTGGTGATGACCGGCGGGCCGTAGGGGCATGCCGGACGAGACAGGGAGGTTTCCATGCGAAGCCCACGGACTCGAGTCCGTGGGCTTCGGAGGGCGCAAATGCGAGGACCCTAACCATGCTGCAGGACCCAGTTGATGTCGCCCGGATCGCCCTGATGCAGGCGCTGATCATCGCCGTGCCCATCCTCGGAGCGGGGCTGGTCGTTGGACTGCTGATCAGCCTGTTCCAGGCGGTGACCCAAATCCAGGAGCAGACGCTGTCGTTCGTGCCCAAGATCATCGTCATGATCCTGGTGGCGGTGGTGCTGTTGAGTTGGATCTCCATCCGGATGGCGAACTTCGCTGTGGAGATGTTCACCGAACTGTGACGGTGCTTTGGGTCTGTGCCGTTTAGCCGCCGCCCCAAGAGCGGCGCGAGGCGCGGGTCTACGACCCGCGGCTAAACACTGGGTCGCCTCTGCATGAATCAATTCACGGCCATCCTGGACCACATCCCCGCGGCGCTACTGGTGATCTTCCGTTTCGGTGGGCTCATGATCTACGCCCCGGTGTTCGGCGCCTCGGTGATCCCGGTCCGCGTGAAGGTGTTTCTGTCGTTCATCCTCGGATTGGCGGTGTACCCGGTCATCTATCGCCTGCATCTCGCGGACGCGCCGCTGCAGCTGGATCTCTGGTCGCTCATCCCCATGATTTCGTTGGAGCTGCTGATCGGGATGATCCTCGGCTTCCTGGCCAGCCTGCCCTTGGTCGCGGTGCAGATCGGCGGGTTGATCATGAGCCAGCAGATGGGCCTGGGCTTCGCTCGCTTTTTCAACCCAACCATCGACGACGAAGCGGCCGTGCTCGGCCAGATTCTGTTCTTTGCGACCCTGGCGGGTTTTCTGCTGATCGGCGGCCACGAGGCGATGGTTCTAGCGGTGCTGCACAGTTTTCAACATATCCCCCTCGGCGGGCTTGTTCCCGATCTGAACCTGGTGTCACTGCTCACCGGGCTGCTCACCTCGGCCTTTGAGCTTGCTCTGCGCGTTGCGGCCCCGCTGCTTGCGCTGATCTTCCTGGAAACCGCGGCGATGGGGTTTATCGCCAAGACCGTGCCGCAGATGAACATTCTGAGTCTGGGATTCCCGGTGCGCATCCTCGCGGGCTTGCTGATCGTCTGCCTTGGTCTGGTCGTGATCGACGAGGTGGTGATGGATGGAATCGACGAGACGTTGAACCTGATGTTTGAGTGGATCGAGACGCAATAGCCGCCGGCTGACAGCCCGCGCACCCTCGGGCGTCAAGCTTCAAGCCTTCTAGACGGAATCAACCATGGCCGAGGATTTGGGTGAGCGCTCGGAGGAGGCGACGCCAAAGCGGCGCCAAGAGGCCCGTGAGGAAGGCAATGTGGCCCGCAGCCAGGATCTGGCCGGCGGCCTGCTATTGCTCGCGGCCACAGTCATCCTCTGGGCGGCGGTGTGGCCAATGCTCGGCCGATTCAAGACTGTGCTCGAAGCAGTTCTTGGAGGCGATGCGCTGGGCAATCCGGTTGATCCGGCCCAAGCGATGACGGTGGTGGAGTATGTGGCGTCGGCGGGGGCCCGAATCGCTCTTCCGCTGCTGCTGATCACTGCCGCGGTCGCATTCCTGACCCACTTCTCGCAGGTCGGTTGGCTCTTTGCGCCAAAGGCTGTCATGCCCAAGCTCAGCAAGCTGAACCCGATGAACGGCCTGAAGCGCATCTTCGGCATCTCCGGACTGGTCAAGGTTTCGTTGGATACGCTCAAAGTCGCCCTGGTGATCGCCGTCGCGGTGGCGACGATGATGCAGTACAGCGATCAGATCGTGGTGCTGCCCTACCTCAGCGTTATGCAGTGCCTGGCCGAGAGCGCGAAGATGATGCTGAATCTGGCGTTGCGGCTGATCGCCATCCTCCTGATTCTGGGTGTGTTCGATTTGCTCTTTCAGCGATGGAAGCACAAACAGGATCTGAAGATGACCAAGCACCAGGTCAAGGATGAGCTGAAGCAGACCGAGGGCGATCCGGAGACCAAACGTCGGCGCATGCGAATGCAGCAGCAGATTGCGATGCAGCGGGTCGCATCGGCCGTTCCCAAGGCTGATGTGGTGGTCACGAACCCCGAACACGTATCCGTGGCCATCCAATACAACGCCCAGCGGATGAACGCCCCGACGGTGATCGCCAAGGGGGCGGACTACCTGGCCCTGCGCATTCGCCAGATCGCGCTTCTTCAGGGCATCCCGGTCGTGCAGCGCCCCCCTCTGGCCAGAGCGCTATACCGCCAGGTGGATGTGGGACAGGAGGTCCCTCCTGACTTCTACAAGGCGGTGGCCGAGATCCTGGCCTTTGTCTATCAACTCAGCAACAGGATGGCTGGATGAGGAAGCCACCACTGCAAGTTGATTCGCTGTCTAGCGGTCGCTCCAAGAGCGACGCGCGGGTCTGCGACCCGCGGCTAAACGGACGCGGCTATGACGGAGGTGGTGTCTGATGGCGAAGCCTCTACCGATTGCGGGCATGCCGATCGTGTTCTATTGGGTGGCGAAGTTCAAGCACCTGCTGGTGCCGTTGTCGTTCCTGGGGTTGGTGATCGTCTTGTTGGTGCCGATGCCGCCGGCGATGATGGACCTGCTCATCTTGGCCAACATCTCGCTCGCGGTCGTCATAATGCTGACGACGATCTACATGCTTCGCCCGCTGGACTTCAGTGTCTTTCCGTCATTGCTGCTGGCCACCACGTTGTTTCGGCTGGTTCTCAACATAGCGTCCACGCGTCTGATCCTGACCGCCGATGCGGACAGTCCCGAGCAGGCGACCGCCGTGGCCGGCCGCGTGATCGAGGCGTTCGGGCATTTCGTGGCCGGCGATTCGATCATCGTCGGAGCGATCATTTTCATCATTCTGGTGGTGGTGCAATTCGTGGTGATCACCAAAGGGGCGACGAGAATGTCGGAGGTGGCGGCCAGGTTCACCCTGGACGCAATGCCCGGCAAGCAGATGGCCATCGACGCGGACCTGTCGGCCGGATTGATCGACGAGGCCGAGGCCAGACAGCGCCGCGACGAGGTCATGCGCGAAGCTGATTTTTACGGGGCTATGGACGGGGCGAGCAAGTTTGTGCGCGGCGACGCCATCGCCGGCATCATCATTACCCTGGTCAACCTCGCCGGCGGGTTCGCCATCGGGGCGCTTGAGAAAGGCTGGACCATGGCCGAATCGCTCAGCGTCTTCACCCGGCTGACCATCGGCGACGGCCTAGTCTCGCAGATTCCGGCATTCATCATCGCGATCGCGGCGGGGTTGATCGTGGCCCGAACCAGCGACAAGGCGACGATCGGCGATGAGATCCCGAGTCAATTGACCTCTCAACCGATGGCGCTGTATCTGATTGCAGGGTTTCTCGGGGTGCTGGCGTTCACACCGCTGCCTTCGACGCCGCTTCTCGGTGCAGGGCTGCTGATCGGTACTTTGGCGTGGTCGATTGGATACATCGGCCGAAAGAGCACAGTGCTGCTCGAGGCCGAGGCACGTGCGGAAGCCGCCAAGACCCCCCCGCAGCAGCCGCCGGTGGAAGAGCTGCTACACGTGGACACCCTGGAGATCGAGATCGGCTACGGCCTGGTCCCGTTGGTGGACACGGCACGCGGCGGGGACCTGCTGGATCGAATCGCGATGGTTCGGCGTCAACTGGCCGCGGAGATCGGCCTGGTGGTCCCTCCCGTGCGAATTCGCGACAACGTGCAGCTTGAGGCCAACGTCTATCACATCAAGCTCCGCGGGGCAGTGATCGGCGAGGGCACGGTCTATCCCAACCTGCTCATGGCGATGGACTCCGGTCTAGCCACGGGCAAGGTGGAAGGGATTTCGGGCAAAGAGCCTGCGTTCGGCCTGGATGCGATCTGGATCGAGCCGGCGCTGAAGCCGCGGGCCGAGACTATGAACTACACCGTCGTCGATGCCGCCAGTGTTCTCACCACACACCTCACCGAGCTGCTCAAACGGCACGCCGATGAGATCCTCAGCCGCGAAGAGGTCAACCACCTCATCGAACAGTTGAAGTCCAAATCGCCCAAGCTCGTGGAGGAGATCATTCCAGGGGTCGTCAAGCCCGGCGAGCTGCAAAAGGTGCTTCAGAATCTGCTGCGGGAGCGCATCGCGATCCGGGACCTCGAAGCGATCGTCGAGACGATGGGCGATTGGGCCCCGCACACCAAAGATCTTGATGTCTTGACCGAATACGTACGCAATACCTTGCGTCGGACCATCTCGAACCAGCATTCGGAAACCAACGAGCAGGGCCAAGCTCGGTTGTATTGCGTGACGATGGACCCCTCGATCGAAGATGTGATCAACGGCTACGTTGATCGGGGGCCAAGCGGCACAACGATGTCGATGCCGCCGGAGGTGTCCAACCGCATTGCGGGCGCCGTCCGCAGGACTGCTGAACCCCTACTGGCTGCGGGGCATCAACTTACGGTTCTCACCTCTCCTACTGTTCGTGCACAGCTCAAGCAGATACTTTGCGGGCATCTTCCCAATGTTTCGGTTTTGTCGTACAACGAAGTGGTGAAAGACCTCGACGTGGAGTCGATGGGTTTGGTACAATTTGAGGAGCCCGTCGGCGTAGGTGCTGCATAGGACGCAGCGCGTAGGCGCCGGCGCCTGACGATATCGCGTTAGGCCACTGCCAGGGAGGGCAATCCATGGGCGTCAAGACGTATCAGGCATACGGAATGGCCGAAGCGCTGGCTGCGGCCAAGCGCGACCTCGGCGCGGATGCGGTGATTCTCGAGACCCGAACCTTCAAGCGTGGCGGGCTTCTGGGAATCGGTCGCAAGACCATCTTCGAGCTTACCGCCACCACCGCTGATCGTGCAGAGTTGTCGCACGCACGAAGCTCGGGTCGATTGCCTCGGCCTGTGAGCAAGGCGGCAGGCGAGGCCTATGGGCGCAGCATCGGGCGGGCGTCCGGGTCTTCGATGCCTGCGAAGGTATCCGCCGGTAAATCGCGTGAATCCCAAGGCAACCGCGCCCGGCGGCTTGCACAGACCATGGTCGAAACTCGCGATCGTCTTCAACAGAGTTCCGACGTTGCACGTCTCAGGTCATCGGACCAGAAGGTGTCGCCATCGGAGTCGCTGATCGCTGAGGTTGCCGGCCGTCCTCCGGAGACGGCGAAGGAGTCACGTAAGCCCAGATCACGGCTTGAGCCGGCGGAACCACCATCAAGTCCTCCCCGGGATCGCAAGGTCTCGAAGTTGCCGCGGCCTTCTCCCCGTGCGGACGAAGGCCTGCGGGCCCCGGTGGCCCGTCGGTTCATTCTCACGCCCACCGACGCGGCACCCAGCAACGCGGCGACGGCGGTCGCGCACCCCTTGCAGCAGCAGGACGCTGCCCCAGCGCGAAACACACGCCGGGAGCCCGTGGAATTGTTTGTAGAAGACGACCCTTCGCGTGTTGAGCGAGCCGCAGGCCCCACCAGCGCCACGATGCAGCGGGAGCTGGATGCAATCAAGACCATGGTCGGTCAAGTCCTTCAGCGACAAACGCTTGGGCGAGCAACCGTCACACGGGCGATGCCCGCGAAGCTCTTCGACATCTATATGGCGTTGCTCGGACAGGATCTGTCGGAGGAATTGGCTGACCGGCTCATCAGCGATGTGCGCGACGAGCTGGATGGCGATGCCTGTGAGGACGAATCGGCCGTGCGCGAATGCGTATTGCATCATCTGGCTGCGCTGATTGGTGTGGCGGAGCCTGATGTTGGGCCTCGCAGGGCGGATCAGCGCCCGTTGACGATTGCTTTGATTGGGCCGACCGGCGTGGGCAAGACGACCACGCTGGCCAAGCTTGCCGCACTATTCAAGTTGCGCCATCACCGGAAGGTCGGCCTGGTGACGTGTGATACCTACCGCATCGCCGCGGTCGATCAGCTTCGCACCTACGCGAATATCATCGGTCTACCGCTCAAAATTGCGCTGACGCCGTCGGAAATGGCCCAGGCGGTCCATTCTCTTGGCGACTGCGAGGTGATCTTCATCGATACCGCCGGTCGGGGCCAAAACGACCACGGCCGGATCGACGAGCTGGGCCGGTGTTTGGCGGCCGCGGAGCCGCATGAGGTGCATCTGGTGCTTTCCAGCACCGCCAGCGAAGGGGTGTTGCTTCGGGAAGCCGAGGCGTTCGACCAGGTGGGACCCGATCGGATCGTCCTCACCAAACTCGATGAAGCGGTGAGCTTCGGCGTGCTCATCAACGTGATCCACAAGGTGGACAAGAAGTTGAGCTTCATCACGACCGGCCAGGAGGTCCCGGAGCATATTGAGGTCGGCCAAGCACGGCGTCTTGCCGAGCTGGTGTTAGGAGCCGAGGTCCACAAGTGAACGACCAGGCGACGAAACTGCGGAATCTGGTGCAGCGGAGCGCAAGCCCGCCGACGGGCATGATTGTTCCCTCAGCGGTTCGCGATCGATCGTCCAACTCGTCGCCGGAGGTGGCGAGTCATGGCAGGGCTGGGTCAGGATTCGGTCTGCGAAGGGGGCAACCGCAGCGACGGCGCATGCCGAGGAAGCTTGCCCGGGCCATCGCGGTGACCTCGGGAAAGGGCGGCGTCGGCAAGACCAATCTCGCGGTGAACCTGGCCGTATGCCTTGCCCGGCTGGGGCAGCGGGTCTGCTTGCTGGATGCCGATTTGGGTCTGGCCAATGCTGATGTGCTGTGCAACCTGACGCCGCGGCTGACACTGGAGCATGTGGTGTGCGGGCGGTGCCGTCTGGCCGAGGCTGTGCTGGCGGCTCCGGGCGGCTTCTGTTTGATTCCCGGCGCCAGTGGGGTCGCCCGATTGGCCGACCTGGACCGCGAATCCCGCCGAGCCCTGCTTGAGCAGCTGGTGGCTCTGGAGCGAGCGGCCGACACCGTGATCATCGACACCGCCGCCGGCGTGACCGCCAACGTCCTCGCGTTTGTCGCCGCAGCCCAGCGGGTGGTCGTAATCACCACGCCCGAGCCGACCGCGATGACGGATGGATACGGGATCATCAAGGCTTTGGTCTCTCGGGCTGCCGCCACGCGGATCGAGCTGGTGGTCAACATGGTCGGCGACGAAGCCCAGGGCGAGGCTGTCTTTGGACGAATAAATCGGGTGAGCCGGACATTCCTGAATCGGTCGCTGGAGTTTGCGGGGTCCGTTCCCATGGATCCAGCGGTGCGTGAGGCGGTGCAGCAGCGGGTGCCTTTTGTGTTGTATGCGCCCCAGAGTCCGGCCACGGCAGCGATGCACCGGCTGGCCCGCCGAATCGCCGGCTTGGAAGAGCCGCCCAACGGCCAGGGCTTCTTCTCGCGGCTGACTGCGTGGTTTGCCGCCAGTCAAGACAAGAGTCATTGCCTCGGTTGTTATTGATTGGCGATTATGATGTGTCGATACCAACAGATTGGCCAAAGCCCATGTGATGATGCCCCTGGGCAGGCTCTCCAAAGGAGAAGACCCCGATGACCGGCGTGCTGAGCAACGTCCTCGCCGGATGCTTCGCCATGGCTGCGTTTGCGGTGGCGATCCTGGCCGGTCTGGCCGGAGGCAATCCCCCGGCTTCGATCCTGCTGAAAGCCTTGATCGCGATGATCGTGTGTTATCCGGTGGGGCTGATGATCGGATTGGCTGCTCAGCGTGTCATTTCCGATCAACTCGAGGCGCAGCAGAAGGCAGTCGACGATGAGGATGAGGCGAAGCCCGCGGAAGCGTCGGCAACCGAACAAAGCGCAGAGACTGCAGAGGATGCCGAGGATCTGATCATAGTTTGACGTGCGGCTTGTGTCCGGTAGCCATCGTGAGGTATATTGAAGAGGTGTTCTGCTAGGGAGTGGCAGAACGGCTGAAAAGCCAAGGTCAAGGAGCCGACCGATGCCGAAGACAAAAACGAAGCCCTCCACGGCGAGTCGTAAGAAGACGACCGCTTACCCCGCCGACAGAACCTCCACCTCGCTGCACGAGACGCCGGTCGGGGAAGTCTGGCGAAGCTACAAGAAGGCCGGCTCGGATGAGCTCCGAAACTTCCTGATCGAACATTACCTCCACCTGGTCAAGAGCACCGCAGAGCGGATGCACATGCGCTTGCCCGGGGAGGTCGATGTTGAGGATCTCATGTCGGCGGGCTTGTTCGGGCTGATGGACGCGATCGATGCGTTCGACCTTGAACGGGGCGTGAAGTTCGAGACATACTGCACGCAGCGAGTCCGAGGGGCGATCTTCGATGAGCTTCGGGCCATGGACTGGGTGCCTCGCCTGGTTCGTTCCCGTACCGCCAAGATCGAGCGGGCGCGCAAGGCTCTGGAGATGAAGATGGGCCGGCAACCCACTGACAAGGAAGTGTGCAAGCAGTTGAAGGTGTCCAGGGCGGAGTACAAGAAGCTCCAGAAAGATTCCAAGCCGGTGAACGTTGTGTCGCTGAACCGCAAGTGGTTCGAAACCGATTCGAGCAAGGATATTCGTGAGATCGATGTGATCCAAGACAATCGCCAAGAGGACCCGATTACTGCGCTGCACAAGCGTGATCTCAAGCTGCTGATGACCAAGGGGCTGTCGCGGGCCGAGCGACTCATCGTCATCCTCTACTACTACGAGGAGATGACGATGAAAGAGATCGGCATGACGCTGGACCTCTCCGAATCGCGCGTCAGTCAGATGCACAGCTCGATCCTGGCTCGGCTCCAGGCGCAGATGCAGTATCGGGCCAAGGAGTTCTGAACCAACAGCTCACTTCGGTCGCGTAGGTGGGCTTCTTTGGGCCCCTGGGCAACAAGGCTGAAGAGGCCTCGGCGCCCCGGAGGTATCGGGATGCTGCGGCTGGCGGTTCGCCTGCCAATGGTTGCCCGTTGTCACTCTACGACGCTTGACTGAGCCGCTCAGACGGCCGATATCCGTGTGGCATCCTGCGTGCCACACCGGTGGTTGGATATCGGTTCGCCCCAACGGGTGGGGACCGGAGGTCATGGCATGTCCCCGACGATTGGACTGAAGGTCCGACAACACCAGCGCCACGAGATTGAGCTGCCGGTCGAGTTCGTGGTCTGTGAAGAGCATCGCAACCAGGTGCGGTTCAGCGCGTCGTCGGGGGCCGTGGATCACCACACCGTGCGCGGCAGGTCCATTGATGTGAGCCCCGGCGGCATCGGGATCGTGTGCCGGCAGTTCATTCCACGAATGTGTGAAGGATCGCTTCGATTGCTCAATCCCATGCCGGTAGGTACCAGCAGCGACGGTACGCCGATTCTTGACGTTGCCTTCGAACATCGGGTGAAGGTCCGCCGCGTATGGATGGACGGCCGCGAGCCGACGTATCTGGTCGGTCTGGCCTTCACCGATCCCGAAACCGTCGATCCAAATATCGGGGATCGCATCTCACTATTAGCCAAGCGGATGAATGCGGAGGCCGCTGCGAGCTCGCCACGTTCGGGAGAATCTGATGTCTAATCAGGATGTCTTTCTCGAAGGGGCGCTCCTGGAGGAGGGGCGGATCAACCGCAGCCAGTTGGAGGCTGCGCGCCGCTACTGTATCGAGCAAGAGGTGGACCTGGTCGATGCGCTGATTCTCACCGAGGCCATCAGCAGCCACGATATCGCTCTGGCCAAAGCGGGCATTTGCGAAGCTCCGTTTGTTGATCTGGCTGAGTACGAGGCGTGCTTTGCGAACACCCGCCTTGTGCCTCGGGCAGTGGCGGAGCGCTACGACGTGTTTCCGCTGTTCCTCATTGACGACGTTCTCACATTGGCGATGGACGATCCGCTGAACCTTGAGGCGATGGATCAGGTTCGGCAGTTCGCCAGATGCGAGGTCGACGCGGTGTTGTGCGATCGCGAGCGGCTTCGGCCGCTCATCGCCCGAGCATACAGTCTCAGCCAGGCTCAGGATGCGCATGTCGAAGCTCAGCCGCCGGAGGCCGAGACCCACGCTGCCCAACACGATCCCGCTCATCCGGTGGTGGCGGCGGTCAACCAGCTCTTGGCCGACGCCGCCGATGAGAGCGCCAGCGATGTGCACATCAACCCCGACGAGTATGACCTGCGGCTGCGATACCGTATAGACGGCGTGCTTCAAGAGCGCCAGGGCCCGCCGCTGTCCATGCACGCGGGCATTGTCCAGCGCATCAAAGTCATGGCGAACCTTGATCTGACGCAGACTCGCCGGCCGCAGGATGGAAAGTTCCGCTTCGCTCACGACGGCGTTCAGATCGATGTGCGCGTCTCGACGATTCCCACGGTCTGCGGCGAGAACGTCGTGTTGCGGCTGTTGTCGAGTTCGCAGGTGATTGTCGATTTCCACGAACTGGGCGTCCCCGCCCGCATGGCCAGCGATCTTGAAGAGCTCATCGGCCGGCCGTACGGGATGCTGCTGGTGACCGGCCCGACCGGATGCGGCAAGACGACCACACTTTACTCGGTCTTGGACAAGCTCAACGATCCATCTCGCAACATTATGACCATTGAGGATCCCGTGGAGATTCGTCTCCCGTACGTGCGGCAGATCCAGGTGCACCATGAGATCGGGTTCACGTTTGCACCCGCGTTGAGATCGATTCTCCGACAGGACCCTGATGTGGTTCTGGTCGGCGAGATCCGTGATAACGAGACGGCCACCATTGCCCTGCAGGCGGCCTTGACCGGGCACATGGTCCTTTCCACGCTGCATACCAACGATGCGCCCGGCGCCGTGGCCCGACTGCGCGACTACGGCCTGCCCTCGTTCGTCATCAACTCCGCGGTGCTGGGTGTGGTGGCTCAGCGCCTGGTGCGCAGGGTGTGCCAGAACTGTGTCGTCCAGGACTCGATCGATGACCTGATCCGCCACCATTTCGGGCTCCGGGAGCAGACCTCGGGGTTTGTTCGCGGCAAGGGATGCCCGCGCTGCGGGCAAACGGGATTTCGCGGACGGATCGGCGTCTTTGAGCTGCTGCGGTTTACTCCTCCCATTCAAACCCTGGTTGAGGAGGAGGGATCGACGAGGCAGATTTGCGACTCTGCGGTCCGCGACGGCATGCGCCAGATGTGGCAGGATGGCTTGGAGAAGGCTCGCCTGGGTCAGACCACGCTTCGGGAGGTCGCCAAGGTTGCCGCGGTGATGGTCACGGCCAACCGGCCGCAGCCGGCGAGGAGGAGTGCGTGAGTCAACTGACATTCCACTACAAGGCGATTGACCAGCGCGGCGCCAAGAGCAAAGGCGTGCTGCGGGCGGCAAATCGCCGCGAGGCGTATCGCCAGATCAGCGCCTCGGGGTTGAAGCCGCTGCGGATCATTGCACAACGCTCCGAGTGGCGCCCCTGGCGATCCGCGCCGGTCGGGGCCAGGGATCTGGCTCACCTCACCTATCAGTTTGCGGTCTTGATGGAAGCTCGCATTCCCATCGCGGATGGCCTGCGCTCCATTGCCGAGCAGGAGCCCAATCGGCGTCTGGGAAGGGTAATTCAGGATATCGCCGCCCAGATCGAATCCGGCCAATCGGTCACCGATTCGCTGGCCTCCCATCGCGAGCTGTTTGGAGAGGTGTATGTCGAAACGGTTCGCGCCGCCGAAGCCAGCGGCAACATGGCTAAAGTGCTCGGTCGCCTGGCCGAAATGCTTGAGGCGCAATACGAAACCACCAAGAACGTGAAGGGTGCGCTGATGTATCCGCTGTGCGTTGTCATCGCCCTGGCTGGGGCCGTTACCTTCCTGATGATGGTCGTGATCCCGAAGTTCGCGGCGCTGTTCGCCACCCGCGGGATTGACCTACCTCTTCTGACACAGCTGCTGATGGGGATCAGTGAATTCGTACGGACCTATTGGTATCTGTTGCTGGCGGGGCTGGTCGGCGGTGGGTGGACGGTTTGGCGGGCGTGGCGCACCCCCCGGTCAAGGCAACGAATCGACGATCTTCTGCACAAGGTTCCGTTCCTGCGGGATGTGCTGCGAGGAATGGCGGTGAGCCGTTTCGCCCATGTTTTCGGACTCTCTCTCCAGAGCGGTTTGGGGCTGATCGAAGCCTTGGAGATGTCGGGGCGATCATCCGGTCGGCCGCTGCTGCAGGCCGACACCGAGAGAATGCGGGATCAGGTAAAGCAGGGGGGGAGGCTGGCCGACATCCTC
Organism: Planctomycetota bacterium; assembly: GCA_022568135.1. Classification (GTDB taxonomy): domain Bacteria; phylum Planctomycetota; class Phycisphaerae; order Phycisphaerales; family SM1A02; genus JADFFQ01. The sequence continues at coordinate 6,896 of JADFFQ010000040.1, read as the reverse complement.
TTGGCCTGTGCATACCTGCCGGGCTTCGCGCGGCGGCTGATCGCCGCCGGAGAGGAAGCTGGGGAGCTGCCGAGAATGTGCGAGATCGTGGCCCGACACTACGACCGTGAGGTTGCTCATCTGACCAGGAACCTCGCGACCCTGATCGAGCCAGTTGTGATTGTGGGACTGGCCGCGATTGTGCTCATGTTCGCGTTGGCCGTATTCCTGCCGATGTGGAATATGGGCGCGCTGATCGGTTAGCCGAGGCGTGGAGTCGTCGTGACCCATCGCTCAGACGCCGGACGCCGGCGGCCATTGAACTGAAACGGACCAGAGAAGCAACAAAGGAATCTTCAAAGGAAGCACCACACCATGAAGCGTTTCACACCCATTCGAAAAGGTTTTACCCTCATCGAGCTGATCGCGGTCGTCGTGATCCTGGCCATTCTCGTCGGCGTCGCCCTGCCGAGGTACTTCGACTACGCCGCTCAGGCCAAGGAGTCGGCGACCAAGGGCACCCTGGGCGGGGTCCGCGCGGGCGTCGCGAACTTCTTGGCCAATGAGGTCATTAACACCGGCGTCGCCGCCTATCCAACCCTCGTTCAACTCGAGACGCTGGGCACGGTGATGCAGGAAGCAATTCCTGACAACCCCTACGACAGCGGTGCCAACCCCAACGACGTTCACACGGCGACCGCCGGCGAGGCCGCGGCCCGCACCGCCCCTGTGATCGCAGGCACCGGCGGCTGGGCCTATTACGTTGACAACACCTTGACCCCGCAGGCTTATACCTTCTGGGCCAACACCCTCACCGCCGGCATCGCCGAAAACGATTTCTGATCGACCCCGCATGGTGGTGCAGCTCACAAGGAACGATCCCCGCCGTCTCTCCCGAGGCGGCGGATTCAGCCTGATCGAGCTGATCGCGGTCATGGTCATCGTGGTGATTCTCGCGGCGACGGTGGCCCCGGTGCTCAGTGCCACTACGGGCGCCAGGGCGGCGATGGCGGCCAAGCAGCTCGTCCGCGATCTGACCTTCGCCCGCCAGCGGGCCGTCGCCACCGGTACCCGCAGTTGGGTCGTCTTCGATACCGGCGCGGACACCTGGTCGGTCCTCGCCGAAGACCCGAGCAGCCCCGGGCGGATCAATGCCGCCGTGCTCACCGATCCCGCGACTTCCGGGCCGTTTGTCCAGAGCCTCGGCGTCAATCAGTTCGTGGGGGTGCAACTGGTGACCGCGAGCTTCGACGCCGGCCCGGAGATCGGCTTCGATTGGCTGGGCCGGCCGCTCAACGAGACGGAAGCGGCGCTCGCGGCGCAGGGATCGGTCACCCTCTCCGGCAGCCATGTGATCACGGTGGAGGTGGGAAGCGGATTCGTCGCCTATACCCCCCCGTAATCGCCTCCAGCACGGAATCATGCCGATGTCCACTGCTCGCACGCACGGCTTCACGTTGATCGAAACGATCGCAGCGGTCGTCATCCTGGCCCTGGCGATCCCGCCGATGCTCTGGGCGGTCCGGGAAGCGCATATCCAGCGCGTCAACCCGATGCTGGCCTCCAAAGCCCGCTGGCTGGCCACCGAGAAGCTCGAAGACATCATCGCCGACCGTCACAGCACCACCCGTGGCTGGGCCTATCTGGAGGTCCCGGCCAACTATCCAGCCGAGCCGACGATCTCCGGATATCCGGGCTTCAGCAGAACGGTCACGCTCACCGAAACACTCGCCGACCTCTCCACGCCCGGCGACGGCTACATGACCATCGAGGTCCAGGTGCAATGGACCGACGCCACCGCATCCGTGCGAACATTGTCGGTCTCGACTGTGGTGACGGAGTACACCCCCTCGTGATCGGCCGACGCAGACATCTCGTAGCGTTGCGAGGCTTTACGCTCATCGAGTCGATCGCCACCATCGTGGTTCTGGCCGTGCTCGGTTCGATCACCTCCTTGCTCATTCTCAACGCAGTGGACGGCTACTCGGATACGGCAACGTCGGCCCAGTTGCATGGCGAAGCCTCGATCGCCCTGGATCGCGCCGTGCGCGAGCTGCGCAAGATCGAGCTCGATAGCGGCGCCAGCGGCATTGCCCCGAATATCGACACCGTCACCGCGACTTCCATCACGTGGTCCGATAGTGGCGCTGACAGCTACAGCTTGTCCCTTTCCGGCTCCGATGTGATGCTCGCGGTTGACGGCGGTGCCGCGGCCATCCTGCTGGCCGATGCCACCGCGTTCTCCGTGGTGACGTATGACGAAGACAACGCCGCCTTGGCCGCCAGCCTGGCCGGTGTCGCCTGCGACCCCATCCGCCGTGTCGCCCTGGAGGTGACGCTCCAGCGCCACGGCGTGAGCGAAACGCTTCGGACCAAACTGTTCATTCGCTCGACTATGAGCGGAGGAGGCTCGTGATGCGCCACCATCGCCGGGGCATGGCTGCGATCGTGATGATCGTGCTCTTGCTCCTTCTCGACCTGATCATCATCAGGATCGTTATCGGCGGGGCCCGCGATCACGTTCTGACGGTCCGGCGCGTGGAAACCATCCAGGCGTTCTACGCCGCCGAAGCCGGGATGAACATGGCGATCCGCGAGATGATGGTCGACACCGACGAGGATGGCGACACCGGCATCGGGAGCATCTCCGACGACGGCAATGCCGCCAACGACCCCACATTCGGCAATGCCCAGGTCGTCGTCACCCGAGCCCCGCCCGCCGCGTTGCCCACGACCTTGACCAGTCAAGGCCGTTCGGGCGATGCGCGACGAAAGATCGAGGCAGTCGTGCAATAGGGGAGTCAACGATGACACGCGCTCGGTTCTATTGGTTGTTGATGGTTTCGATACCGATGGCATGGGGATTCTGCGCAGGGTCGTTGAAGGCCGACATCATCAACACCTACGCCGGCACGGGATCGGCGGGGTACTCCGGCGACGGCGGACCCGCCATCAGCGGCATGCTGAACTCGCCGGCCGGCTTAGCCGTCGCCGCCAACGGCGATGTGTACTTCGCTGATCGCCTCAACGCGGTCGTGCGCATGGTGGACTCGGCGTTCGAGGACATCTCAACCGTGGCCGGGGGTGGGTCACTCGTCGCCGGGGACGGCAACCTGGCGACGGCCGCGTGGCTCAACACGCCCCACGACGTCGCAGTCGATGCGTCCGGCAACATCTACATCGCTGACACCACCAAGCACCGCATCCGCAAGGTGACGGTGGCGACGGGCGTGATCACCACCATCGGAGGAACCGGCACAGCCGGGTACTCCGGCGATGGAGGCGCGGCCACATCCGCCGACATCAACACGCCCCGCGGAATCGCCGTTGACTCCGCCGGCAACGTCTTCTTCTCAGACACCGAGAATCACAGGATCAGAAAGATCACGCCCGGCGGCACCATCACCACCGTGGCCGGGACCGGGGGGCAGGGCTCCTCCGGCGATGGCGGACCGGCCACCGCCGCCAAGGTCAAGCGCCCTCGCGGGATCGCCATCGACGACTCCGACAATATCTACTTCGCCGACACCGACAATTCCTCGATACGCAAGTTCACGGACGGAGGAACGATCACCACTGTCGCGGGCACCGCCCAGGTCGGCTATACCGGCGACGGCGGCCTCGCCATCAGCGCCAAGATCAACATGCCCGAGGGCCTCTGGGTCGTGGGCAATGGCGGAAGCGCTGATCCGGTTGGTTTTAGCACGATCTTCGGCTCGACCCAGGGCGCCGTTGCCAACAAGCAGGTTGCGACGCAGGTCACGGTGGCCCAGGCCGGCATCATTGACAGCATCACCGCCTATGTCGATGGCCCAACCGGCGCCAAGAAGGTGCGCTACGCCATCTACACGGATTCCGCGGGCGAGCCGGACACCCTTATCGCCGAGACGGCCTTCGTGACGCGCTCGGGCGCTGCGGCCTGGCTTACGATCGACCTGCCACCGACGTCGATCACTTCAGGCACGTACTGGTTGGCGCTCGGCTTCAACGTTACCACCCTGGATTACTACTACGACGCCACCGGCGGCCAGACCCGCCACAGCGACAACAACGCAATACAGAATGGTTACACGGCGACCTGGGGTGTCTCCACCACCACCAATACCCGCAGGGTCTCAATCTATGCCACGATCCACACCGACACGAACGAGATCTACATCGCCGATACCGGGAACGATCGCATCCGCAAGTTCACCGAGATGTCGACGATCGACACCATCGCCGGCACGGGGACCGCGGGCTTCAGCGGCGACGGCGGGCCGGCCACGGCCGCCCAGTTTGATACGCCCACGCACGTGGTGGTGGACTCCGTCGGGGACGTGTATATCGCCGACACGATGAACCTTCGGATTCGCAAGATAGACGTGAGTGCCGGCACCATCAGCACCTATGGAGGGATCGGCAGCACCGGGCCCTTCGGCGAGGGCGGACCCGCGACGTCAGCCAGGATGAACGAGCCGCGCGGGCTCTTCGTGGACGGCTCCGACGACCTGTTCCTGGCCGACAGTCAGTTTCACGTGATCCGCAAGATCGTGGCGGCAACCGGGATCATCACCGTTGTTGCCGGTGAGCCTAAGGATCCAGGGATTGGCGATGGCATGACCGCTACCAGCGCCTACCTCGAGCAAACAGAGGATGTCGCAATCGACACCGCGGGCAACATCTACATCGTCAGTCCGATTCAGGGGCGGGTCCGCAAGGTCGATGCGATCACCGGTGACATCACCACGATCATCGGCTCGGGTTTCGAGTTTGAACCCGCCGACGCGACCACCGATGTCCTGCTCCTCGAGCCACGGGGCGTCGCCGTGGACAGCGCGGGCGATGTGTACGTGGCCGACAGCAGCGGGTCCAACAGCCGTATCGTCAAGTACACGGTGGCCGGCGCGACCTACTCTACTTTCGCGGGCACCGGCACCACGGGCTCCACCGGGGATGGCGGACCGGCCACGGCGGCCAGGGTCAACAAGCCCCAGGGCGTCGCCGTGGACTCCAGCGACGACGTCTATATCGCCGACACCGGCAACCACCGTATCCGCAAGGTCGTCGTGTCCACCGGGATCATCGACACGATCGCGAGCAGCGGCGTCGGCTACAGTGGAGACGGTGGGCCCGCCACCGCGGCCGAGATGAATTTGCCGTCGAAGGTGGTGGTCGACGGTAATTGCAGAACCGAAGTGCTCCCCACAGTCAAGGATGAGACTTGGGAAAAAGCGGGGAAGTCCTTACCGGACACCGTGACAGTAAAACCAGGCGGGCTGGTATCCGGGCTTACAGATATGGTGGCGGCAGGTACCGAGTGGGTGGCAGTGGCGGTGGCGGAGGTGCCTGCGATGAGCGCAGTTACGGTGTTGGTAGACGGGATTACGGCCCGAGGCGGTACTTTGAACGTGGTCTCGAATTCACCGTCGCTATCCGGCGTTATATTGGCCACCGGAGTACCGCCGTAGTCGACCGTTACGGTAAAACTGCCGGATGCGCTTAGATTGGTTGCCGGGAATCCGGTTCCTTCGATTCTTATATCGCTTTCCCTTCGCCCTGTGGTCTTATTCAGAGTTATCTTGCGTGGGACCATGGTCAAAGTGGCGGAAGTGGTGACTCCTTGGTCGTCGGTGACCGCCACGGTTACACTTCCTCCGGCCAGGGTCGTCGAGTTGACAGGCACTACCAATGTTGCCGCCAACGAGCCACCGGTGTCCAAGTTGATGGGATAGGTTATCTGCGGAGAGGTTAAGGCAACACCACCAATTTTGACCACGCTCGACCCGTTCCCGGTGATTTGATGGACACTGTTGGGCCCAGCGCCACCGGTAGTAGTTGCGGGCGTAAATCCGGTGCCTAGCAGGACTATTGTCTGGTTGGGCACTGCGGAGGTGGGTGTCAGAGTTAGGGTTGCCGCCAGTGGTGCCGGGGCCGAGGCACCCGAAACGAGGGTCGCCCCAAGACTACCTCCGCCGAAATCTGCGGCGGACACGATAAGTCCAAAGAATAGCAGAGCGAACAGCACAACCCTTATCTTCACGACACAACTCTCCTCGCTCAAATTGTAGACTTATTTTAACAGCCGCGGCTCTATAGTCCGTGAATGTACGTGAGGCAAATTTTAACGGATGTTGCAGGGCCGGGAAAATGACATTGACAGTGTCAAATATCGTGAATACACTCTGATATACAAGATAACAAAGTCCGGGAAACGAGGTTAGTCGATAAAAGGGCGCGTTGTTGCCATAACCTGGCCAATAGGTGACGAATCATGTTGAAAATCGCAAGCAGCCTAACCATTCTGCTCATGTTAATCGGGCTGGTGATGCTACCTTCCCCCTTACACCCGGTGGCGGCTGTAAGCGCCCAAGATGCCGGTCACGATGATAGCAGCTACAGCGACAGCAGCTACAGCGCGGAAAGGTACTACCCGACCTATCTGATTAACAGGACGCGAGGACGCCGACCGCGAGCACATGCTTCCGGACGGCGTTGTATTTGTGTAGTGGGTGTTTGGCCGGACGGGGAGGTGGGATGGGGGCTAGTGGAGGCCGGAGCCCCCCGGACCTCTGGCGGCCCCGGAGCTGCCCGGCGATTGAGAGCTATTACTTGTTCCCGACCCGTTGACCGGGCTGGCGCCATTGGCCGGTCCGGAGCCGTCTTTGGAGAACGCCGGCTCCAGTTCCGAGCGGTCCTCCTCCTTGTGCATCACTTCGACCGAGCCATCGGCGAGCTTCATGCGCATCAGCCGCAATTGCTCGGGCCGCTGCAATCAACATGAGCGAGCCGGCGATGGACAATCCCAGCGTAGCGAATGTTCGCCTAGACCAGCCCATGGATTCGAGTTCCTCCGGTCAGCAGGTTCATCTCGGCACGCTCGGCCGTTCCGACGCCGGCGAGCTCGGCAATCGTCGTGCCCACCATCAGTGGTGAGA
>JADFFQ010000039.1 GCA_022568135.1 Planctomycetota bacterium | reverse complement strand
GTTCGCCGCCGGCAGCAACGTCGTCGTGTTGTCGGAGGATGTGGCCAGACACTTTCCGGACTCCGAGTCGGTCAACCGCGCGCTGCGCGCATGCCGCGAAATCATCACGTCGATGAAACACGACGCGGGTTCAGCAGGCCGCAAGACCGGCTCATGAAGGCGACTCGCCGGGTGGCGCTGCCGAGAGCACGTAACGCGGATAGAATCACCGTGCCGCGGTTTGAGGCGGCGCTGTTGTTCACGATGGACCCTTTCTAAAGGACTTGATCAGCCATGAGTACGCGACCCGGGCTCCGCCCTCGAACGTTGTTGGCAGTTGTGATCCTGCTTGGGCTGGCTGTGACCGGCGGGCTCAGTGTGCCACGGTTGTCGACCCAGGACGTCCAGGCCCAGGCGCCAAGCCAGACGCCGCAGGAACGCGAAGCGCTCAAGTATGCTCACGACCTGTCGCTAGCCTTCCAGCAGGCCACGAAGACAATCGCCCCAGCGGTGGTCAACATCGTTTCGACCCAGCGAGTGGAGGTTCCCCAGCGCCGGCGGTCCCGGCTTCGTACCCCGCGGGGATTCGAGGACTTCTTCGGTGGCGATGACTTCTTCGAGCGGTTCTTCGGCCCGCAGGACCGGAGCAGGCGCTTCCGCGAGTGGCGGGGACAAGGCAGCGGCCTGATTGTTCGCCCGGATGGCTACATCATCACCAACAACCACGTGGTGGCAGAAGCCGACGAGATCCAGGTCAAACTCGCCAACGGGCGCGAGTACGAGGCCGAGGTCGTGGGCACCGACGAGGAAACGGACCTGGCCGTCATCCGGATCGACGCCACCGATCTCGTGCCGGCTGTGTTCGGTGACTCCGACGCGATTCAAGTCGGCCAGTGGGTCCTGGCGGTGGGCAACCCCTTTGGGTATGACCATACCGTCACCGCAGGCATTGTCAGCGCCAAAGGCCGCTCGGGCCTGGGCGTGGCGATCTACGAGAACTTCATTCAGACCGACGCCGCGATCAACCCCGGTAACAGCGGCGGCCCGCTGGTCAACCTGCATGGCGAGGTCATCGGCATCAACACCGCCATCACCACCCGCACCGGCGGCTCCATGGGCATCGGCTTCGCCATCCCCTCCAACATGGCCCGCAGCGTCATGGACAGCATCCTGGACTCCGGCCAGGTCGTCCGGGGCTGGCTGGGGGTGCAGATGGCTGAGCTTACACACGACGGGGCCGATTCTGCCGGTTTCAAAGGGACAACCGGTGTGGTCATCGACCAGGTGATGCCAGACAGTCCTGCCGAGAAGGCCGGCCTGGAAAAAGATGACATCATTACCGAGTTTGACGGCAAATCGATTGGGAATATGAATGAACTTCGCAACGCGGTAGCACAGACCGCCCCGGAAACGACCGTCGAGTTGACTCTCTTTCGCCAGGGGAAACAGCGCACCGTCCGAGTTACGCTTGGCGACCTGGCCAAGGCTGGTGGCCACACGTGGGAATCCTTTGATCAGCTGGGCGTGACTGTCTATACGTTGACTCCCGAAATCGCTCGACGGCTTGGCGTCCGGTCTGGTCAAGGTGTGATCGTTTCAGCCGTCCAGGAGGGAAGCGTTGCCGCCCGCGTCGGCCTCAAACCTAGCGACATCATCCTGGGCTTCGGTGACACCGAGGTCCGAAACCTCGACGACTTCCGCCAGGCCATGCAGGAGTTCGATCCGGACGAAGGCATTCATGTCATCCTCCAACGAGGTGGAACGACCATCGACCTGAGGGTGCAGTAGCCGCGACGCGGTTCACGAGCCCCGGGAATGCGCATTCGCGGCTATGATGCGCGCGTCTGATTTCTTTGATCGCTGTGGATGCCTATCCGCAGCTCACCTTCGCCGTAGACCAGCGAGACGACGATGAACTGGTGGGTGCATAATCTGTACCAGGCGGGCCAGACCGTCGAGCTGGTCAGTTGGATCTTCTGGGTGATCTCCTCGATCGTGCTGCACGAGCTGGCTCACGGCTGGGCGGCGCTGTGGCAGGGCGACGACACGCCCAGGCGAACGGGCCACATGACGGTGAACCCACTGGTGCACATGGGCGGCATGTCGCTGCTGATATTCGCCGTCATCGGCATCGCGTGGGGCGCGATGCCGGTCAATCCCGCGCGGTTTCGTAACCGCAGGTATGGCGACGTGCTGGTCTCCCTCGCCGGGCCGGCGATGAACATCCTTTTGTCCCTGGCGGCGCTGACGGGCATGAGCCTGTGGCTGCGGTTCGGGACGACGGCCCAGCCGCTGCACGAGAATGTGACAACCTTCCTGTGGACCGGCGGTTGGCTGAACATTGTCCTGGCCCTGCTCAACCTGCTGCCCATCCCACCACTGGACGGCTCGCGGATCCTGGCCGGGCTCTCACGCAAAGCCAGGGAACTGTACAACCACCCGCAGGCCCAATTGTTCGGCATGTTTGTGCTCATGGCGATCTTCTTCACCCCGATCGGTGACATCGTCTTTTACGCCATCCGCACAGGAGCGAGGTTGTATGTGAGCGCCCTGGGAGCCTTGCTCGGCGGCTCGGCGGCTTGATCGGGCGCACATGACTGCTATGCTTTGCGATTCGCCTCCGCAGGGCCCCACGGCGCGGCCAAGCGGGTGGCGAGGGAGACCACGATGGTCGTGTTACGTCTCAAGCGGATGGGTCGCCGACATAGGCCGTTTTATCGCATCAACGCGATGGACCGCCGGTCACCGCGCGACGGGCGCGTCATCGAGAAGATCGGCTGGTACGATCCGATGGCGCCCGATGATCGACAGCTGAGCGTCAACGTCCCGCGGGCTGACTATTGGCTCAGCGTCGGCGCTCAGCCGAGCCGGACCGTCGCCAGCTTGCTGCGCCGCGTCGGCTGTGATCCCAAGCCGGGCAAGACGCTGTCATCCGGCAGCGATCAGCAGTCGGCGACGGCCGTAGCTGATGGCTGATTGCTGATCGCGGACAGCTATCACCATGCGGATCGACGTCCTCACCCTGTTCCCGGCGATGTTTGGGCAGGTGCTCACTGCCAGCATCCTCGGTCGAGCAGAGGAACGGGGGTTCGTCACCTACCACGTGCACAACATCCGTGACTGGGCCCACAGCAAGCACGGCAAAGTCGATGATCGACCGTTCGGCGGCGGGCCCGGCATGGTGATGATGTGTCAACCGCTTCATGACGCAGTCATGGCGATCGAAGCCCAAGACGGTCGGGCGGCAACACGTATCCTGCTCACGCCTCAGGGCGAGCGCCTTGGGCAAGGCAGAGTCGAACAGCTGGCCGAGAGCCCGCGGCTGCTTCTGATCGCCGGCCATTATGAAGGGGTTGATGAGCGAGTGATCCAGGAGCTTGACCCGCTTCAACTCAGCGTCGGCGACTACGTGCTCAGCGGCGGCGAGATTCCTGCAATGCTGCTGATCGACACGGTCGTCCGGCTGATCCCGGGTGTGCTGGGGCACAAGGACTCGACGGCCGAGGATTCATTTGCCGCCCGCGAGCCGCAGGGCCGGCGACTGCTGGAGGGGCCTCAATACACCCGACCTCAGGTCTGGAGGGGCCGCTCGGCGCCCGAAGTGCTGCTCTCAGGCGACCACCAGGCCGTCAACGAGTGGCGAAGGAGTATGATGATCGAGCGGACCCGGCAGCGTCGCCCCGATCTGCTCAACCCAGGACTGGTCACTTAAGTGACCAGTCCTCACACCAGCTTACTTGCTTACAACCCCCCCATGAACCCTCAGGAAACCATCGAAACGACCGTCGCCGATCAGTTGAAGCCCGCGGATCAGTTCCCGGTGTTCAGCGTGGGTGACACGCTCAGCGTGCACGTGCGGATCATCGAGGGGGAGAAGGAGCGCATCCAGGTCTACCAGGGCGTGCTGATTGCCCAACGCGGACGGGGGATCAACCGGACAATCACCGTTCGCCGCATCGTGGCCAACGAAGGGGTGGAGCGGATCTTCCCGCTGCACTCACCGCGTATTGCGAAGATCGAGGTGGTGCGGCGCGGTGATGCGAGGCGGGCGAAGTTGTACTACCTTCGCCGGCGCGTGGGCAAGAGCCGCCGGCTTCGGGACCAGCGCCGCGGGCTGAAGCACGTGCGGGGCCAAGTGCAGCCGGCGACGAGTGACCTCGCCGCCGCCGAGGCGGGCGACGCCGATGATGCCGCCCCAGGCCAATCAGACATTCTGTAGGTTGCGCTCGACCGCGGCCAGGGCACCCATGACATCGTGGCAGAGCGGAAACAACCGATCGAGCTGAGTCGTCTGGAACAGAGACTGGATGCTGTGGTCGGGGTTTACCACAGCGATCCGCCCGCCTTTTCCGGCAAGCTTGTTTAGCGACTTGACCAGGCTGGCGGCACAGTCCGAATCCATGTGCTGAACGTTCTGCATGTCCAGCACAAAGTTTTTCGCCCCCGCTTCGGCCAGGTCGTCCAGCAGCTCGCGCAACTGGGCGATGCCCTCGCTGGGCGACAACTGGTCGACCGTCACGGTGGCCACGGCTGTTGGTCCGATATGCTCGATCGTCGCGATGGGATTGGTGATCTTCCGGTGGCCGGGCGGCGGCGCATCGAGAACGACCCCGTCCGCGGCCCCAAGGGCGCCGAGTTCATCGTACGAGGGGTCGTTGGACTTGCGCGTGAAGATAGTCCACATGGCCGTTGCGGTCCTCGCCGCCCACCCAAGGGAAATCCGGGCGTTTCAACACGCCTGGAGAGACGCCTCCCGTATTGATCATCGGCCACCTTGGGGCGTGGGTTCATGCACGCACGGGCGGCGGTGGGGGTCGCGGTGCAGCGAATCGGTTCGGCGAATCTATTCCGGTGATATCGATTAGACCGCTTTGGCCCGATATTCCGGCGCGTCGTAAGGGCGCATAAGCGACGACGGGCGCTTCGGCCGGGCCCTTTGACGTGGAGGCTGGGTCGGATCAGTGACGGGCTGTGGAGGTTCAACCGTGATGGGGGCGGCTGCGAGACCCGAATCATGCAACCGACGTCGCCGTGCCGACTCGATCGAGCGCTCCATAGCTTGCAGTATCGGCCTGATGCGCTCGGCCGTAGATCGTGAGGTTCCCATGGACAGCGCCCTCCTTGCGCGCAGCCTTCGGTTGCGGATAGTGATATCGGCCATTGGACAGCCCAAGTTGTCCGCGCCGGCGATTGGGGGCGCACTTTGCCGCCCGCATGCCCGCATAATCCGACCTCAGGGACTCATGCCGATTCTCTTGAGGCGCCGCGCGGTGAGTGGAAAGGCACCAAGGCAACAAGGCATCGAGGCATCGGGGGAAGCCGGGTCTGACGAGTCCCGACTTGTCGGGACGAGGAAGACCCGGGTCGGCATCAAGGCATCAAGGGTCAGGCGGATTCGTCGTCAATGCGCTCGGCCTCGTCTCGCAAACGTATGGCTGACCGCGAGACTGCGTCGTAGATGCTCGCCAGCAATCCGAGCATCGGAAACTGGCCGGGCAAGGGCGTCGGCCCAAGCCGGCGCAACAGGGCATGCGGCGCGTGCTGCGGCGGCCCCAAGCGCTTCAGTTGGGCCAGTTGCCCCCCTGTACGCCAAAACGCGTCCAGGCACGCTTCAAGCGGCACTGCGCCATCTTGCGAATGGGGTATTGGAGGATCGGCGTGTGCGGCGGCGACACCGTGGGTCCGCATGGCCCTGGCCTGCGCCAGCCGCTCCAGGACCCGTTCGCCCGGCATCCCGCGCAGTGACAGTATGACCAGGGGATCGCTATCAATCCGTTCGGCAAAAAGATATCCCACTGCGGCCGCGTGCTTGCACGGTTCGCTCGCCGGGCAGTCGCACTCGACGATGAGCTGATCGGCCGGCGGAACCAACTGCAACTCAAGCGACGCGAGCAGGCTCCCAACCGCCGGGGGCAGCTGGTTCGCCAGCAGCATGGCCGAGTAGAAAGCCTCACCAGCCATGGCGTCGATGATCCGCTGCCACTGCTGCTCATCAAGCATCGGAATTCGCAACTGCGTCCGGTACGGCTCAGCGGCGCGACCCTGAACCTGACCATCAACCCGGCCAGGATTGATCTGCAGCGTGATCGTCTGGCCGCGGCGAGCGTACTCCAATCCTTCGCGCAGCGGCCCCACCGACACCAGATCCTCCAGCCGCTCCAACCACTGCTGCGAGATCCAGGTGCGGGCGATCGCCTCGTCACCGGTTGCCCGCAGTCTGATGCCATTGTGCACCAGCCGTGGTGAGGAGGGCTTCCTACCGAACGACCTGTTGAAATTCAATGTCACGGATCAACCTCCAGCGCCGTGGCCCGCAGTCGCAGGGTTTCGTGCAGTTGCTCAGTGGTAAGCTCCGTAACCCACTGCTCCCCCGAGCCAATGACGTTGTCGGCCAGGTGGGTCTTCTGTTCGATCATCTGGTCGATGTGTTCTTCCAGCGTGCCGACGCAGACGAACTTGTGCACATGCACGGTCCTCGACTGGCCGATGCGATACGCGCGGTCGGTAGCCTGGTTCTCCACGGCCGGATTCCACCAACGATCGAAATGGAACACGTGGTTGGCAGCGGTGAGGTTCAATCCAATGCCGCCGGCCTTGAGCGAAAGGATGAAGATGGGCGCGGCGCCGTCGCTTCCCTGAAATCGGTCGATCATCGGTTGACGCTTGAGTGGCGGTGTCCCGCCGTGCAGGAACATCGCCTCGCAGTCGAGGTCGTGGCGGATCATCGCTGCCAGCAGGTGACCCATCTGACGAAACTGGGTAAACACCAGGGCCTTGTCGCCCGCCGACAACAGCTCTTCGAGCATTTCGATGAGCCGCGTGCACTTGCCGGAACGGGCCGACAGCGGCCGATGATCAGCGCTCTTGGGCGCCCAATCCACGACACCGGCGCCAGTAGCCTGCAACAGGTGGGCCGGATGGTTGCAGACTTGCTTGAGCCTGGTCAGTGTTGCCAGCACCAGCCCGCGGCGCTGGATGCCCTGGGCGCGATCGACAGCGCCGAGCATTTCATCGACGATCGCCTGATACAGCCCCGCTTGCTCCGCGGTGAGTGTCGCGTATTCTTTGGTTTGAACACATGCGGGCAGATCAACGATCACCTCCGGGTCGATCTTGAGGCGCCGCAGCACAAATGGCCGCACGAGGTTTCGCAGCGCTTCCGCTTGGCGGTGGTCTCGATGGCGCTCGACCGGGACGGCGAAGCGCCGGCGAAACTCGCGGGCTCCGCCGAGATAGCCCGGATTACAGAACTCCATGATCGACCACAGATCGTTGAGCCGGTTCTCCACCGGGGTGCCGGTCATGGCCACTCGGCGCTGGGCCGGCAACTGCCGGATCGCAGTCGCCTGCTGGGTGGGCGGATTCTTGATGTATTGAGCCTCGTCCAGCACCACCCGCCACCAACGAATCCTCATCAGCGTGTCGTGGTCGCGTGGGACCAGCGCGTAGGTGGTGATCACCATGTCATTGGCGGCCGCAAACTCAACCAAGCGCCCCCCGAGCGATCGCTGAGGTCCGTGGTGAACGTGGCATGAAAGCGAAGGTGCGAATCGCCGTAGCTCGGCCACCCAATTCCCAATCAACGAGGTGGGCACGACCAACAGGGTTGGACCCACCTCCGCGGATCGGGTCGCCTCCTCGCGCTCATATAACAGCAGCGCGATCAGTTGGATCGTCTTGCCGAGACCCATATCGTCGGCCAGGCACGCCCCCAGACCGTAGCGCTCCAGAAACACCAGCCAGCTCAAGCCGGTCTTCTGATATGGACGCAACGTACCGACGAACCCACGCGGTTGATCCAACTGAGGCATGGCCTGGTGCCCATCGACGGGGTCCAGAAGCTGACCCACCCATCCGGCTGCATCCATTCCCAAGACGGGCAGGCCAATCTCAGCCGGCTGAGAGCTCACAACACCCTGGGCCATTCGCAGCGCCCCCAGCAGTGAGATCTCGCCCCCCCGATCCGCTTGCACAAAGGCCGCGGCGTTGGCGATGTCTTGGCGAGCGATGTGTACCCACGACCGCCCGATTCGTACCAGCGGGGAGTGAAGCTGCTCAAGCTGCCGCAAGTCATCAACCGACAATGGCTGGTCTCCGATGGCGACCTGCCATCGGTACCGCACAAGACTATTGAGCCCAAGCGTGGACGGAGCCGCGGCCGAATCGCCGGCAATCTCTGGGTCGGGGTCGTCGGATGCCGGTGCATCGACCTGCAAGCGCACGCCGAGGCGACACGCCGGCTCATCCCACCACCGGGGCACGATCACGCCGAATCCTGACTCCTCGAGCAGCGACCGGTAGTCTCGCAGGAAATCGGCAGCCTCCGCGGTGGTGAGGTCGATGTCGCAGGGCTGTGCCTCGGCCAGCGCCGCCTCGATCTTCGGATAGATTCTGCTGGCCCGGCCCAGCTCGGCCAACAGCAATTCCGCAGGCCGGTCAATGTGATGACCATCGACCACCAGCCCCGCCGAGGAGGATTCCCAGACACGCCGGGCGTCAACCATGACCTGCTGCGGGTCGTTGTCCATCACCAAATGCAGGCTGAGTCGCCAGCACAGGTCCTCGTCCACCCAGAGCAGATCGTCCGGGACCGCGTGCGCAGGCGGCTCATTGAGCCGAAAGCACAAACGGAACGGCTGGGGTCGTCGGGCATCTTCAAGCTGGCTGATCCATACCCGGATATCGCCGAGCATCTGCTCCCCGGGGCCCTGGGGTAGGACAACCGTGTCACCGTGACCGAGCAGCCCCGCCAGCCATGCAACCTGCGGGTCGGTTGAAGGATCATGGTCTCGAATCGCCTCGATGAAGTCCTCGCCGATCAAGGCCCGGCGAACGGTGGCATCGGTCAACGTCCCAAGGGCATCATGCAGTATGCGCCAAGGCTCATCTGCAAATCCGTCGACCACCGCTCGGACGACTGGAGGCATCGCCGCCAGCAACGCGCCCAGGCGGACCTGGGCCGACTCATCATGCAGCCAAGGCCGCCATGCCGCGCGTAGACCACCACGATTCGATTGGGGTTGGATCAACGTGGGAATGAATCGCTGATCAGCCAGCAGCTCGAGGAGGAACCGGGCCACCGTGATCCAATACCGCAACGAATGACCGAAGTCGACGGCATCACTCGGGCCACGATCCTCGAGTCGAAGCACGGCTGAGAGGGCCTGATCGTTGGGCAGGGCAACGGTAGGGATCTCGAATCGCCCGAGTCGAAGCTCGGTTGGTTGATCCAGCGCTCCGACGGCGCTGGCCAGCCGGTCACTTGGGCAAGGTCCGATCGGGTCGCATGGCAAGCGGAGAAGCATCGAGCCCGCCTCGCCAACGGCATCAGGCTCAAGCAGATCCTCCGCAACCAGCGTGGCAGCCAATTCGCTGGCCGAGACGGCAAACGGATGGGCGGCTGGCGGGTTCGCCTGGGCAACCCCGATGCGCTGCACGGAGGTGTCGGTCGAATCGCCGCCGCCGGGGGGCCTCGACGCCCCCGTGTCCGCAGGGCGATCGGCCCCGTTGAGGTACGCCGACCGCGACTCCGCCCAAAGTCGTAGGGCGCCTTGGGCCCAATTGACATGCAGTACCAGCATGAGGGGACCGGCTCGCGTAGATCCATTGCTCTCGGTAGATGGTCGCGCTGGGACTCGAACCCAGGACCTACCGCTTAAAAGGCGGTTGCTCTACCTAGCTGAGCTACGCGACCCCAAACTGGCAAACCAGTCAGTGTAGCTCAACTCTCCGTAGCAGGCGATCGGGTTGGGGTCTCAGAACCTCTTACCACCCTGGTTTCGCCGGGCATATCAAGTGGCGATCGAATCGAGATATCGACTCAGGCCCCCGCGCGAGGATGCCGATAACGCTGTTGCTGCCGGTGGCAGCGGGGTCCAGGGACTCAAGCCATGCTCTCCAGTCGTCCGATAAAGAGCCGGGATTTCCTTGGTCGAACCCGACGGGATGGGTTGGAGCCCGCCCGATTCAGCTCACAGGAGTCGCGTGGTCTTGGCGGAGCCGACGACCGCGACCACGGTCGCGCCCGCCGGCCTTGATGCCGTGCGGTCATAGGAAACTACGGAGGTCAACGCGTGAACGCCAAGGCATTGTTTCTCACCCGCCGCCTGATTGTTGTCGGCACCGCCGCGCTCTTAGGCGGCTGCGCGGCGAACAGCGGCTCCGTAGCTCTAAAGATGGAGATCAGCGAGACACCTGTGGAAATCGTTACGGTCCCCCTGCCGCTGCCTGCCCAGCACCCGGTTACTGCCGGCCCGCTCGGCGTCGAGCAGATCGGCAACCGGGCCGCACGCATTGATCGTCCCGCAGCGCTCGTCGGCCTCTACGGCGAGATGCTCGGCGGCACGCGCGACGCGGGCGGACCGTTCGATGGCAGCAGCAACATCGCACAAGTCACCTTCACGGTCGAGGGGGCGTGCTTCGATCCCGATATCGACCGCACCGGGACACAGATGGTGTTCGCCTCAACCCAGCACCGGGACTCCGCGGACATCTATCTCAAGACGATTCCCGGGCGAACCGTCACCCAACTCACCTCGGACCCGGCTGACGATGTCATGCCGGTGTTTCATCCGTCCGGGGCCACGATCGCGTTCGCCTCCAATCGTGCCGGAAACTGGGATATCTATGTGATGTCCACCGACGGCGGACAACCAATGAAGGTCACCGACGACCCGGAGCATGAGCTGCACCCCTCCTGGTCACCCGATGGTGAGCGGTTGGTCTACTGCAAGCTCGGGTCGAGATCGGGACGATGGGAAATGTGGTCGGCCGACACGAAGAAGCCCGGCGTGCGGCGCTTCCTGGATTATGGGTTGTTTCCTCAATGGTCCCCGGACGTCGCACGCAGCAAGATCCTCTTCCAGAGAGCCCGGCAGCGCGGCAGCCGGCATCACAGCATTTGGACGGTGGACTACATCAACGGCGACGCCGTGCGCCCCACGGAGATCGTCTCGGCTGCCAACGCGGCTGTCATCAATCCGGCGTGGTCCCCCGACGGAAGACGCATCGTCTTCGTCGCGGTCGTTGAACCAGAGGCATCCTCGAGCACTCAATCTCAGCAGTCCGACGTCTGGATCGTGAACGTTGACGGCTCCGGCAGAACCAATCTCACCAACGGACGATTCGCCAACTTCCAACCGGTCTGGAGCGGCGACGGACAAGTCTTCTTTGTCTCCGATCGCTCCGGGGTGGACAACGTCTGGGCGGTCACCACCACCCGGGCATTGGAGGCGATCGAGCCGTACTCGGTCAAAATGACCAGCGCCATGCCCGAGCACGAACACCAACCACCGGGCCGGCAACCTTAGCGGGTCGCCTACCCCTTTTTTTTCGGCCAATCGCAATCGAAACCGATCGGCCGACATGACGAGCGGAGCTCACCAAAAGGCAGGATGCCATGACAAGTGCACAGCTGATGCCACCAGGGGCCGGCCGAAGATCCGTCGTCGCCCGCGTGGCCGTGGCGCTGGTTGGCTGGATGCTTCTAGCCGGGGGGTGTACTACAGACCAACTGATCCAGCCGAGGGTGCTCATGAGTCCGTACCAGCACCACCAGCTCTGGGCGGTGGCCCCGTTCGCCAACGAGTCAGGCGTTTCCACCGTTGACACCACCCGATTCGCTGACCTGTTCACTCAGCAACTCGAGCAGGTGCAGGGAATCAACTCGATTCCGGTCAATCGGGTGATCTTCGCGATGCGCCAGCTCGACATGCGGTCGGTCGCCTCGCCCGCCGACGCAATGGAGCTGATCCATGTCCTGGACGTTGACGCGATTGTCGTGGGCACGGTCACCGCGTACGACCCCTATCCACCGCCAACGCTGGGCGCCGCGGTTCAGTTGTATGCGAGACTTCGCGGCGACCGCAGCAGCGAGCTCGATCCGCGAGCGTTGACCCGCGCCACGACTGACGTGGTCGCACCGGGCGAGCTGGGGCCTCCCAACCCCATCGCCGAGGCGACAGGCGTCTTCGACGCAATCAACCATCAGACGCGGGCCTGGCTCGAACGGTACGCCGCGGGCCGCAGCGAACCCGACGGGCCCTTTGGCAGCGACGTTTACCTGGTGAGCATGGAGCTGTACACGCAGTTTGTCAGCTATCGGCTGATCCATGACCTGCTGGCTTGGGAGCGGGCTCGGCTGATGCCGGTAGCAGCCAATGCTTCGTCGCGCTGACGGCCAACGTGGTCATCGGCGCCCAGCCGAGGTCCACGCATGGCAGAGGTCAACTTCACCCTCCGGATTCACTCTCAACCGAGGTCCGGTACCGGTCGGCTCGTGCGGCCATGCCGCTTCGAGCCTCTTGATCCACGCCGTCGCGGGCTTCCCCGAATAACACCCCAGGCAGAGTCACAGTCATGAAATCAGCCACCAGCGAACACCTTCCGGTCATCGCGGAATTCCTGAGCTACCTGCTCGACGAGCGCCACTTCAGCCCCTACACCGCGCGATGCTACGGCGTGGACTTGCGCCAGTACGCACAATTCCTGGCCGAGGACCGGAACATCAACGCCACAGACCAGCAGGAGGTGAAGGCGTTGAGCTGCGCATCCGATCAAGACCTTGATCCCAATGCCGATAGGACCAACACGGACGTGCTAGCCACGGTCGGGGTCGTGACGGTCACCGCCGCCATGCTCCAGATGGACGTCACCGGCATCCGTGGGTTCCTCGAGCATTTGAGCACGCGGAACTATTCCCCGGCCACGATGGCCCGCAAGATCGCCACGCTGCGCTCGTTCCACCGCTGGTTGGAACGGCGCGAGCTGATCGTCAGCAATCCCATGCTCATGATCAGAACCCCCAAGCAATCCAAGCGCCTGCCCAAGTCGATCGGCGTCGAGCAGGTGGAGAAACTGCTGTCGGCTCCCGACGACACCAATCTGCTCGGCGCTCGAGACCGGGCAATCCTCGAAACACTCTACTCCACCGGCATTCGCGTCAGCGAACTCGTCGGCATCAACCGCGGCGACATCGACGATACCTCAGCAGCACTGATCGTTCGCGGCAAGGGGCGCAAAGAGCGCATCGCGCCGCTCGGCTCACATGCGCTGCGGGCGCTTCACCACTACACGGCGATGCTCGACACCGAGCTGAGACGCACCGCCCAGGCATTCGACCCCAACGCCGCCCTGTTTATCAACAAGCACGGCGGCCGGCTCTCGACGCGGTCGGTTCGACGCAAGGTCAGCAAGTACCTGGCTCAAGCCAAGCTCGACCCCAAAATCAGCCCCCACACCCTGCGCCACAGCTTCGCCACCCACCTGCTGGACAACGGGGCCGACCTGCGGTCGGTGCAGGAGTTGCTGGGGCATCAATCGCTGTCCACCACCCAGGTGTACACGCATCTGACCACCCAACGGATGCGCGACGCCTACGACCAGGCCCATCCCCGGGCCGAAGCGTCGTAAAACCACCCCTCTCAGCAAGGCTCGCCCCAGGCGCGCTTCGCTGAGAGCCACGGACGGACCCGCTCGCACGGACGCGAGCACCACGGGGCGCTCGGTGGGAGCGCCCCGTTGTTTTCAACAGAGCCCAGGGGCCCGTCCGCGACCTGTCAGGTCGCGGCTGTTGGATGCCAGACAGCATGAGACGGCGCTGAACACGAAAAAGCCGCGGGGCTGACAGCCCGCGGATTGATCACAACGCCCACCCCCACCGGCTCAGCGCCATAGCGACGCGTACCGACTTGTGCCATAATGCGGGGGCGATATGCATCTCGACTCGCTACGAATACAGAACTTCCGGGCCTTCGAAGAGGAGACTATTCGTTTCACCGACTATACGTGTCTCGTTGGTCCGAACGGTTCTGGCAAATCGACCGTCCTCACCGCACTTAACATTCTCTTTCGTCAGAATGCCGAGTCGCCACTCGATCTTCTCACACTGGAAAGGGAAGATTTTTTTCAACAGGATACTTCTAAGACCATCACGATAACCGCCGTGTTTACCGGCCTCAGTACACAGGCACAGAAAGATCTCAAAGACTACTACAGGCACGATCGACTCGTCATCTCGGCAGTCGCGTGCTGGGACGAGAGCACTGAAGCCGCCGTTGTTGAGCAGCACGGAGAGCGCCTCGTCATGCCAGAGTTTGCCCCGTTCTTTGAGGCCGTCAAAGCTGGAAAGAAGGTTGACGAGCTCCGCCGCCTGTACGCTGAGCTCCGTGGCAACTGTCCGGACTTGCCGTCAGTGTCAACAAAAGTTGATATGCGGGGAGCACTTCGATCCCACGAGGAGGCCCATCCTAAGCAGTGCAATCTTCTGAAAAGTCAGGATCAGTTTTACGGCTTCTCGAAAGGGACCAATCTGCTGGAGAAGCACCTCCAGTGGGTCTGTGTTCCAGCAGTCAAGGACCCCACAACCGAGCAACTCGAGTCTAGGACTTCCGCATTGGGGACCCTCTTGGCACGAACTGTTCGCTCTCGTGTATCTTTTGACGACAAACTCAAAGACATCGAGCAGAACGCGCTCGGGAGCTACCAAACGCTTCTGGACGAAGAACAGCATACATTGGACGAGCTATCGCAATCGCTTCGGCAACGCCTCAGGGATTGGGCTCACCCCGAGGCTGGGCTGACGTTGCTATGGGACCAGGATCGTCAGAAGCGGGTCACAGTTGCTGAGCCTGTGGCCGTCATCCGCGTGCAGGAAGGAGACTTTAAGGGAAGGCTCGCCCGATTTGGGCATGGTTTGCAGCGATCATACCTGCTCGCCTTGCTCAGCGAGTTAGCATTCAGCAACGACGAGAGTCAACCTGCCCTCTTCCTAGGGTGTGAGGAGCCAGAACTCTTTCAGCATCCGCCACAATCTCGTCATTTGGTAAGCGTCTTTGATCGCTTGAGTAAACGCGGCTCCCAGGTAGTTGTCTCGACCCACAGCCCGATCTTTGTATCCGGGGAGAGGTACGAGAACGTGCGCCTCGTGCGCAAGACTGGACAAAGACAAGCCGCGACGGTAACCCAGCTATCATACGAGAATGTCTCACACGCGATTTCGGAGGCATTGGCCAAGTCACCGCTATCGTATTCGGGTACGGCTCTTCGCCTGCAGCTGGCCCTGCAGCCTTCGGTGAACGAGATCTTTTTCACACCGGTTCTGATCTTGGTCGAGGGAATCGAGGATCGCGCCTACATCACGGCCCATCTAACACTCTCGAACAAGCTTGAGGACTTCCGCCGACTCGGCTGTCACATTGTTCCGACCAACGGAAAGGGCTTCATGATCGAGCCGTTAGCGATTGCAAAGCAGCTTGAGATCCCAACCATTGTTGTCTGTGACGCTGACAGCCATGTACAGACGACCGACCAGCTCGAAAGGCATAAACGAGAGAATCTGGCGATACTGCGGTTGACGGGCCACGAAGATGCGAACCCGCTTCCACAGGAAACCGTGTGGAGACGAGACCTCGTCATGTGGTCAACCGAGGTAGGTAAGGTTGTACAGAGCGATTTCGGGGATGATGCTTGGCACAAGGCCGACAACGCTGTGCGAGCCAAGCACGATCTACAGATTTCTGGGATCAGCAAGAGCCCTCTGTTCATAGGTTACGTCCTCGGTGAATTATGGGATCAAGGCCATCGTTCGGAAACCCTCGACCGTCTGTCTGAGACCATCCTCAACTTCGCAAAATCTGCAAAGGATCGTCCTGGCTCTACGGCGGAGACCACACATGATGGACTTCGAGAGAGTGTCATCATCGACCATCGCAGGAGTGGGCTACGACCCAACGACATCGACACTGGGCATTCGATTTCATAGCGGAAGCGAATACCACTACTTTGACGTGCCGGAGGAGCTCTACAATGGGTTGGTATCGGCGCCGTCAGTCGGTCGCTACTTCCATGAGCATGTGAAGAAGACGGGGTATGCCTATCGGAAGGTGAGATGACCGCGCGAACGCCGGCGATCCCCCGCGCCTTCATTCAGCGGGCAAACTCGCACCAGGGGGCGCCGACCTCCTGGTAACTGATCAGCGCCACGTTGCCTTGGGCGTCAGTCTCGAAGACGTACAGGCGGTGGCAATCACAGCCGTCGAAGCAGTCGTGCCAACCGTCGTCGATCTCCCATCGCCATACGCCCTCGCCCAGCGGCGTAGGCACCCAGAAGTTCTGGCCGCCGATGATGAGGTTCGGCTCGGCGTACTGGACCTCGGGCAGCTCCTCATAGATCACGGCGAGGGCCGCGACGTTGAGGTTGCCCGCAAACGTCAGCAGATACCAGCTCCCGAACAGGTGCTCCACGTTGGTCACCTGGTAGATGACGTTGAGGCAGAGATACGCATCCTGCGGCGCGCCTTTTACCAAGCCGACCAGCAACTGGCTGGGAACCCATGCGGGCGAAT
This sequence comes from Planctomycetota bacterium, assembly GCA_022568135.1. Classification (GTDB taxonomy): domain Bacteria; phylum Planctomycetota; class Phycisphaerae; order Phycisphaerales; family SM1A02; genus JADFFQ01. Next base: position 24,042 of record JADFFQ010000039.1, on the reverse strand, counting down.
GGATCTCGATCTGCAACGCCGGCTCCGCATTGCGAATCAAGCCCAGATCGCGGTCGATACGCAGGTACTCCTCTTTCGGCACGAGCAGCCCTCCGGAGGCCCCCATCATCTCCAAGCCGATTTGTTGAGCCTCCGGGTTGTCCGGCGGCGGCCCGTAATCAAAAACCATCGGGCCCCAGTTGGCGAGCAATGTGAGCAGGTCGAGGACGCCGACGGCGCCATCAGCGTCGAAATCGGGCGGCCCGCCCGGGTCGGTCCCCCACGCGCTGAGCAGCGTCAGCAGATCAAGAATCCCCACGTCGCCGTCACCGTCGAGATCCGCATCGCAAGGCATCGCAGCGTGAGCCAGCCCGGCGGAGAGGAATATCGCGCCGGCTGCGACAACCAACCATCGAGCGTGGATTCGGCGAAACATTTTGCCTCTCCCGGGCCCGCAGTCATGCTCCCAAGTGAGACGATAGCCCCCATCCGGCCCTCGTGCCAGCAAAACCGAGCGGCGGGGTGATTCCGCCCGAAAGATCTGCAGGACCGCGTTGCGGAACTCTTGGCCGATAGATAGCACGGCAAGGAAAACAGGTCTCGATCATCGCGAGACCGCCATCACGATGCTCGTTTATGAAACGGCGTGACGGCTGCTCGCCGGCTCCGCCCAACGACGCGGTCACCGCATCCGGCGTGGTATGCTGTGAGGCCCGCACTCGGATCGACTTGTGTTCAAGAAACCCATCATGGCGAGCAGTCTGGCCGCGACCACCAAGGTCCCGCCGTATTCAGTCCACTCCGAGAAGGTGCTGCTCGGCTCCATGTTGCGCGAACCGGGAATTGTCAAAGACGTCAAGAAGATCATTTCAGATGGAGACGTGTTCTTCAGGCCGGAGCATGGCCGGCTCTACGACGCGATGATCAAGGCCAGCCGGAAGCGCCGATCGCTCGATACAGAGAGCCTGATCGCGGCCGCCGCAGCCCCCGGAGCCCTCGACAACGTCGGGGCAGCCGATCAGCTTCGTGAACTGGTAGATGTGGCTGAGGATCCGGCGAATGCCCTTCAGCACGCGAAGGTCATTGCTGAGAAGGCCAGGATGCGGCGACTCATCGACGCGATCTCCGACACCCTTAACGACGCCTACCACAGCCCCGACGGCTTTGACGCAATCCTGAGCCGGGCGCACCAGCGCCTCGACACGCTCGACAACAGCGCCCGCTGAGCCATCACGACAGCTCCACAACCATCACTGCTGGTTCTGAACTTGTCTCGATGATCGCGTCGGCGAACTCGCAGCACTGGAGGAGCGTTGCACCGTCCATCAAGCGGTGGAAGTCGTACGTGACGGTGTGGATGGCGGCCGGCCTCATTCACCGGTTCCTCCAAGGTCGTTCAGGATTTGCTCGATCTCGCGGCGCAGGGCCGGCAGGTCGCGCTCAACGATGGCCCAGACCTCGTCAACCCGGATGCGGTCGTAGGCGTGAATCAGCAGATCGCGGAAGCCAGCGATTCGCCGCCATGGCACCTCAGGATACCGATCTCTCAACTCCGGCGAGATCTGTTTCGCTGCTTCGCCAATGATTTCGAAGTTGCGGGTCACGGCATCCTGGGCCATCGTTGATTGCATGAAGGCCACCCTTCCATCTCCCGTGTATTCTTCGATTCGCGCGACACACTCAAGAATGTGAATCAGATAAAGCCTTTCGTCCTTCACAGCTCAATCGCCTCCGCCAGAACGCGGTCGCGGATATACCAGTGCAGCGCCTGCGACTCGACCACATCCACCTTTCGGCCAAGTAGATCCTCCAGATCTTGGATCAGCGCGACGTGATCCAGCAGGCTGCGGCCGGGTTCGAGATCCACCAACAAGTCAAGGTCGCTGTCAGGACGTGCATCGCCACGTGCAACCGAGCCGAACACGCGCACGTTCCGTGCGCCGTGCCGGACCGCAACGCTCAGGATCGCCTCACGATGTCGGCGAAGTGTCGGATCGGCAACCATAGTGACAGTCCTGATCTTACGCCCCGACGGCCACCCGTCCGGGGGCGGGCATGTGCTCGATGATCGCGTCGCCGAACTCGGAGCACTTGAACAGCGTGGCGCCCTCCATCAGGCGATGGAAGTCGTACGTGACGGTCTTGGCGGCGATTGCGCCGGTGATGCCCGTAACAATGAGGTCGGCCGCTTCGGTCCAGCCAAGGTACCGCAGCATCATTTCACCGGAGAGGATCAACGAGCCGGGGTTGACCTTGTCCTGGCCGGCGTACTTGGGCGCGGTGCCGTGGGTGGCTTCGAAGATGGCGTGGCCGGTCTCGTAGTTGATGTTGCCGCCGGGCGCGATCCCGATCCCCCCCACGCACGCCGCTAACGCATCAGAGATGTAATCGCCGTTGAGGTTCAGCGTGGCGATCACGTCATACTCAGCCGGGCGAGTGAGGATCTGCTGAAGGAACGCGTCGGCGATGACGTCTTTGATGATCAGCTCGCGCTCGCCCTCACCCCCAGCCCCTCTCCCAGCGGGAGAGGGGAGCTTGATGACCTGCCAGGGCCCGCCATCGAGGTCTTGTGAGCCGAAGTGCTCTTTAGCGACCTCATAGCCCCAGTCGCGAAACGCCCCTTCGGTGAACTTCATGATATTGCCTTTGTGGATGAGCGTCACGCTGCGGCGCTCATGGTCGATGGCGAAACGGATCGCGGCCTTGACCAGGCGCGTCGTGCCCTCGCGCGACACCGGCTTGATGCCGATGCCTGCCGTGGCTGGGAAGCGGATCTTCTCGAAACTTTTCGGGAAGTGCTCGGCAAGGAGTTTCAGGAACCGGTCGCACTCATCCGTGCCGTGCTCGAACTCGATGCCAGCGTAGATATCCTCGGAGTTCTCGCGGAAAATGACCATGTCGGTCTTCTGGGGATACTTGACGGGGCTTGGCACACCTCGGAAGTAGCGCACCGGACGAAGGCACACATACAAATCGAGGATTTGCCGCAGCGCGACGTTGAGCGATCGAATGCCGCCGCCGACGGGTGTGGTCAGCGGGCCCTTGATCCCGACGATGTATTGCCTGAAGGCCTGGACCGTCTCATCGGGCAGCCAATTGCCGGACTGGTTGAACGCTTTTGCCCCGGCCAGAACTTCCTTCCATTGGAGTTTGCGCGAGCCGGCGTAAGCCTTCTCGACCGCCGCCTCCAAGACGCGCACCGCCGCCGCCCAGATATCCGGCCCGGTACCGTCGCCTTCGATGAAGGGGATGATGGGATTGTCGGGCACCTTCAGACCGTGGTCGGTCATCCTGATCGGTTCAGCCATCGCGCATCAACTCCGTGGAATGCTCATTTCATTCGGGCCAAGCAGTATAGCGTGGTCAAGGAACGAAGGTATCAAGGCACGAAGGCCTGTTTAGCCGCGAGCCGAAGGCGAGCGCGCTATCGCATCAAAGAAGAAGAACCAGGATGAGCCGGTTTGTGATACGATCCGTCCACCGCTCTTGCACCGCCGCCAGCCGGGGGCGCAACCGGCTCAGTCGTCAGGAGGTGCCGGTGCCACCGTTTCCAGAAATGTCTCAGGCGAGGCCCGCGGTTGTGTGCTTGGCACAGTCGTCGGCTGGGGCGCGGGCAGCGGCTGGGGCACAGTCGTCGGCTGGGGCGCGGGCGGCGGCTGAGGCGCCGGATAACCCGAGAGCAGGTTCAACACGTCTGAAAAGTATCGCCCGCCCTCAATCTGCGCTTGCGCCGGCACCCCCCAGCCGCGGCTCTCAAACACAGCCTCAGGCGGATCGGTCGGCTCCAGGCGAATCTCAAACCGCCAGGTACGCCGCTCATGATGCGGCCCAGCGCCCGGTCGATACAACACCCGCTGCAACCGGCGATACACCTCGATCCGCCGATTGGGCTCATCAACCCACACCTCGTTGGTCGGCACCGTCCAGTCGTCGTATTGCGGCCTCTCGGCGACCACGACCAGCGCGGTCCACACCTGGTCAGCGGTTGAGCCGGGAAAGCTCTGCCTCACGGTGGCGCAGCCGGCCAGCGGCAGCGCGAGAGGGAGCATCGCGGCGACTATCCGGGTGGGCACATTCATAGACCCCAGGGTCGTCATGTTCCGTGACTTGTCAAGGCCGTTGGGACAAGCAACCCGACATTCGCGCACAAAGTGGGCCGCAGTCGCAGCGCCACGCCGGCGCGCAGGCCATATTGGCGCCAACTTCGCTGGCTGGCATACCTCCTCATTGAGCTGCCATTGCGGGAGCGGACGGCGTTGCGCGCGCCGTTGTGGTAGTCGGTGTTGCCTTGGGCCGTCTTGACTTTCGACTCTTGGCGTATGGACTCTTGCTTACGGGCACGGGCCCCAGTTGGCCAGCAGTGTGAGCAGGTCGAGGATGCCGACGGCGCCGTCGCCATCGAAGTCGGGCGGCCCGCCGGGGTCGCTGCCCCACGCCGCGAGCAGCGCAAGCAGGTCGAGGATTCCAACGCCGCCGGTGCCGTCGAGGTCCCACGGGCAGGCGCCGACGCCGTCGAGAAACAGAATCCACACCGCGCCGCGGTCGAAGCCCCCGTCGTCATCGAGTTGGGCCCCCACGGCCAGATCGACCACACCGTCGCCGTCCAGATCACCCAGGGAGGCCGTCGAGGCGCCGAACCAGTCGCCATTATCCAGGATGCCGGTGAAGCCGCCTTGGGTGGAGCTGATCTTCTGGTAGCCGTCGTTGCACATACACTTAACCGTCCCATCGGCGTTCAGGAACAGGATCCACACCGCGCCACGGTCCGCGCCCCCGTCGTTATCGAACATTGCCCCCACGGCCAGGTCGCCCACGCGATCGCCGTTGAGATCGCCCAGAGAGGCCAGCGAGACGCCGAAGATATCGGCAAAAGCCAGGATCCCGGTGAACCCGCCTTGGGTGTCGCTGATCTTCTGGTGGTGGTTCACCGTACCGTTGGAGTTGAGGAACAGCACCCACACGGCGCCGTGGAAACTGCCTCCGTCGCCGTCGTTGGGCGCCCCCACGGCCAGGTCGCTCACACCGTCGCCGTCCAGATCACCCAGGAAGGCCACCGAGGCGCCGAACCGATCGACATCATCCAGCGTGCCGGTGAAGCCGCCTTGGGTGGCGCTGATCTTCTGGTGCGACTTGACTGTGACGACCGGGTCGCGGCCAGTTGTGTCTACATTGAGGAACAGAATCCACATTGCGCCGCGGTCACAACAGCCCCCATCGTCATCGAGGTTTGCCCCCACGGCCAGGTCGCCCACGCCGTCGCCGTCGAGATCAGCCAGCGAGGCCAGCGAAGCGCCGAACTGATCGTTATTATCCAGGATGCCGGTGAAGTTACCTTCGGTGTCGCTGATCTTCTGATGCGACTTGACCGTGCCGTCGGTGTTGAGGAACAATATCCACACCGCGCCGCGGTCGAAGCCGCCGCCGTCGTCATCGTGCCATGCCCCCACGGCCAGATCGCCAACGCCGTCACCGTCGAGATCACCCAGCGAGGCCACAGAGCGGCCGAATTGATCGCCGTTACCCAGCGGGGGTCCGCCGCCTGCGGTGGAGCTGATCTTCTGGTGCCAGTTCACGGTCCCGTCGGCGTTGAGGAACAGAATCCACACCGCGCCACGGTCCGAGCCCCCGTCGTCATCGAACCATGCCCCCATGGCCAAGGTGAGCACGCTGGGACCGTCGCCATCGAGATCACCCAGCGAGGCTACCCCGCGGCTAGCGCGATCGTCGTTACCCAGCGGGGGTCCGTTACCTTGGGTGGAGCTGATCTTCTGGTGTGACAGGACAGTGCCGGGCTGAGCCTGGGCAAGCTGTCCGCTCATGACCACGGCAAGCGCGATTACGGCGAGGACGACTAGCCGTTTCGTTGAAACTGAGTATGCGTACATCATTCGGTCTCCTCCCAGCACTGGGCTGGTTTCGTCGGTTTGTGCGGGGCGAACAGGTTGCCCCTAGCTGCCCGGAGACCAGGCCGGGTGCGGCAATTCAGCTCGCACTCCGAGTCAGGTCCGACTGTATTGCCGCAGACGGTGGTACAATCACGTCAGAAAACCTGCCTTTTTTTTGAAATTGTCATGGACCCCACGGCACCGGAGCACATCACACGGCTGCTTGCCGCGGCCCGGGCCGGTGAGCGCACTGCCGCCGCCGAGCTTCTGGGGCTGGTCTATGACGAGCTGCGCCGGCTCGCGCATCACAAGATGGCCCTCGTCCCGCCGGGCGATACGCTCCAGCCGACCGCCCTGGTCCACGAGGTGTACCTTCGATTGTTCGGCCGTGATGGTCCGGAATGGGAGAGCCGCGGCCATTTCTTCAAGGCCGCCGCCCGGGCCATGCGCGATATCATCGTGGAACAGGCGCGCCGGCACGCAAGCCTCAAGCGCGGCGGTGACCGGAAGCGCATCACCCTCGACGAGGCGGCGCTTTGCATCGCCACGCACGGCGGCGATCTGCTGGCGCTCGACGAGGCGTTGCACCGGCTGGAGGAGACGGACTCCACCAGCGCCCAGGTCGTCATGCTGCGCTACTTCGCCGGGCTGACCGTGCCGGAGACGGCCCGCGCGATGGACGTGTCGCCGGCCACGGTCGACCGGTACTGGCGCTACGCCCGGGCCTGGCTGCGGCGCCGCATCCGCGACGAGGAGACCGAGGATGAGCGAGACCCCTGAAGATCGAGCGCGAGAACTTTTCTTCGCCGTGATCGACATACCGGCCGAGCGGCGCGCCGATTTCCTGTGCGAGCGCTGTGGCTCAGACGAGCGGCTGCGGGCCGAGGTCGAGTCCCTCCTCGCCCAAGACGAAGGGTCCGGCGAGTTCATGGATGAGCCCGTCCTGACGCCTCGCGTCACCGGCGCCGTGTCGCTGGATCTCGGCAAGCGCTTCGGGCAACTCATCGGCCGATACAGAGTCGTTCGCGTCCTCGGCGAAGGCGGCATGGGAACCGTCTTTCTCGCCGAGCAGGACAAGCCAACCCGACTTGTCGCCCTGAAGGTCATTCGCCCCGGCGTGGTCTCGGCCAATCTGTTGCGACGCTTCGAGCATGAAGCGCAGGTGTTGGGACGATTGCAACATCCCGGCATCGCCCAGATCTATGAAGCGGGAACCGCAGACACCGGCGAAGGTGCCCAGCCGTACTTTGTCATGGAGTACGTCCGCGGTCGATCGCTGGTGGAGTACGCCCAAGCGTCACCGTTAGGCACCCGCCAACGCCTGGAGCTGCTCGCCAAGATTTGCGATGCGGTCCAGCACGCCCACCAAAAGGGGATCATCCATCGCGATCTGAAGCCGGGCAACATTCTTGTCACCGAAGAGGGTCAACCCAAGATTCTCGATTTCGGCGTGGCCCGCGCCACCGACGCCGACATTCAAGCCACCACCATACGGACGGATGTGGGTCAGCTCGTAGGCACCATCCCCTACATGAGTCCGGAGCAAGCCGGCGGCGACGTGACCGAACTGGATACCCGAAGCGATGTCTATGCCTTAGGCGTCGTGGGATACGAGCTGTTGGCGGGGCGTCTTCCCTATGAGCTAAAGAAGAAGACGATCCCCGAGGCCGTCCGCATCATCCGCGAGGACGAGCCGACCCCGCTGAGCTCGATAAGCCGGATTTACCGCGGCGACCTCGACACGATCGTGGCCAAGGCCCTGGAGAAGGACCGCGACCGGCGCTACCAGTCGGCCGCGGAGCTGGCCGCGGACGTCCGGCGATACCTGAGCGACGAGCCGATCGTGGCGAGGCCGGCGAGCACGTTGTACCAGTTGCGGAAGTTCGCGCGTAGGAACCGAGGGCTCGTCGGCGGAGTTGCCGGGGCCATGGTGATCCTCGTCGTCGCGCTCGTGGTGATCTCGACGCAGGCGGTCCGAATCAATCGCGAGGCAGCGCAGGTGGCGGAAACCGCGGCGATGGCGGCGCAGAACAACGACTTCTTCGAGTCGCTTCTGCTTCGAACCGACCTCCCCGGCGCCAAGAATCGCGCGGTCGCCCCGGCCGATATCGGGGTCAACGTGAAGCTCATCGATGTGCTCACCGAAGCCCTCGATCGGCTCGATGCGACACCGAAACCGATCTCCGACCAGGCGCTCGAAGCGACCTTCCGGTACCGGGGCGGGTTGGGCCTCTTCGCGAGCGGGAACATCGTCGAGAGCAGAAGACATCTCGAACGGGCGCTCCAGATGCGGCGGGAACTGTACGGCGATGCCCACCCGGACACGCTCGAGTGCAAGGTGGGCCTGGCCACAACACTCAATTTCTTCTTCGATCAGCGATCGCGGGCCGAGCAGCTCGTGCGGGAAGTGCTGGCCGAGTATGCAAAGATGCCCGAACCGTCCGATGAACGAACGCTGCGCGCCATGCGCGGCCTGACGGTCGTCCTGATGAACCAGGGGCGGCTCGTAGAGATGGCGGACGTGTGCCGCCGGATGATTCAGATCGTGGAGTCCAGCGAGCGGTCGCTCGATCTCGCCGGTTTCGTCCCCAAAACCTTCCTCGGACATGCGCTGTGCGGGCTCGGCCGGCTCGACGAAGCGGAAGAAGTGCTCGACGCCGCGGAGCAGGAGCTGCAGGAGACGGCGGACGGCCGGCACCCGATCAGGGGCTTCCTCGTCCGGGCTCGTGGTTTGGTCGCGTCCCGGCGCGGTCAGTGGGACGAGGCCCAGCGCTACTTCCAATTCGCGCACGAGTGGAACGTTGCGTATAAGGGCGAGAAGACTCCGCTCGGTTCCGACGTGCTGAAGGCATTGGCCGACATGGAGTCTCGCCGAGGCCGTTACACCGAGGTGGCCAATCTCCGGCGACGGATCGTCGAGAACTACGTCGCGTCGAACGGCCTCTACAACACGGCGACCGCCGCGCAAGTCGGTCGGTTCGCCCACGACCTGCACCGTGCCGGCCAGCTCGGCGAGGCCGAAGAACAATACCGTCTCCTGGAGCAGATTTTCGAACAGGTGGTCGTGCCGAGCTGGTACAGGTCCCAGGAACAGGCTCGATTCAGCGTCGTTCTCAGGATGAGCGGTAAGAGCGGCGAGGCGGATGAACGCGCAAACCAAGCGTTTCGAATCGCCCGGGACGAGCTGAGCCCTGACGATTCGAGGGAGCGCAAAGCGATGAGCAGGGTGGCGTGGTCGCTCTGGCAACAGGGATCGTACGAAGCGGCCGAGACGCTGGCGCTCAAGGCGGTCGCCGGTTACCGGCGCGCGCGTGCGATCCCGGACCAGAGCATGGTGAACGCGATCGACACCCTCGCGTGCGCCCAGCGCGACCTCGGCCGGCTCGATGATGCACTGGCCCTCTTCGAGGAAATCGAGTCGGCCTACCGCGACGACCCGGAGTCGTTCCTCGGGCAACCGTTGCCGGAGATCGTCCTGCACCACGCCGAGTGCCTGACGATGCTACGCCGGTACGAGGACGCCGAAACGATGCTCCTGGCGATCGAGGACCGAACGGCCGACGTGATCAGGGTCCTTGTCGAGCTGTACGAGGCTTGGGACAAGCCTGACGAGGCCGCCGAGTGGCGCGCGGAAGTTGCCCGATGAAGTGGACTTGAACGAGCAGGACGACTGACCGTCCCGCGCGTCCCGTTTACAGTGCAGCTACGGACACGGACCCCAGTTGGCCAGCCCGCCGCGGCGGGTGAGCAGGCCGAGGATGCCGATCCCGGCGCGCCGGGACCGTCGCCATCGAAGTCGGCGGGGCAGTCCGCCTTGGGCGGACACCGGCCCCAACTTGTCGGCAGCGAGCGGAGATCGGACACGCCGACGCTGCCCGAGCCGTCGAGATTCGCGGCGGCGGTTGAGGTTCGGCCGGCGCTACCAGTGGATCAGGTGTTGCGCGACAAGACCTCTAGGATATAGTCGTTGGCGCCCCCACCCCCACCCCAGTTGGCCACCAACGCGAGCAGGTCGAGGATGCCCACGGTGCCGTCGCCGTCGAAGTCGGCGGGATGGCCGCGATTGGGTCCCCAGGCTGCGAGCAGTGACAGGAGGTCGAGGATGCCCACCGTGCAGTCGCCGTCGAGGTCGTAGGCGTTGGCGCAATCGAGCACGGTGACGCGGAGCTTCAGCGTGGTCGGTGAGCCGGGCGGGTCGAACTGCGCCGCCTCCTCCACGCCGATTCCCCCGCGATCGACGATCATCAAGACCACGTCATTGGCGTCGAGGATCTCTAACTGGTAATCATCGGGACCGTTGAGCACCACGGAGATGAACGCGTTGGTCCCCAGGCCGTTGATGGTGTAGGTGTCCGCTTCGCCCTGGATCGCGGAGCCGAGGACCGCGGCCGGGTCCTGGTTGTACACGTTGGGGATCACCCCGCCGACCAGATCACCCTCCGTGTACTCGTTGGCCGGCACCTGCTCGAACAGATGATCGTTGGTCCAGCCGCCGAGGAAGATGTCCAGATCACCGTCGCCGTTGGTGTCGAAGAGTGCCGCGTGCCAGCCCAGGTGCATGGAGCCCTGGGGGAAGGCGGGGTTCGGCGTCCAATCGACGAACGATATGACGCCGTTGACGGAGGTGTTGCGCAGGATCGTCGGCCGACTGGTCGTGCTGCTTTCCTTCATGACGAAGATGTCGAGCCGCCCGTCATCGTTGAGGTCGGCGACCGTCGCCTTGCGCGACATGCGGGCGATCACGGAGGGCGGCAGGATGTTGAGGGTGGTGAAGATGGCCTTGTTGATGGCGTTGTTGCCATCATTGCGGAGGATGCGGTCGACGGTGCTGGCGATGTGATTGGTCCAGTAGATGTCCTGATCCCCGTCGCCGTCAAAGTCGCCCGGCTCCATGCCATTCTCGTTGGCACTCGCGCCGCCGAGGGATTGCGTGCTGCCAGCGTACTTGAAGTCGCCGACACCGCTGCCGGCACCGTTGTTGTCGTTGTAGTAAACCCAGTTACCGCCAAAGGCGGGCCAGTTACCGATCAGCAGGTCGAGCTTTCCGTCGCCGTTCATGTCGGCGGAAGAAACGTCCACGACGTAGTTCGAGGCGGTCGGCACCATCGCGCCGGTGACATCAGTGAAGATGCCGGCGCCGTTATTGAGATACATGCGGTCCTGCGCGTTGTTGGGGTAGTTGCCCGCGTAGACGTCGAAGTCGCCGTCCAGATCAGCGTCGATCGACACGCCGGCGCATGCCGAGCCGGTCACACCGTTGCCGGGGATGGCGGAGTCGGGTTGAAGCTGAAAGTGGGTAAAGACGCCCCCGGCATGTTGGGCCAGGAACAGGTGGTCCCTGCCACCGAAGCCACCGGTGTTGGAGTCGTTGATGATCCAGATGTCCAGCCAGCCATCCTCGTTGAAATCGCGCAAGAACACGTTGCGGCTCACATCGGCGCCGCTGAAGCCGGGGATGATCGGTGCGCCGCTGACCTCGTTGAACACGCCGCCGTCGTTGCGGTACAGCTTGTTGCGGCGCGTGCCGAAGTCGCTGTGGGCGACGGCGATCACGACGTCCAGATCGCCGTCGTTGTCAAAGTCGCCGAACTCGACCTCCTTTTCGTTGCTGGGCACTTCCGCCACCGTTTGGTTGATACGGCCGGAAGTCACGTTCGCGAAGTTCAACGTGCCAGGCAACTGGCCGGCGATCGCCGGCGTACCGCCCATTGCCAACATCATCGCGATACTCAGACTTGCTCGGTACATTCCTACCTCCATAGTCTTTGAATTGGCTTGGTACTCAGGCCGAGGCCGTCAGCGGTGGAGGGTCCTTTGGGCTACCGCCGACCCGTCAGAACAGAAGCGAAACACGAGCGTGTGAGCCCCGCCGAAGGGATTCAACGCCCCCGATGGCGCGCCCATTCCACGGACACACCACACTCCAGTGTACCGCGCAACGGCGGGGCACGCCAGTATTCTGCGGAGGTTTATCCGCTGAGCGGCGAGGGGCGGTGCCGGTCCTGCCCAGGAGCGGCGACCGGCGGGCGGGGAGGCGATCCGCGGACGGTTCTTATTGTAATCTATTATGTAACAGCATGTTATGGGTACTTGCCACCCGCCGAGAGCGTGCCCCACCCTTGGCCGAGAGGGGACGCCCATGGCTCCGTCGCCCACCGGGCACCGCCGGCGCGACCTCCACCCACCGTGCGCGCAAGTGTCGCGTCACGCCGCGAGTGATCCGCCTGTGGCGGAATTGTGTTTGGAAGATCCCCGCTCTCAGGCACGCGAAGCTGGAGGCGCCGACGCGCCGACCAGCGTCCGTTGACGATCGCCCCGCCGTGGCCGGCGGGGCTAAACATCTACGCGCACGGGCCCCAGTTGGCGAGCAATGCGAGCAGGTCGAGAATGCCGACGTTACCGTCGTTGTTGAAGTCGGCGGGATGGCCGGGGTTGGATCCCCATGCGGCCAGCAGCGCAAGCAGATCGAGTATGCCCACGTCGCCGCTGATGGAAACAGACCGGCCGAACCAGTAAAGCGGCAAGCCGTCAGAGGCGGTGAGCTTGACCAGCTCGTTGAGACTATCGGGCGCGACCGGGCACTGCGCCCAGCCGGGGCTGCATGGCAGCAAGGAAGCAGTCAGCCAGGAAGCGGTCAGCACGAGGGATCGGCTGATCGCTGGTGGGTGGCAGGTGATCGTTGTGATGGTGTGATTCTCGATATGAAGACCTCCTGTAAGTCAAGCATACCACGCCGGGCGGGTGCTCTTCAAGGAAAAGACGAGATGCTCGGTGCGGCTGGGCCCAAACCGCTTCGCACGCACCTGCTCGTAGGCTCTGTTGGGCAAACGAAGGAAGACTGCGACCACTCCCGATCCCGATTGAATCGGGACAGGTGGAATCGGGACGGCTTTATGGGCAGCACGCGGCGCGACGCGTAGCGGCAAGAGTAATGTTTGAAAACAGCGTTCAATAGACGCGGCCCGGAGGCCGCGGCTACACGAGGCGCGATCAATAGCGCACGGTGAAGCCGTCCAGATCGCCTGCAGCGGCGGTGGTGGTGATCTTCGTTTCATTGATGTAGCCGGCCATCGCATCCTCGACGGCTTTCACGAACGCGTCGAGTTCCTGCGGTTCACCTTCGGCCACGCAGCGCACCGAGCCGTCCGGTTCGTTGCGCACCCAGCCGGCGACATTCAACCGCTGGGCGACGCGGCTGGTCGTCCAGCGGAAGTTCACGCCCTGCACCCGGCCGGTGAAAGTGATGTCGTAGCGGGAAGAAGGCATGAGGCATCAAGGCATCGAGGGTCAGACCCATGATCGCGCCTCAAGTCTCAAGCCTCAAGCCTTTGCATCACCTCGTCGGGGATGTCGGCGTTGTGGAACACCTTCTGCACGTCGTCGTGGTCTTCCAGAGCGTCGATGAGGCGGAGCACTTTGGCGGCGATGGCGGGGTCGCAGGCAACGGTCGTCGCCGGCAGCATGGTGATCTCGGCTGAGTCCGGCTCAATCTCGGCAGCGCCTAGCGCCTCCTTGACGGCCTGGAGGTCCCCCGGCGGACAGGTCACCTCCCACGCCCCGTCTGACTCGGCCACATCATCCGCTCCGGCTTCGAGCACAGCCTCCATGAGTTGATCTTCGGTCGCCTTGGCCGCCTCGATCAACAGCAGCCCCTTTTGCTCGAAGCCGAAGGCGACGGCGCCGGGCTTGGCGAGGTTGCCGCCATGCTTCTCGAACAGCTTGCGCATCTCCGGCGCGGTGCGATTGACGTTGTCGGTGAGGCAATCGACGATGATGGCGACGCCGGCCGGTCCATAGCCTTCATAGCGCACTTCCTCGAACGCAGTGCCCCCTGACACCCCGGTGCCGCGCTTGATCGCCTTGGCGATGGTGTCTTTGGGCATGTTGGCGGCTTTGGCCTCGTCGATGGCGTAGCGCAGGGCGAGGTTGAAATCGGGATCACCGCCCTGGCGCGCCGCGACAATAATGGCCCGGCTGCACTTGGACCACGTCTTTCCCTTGGCGGCATCCTGGCGCGCCTTGCGGTGCTTGATGTTGGCCCATTTGCTATGGCCGGCCATGGTTGGCGTCTCCCGGCGTCCCGCTCACGTCCATGTCCTCGAAGGTGGCGGCGTCTTTGGGGCCTCACCAGCTGAGGCATCCTCCGGCGTTCATCCGGTTCGTGATTTGGCTGACGTCTTCCTCGACGGGGTGATGGCTTTGGCGTCCTTGGCGGTAGATCCACTTGCCGATGACCTCGCAGGTGCGGGGGCGGCTGCGGCAGTTGGGAGGCGATCGGCCAACGCCTGGAGAGTCGAGTGGGTCGCCACCGCATCGGCGGCCTTGACCTGTCGAGCCAGCCACGATGCAAGCTCGCTGATCTGCACCGAGTCGTCACACGCTTGCGCCTTCACCAGCGCGCGGCGAAGCCGGTCATCGACAGGGAGGCAGTGCGTGTCGAAGCACAACAACATGACCCGATCCGCAGCGTAGGGGACGATGCCGTCCAGCGATCTGATGTATGCCTTGATCTCTCGTTTGCCCAGGGTATGCAATCGCTTGAGGCTCATCGCGTGCTCGCGATTGTACGTATCGCGCAGCACAGCCCGCAGGCGCTGGCATCGCTGCAGCGCCAACGGGTATCGCGAGCCGATCAACCCAACGACCTCGTGCGGCATCGACACGCGAAGGTCATTGAAATCCACAATGCGGTCCATGATGCGCTTGTATGCCGCGGCGGCCTTGGCAGTCGTCGTCTCCCACATCAGCAATGACATCACGAGCACGGCGATGGGGTCATCCAGCTCGGGCAGGGTGGGAAGGGGCGCCTTGCGGCGCCTCTTCAGCACGCTGGCAAAGTTCCTGGCGCGCAGGCGGGTGTGCTTCACGGGTCGGAACCCTCCTCCGGCGGCACGTCGGCGTCATTCGGGGGCCCATCGCCGCGAGCCTCGGCCAGCGCAGCATCCAACCGAGCTTGCATCTTGATTGAATCATCAAGGTGAAACGAAAGGCGGGGAATGTGGCGCAGGCGGACGGCCCGGCCGAGTTGTGCCCGGATGCGCGAGGTGGCGTGTCGCAGGCCGTGTAACGTCAGCTCAGCATGCTCAGCCGGCAGCACCGACACATAGATGCTGGCCTGTGAAAGGTCTTCGCCGAGATGCACCTTCGTCACCGAAATCAGTCCACGGATCCGCGGATCATGCAGACCGCGGCTCAGCGCCGTCTGCACGGCTCTGCGGATCAGCGAAGCGACCTGGTCCGTGCGTTTAGTCATAGAAGGATCAAGGCATCGAGTCATCGAGGCATCAAGGATTCAAGGTATCGATGCCTCGATGCCTTCTGCTAAAGGGTGCGCCGGACCTCGATTGTTCTGTAACATTCCAACACGTCGCCCACCTTGATGTCGTCATAGCCGTCGATCTTCATGCCGCATTCCTGGCCGGCTCGCGCCTCCTTGACGTCCTCCTTGAAGCGCTTGAGCTGCTCGAGCCGACGATCCTTTTCGACCACGATGTCGTCGCGGGTAACGCGAATCTGGGCGTTGCGCTCGATCTGGCCGTCGGTGACATAGCAGCCGGCGACCATCCCGACCTTGGAGATCTTGAAGACCTCCCGGACGTCGGCATGGCCGAGCACTTCCAGCCTGTGCTCGGGTTCGAGAAGACCCTCGACCGCCTTGGTGATATCGTCGGCGAGGTCATAGATCACGTCGTAGAAGCGAATATCGACGCCCCGTGAGTCGGCTTCTCGGCGAGCCGGGGCGGCCGCGGTGACGTTGAAGCCGATCACGATGGCTCCGGCGGCGGCGGCCAGGACCACATCGGATTCGTTCACCCCGCCGACAGCCGCGTGCTTGATCGCGACGGTCACCTCCTCGGTGGGGATCTTCTCCAGCACCCCAAGGAGCGCGTCGATCGAACCTTGCACATCGGCCTTGACCACCAGCGGCAACTCTTTCCTGGCGGCTAGAGCCATGCGCTCGAAGATGTTGTCGAGTGAGATCTTGGTCCGGACCAGATCGCGCTCGCGCTGCTGCTGTCTGCGCTCCTGGGCGGAGGCTTCGGCTTCTTTGAGGGTTCTGACGACGTAGATCGAGTCGCCGGCGTCAGGCACCTCGCTGAGGCCCGAAATGGAAATCGGTGTTGACGGGCAGGCCTCGTCGAGGCGCCCGCCACGGTCGTCGACGATATCGCGAACTCGGCCGAAGGCTTTGCCGGCCACGACGAAGTTGCCTCTTTGCAAGCGTCCTTGCTCAACGAGCACATTGGCCACGGGCCCGCGGCCCTCTTCAAGCCTGGCCTCCAGGACGGTGCCCTGAGCATCGCCCCCGAAGTCCGCGTTCAGCTCCAGCAGCTCAGCCTGATAGTCCAGGACCTCCAGCAAATCCTGGATGCCTTGGTCCTTCAGCGCGCTGGTGCGCAATACCTCCGTCGAACCGCCCCATTCGGCCGGATTGAGATCGTGTTCCGCCAGCTCGCCGAGGATCCGCTGAATATTGCCGTCAGTGGCTTCGGGCTTATCGATCTTGTTTAGGGCGACAACGATGGGCACACCGGCGGCCTTGGCATGGTTAATCGACTCGATCGTCTGCGGCATGACTCCGTCGTCAGCGGCGACGACGAGAACGACGACGTCGGTGACGTTCGCCCCGCGAGCACGCATCTCGGTGAACGCCTCATGACCGGGTGTGTCAATGAAGGTAATTGAGCGGTGTTTGTCACCGGTGTGAACCGGCACCTGAAAAGCGCTGGTGGCCTGAGTGATCCCACCTGCTTCACCGGCGGCGACGTTCGTCTTGCGGATGCGGTCCAGCAGCGAGGTCTTCCCGTGATCGACGTGTCCCAGAATGGTCACGACGGGATGACGAGGCCGTTGGTCCACAACCTCACGCTTCTCGAACTGCTCGACGATCTGTTGCTCGGTTGATTTCTGTTCGACGACGTCAAGCTCAATATTGAATTCGAGCATGACCTCAACAGCGCTCTGGGCGTCAATGGTGGAGCCCAGGCCGACCTGTTGGCCAGCCAGGACAAGCTGTTTGACGATGTCCGAGGCCTTGACGCCGGTGGCGGCGGAGAGGGTCTTGATGGTGAGCGGTGCGATGACCTCGACCGACCCGCCAGCCTCGGCGGCGGTCACCGCGCGATGGCCGCCGCCGGCCGAGCGCTTCAGGTTGTCACGGCGATGGGCCTTGAAGAACCCGCCGGAGCGGTTCAGCCGCGCTTCGCGTTCCCGCAGGTCCTGCGTTCGCCAGTTAAACGGCCGATCGACAGGGGTCAGGGTGCGACCGACGCGGCCGGTATCTTCGCCAGCCGAGGCAGTGCGGCGTTTGTTGCGGCGCGAGGTTCGCCCGGCGCGGGCCGGCTCCGTCGTCGGAGCCTCAGGAAGCTCCGGCTGGGTGACGCCTGCGCCACGACCCGCGCGCGGCCCGCTGCGACGGATCGACGGATCCGTCTGCCGGTCGATCGGCCCCGGCATTGGGACAACATCAGCACTTTCCACACGGATGATCTTGGGACCGGTAAGGATCGCCCGAGTCGGCTGCTCGAGCATCGGGCCGGCGGGCTTGACCACTTGCGGGCGGTCGGGCACGTTTGTCGGCGGCGCCGCGACCTCGGCGTTGACAAGCGAGGCAGGCGCGGCCGACACGGTGTCTGGGGCTGCCGGCGGCGAGGGGGGCGGAGTCGTTTGCCCAACGGCGGCCGGCGCGGCCGTCTCGGGCTGTTCGATCGGCTGCGGCGCGACCCCAACCGGTTCGCTGGGGGCTTTCACCCCGGCGTCGGGGGCAGTTGTTGCGCCCGCCACCAGGGGTGCCTCGACCACGGCAATGTCGGCGACCTCTTTGGTGACCTTCTTGGGGACCTTCTTCTTGGCCTTGGCGCGAGCCTGGGCCACATCCACCGGCGCAGCGGTCTCCACCGCGGTGGTCGCGGCTGAAGGCCCTTCTCCAAACCACTCGCGGACCGTCGCCGACAATCCCATAGAAACCGTGGACATGTGGTTGGTGATATTGGGGATTTCCTCGGCCTGGCATTTCGCGACGAGGTCCTTGGAGGTGACACCAAGTTCCTTGGCCAGTTGGAAGATTCGAATTGAGGTTGCCTTCTTTGCCACGACGATCTCCACGGCTCTCGTAGTTACGCGGGGCCTCGACTATCCGATGAGGAGGGTGCGACACCCTCCGGTTCATCCGGGGACGGTGACGCCGGCGCGTCGGGGTTCACCTGCTGGGGCGGCTCGGCGGGGGGTGGCTCGGCCGGTTCGGCGGGCGATGCGCCTTCAGCGTTCGCGGGGGTTTCGGCCGACGGCGGCGAGGCGTCCGCGGTGGCCGGCGCGGGGGCGGTCTCGCCGAGAATGGACGCGGCCACAGATTCCGCCTGCTGGTCGATCTCGGTGCCGAGGCCGGGCAACGCGCTCCCGGGTTCCCCGAGCACAGCTTCGGCAGCGGCCTCCTCCTCGGCCTTGCGACGCTCGGCTTCCTCCTTCTCCTTCTGCTGCTGCTCGGCAACGATGATCGCCTGGGCAGCACAGATCTCGACGACCTTCTCGGCCAACTCGGCCGACATGTCGAGTTCCTCCTGAAGCACAGGGGCGCCGACCTCCTCGATGTCGAAAACGCTAATCATGCCCATGGCCCCCATTCGGTCGAGCATCGCCTCGGTCACACCCTCAATGGGCTTGACCGTCTGTTCGAGAATCTCCAGGCTCTTGGCGAACTCGGCTGGGGTGAGAATGTCGATGTCCCACCCGGTGAGCCGGGCGGCGAGACGCACGTTCTGCCCGCGCCGCCCGATGGCCAGCGACAATTGATCTTCGCGAACAATGATGGTGGCCCGCCCAAGCTCGAAGCACAGGCTGACCTCGTCGACCTCGGCGGGTTTGAGTGCGTTGCCAATGAGAATCTGGCTGGATTCGTTCCAACGGACGATGTCGATTTTCTCGCCGCCCAGCTCATCGACGATGTTGCGTATCCGGCTGCCTCGCACCCCGACGCAGGCGCCGACCGGATCAACCTTGGAGTCGATGGAGGTGACGGCGACTTTCGTGCGAAAGCCCGGTTCGCGGGCCATGGCCTTGATCTCAATCACCCGCTCGGCGACCTCGGGGACCTCGGCGTCGAACAGGCGGCGAATGAGGTCGGGATGGGCTCGCGACAGGACAATCTTGACTTGGTGGCCCACGTCGCGGACATCGAGGATCAGACAGCGAACGCGGTCGCCGGGATGAAACTGTTCACCCGGAATCTGTTCCGAGCGAGGCATAAAGCCTTCCGCCCGATCGACTTGCACCACCAGAGCGCCGCCCTCATAGCGGTGCGCGGTGCCGGTGACGATCTCACCCTGACGCTTGGAGAACTCCTCCAGCAGACTATCGCGCTCGTCCTCACGGAACTTCTGGATCATCACCTGCTTGGCGGTCTGGGCGGGAATACGGCCGAGGCTCTCCAAAGAGATGACCTCACGGCCGCTGTCTTCGAGATTGCGCCAAATGGTGATCTCGCCGGACGTCCGATCGATATGACAGCCAAACTCCTCTGCGTCGAGCGAGTTGAAATGCTTGCGGGCGGCGCTGACCATCGCCTGCTCGAGATCCTCGATGAGCAGGTCGCGATCGATGTTGCGATCTCGAGCGATCGAGTCAAGGATGCGAAGGGTTTCGGGATTCATGTGTTCTCAAATTCCAAGTTGTCGAGTTGTTGAGTTGTTGAGTTGTTGAGTTGTTGAGTTGTTTGGTTGTCTGGCATCGGTTTCATCGGCCATGGGTCAGTGCTCACGTCGTCTGCATTGCCGCTTGCCGATTGCCCATTGCGTTCTTCTCCAAAACGACAAGGCCACGAGCGCCTCGTTGGAGACATCCCGTGACCCGCGGTGGTCGCCCGGACGGCTGCCCTGTCGCGCTGGGTCAAGTCACGGCTGCCACCTCTCGCTCGCGGGGACCCCTTGCGGGTCGGCACCGCTCGGCAGCACGCGGGCCAGGGTGGCCCAGCGCTCGGGATGGACGCTGTTAGCGACCATGACCACTCATTCGATCAACAGCCACCGGCATTCCGGGAGTGCTCCCAAACATCATCGCTGCTGCCCAAATCGGCCAGCAACCCGCTAAGAGTATCGTCAACTCACCGGCCAAGTCAACAGAGCTTGCCCAGTTCAACAGGCGCTGCGAAGTGCCGCGCCGGTCAAATGCACGGCGGCGTCACCGGGCACATATCCAGGAATCGCCCGGCTCGCGGCTGGCTCACACAGGCTGTGTCGATGGGCACAGGACCCACCGGGAGTCCCCCAAAGGCGCAAAGAGGTCTGCTAGATGCGGTCGCTAGGCTTGATCGGGCGCTGGATTCTTACCGCGCGATTGCCTCTGTGCTGGCCGATGCTGCCCAGGAACTTGGGCACGGCCTCGACGTAGACCGCCACGGGCGAGGTGGCGAGTTTGTCGGTCATGATCAGGTCCCCAGCCTCCAGGTTCCGCAGATCCGAGACGGTGATGGTGGTCTCCGCCAGCGTCGCAGTAACCTCTACTGATGCGTCCGCGATGCGCTCGGCGATGAGCCTGCCCCAATGATCATCGCTGCCACCCCGGCCGGCCTGAAACCAGCTCCGGGCGCTGATGTCTTCCATCAGCGGCTCGATCACCGTAAACGGAATGCACAGGCTCATGGTCCCGGCCCGGTTGCCCAGCTTCAGCTCAAAGCCGATCACCACCACCACTTCGTTCGGCGGCACGATCTGGACGATCTGCGGGTTGGACTCCATCTCGGCCAGGGTGAATTCGATCTTCTTCACGCTCTCCCATGCTTCGCTCAGAGCCGTCATGCCCCGTTTGAGAATCTTCTGGATCAACCGGGTCTCAATCAGCGTCAGCGGCCGCTTCGGGATGAAGACCTCCTCGTTGGAGCCGCCCAACAGACGGTCGATGATTGGATAGATGATCAGCGGGCTGATCTCCAGGCACAGTTGCCCGTCCAGCAGCGGGGCATCGATGAGATTGAAGCTGGTGAAATCCGGCAGGCTGGCGATGAACTCGGCGTAGGTCAGCTGGTCGGCGTTGGCGACGCGGACCTCCACAATTGTTCGCAAGAACCCCGAGAGTGACGCGCTGAAGTTGCGGGCGAACGCCTCGTGAAGGGTATGCAGCGCCCGCATCTGGTCCTTGCTGATTCGCTCGGGGCGCTTGAAATCGTAGTCCTTGATCTCGACGTTCTCGAGATCGCTGCGGTGACGAGAAAAGATCTGCCCCTGTTGCGTCGCCTCTTCGACCTCCCCGGCCGCCACCGCGCTCATCAAGGCGTCCAAATCTGTCTGATCCAGGACGTCGGTCATGGCTGGGATCGCCTCCTGGGCGGGAATATCTCATCCCTGGACCACGTTTGGTCTCGACAAGAAGTAGCAGTGGACAAAGGAACCTCTCCCATTCGGCCGATGCTCTCCCGGAGTGTGTTCGCCATACAATTTATCGGAGCAGCCGTGCGGTCAACTTGAGGCTCTCGCATCGGACCATCGCCTCCGGTTGTCTGCTGGCCGGGCATGATCATGTTTGAAAGAACCTCCTGCGTGGTTGCCATGTTCCTCGCCGGCGCCACGACCCCAGCCCCTGCGTCGGCGCAGCCCCGCGGGCCACAGGTTGATACCCGGTGGGTCTTCGAGACGGATGCCGCCCACCCGGGAACCACCATCCACGCGGCGCTGAAGGTCAACATTCATGGGAACTTCCACGTTCAATCAAACAATCCCCTCGACGAATTCTTGATCCCGACCGTTCTCACCGTATCGCCGCCGGAGGGGTTTACGGTCCGCAACGTTGTGTACCCCGAGCCGGTCATGATCAAAGTGCCGGGGCTGGACGAGCCTCAACCGGGGTTCGAGCAGGAGTTCGTGATCGGCGTGGCCATTGAAGTCGGCCGGGACGTGGAACCGGGCGTGTATCCGATCAACATCTCGCTGCGCTACCAGGCTTGCGACGACCGGATTTGCCTTGCACCGACGACGCGGGAGTTGGCCAGCGAGCTGCAGGTCGTGCCGGCAACGGTGCAGGTCGCGAAAGTTGAGAGCCCGCTCTTCGATGGAATCGATTTTTCCCAAGAGGGCGGACCGGTTGTCACCCCGACCCCAACCGATCCAATCGCGACGACGCCCGACGCCGACCTTGACATCATCGCCGAGCTGGAGGATTTTGACATCCTTCAAACCGCAGGCGGGTATCTCAACGTCGAAGACTTCCTTCAGTTCATCGACGATGCTGAATCGGGGACCGCCCAATCGGGATGGTTTGAAGGCAAGGGGCCCTTGGTCATCGTGCTGCTGGTGATCCTGGGCGGGATCGCGCTGAATCTGACGCCCTGCGTGTTGCCCCTGATCCCCATCAACCTCGCGATCATCGGGGCAGGCGCACAGGCCGGCTCGCGCGCGCGGGGCTTCGCCCTGGGCGGGACGTACGGCCTGGCCATGGCCGCGGTCTACGGCGCACTAGGCCTGATCGTCACCCTCACGGCCGCAACCTTCGGCGCCATCAACTCCACAATCTGGTTCAACCTCGGAATCGCGATCCTTTTCATCGTGCTTGGCCTAGCCATGTTGGATGTCTTAGCCATCGATTTCTCGAAGCTACAAGGCAAGCTGGACCTTGCGGGCAAGGGTAAACGAGGCACCTTCGCGCTGGCGTTCGGCATGGGCGGCATCTCGGCGCTCCTGGCCGGAGCGTGCGTGGCGCCGGTCGTGATTCAAGTCATCGTGTACTCCTCCGATCAATACGCCAAAGGCACGACGATGTACCTGGCCCTGCCGTTCGCCCTCGGTCTGGGCATGGCGTTGCCCTGGCCGTTTGCGGGCGGGGGTCTGTCCTTCCTGCCCAAGCCCGGCCCCTGGATGGTTCGCGTCAAACAAGCGATGGGGGTATTCATCCTGGCGTTTGCCGCCTACTACGGCTACTCCGCCTGGGAGATCTACGACAGCACGAATGTCAAAATCGGGGTCGTTCAAGCTGCCGTCGAGGCCCGGCTCAAGGAAGCAGGTTGGACGGGGTCACTGCACGAAGGTTTAGCACAGGCCAAGGCCGAGAACAAACTCGTCTTCATTGACATGTGGGCGACCTGGTGCAAGAACTGCTTCGCCATGGACAAGACAACCTTTGAGGATGAGCAAGTCATCGCTCGGATGGAAGAGTACGTAAAGATCAAGTTCCAGGCGCAGCCTTACAGGGACCCCTTCATCAGTGAAATCCGTAAGCACCTCGGGGAAATCGGGCTCCCCCACTACGCCGTCCTGCGGCCTCCGGCCGCCGCCGGAGGCACCGACTATTCAAGGTAGCCGGCGGGCTACGCCCGCCGGTACCGGGACGCGTAGCGTCCCGGCTACTGGATATGCAGCGCGTCAAATGTCTTGGAGCTCCCACGGCGCTCACTGCCGCGCATGATCAATGCGCTCGTGAAGCAGTTGGCGTTCGCGCTGGGGGAGTTGCTTCAATTCATCCAGTTCGAAGTTGGCATCATTGGTCAGGGCTTTGCGGTAGGCATCCGCGGCGCCGGCTCGATCGCCGGTTTCCCACAGCACGTCGCCCAGCCGCCGCCAAACGCCGATCCCGTGCGGGTCGATCTCGGTCATTCGCCGGGCATATCCAATCGCCGCCTGCCAGTCGTCGGCGTCATTCGTGAGCAGGGCCTTGAGCCGATGCGCTTCGCCGGCCAGGGCAAATGAGCCCGGCTTGCCGTGATCGGCGACGGCGCGCTGGGCCAATTTGCCCGCTTCCTGCAACCACTCAATCCGCATTGCTCGCGGAGCGGTCGCGGCAGCCATCATCGCCTGTCGCGCCGCGGCGTGAAGCGGCAGGACGTTGGCCGGGTAGATTTCATAGGCCTCGGTGAGCAACTGAACCGCAGCGGCTCGCTGTTGGGTCTGACCCCACCGATCTTCGGAAGGCGGATACAACGCCGATGCTGCATTGTTGGTCAGAATCTGTTGAAGAAAGGCCGGATAGGCCCCGGCTCGGCCGATGAACAGCGCGCCGCTAAGAACCAACGGCCCTGCGATGAAACCAAGCCAGAGCTTGCCACGACCGACTGCGCCGCCGGCCAGGCCCAGCGCGCACATCATCCACACGACCGAACCCGGATCGAAGAACGTCATCTCGATCTGGGCATGCACCACCAGCGCCACGACCGCCGCGGTCAACGTCCAATTGACGATTGAGCGCGGCGCTCGCGCGAGCA
>JADFFQ010000038.1 GCA_022568135.1 Planctomycetota bacterium | reverse complement strand
GACCAGGCGCGAAGGCGAATGGCCCGAGAGGTCGTGTACCTACGGACTTTGCATCAAGCGGGAGCCAAAGTTCCGCAAGTCATCGACGACAACACGCAACAGTTCGAGAACCTTAGCCATAGATTGTTTTTCGTTATGGATCTCATCAAAGGAGATGAACTGGCTAGGGTTGTTACGGACGCGGGCGGTCTTTCGCTCGAAAGCTCCCTTGCAATCGCGCGTGATTTATGCCAGACAATCGAGATTGGAATTGCTGAGGGTATACATCACCGTGATCTCAAACCGGAGAATATCATCCTTCGCTCTCTTGAGCCTCCCGACGTCGTAATTGTTGACTACGGTCTTTCCTTTAATGAGGAGGAAGAGACACAGCTGACCAAGCATAGCGAGACGATTGAAAGTCCATTCCTCACGCTTCCCGAGCGAAGGATACCGGGAGGCGATCGTCGCGATCCACGATCCGATCTTGCGGCCATTTGCGGAGTTCTGTACTACTGCATAACCGCCCAGCCGCCGGCTCTCCTGCAACCAGCTCCTCATCGACGGTCCGGTGGTTCCGTGCGACAAAAAGTGAAGGACAAGGCGCAAGCCGAGGCACTCGAGGCACTTCTTGATCGCGGTCTCGCACCAGAGCTAGATGATCGATTTCAGACGGTTGGCGCACTCATCGGGAGATTAGAGGGAGTGGCAAAGCCACGGGCAGAAAAGCCGCGCATGAGCCCGTCAGATTTTGCTAAGCAGCTAGGCAGGGATATCCTGAAGTCGGATCGCACATCGCAACTATCGAGGTTTGCTGAGTGTGCCAAGCCAGTGATTGACGCAATTACAATGGAGTTTCGGAGCTGGCGCCATAAGATCGATCCGTTTGAGGTAACCCCGAACAGCGAGGCTTACAAACTTCAAGCTCCAATAAAGGACCCTCCAGATGTTGATGCGGTTGCAGTGCCGTCTTATCGGGTTGATCTAAAGCACAAGGCACGCCCTTTCATTCGCGCCTTTGTCTACAAAGTATTCGCGAGTGGCACTGAATGCGGTTTGTTTCGCGTTTCACTTGGGGCCACTACGACTAATCCTCGAGAAACTACATTTGCCCAAGTTGGCGAATGGGAGAACGTGTGCTGGTGGAATGGCCTTGCCGTTCCTGACAAACAGATTGCGATCGACGACTTTCAAGCCAGTCTAAATAGCGCGATGGATGTGCTGCGTGACGCGATCGTACAGAGGCTATAGGAAGGAGAATGTGTCAGGTTGATAATCTAAACCGCGACCGTTCGAACAATTCATCCTGACACCTTTTCTGCCCCGGGTGTTTATTCGGTTGCGCGAAATGGCGTCGGCGCAGGACGGTCCATGTAGTGACTAGTCTCTGGAACAAACCTGGCGTACCTCACAAGGGCTGGCGGTGCGTAAACATCTATGACGTGCGTGAGGGCGGCTCTTCTGCGGAAGAAGCCGTCTACGCCACCTGTGAAATGTGTGGTAAGACAGAAATCCGTTTTGTTCATACCATGGAACATGACGAGTACGGGACGCTAGACGTTGGGTGTATCTGTGCAGGCAAGATGGAGGAGGACTACGAAGGTGCACAGCGCCGTGAGGCGACGTTTCGAAACCGAGCGGCACGACGAGCCAAATGGCTCAGCCGAAAATGGAGGACATCGGCCAAGGGGAATCACTATATCAACGCCGAAGGGCATAACTTGGTCGTATTCCCCAACAAGTTCCAGCCTGGTCGGTGGAAGTTCTCGATTGACGGGAACTTCTCGTCGGCGTCATACGACACTCCCGACGAAGCCAAACTAGCGCTCTTCGATGCCTTCTGGTCAGTAATTGAGGGTGACCACCGTAGACATTGAACTCACATGTGTGATGCGTTGGTACCTCCAGTTGGAGAATCGAGGGGATCCAACTGACAAATTGAACGCTTCAGTTCGCAAGAAGTAGCCCTTGCGAGGCCCTAAGAACGACTACGCCACGGCCGCGCTTCGTTCACAATCCCGCCATGAGTGCATTTGAGGATCGGCCGAAGCGTGATTAGAAGGCTTGAGGCCTGAGGCTTGGGGCTTGAGGATTCGCAATCCTTTCTTTATCTACGTGGTTCTCCGTGGCTCTCCGTGTTTCAATCTTCTGTGCCGGACGGTTGCGTGGACGCGTTCGACCTGGCGAAGCTGCTGGCCGAGTGGTGCTCCGTCGCCGGCGGCAATCCATGCGGCACCTGCTTCTAGAGCCTTTGCGGCTCAAGTGTAGCGATTTGACGGCCCGCGCGCGTCAGTTGCGCGTACCATGACAGGGAAAGAAGCTCAAAGCGCCAGAAGGAGCATTTCAATGAAATCTGGAGTCATCTTGACAGTGGCCGGTCTGGCCGGGATCGCGGTTCTCGTCGGTCAAATGTACGCGGGCGCCCAACCGCACCGGGAAGCGAGCAGGACTGCGCGCTTCGCTGATCCGGGCGGCGTCGCCGGAGTCGGCACGGCCGACCTCATCGTGTGCATCGTCTCAGGAATAGCGGAATACGGCACGGTCGGTGGTATCTCCGCCTACGCCATCGGCACGACTGCTCAAAACAACAGCACCGGTGGTGTGCTGTTGTCCTGGCGCGATACCGGTGCATTTGCCAACCAGCATCCCGTGATCGCCCAGAACATTTTTCGGCTCAAGGACGGCCGGTTCGAGCAGATCGGCATGAGCTGGCTGAAGCACGGCTTCTGCGCTGCCGATGCACCCAGCTGTGGGTCATGCGTCAACGCCGCTGGCTGCGACTGGCTCGGCGTTGGCTGCGCTGACACCTACGGCGCCGGCCTGAACGGCTTCCAGACGTTGCTCGGCCCCCGCTTTGAGGTCAACCCCGTCACCGGTGCGTTCCCCTGGCCGCACTCCTTGCCGACCGGAAACTCCACGCTGGCCGGCCGCATGCTGGTGGCGATCAACGATGTCGATCCGGCGCTGAACCCCGGCGCGCAGTACTTCGTCGAGGCGCACTACATCACGCCGGACGACGCGGGTACCGTCACCGCCAACAACAACAACTCCTACCGCCCGGCGTCCGTCGGGAGCCTCTCCGGCGGCATCTGGAATCTCTCTACCACCGGGTCCACCCATCAGCAGGACCCCGCCATCCAGGCCTGGCAGGATCAGGACCCGAGCGTGGGCCTCGTCAATATCAACGTCGCCAACGACGGCCGGTTCATCCTCGGCTACAAAGCCACTGATAACGGCGACGGGACCTGGCACTATGAGTACGCCCTGCACAACATGAACTCGGATCGAGCTGCGGGTTCGTTCTCCGTGCCGATCCCTGCCTGCGTGACCGTGACCAACGAAGGATTCCACGACGTCTTCTATCACAGCGGTGAACCCTACGACGGCGCCGATTGGCCGGTGACCGTGGGCGGCGGTGACGTGAGCTGGTCAACCGATGACTTCACCTTCAACCCCAACGCCAACGCGCTGCGGTGGGGCACGATGTATAACTATCGCTTCGATGCGGACTCGCCGCCGACGTCGGTGACCGTAGAGATCGGCTTGTTCAAGCCGGGCACGCCGGCGTTGGTGCCCGCTCATGCGGTCGGCCCGACCGCCCGCACATTGAGCCCCGACATCACCGGGCCACTGAGCGTGCCTGACGGATGCGTTGACGCGTTCGACCTCGGGGCCATGCTTGCGGCGTGGTGCTCCGCCGTCAACGATCCGAACCCCCCGAGCCCGCCGTGCGAGAACTGCAACCCCGCGAATCTCTGCCTTGTGGACATCTCCGGTGCGGGCAACGCTCCCGATGGTTGCGTGGATGCGTTCGACCTGGCGAAGCTGCTGGCCGAGTGGTGCTCCGTCGCCGGCGGCAACCCATGCGGCACCTGCATCCCGTAGGTGCGCGGCGCATCACTTGTTTGCGCGCACGGCGGGATGAGGTCGCGCCGGCGCGCACGAGTTGGTCGAACTTACGGCTCGATGCGCCTCCGAAGCGCGGACTTAGCGCGAGATAAGCCCGGATAAGCCCCCGGAAACGCACAGTTGCGCCGAGCGCGATCCCTGCGGCGCTAGCATCCTTCAGACAGCACAATAAAGGTAGACAAGGCAACGACTTGGAACCCACCTCAGAATATTGTCCCCTTTTTGGGGAAAGGGCTGGCTGTGGCGGCTGCCGAGGGAATCCGCTTTAGGAAAACCCTTGCCGGGACCGAAGATGCAGGGCATAATTCACGGCAGGGATACCCCGAGATGAACCACGCGCTTCGATCGTTGACGACCATCTTCGCCAGCGGCATCTTCGTGCTCGTCGCGGCCAATCCGTCGTTCTCGCAGACCGCGTGCGAAGCGGTCAGGGTCACCGCCTCGGATAGCGGGGTTTTTGAATCCTTCGGCTTTTCTGTGGCGGTCTTTGGCGATACTGCCCTTGTCGGCGCCGAGTGGGACAGCGAGCTGGGCACCCAAGCCGGGGCTGTGTACGTCTTTCGTGTGCGTTCAGGTCCGCCGAAATCAGAATGGGTTGAGGTCCAAAAGTTACTGGCCTCCGACGGCGCCAGCGACGACGTGTTCGGCTACGCGATAGCGATGGAAGGGGAGACTGCCCTGATTGGGGCTCCTGGCCATGTTGATGCTCAGGCCCCCGGCACCGGCTCGGCATTTGTCTTTCGCTTCAACGGGTCCAGTTGGACCGAGGATGAAGAGTTGTTCGCTTCGGACGGTATGTGGCAAGACGGCTTCGGGGCGTCTGTTTCGATCAGCGGCGACGTGGCCGTGATCGGTGCTGTGTTGGATGATGACAAAGGGCCGCAATCAGGCTCGGCCTACGTGTTCCGCTTCGATCCCAAGATGTCCCGTTGGATCGAAGAGCAAAAGCTGCTCGCCTCCGATGGCGCTGCGGGTGACTTCTTCGGCACCTCCGTCGCCGTCTCGGGCGATCTCGTCGTCATCGGGGCAAACGGAGACGACGACAACGGAACGGTCTCCGGCTCGGCGTACGTGTTCCGCTACGATCCGCTACGGCGGACCTGGGTCGAGGAGCAGAAGCTCCTCGCCTCCGACGGCGCGGAGGGTGACGAGTTCGGAGTTTCAGTTTCCATCAGCGGCGAGACGGTTCTGATCGGCGCTCGCCTGGACGGCGCCGGCTCGGCCTATGTGTTTCGGTTCGACCCGCAGACGGTGGCATGGGTCCAGGAGCAGAAGCTGGTTGCCTCTGACCCTACCGGGGCGGACCAGTTCGGCCGGGCCGTCGCCATCGACGGCGACACCGCGGTGATCGGGGCGTGGGTCAGCGACGCGGGGGGGATCGAATCCGGCGCGGCCTACATCTTTCGCTTCGATCCTAAGAGTTCACAATGGGTCCAGCAGCAGCAGTTGCTTCCCGAGCCCAACCCCTGGTTGAACTTCTTCGGCCGGTCCGTGGCGATTGAGGGCAATACCGTGGTGATCGGCGCCCACGGCGAGGACCACCAAGCGGGTGCGACCTACATCTACGACCTCGCCGCCTGCTTATGCCCCGCCGACCTCGACGGCGATGGCAACGTCGGCATTCTCGACCTGCTTTCGCTGCTAGCCGCCTGGGGCACCGATCCAGGCGGGCCGCCGGACTTCGACAACGACGGCGCCGTCGGCATCCTCGACCTGCTCGAACTCCTCGCCAACTGGGGCCCCTGTCCATGAAGAAGGCATCAAGGCATCGAGGCATCGAGGCATCAGCAGCGAGTCGCCACGTCCTGAGCGCGCGGGTATCTTCCAAGCACAATTCCGCCACAGGCGGATCACTCGCAACGGCCGCGACGGCAGGAGTGCCGGCGTGCGATATTGCGCTATTTGACCTCGACCTTTGTGGCCAGGAAGGTCTGCCCCTCGAGCCTGCCGGAGACGACCGCCTGCTTGGGCGCCGTGCACAGTCCGTATGCGTGGAGATCCATATCGACCCCGGTCATGAGCCTCGGCTGACCGTCAACCACCACCGCAGGTTGGCAGCCGGCCACACCGTCCATGTCGTAGATGCACATCGCGCATCCGACTTCCAGGGTCGTTTCCTGCGGCGACGCCATGGAGTACGTCGCCGGGCTTGAAGGTTCTGCGGTTCGCGTTTCCTGCGCGCATGCTGCAGCCGCCGACAACGAGCAGATCGCCAATATTGCCAGGTACTTCATTGGGTTCACCTTCGGGTTGTATTCCTTGATTCTCGACGCGAACACTATACCCGGACGTGGGCCTCACCGCAACGAAGATCGCTTGCGGATCCGCTGCTCGGAGCCCCGAGTCAGCCACGCGGTCGCTTGGCGCGAACGGATCAGGTCAGGCAGTTGAGGCGAGCGGTGCTCAGTACCGCATGGTGATGCCGGTGAAGACGGGCGATGCATCTGCGACGCGCTAGAACAGTACGGAGAAACCGGCGACGAACCTCTCGTTATCTTCTTGACCCCGGTACTCAAGGTTCAGCAAGAACGTATAGCTCTCGTTGGGGCCGCTCATCGTGAAATAGGGGATGTAGGCCGTCGCACGGCCGGATTTAGTGATGTGTTCCACTCGAAAACCGACGGCGGCCCGGATCCGGTCGTGATCATTATGAGGCAAGAGATACTCAAGCTGCAGACTGGAACGGACGCGGGTCGCCGCGCCTTCTTGCTCGTCCACACCGATCCCGCCCGTGATCTGGAGAGCATCGATGTTGAGTGTGCCGAGTCCCGTCATGAGCCAGCGGTCATCATCGACAAAACCGTGCAGCCCAATGGAGTTGAGCCCCTCACGGTAGAACGTTTCCAGGAAGACTCCCTTGGGTGACCCTTCCAATTCGAAGCTCGCCTCATCACGAGCTTCGGTAGTCAGCGGAATGGAAAGCTCACCGGGAAACGGTAGAGTCACAAAGTGAAACAGCCCGTCGCTGGGCGATTCACCCTCGATTGATTGAAACTGGTAGGTAAAGCCCGGCGATCGTCCGGCAGGCGAGAACGCTCGCAGCGACTCGATACGCTTGTTGCTCGACGGATCGCCCGCCAGGGACGTGCCGAAGAGGGCCGGCGTGCTGACCGACAACCGCCGTGAGACGTCAACCTGATTCAGAGCGCGATACTGACCGATGGTGAGCGCACTGCGGTCGTCGATCTGCCAGGTGAGGAAGGCGTCTTCGAAGCGGCCGCTGCGGTCGCGCAACGTCCCATCGCTACGGGTTTGGAGGCTCCCGATTCGCCACTCGACGAAGTAGGACAGGGAATCCCCGATCGGCCCGCCACTAATCAACTCCACCTTGCTCAGGAAACCCTCGCTGAAATCCCTGGAGATCTGTTCTTCCTGAAGCGCGGTAACCCAAACCGCCAGCGGGGCCGTGGCAATCCTGTCTTGCTCGAGTGCCGCGGGCATGCGGTAGCCACGTGCGAGGAAAGCCATCCCGTTGATGTTCAACTGGGGAGGGACCGAGTGGCAGGATGTACAGCTGGTGTTGTACGTGCGGGCAAATTGCGGTGTGGCGTGGGCGGGCGGCGCGGCATAGGCGATGCTGATCGCCGCGAGTCCGAACATTGCAGCTGGGCGAATACCGCTGGGAACGTACCGGGTGCGTTTCATGTCTGCCTCCATGGTACATTGCTCATGAGCGGGGTTCGACGATCAATCGGCCGCGCATGAGCCGCGGGTGAATCGAGCAGAGGTAGATATACGTGCCCGGCTGCGGCGCGGTGAATCGCAAGACGACGGTGTCGCCGAAGTAGGCCACGCGTGTTTTGAGGCCCAACTCTGCGATGGTCAGGTCGTGCTTCATCCCTGCGTCGCGGTTGCGCAGCACGAGTTCGACCACCTCCCCGGCGCGGACCGTCAGGGTGGGGTTGTCGAGCCACCGCGACGGGTTGGCAGGATCCGCTCGGCGGAATGTCATCTGCTGAGCGACCAGCTCGATACGGATCGCCCCCTGCGCGCCGGGGGTACGACCCATCAGTGCGCTCCCCATCAGGATGACAAGCCCCAGCCCGACCAGCAGGGACACCCCGGCCACGCTTCGTCTTTGCCGCATCGTCATCGATCAGTCTCCGGTGAATACATGTGCTACATTCCGATGGAATCGGGACTCCATCTACATTGCCACCAGCAGGCTGGTGGCGTACATCAGCCCAAAGCCGGCCGCCAAACCGCCGAGGTTCGGCAACGGCCTGAGCACGCGAGTGACGGCCTCACCCGCCGCCATTTGACGGAAGATCTCGTACACAACCTGCAGGATGGCCCCGGCGCCGATCGCGAGAAACAGAACCGACCACAACGGCGAATAGGCGAACGCACCGACCCATCCGCCCACGATCGTCGGCCCCCCGGCGAGCAGGCCGAGCCACCCCAGGTGCGTCAGGCGCACTCCCACCCGAGCCAGAGGTGACACGATGGCCAACCCTTCGGTGATGTTGTGCAGCGTGAAGCCGACGATGAGCATTGTTCCCAGTGAAAGGGCGCCGAGGTTGAACGCCGCGCCAATGGCGAGACCCTCGCCCAGGTTGTGCAGACCGATGCCCAGCGCGATGAAGTAGGCCAAACCGAGGCTCTCAAATCCAGGCCCGCGGCGAGTGGCTCTCTCCTGCATCCAGCCGCCGGCGGCAAGCAGCAACAACATCGTTCCGACGAGGCCCAGCACGATCAGGGCCGGACCTTGGTAGACCTCCGGAAGCTGTGCGGATGCTTCCAGCGCCTCAACCACCGCATCGATGGCGAGAAATACCAGCAGACCAACGGTAAAGCACAACAACACGTTGATGGTGCGCCCGCCGAGCCTGCGAATGAGCGGATACCACATCAGTCCGAGATACACCGGGATCAACCCCACCAGTACGCCCAGCAGAGCAAAGAGCCCGAAATAGCCGGCTGTCGGCGTCGGTGAAACGACAGCAACCTCGATGGTGGTGCCGAAGGTGACGCCGGTCTTGGAGATCAGCACGACTTCGTGCGCTTCGCCATGAACCCAGGGGTACTCCAACCAGATGACCGCTCGTCCGAGCCGGGCAATGGTGCGGCGGCGCTCAAGCTCACCTGCCCGCTCGTCGGGCCGGAGTTCCTCCAGGGCGGGATCGTTGGTCAGGCCGTGGCCGGCGTCCATCCAAAAGGACCAGTAGGCTTCGTCCACCAACACCTGGGCCACGGTGACGGGGTCCGGACCGCCATTGACCAGATGCAGCTCGATGAGGCCGGGCTCCGGGAGCACGGTGCGAATCACGGTGAGCTCTTCCACGGGCGGAAAGTCCTCCCCGCGCACACGGTCCAGCGGCTTGAGGACCGCGATCCCCCACAGCACGAGGCCGAGTAGTCCAAGCGGAGCCACGGCGAGAAGCCCGGTGGCGGCCCATCCTCGCGAGGTGCTCGGGTTTCCCCGACGTTGGTGGTCTGTCTGCTGGGGCGTGGTCATGTGCGCTCACCCGGGACCGTGGCTGATCAATGACGGCTTGGCGCCGTGGTTGATTTCTCGTAGAGCCGCCAGCAGCGCGCTATGGTCCATCAGCGGCTGGTCCCCCAGGTATTTCCAGCGAATTCGGCCGTGCTTGTCGATGAGAAACGTGCCGTGTAGCTCTTGGCCGGTCGAGGCCAGATACGTGCCGTAGCGCGCCGCCACGGCACGGTCCGGGTCGGCAAGAAGCGGGAACGGTCGTTCACGACGGGCCGAGACGTTGGCCCGGTTGACGGAAGGTCGATCGGAACTGACCGCCAGGATTTCTGCGCCCAGCCCGCGGATGGTCGCGGCGTCCTGTTCGAGCAACGCAAGCTGGTCTCGGCAGAATGAACAGACCACGCCCAGGTGGAAGACCAGTACCAGGTGCGCCTGGTCTCGGTAGTCAGACAGCTGGACCATGCGGTCATGTTGATCGACGAGGGCAAAGTCGGGGGCTGAGGCCTGATCGAGTCCTCGGGCAAGCTGCGGCTGAGCGTCCTGCGCCGCGAAAAGTCCCATCCACCCCAGCTCCGCGAACTCACTCTGGTGAGCGTGGAACATGTACCGTCCCGGCCAACGGGGGCGGAACTCCAGGATCGCACGCTCCCCTTGGCACATCATCACTGTGTCGGTGTGCTCGCTGGTTTGGAGCTTGGTGCCCGTGCGAAACACATCGAAGAAGCCGGCGTGCAGGTGAAACGAATTGATCGGATCAAATTCGGTGATGTTGACCAGGTACACCCGCACGAGCTGACCGACACGCACCGGAATTGGATGCCGCATGTAGTGGAAGGCCACCGAGTTGACCGCGTAGACCTCGTTTTCGCCGTCGAAGTTGGTGTCGAAGCCGTTCATGACCATGACGAGTTCGCGGACCTCCCGGTTTTCCGGGAAGTCGGGGTTGCGGGTCTTGGCCACCTCCCGCAGCGCCCCCTCGTAGCGGTTGGGGTCTGGATCGACGATGAAGGCGCCGTACATCCCTTTATGAATGTGCCGCTTGAGCGGCACCAGATGGCAGTGGTAGAGATGCAGGCCCACCGGATCGGCCTCAAACTCGTAAATGAATTCCTCACCGGGCTGCACGTACTGGTCGGGGAACGTGCCGTCCATTTCGTGCCGGTGCCAGCCGTGGAAGTGCATGGTGTGGGGATGTGAGGCGGCGTTGATGAATCGAATACGAACCAGATCCCCCTCGGTGGCCCGGATGGTGGGTCCTGGTACCTGCCCATTGAAGGTCCAGGCGGGGAAGTAAACGCCCGGGGCGATCTCGATCTCGCGGTCCACGGCTACGAACTGGTATTCGCGCAGTCGTGTGCCATCTGGTCGTCGGGTTTCGCGATAGAACGTGTTTGCAGCCCAGCGTTGCCGCGATGGAACCTTGCCCGCCAACGTAGCTTTGTTGTAGTTGGTGAGATAGGCGATCGGATCGAAGTACTCGTCGCTACGCACCTCGCCGACGGTGCCCAGGCCGCCCATGCGGTGGGCGCGGGGATGACCGGGGGCGATTCCCGGAAAGTCCTTAGCGCGCGCTGGTCCGTTGGTTTGTCCGAGGATGGCCGGTGCCGCCCAGGCCGCGCCCAGGCTGGCGGCGCCGCTGGCGGCCAGGAACGCGCGGCGGCTTGCTCGGCCGGGCCGCGGTTTGTTGCTTTGTTTGACCACGCCGTCGTCCTTCATCGGTCCGTCACTCCAAATCAAGTCCGCCCGTCTCGGCCGTATGCCTCTCGGCGAATGACTGCATGTGCTGCAAGGTGACCTCTCCGACGTGATGCTCGATGCCCTCGGCATCGGGACCGGCGTCGGGCTCGGGCACGCCCAGCGCGACCAGGAAGCTGAAGACGATCTCGTGACGCCGGCGACTCTCCGCGGCGAGCCGCTCCCCTTGGGCGGTAAGCCGGATCGGACGGTACGGCTCGGTCTCCACAAGCTGCTCCTGGAGTAGCCGGGCGACGATTCGGCTGACCGTGACGTGCGAGACGCCCATGTGCTGGGTGAGATCCTTCACGCGACACTCGCCGCGGCGATGCACGATGTCCGAGACCGCTTCGACGTAGTCCTGGGCCGTCTCCATGGCATGGTCGGCCCGGACCTTTCGGAAGGTCGGGACAGCCCGTGGCAGTCGATGATGGAGCCAGCGACGTTGCGTCATGCCCAGCGATCCGAACCATGGACGGGCGAATTGTAGCACTCGCTACAGCCTCGTCAAGCATCATCGGATTTCTGGCCGGATCGCTTGAACGCCAGGTGCCGAACAGGTGATCCAGAACCACATCAAACCTTGCAAATACAGGTTATATGGACGAATTGGCGCCTCAGCGTCATCGTGAAAGCCTGTGGCTGCGTCGCCTGATACTTGTATGCAATGCTACGAATATCAGACGATTCCTCGCCTCCCGCGCCGATCGGCCTTGTCAGGAGGTTGGTCGAGCGTCGCGGCGAATCCGCTGGCGGACTGTTTGGGGCGAAGATCACCGCGGTGAGAACCAGCGGGAATGCAAGGGCGTCTACAATGCTTGCCGTCACACGGGCCTGTGGCGGAATCGGCAGACGCAGTGGACTTAAAATCCGCGGCCCCGCAAGGGGCGTGAGGGTTCGAGTCCCTCCAGGCCCATCGACCGCGATGCCAGAGCTTTGCCGTCTCGGTGAGGTAATCCAGGCCGAGTCGGTTCGCCGGATGGGGCGCGATCGCGGCGTTGGTGGTGGTCGATTTGGGGTTTGTCATCGGCCGATGAAAGGCGAAATCGGGAACCACAGGATTGCATTGGCCCACGATTGGCTGGTGGGGCTGCGGGGCGGGGAATGGGTGCTGGATCGCTTGGCCCGTCTCTTTGGTCCCACCGACTTGTACACCCTGGTCAACGACGGCCGACCGCTGACGGAGGCGATCTCGGCGTGCCGCGTTGTCACCTCGCCACTACAGCGGTTTCCGGGCGCGGCGGGGCAGTGGCGGCGATACTACTTGCCGTTGATGCCGTGGGCGGTTGGCCGGCTCAATGTCGGTCCGTGTGATCTGTTGATCTCGACAAGCTCAGCGGTGATGAAGTCGATCAAGCCGCCGCCGGGCACGCCTCATTTGTGCTATTGCCATTCCCCGGCTCGTTATGTCTGGGGTCAAGCCGCTGCGTATGCCGTCGGCTCCGGCGGACGGTTGCGATCGTTGGGTCTGCGCGCCGTCCGTCGGCCGTTCCAGCGCTGGGACCGCGCATCATCCGATCGCGTCACCAAGTTTCTCGCCAACAGCATCCACACCGCGAGGCGTGTGAGCCTCTGCTACGGCTGCGAGGCCGAGGTTGTCTATCCGCCGGTGCGGACGAGATGGTTCACGACTGATCCGAGTGTTGCTCGTGAGGACTGGTTGGCGGTGGTGGCGGCGCTGGAGCCGTACAAGCGGACCGAACTTGCGATCCAGGCGGCGAACCGAACCGGGATCAAGCTCAAAATTGCCGGCCACGGCTCGCAGTTCGAGGCGCTCCGCGCTCTAGCAGGGCCAACCGTCGAAATGCTCGGGCGGGTTGACGACAGTACGCTGCGTGATGTGTACCGGCGGGCAAGAGCGCTGGTGTTTTGCCAGGCCGAAGATTTCGGGCTCACCGCGGTGGAAGCCCAGGCGACTGGGTGCCCGGTCATCGCCTACGCCGCCGGTGGGGCACTGGAATCGGTCACGCCATCGACCGGCGTGTTCTTTGGTGAGCAGACGGTTGAGGCCCTGATTGATGCGGTCGCGGCCCTGGATCGGATGGAGATTGATCCGGCGGCGTGTCGGCGCAACGCTGAACGTTTCAGCGAGGACAACTTCGATCGCGCGATGATTCAAAAGGCGCTTTCGCTGCTGGAGGCGTAGGCGCCAGCAATCAATTCAGGCGAGCAAGTCATCTTCGGGGAGAAGCACGAGGGGTGTGCCGCTGTTCAACATCCCGCCGTGACGTACGCGACCGACGTGCAAACCCTAGTCGGATTCAAGGTCAATATGCCGGATGAGCTCACAGTCAAGATAGCTCAGCGCCCGCTGGACGATCGGCGATCCGCTGGGGACGGCGGTGGTGGTCAGCGTCACGAACGGATCCTCGCCCTGATCGGGGGTGGACGCGAACTCCTTTGCAGAAACCGGTCGTCAGCGCTGATCTGAGAGAGGGCAAAGTTGCGACTGTCTCGAATCAGCGTGGCGATCGGAAGGTCGTTGGCCAGAGCGACCATCAGCATCGGTGGCTTGGCTGAACATTGCTGAACCCATTTGGCCAGCACGCCGCTTTGGGCTCCGTCGTAGGCGGCGGTCAGGACAAAGAGGCCGCAGGGGATCTGGCCAATTGCTCGCGCAAGCTCGGAAGACATGTTCTTGGCCGTGATCGTGGACGATCCGCGGAGCCAATGGCGCCCGGGAGGGGTGCTCAAACGCCGCAGCCGGATGGAAGCGTGTACGGTGATCCGGTCCCTGGCAATGCTCAGGACTTGCCCCACGGCTGCCGCCGACGCATCGTATCAACCCCTGGTCCGGACCAGTCGGGTCGAAGAATCAACCAGCGGCCTTCGTCGTGAGGGCTATTGACTTGACACCGCGGCTTTCGCTCGGCTCGATCGGTACCATTGGATAGTGCGACGCAGGCCTTCGTCGAAATCGACGTTGGCGTGCCAGTTGAGCAGTTCCGCTGCCCGCTGGCTGTCGAGGCATCGCCGGGGCTGGCCGTCGGGCTTGCCGGCGTCCCATCGCAGTTCGCCGTCAAAGCCGGTGAGCCGGGCGATTCGGGCAGCAAGGTCCCTGATGGAGATCTCTTTGCCAGTCCCGAGATTGATAGGGATCGGTTCGTTCATGCGTTCAGCCGCACGGATGATGCCTTCGGCGGCGTCGTCTACGAAGAGAAACTCACGGCTGGCCGTGCCGGTGCCCCAGCACTCGACGACGTCGTCGCCGCGGTCGACGGCCTCCACGCATTTGCGGATGAGAGCCGGGATCACGTGTGAGGTGTGAAGGTCGAAGTTGTCGCCGGGGCCGTAGAGGTTGACCGGCAGGACGTAGGCGCTGCGAAGCCCGTACTGGCGGTGGTACCCGTCAAGCATGACGAGAGCGGCTTTCTTGGCGACGCCATACGGCGCGTTCGTCTCTTCGGGGTAACCGTTCCAAAGGTCGTCTTCCCGGAAGGGAACTGTGGTGTGCTTGGGGTAAGCGCAGACAGTGCCTACCTGCACGAACTTGTCGATCTCGTTGATTCGAGCGTGTTCGATGAGGTGAAGGGCCATCGACATGTTGGCGTAGAAGAAGCGGCCGGGATTGTCCATGTTGGCGCCGATGCCGCCGACTTCAGCGGCAAGGTGAAGCACGACGTTGGGCCGGGTGTCGGCGTAGAGGCGCTTCACGCCGTCCTCGCAGGTCAGATCGTACTCGTCACGGCGTGGCACCTGGATGTCGCGGCAGCCCCGCTCTTGGAGCTTGCGGCAAACAGCGCGGCCGAGGAAGCCGGCTCCGCCGGTGACGACGATCCGGGTGGCCGTGAGATCAGTCAACATGAGGTCGATGCTTCCGCAGCGGTGATTGCACCAACAGGGCGTGACGGCATGGCAGTCTAGCGATTTGCTCCACACTCCCGAGCCGTTCCAGGCGGGCAGAGGCCAAAGTGGTGCGATTTGGCTCTGGACCGCCGATGGATCGCGGAGGATGTTATGGCCGAAAGCAACGTACACGCGCCCTGATTACGGGAATCACGGGCCAGGATGGCAGCTATCTGGCAGAGCTGCTCCTGGAAAAGGGATACGAGGTTCACGGAATCATCCGCCGCTCAGCGAGCTTCAACACAGATCGGATCGACCACATCTACCGAGATCCGCACGTCAGGGGCACCAGCCTCTTGCTGCATTACGGTGATCTGTCGGATGCCAGTTCGCTGGCCGCGACACTGCGCAAGGTCAGGCCCCGGGAGGTCTACCACCTTGGGGCACAGAGTCACGTTCGCGTCAGCTTCGACCAGCCGATCTACACCGTTGACATCGACGCGATGGGAACAATCAGGTTGCTGGAGGCGGTGCGGGAGTACCAGCAGCACACTGGCGAGCAGATCCGGTATTACCAGGCCAGCTCCTCGGAAATGTTCGGCAAAGTGCAGCAGATGCCGCAGACGGAGCTGACACCGTTCTATCCCCGGTCACCCTATGCCTGCGCCAAGGTCTTTGCCCACTATGCCACAATCAATTACCGGGAGGCGTATGACCTGCACGCCAGCTGCGGCATTCTCTTCAACCACGAGTCGCCGCGGCGGGGTGAGACGTTCGTCACCTGCAAGATCACGCGGGCGGTAGGTCGGATCAAGCTTGGTCTCCAGGAGAAGCTGTACCTGGGTAACCTCGAAGCAAAGCGCGATTGGGGGTATGCGCCGGACTACGTCGAGGCGATGTGGATGATGCTTCGCCAAGACGAGCCGGACGACTATGTCATCGCCTCCGGCAGGATGATCTCCGTGGGCGAGTTCTGTGAGATGGCGTTTAGCCACATGGATCTCGACTCCAAGGACTTCATCGAGATCGATCCGCGCTACTACCGGCCGACCGAGGTAGACCAGCTCGTTGGCGACGCGTCAAAGGCGAAACGCAAGCTGGGATGGAAGCCCAAGACCACGGTACAGGAAATAGCGAGGATGATGGTCGAGCACGACTTGGAGCTTGCCAGTAGGGAAAAGACACTTCGAGATGCCGGGCATGAGATTCCGGCCATCGTCGGACACGATCAGTAACGCCGTTCGCCTCGCTGCCGGACACTTGCATCGAACTATCTCGCTGCCGCAGATCGCGCGCCCGGTCGCCTGCACTCAACAGATGCGGCTGCGGCCCACCGCGCTGAGCGGGTACTGGTTGACAGGCCTAAACGGCCCGGATATCGTCGTTTGCTGAGATGATTTCCTCGGTCGGCGTGGTGGTTCGTGGAGCTGTGGCTCGGCCGGGTCGGCCAACTTTATTTCGTGGCAACGCGACCCGTAGCGAGGTGCTCGCCAGTGTTGCCGCTGACCTCGGGATGCCGGTGTCGGAGCAGCACCTTTCCCCGAACCGCCTTAGGCTCGCATGAAGCTAGAGACGCCCTTGGATGCGCGTGTCGAGCAGACAACCTTCCAGGTCGGCGACGCGCGCGCCTCCGAAGCGGACCGCGACGCGCTTCGCTCGATGCCCGGAGCATCGATCAATCGGCCGCCTAAGGGTTGGCCGGAGTTGCAACTACGGCAGATCTGGGCGCACCGGGAGCTGATCTGGTTCCTCGGGATGCGCGATGTGCTTGTGCGCTACAAGCAGATGTTCCTGGGCGGTCTGTGGGCGGTGATGCAGCCGTTGGCCCAGATGGCGCTGTACGCGCTGGTGTTCGGGTACATCGCGAAGTTGAAGGCGGAGAACGACCTGCCGTACGGCGTCTTCATCTTCGCGGCGCTGGTTCCGTGGCAGTACTTCGCCAACTCGATGACCGGCGTGAGCATGAGCCTGGTTGGCAATCCGGGCCTGCTTCAGAAGATTGCGTTCCCGCGACTGGTCCTGCCGTTCTCATCGCTCATCTCGCCGATCGTCGATCTGACGCTGGCGACGGCTATCGTTGTCGTCATGGTCCTGTTCTACGGCCCTACTCCGTCGTGGCGGATCCTTCTGATCCCGGCCTTCTACCCGCTGGCGACGTTGACGGCGTTCGCCATCGGCCTCTGGTTGGCGGCGATCAACGTGCGATACCGAGACGTGCAGCATCTGATCCCGTTCGCGATGCTATTCTGGTTCTTCATGACGCCCGTGGTCTATTCCAAGCAGTTGGTGCCGCATGGTGTGCTGAGTATTCTGCTCGAGCTGAACCCCATGCAGTTGGTGACGACCGGCGTTCGCTGGGCGGCGCTGGGGACGGATCCGCCCCGATTGATGAGCTTCCTTTCGATCCCCGGGGTGCTCCTGATTCTGGTGTCCGGGCTCTACTTCTTCCGACGCAGCGAAAGCAGCTTTGCGGACGTGGTCTAACTCATGAGCGACGTGGTCATCCGAGCACAGCGGCTGGGGAAGCTGTATCGCATTGGTCTGCGGGAACGCCAGGCCCATCAGACGCTTCGCACGGTTCTGAGCGACCTGCCCCGCACGGCGTGGCGATGGATGCGACGGTGGTCCGGGCAGCCGGCCGGCACGCGGAAACGGCCCGACAACCTGCTCTGGGCCCTGTCGGATGTCTCGTTTGAAGTCGAGCGCGGGCAGATCCTGGGCGTCGTCGGGCCCAACGGATCCGGAAAGAGTACGCTGCTGAAGCTCATCGCGGGTATCACCGCCCCCACAGAGGGATGGATCGCCACCCGCGGCCGCATCGGCAGTTTGCTGGAAGTCGGCACGGGCTTTCATACTGAGCTGACCGGTCGAGAGAACGTTTTCCTCAACGGCGCCATCCTGGGTATGAAGGCGTCTGAGATCCGCCAGCGCTTTGATGAGATCGTGGAGTTCTCCGGCATAGAGCGGTTTATCGACACGCCGGTCAAGCGCTACTCCAGCGGCATGTACACCCGGCTGGCGTTCGCCGTGGCGGCCCACCTCGACCCCGACATCCTCCTCGTCGATGAGGTGTTGGCCGTGGGTGATCGT
The DNA here is from genome assembly GCA_022568135.1 of Planctomycetota bacterium. Lineage (GTDB taxonomy): Bacteria > Planctomycetota > Phycisphaerae > Phycisphaerales > SM1A02 > JADFFQ01. The sequence goes on along the minus strand of JADFFQ010000038.1, from coordinate 23,329 downwards.
GCGTTCCAGAGGAAATGCCTCTCTCGGATCGAGAACCTTCGGGAGACCGGCCAGACCATCTTCCTGGTCACGCACGCGACCGCGACGATCCAGCGTTATTGCACGCGCGCCATCCGCTTGGAGAACGGGCGAGTCATAGCGATCGGCGCACCGCATGAGATTGTCGAGCACTACATCCAAGACGTTGACGGGGTGTCGGGCCGCCATCCGACGCCTTTCATTGAAGTGCCGCCGCCGGACACCAAGACCCTTGGACAGGTGGTTGGGATACTCGTCATGGACGACGAGGACCGTGAGCGCGCGGTCTTTCGGTTGGGTGAACCCATCCGCGTGCGACTCACCTTCGAATTAGACGAGCCTTGCCGGCAGACGGTGGTTGCGCTGGGTCTCGTGACCTTTGACGGAGTCTGGCTGACCACGCAGTGGTCGGAATCGTGCGACCTCGGCCGGGGGCGGTACCAGGTAACCTTCGAGTTCGACGCGCAGTTCAACAGCTTGAGTCTTCAGATCGGTTTCGGATTGTCGAGCCAGGATGTACCTGTTCACAGCCAACACGATCTGGGCAAGGTGGTGATTCAGAACGTCTTTACCGACGGGTCGAGGCCGAGGGGCGATGCGTCAAACGGTGTCGTGGTGAGCCGAAGCCGGCCGGGCATTAGTCCTGCGTGATGCAGGGTGGAAATCGGATGGGCCAATTCAAGCATTCAATTGCTGGACGTCTGCGGATCATGGCGAACGCGATCGATCCGCCGCTGCCGCCGCCGTCGCCTCCGCCAACCCAGCGCGAACTGGCCCTCGAACAATGGCTGCGCGATGAGGGTGAGAAGACGCTTCGCCTGCACTACGACCTCGGGCCGGAATCGACCGTGGTGGACATCGGCGGCTACGAGGGCCAATGGGCCAGCGACATCTACGCGATGTATCGGTGTCGCATTCTCGTGTTTGAGCCGGTCACCGCCTACACCGAGGCGACGACCCGCCGCTTCGCTCACAACGATGCAATCCGCGTGTTCCCGTACGGGTTGGCTGCGTCAACGGCTCATGGTGAGATCACCGTCAATGGTGACGCGTCGTCCCTCTACAACCATGGGGAGACCCGAGAGACGATCGAGCTGATGGACGTGGTAGAGTGCTTGCGGGACGATCTGGGGTTGAATGAGATCGACCTTATGAAGATCAACATCGAGGGGGCAGAGTACGATCTTCTCGATCGAGTCCTTGGCGAGAAGTATCATCTCGCGATCCGCAATATCCAGGTGCAATTCCACGACTTCGTCGAGAACGCCAATCAGCGAAGGCAGGAAATCAGGCGCCGTTTGTCGGAAACGCACGAGTTGACGTATGAGTACTATTTCGTCTGGGAAAACTGGCGCAGACGGGATTGATCCTTGTCTGCAAAAACTCTTGGCATCGCAGCGGAGGTGGGTTACGTCGACCACACGGAGACCGGAAAGCATCGTTCGCTTGCAGGGCGGCCTCGGCAATCAGATGTTTTATTACGCTTGGTGATCTGTCGTCCTCAGACCGCGGCTCGAAGCCGATGCTGGCGTACGGCCTGCAGGTTATGGTTTGGAAGGCGGGAGGCGAGGAGACTGGAGCCGGGTCGATATGAGGATCCTCCACACTGTCGAGTTCTATCACCCGAGCGTCGGCGGCGCTCAGGAGGTGGTGAAGCAGATATCGGAGGGGTTGGTCCGCCGAGGGCATGACGTTACGGTCGCCACAACCCGTCTACCCGACCGCCGGCGTTTCGAGGTCAACGGCGTGAAGATCGCCGAGTTCGACGTCAGCGGCAACCTCCTCTACGGCATCCGAGGCACGCCGGGTGCCTATCGGCGGTTCCTGCGTTGCGGCAAATTCGATGTGATGATGAACTATGCGGCGCAGCAATGGGCCTGCGACGCATCCTACGAACTGATTGACGAGCTGCCGTACGCGACCGTAATGGCGCCCTGCGGCTTCTCCGGGCTGCACGAGCCGGCGTACGCCGCCTACTTCCAGCAGATGCCCAGCATTCTCAAGAAGTACGACCGGCTGATCTTTCACTCCGACACCTACCAGGACCGACGGTTTGCGCAGGCCCATGGCCTCGAACCGATCAGCCGCACTATTGCCAACGCGGCATCAGAGATCGAGTTCACGGAAATCGACGGGACGTTTCGTCAACGATACGGGATCCCCAACAACATGCCGATGCTGCTGACGGTGGCCAGCCACACCGGAGTAAAGGGGCACGACATCGCGATCAAGGCGTTGGCGAAGGCGAGGATCGGCGGTGCCGTGCTGGTGCTAGTCGGCAATTCAAGTGCCAAAGGCGGTTGTCTGTGGAGCTGCCGCTGGTGGGCCTCGATGGCGAGGATCTACAGCCGTGGCCGACGCCGCGTGATGCTTCTCGACCTGCCACGGCGCGATGTGGTGGCGGCCTATCACGCGGCGGACCTCTTCGTGTTTCCGTCGGTGGTCGAGTGCTCACCGCTGGTGTTGTTCGAGTGCATGGCGGCGAAACTGCCGTTCGTTGCGTCGCCAGCGGGTAACTCACAGGAGATTGCGGAGTGGAGCGGCAGCGGCGTGATCGTGGCCGCGCAGCGCCGACAGAATGGCTTCGTGTACACGAGGTCGCACCATCTTGCGGCGGCGATTGAGCGGATGCTGGGGGATCGCGATCGGTTGGCGGAGCTGGGTGAGCGGGGGCATCAGATTTGGCGACAGCGGTTTACGTGGGACCGTGCGGTGGACCTTTATGAACAGGTCTATCGTGAGGCGATTGATGCGCGGCAAGCGAAGCGCGCTAAGGTGACGATATGAATCGACTCTTGAAGGATTGGTTCCGAGGCTCTGGCAAGGCGACGGCGCCGCCCCGGAGGGTCAAGCCGGTGTTGCACCACGATAAGCCCGGGCCGCGCATCGAGGTCAACGCGTGGGACACGTCCAACGTCGTCCGGGCCGTCGCAGAAATCGTCGGTACGCACCCGTATCCGTACAACGAGCTGATGCTCATGGCAACAGCCTACTTCTATCACCGGCCCGAGCTCGTCATCGACATCGGCACGCACCAGGGCAAGTCTGCGCGGATCTGGCACGAGCTGGGTGCCTATGTCGATACCCCCGCGTTGGTCCACACCATAGACCTCTTCGACCAATCGCATCCGGAGTTCCCCGGCAAGGACGTCGGGCGGTGCATCCGGGGGCTGCCCGTGGAACAACACGTCGGCGATGGCGCCGAGGTGGCTTCCCGGCTCCTCGATGAGCACGCTGGCAAGGTCACCCTGCTCTTCCTTGATGGGGACCACTCGTTCGATACCGTGGTCAAGGAACTCGAGCTGGTCACTCGTATCGACGACGGCGCGGTGCTGCTGCACGACACGTTTTACCAGCCCGGCAGCGGGTACAATCACGGCCCGTATGAAGCAGTCAATGATTTCCTGAAGCGCCATGCCGTCGAGCAGGTCATCCATCAGAATCTCGGGCTGCCGGGGATGACGTACCTGAAGCTGGCCTGACCACCGGAGAGCGACTCACGATGCGGATCCTCTACGTTGCGATGAAGTACGACTATGGCGACGCGGCGCGCGGTTACAGCTTCGAGCACCACAACTTTTTTGGGTCGTTGCGCGGCATGGGGTTCGAACTCATCTACTTCGACCCCATTGACATGGCCAAGCGACGTGGCCGGGAGCAGACTAACAAGCGCCTGCTGGAGGTGGTGAAGGCCGAGCAGCCCGAGGTGCTCTTCTGCGTCCTGTTCACCGATGAACTAGATCCTCGTGTCATGCGGGCGATCTCACGCGACACGGATACGGCAACGGTCAATTGGTTCTGCGACGATCACTGGCGTTTCGATGATTTTTCCTGCTACTGGGCCCCCGCCTTTAACTACGCCGTAACGACGGCGAGTAGCGCCGTGCCGAAGTACGAGGCGATGGGTTACGAGGGGATGATCAAGAGCCAATGGGCGGTGAATCACTTCGAGTACCGGAGGCTCGACGTGCCGATCAAGTACGACGCCAGTTTCGTCGGCCAGCCGCACGGGAATCGCCGAGCACTAATCGATGCGCTGCAGCAGCTTGGGATCGACGTGCAGGTCTGGGGCCATGGATGGGAGTCTGGCCGGATCGGTCAGTCGCGAATGATCGAGGTGTTCAACGAGAGCCGAATCAACCTTAATCTGTCGAATGCGTCGGCCCCGCCGAACGCATCGGTCGAGGCCGGCTGGCTCTACCGGCTGATGGCGAGGCTGCCGGGCGGGCGTTACTCTCGCGGGGTGATCCGTCGCCTTGAGCGACTGAGCCGTCGTATACCGTCCGAGGACCCGATGCGAACGCTTGAGACGATCGATCCGGGTTACGTCCAACAGATTAAGGCCCGTAACTTCGAGGTACCCGGGTGCGGCGGTTTTATGCTCTCGGGCGACGCGTGCGACTTAGCGGAATACTACGAGCTGGACCGGGAGATCGTTGCCTTCCGGAGCGCCGTCGATCTGGTCGAGCGGGTACGGTATTACCTGGACCACGAGGACGAGCGGCGAGCGATCGCGGACGCTGGTTTCGAGAGGACCATGCGGGAGCACACGTACGCGCACCGATTCGATCATCTCTTCGGCACCATGAATGTCGAATCGCCGCCTCTGGAGGTATTGCTTGCGGGAGGTGACGGGGATGTGCTGGAGGTTGACTGATGGGTGATCCGCGGGTCAGCGTCATCATGCCCGTCTACAACGCCCAGGCGTTCCTCGGCGAGGCGGTGCGCAGCATCCTCGGGCAGAGGTACCGCGAGTTCGAGCTCATCACGGTCGACGATGGTTCGAGCGACGGCTCAAAGGTGTTGCTTGAGGCATTTGCGGATCAGGACGCGCGGGTGCGGGTGGTGTCCCGGCCGCACACTGGCTACACGGTGGCGCTTAACGACGGAGTATCGGCGGCCACGTGCGAGCTCATCGCGCGGATGGATGCGGACGACGTTGCGTACCCGCGGCGTCTGGAGCGACAGGTCGAATACCTTGACACGCACCCTGAGTGCGTGGTGCTGGGTACCGCGTGGCGCTACCGCCACCCCGGCGATCGTTACGTGGATCTCGATCCGGAGACGCGGCGCCAGATCAGCGGCTCGCATGACACGATCCTGAACGAGATGCTCGTTGGCCACAACATTATTGCGCACCCGACGGTCATGTTTCGGCGGTCGGCGTACGACCGGGCTGGCGGTGGCTACGATCCTCTCTACGAACCGGCCGAGGATCTGGAGCTCTGGTTTCGAATGAGTCAGTTCGGGCAGCTCGCGATCCTCGACGAGGTTCTTCTGGACTACCGCGTGCATACGCAAAGCGTCTGTAGCCAGCGTGGGATCGAGTCGATCGGGACCGTGGTAAAGGCAGTGCGGGCGGCGCTGCGGCGGCGGGGCGAGACGCGCCGGGCTGCCATGGTGCCCGTCTACCGGCACAGCGTCCAGGTGAGCTTGGCGGTGAATCGTCGCGGTATGGCGTTGGGGTACGCGTATCGCGCCTGGGCGGCGGCGCCGCTGTCGGGCCAAACGTATTGGTGGATCATGAGGTCACTGGTCCGGTCGGGCTAGACGTCAGGGGAGGTGCGTGATGAGCAGGACCGAGGTGCTGATATCCGTCGCGGTGCCGGTCTACAACCGGGAGCTTTTCATTGGGCGGTGCGTTCGCAGCATCGTCGATCAGGACTGCATCGACGTTTCCCGGATCGAGATAATCATTGCTGACGATGGCTCGACGGACGATACGGTCGAGGTAGTCCGTAACATTGACGTGACCCCCGCGCACGTTGAGTTGATCGAGCTGTCACACATCGGCGAGCCGGGCAGCGTCCGCAACCATGCGCTGAGGCGTGCCCGCGGCGCGTTGATCGCCTACTGCGATTCTGACGACTTCTGGCTGCCGCACCATCTCGCCACGGTCATGTGCGAATTCGACCGAGACTACGATTTGGCGATGGTGGCCACAGCCTGGGGGTTCGCTCACTTCATCCCTCAGCCGGACGGGACCATCCGCAACGAGTATCGAGTCAGGCCCCATCCGATCGATACGGTGAATACAAATTGCCGGGTGCATCGCCGAGAATGCCTGGATGCAGTGGGATATTTCGGAGACGCGCGGTGGGGGGAGGATCAGGACTTCTTCGCGCGGATCGAGCAGCATTTCAAGACGACAAAGGTGCCGATCGTGACGAATGTCAACGGCTACATCAAAGGCGGCAATAACGTTACCTACTGCTTCGACGATAGTGTCAAGCGGGTGTATCACTGAGCGATCGGGAGCGCCTTTGTGACTCCGCAAGTTAGTGTGCTCATGCCGGTCTACAATGCGTGCAGCGTTCATCCGCGCAGCATCTGGAGTCGCTGGTGGTACCGGCGCAGGCTCGACGAGGCCGGACGCCGCAAGCGCCGCTTTCTGGAGCAGGCGATTGACTCCGTGTTGCAGCAGATGTTCGCCGACTTCGAGTTCGTCATCGTGGATGACGGCTCCACCGACGACACTCCGGCCGTGCTGCGCTCCTATGCTGACCACGACCCACGGATCCGCGTGGTTCGCTACGAACAGAACCTAGGCGTTGCGGGCGCCCTCAATCGCGGCCTCGAAGCCTGCCGGGCGCTGCTCATTGCGAGGCACGACGGCGACGATATGAGCCCGGTCACGCGCTTGGAAGTGCAGAAGGCCTTTCTCGATGCCCGGCCGGGCACGGCGATTTGCGGTACGGGCATGTATGTGATCGACGAAGATAACAAGTTGATAAACGAGATCCACCATCCGGCGGATTACGAGTCCATCAGAGCGGTTCTGCGGACTACCGGCTGCCCGTTCGTTCATGGCAGTGTGATGGTTCGGGCTGAAGTCTTGCGAAAACTCGGCGGCTATTCGACGGCGAAGGAGTTCCGCGTTGTGGAAGATTACGAGTTGTGGGTTCGGATGGCGGTCGAGCATCGGATGGAGAACATCCCCAATCGTGCGTTGTACTTTCACCGCCACCACCCGCACAAGATCGGCGTCCGGTACATGAAGGAGCAAGCCAGAGCGACGCTGCGAGTGAGGGATATGGCCGCCGCCACGCTGGCATGAGAGAAACGAATGCGGATCCTTTACGTAGCCATGCGGTATGACTATGGCGACCGCTCCGCCGGAGGCAGCTTCGAGCACTGGAACTTCTTCCATCCGTTGTCGCAGATGGGCTTCGATCTGTTGTATTTCGACTTTCTGACGATCATGCAGCGGCGCGGACAGCAGGAGATGAACCGCAGGCTCTGGGAGGTCGCCAGGTCCGAGAGGCCGGACCTGATGTTTGTCGTGCTCTTTCAAGATCAACTCGACAAAGGTGTTGTTCGGCGGATTTCCGAAGAACTTGAAACCGTCACAATCAACTGGTTCTGTGACGACCACTGGCGGTTCGACAACTTCTCGCGATTCTGGGCGCCGTGCTTCAACTGGGTGGTTACGACGGCTCGCAGCGCCGTGGCGAAGTACGAGCGGATCGGCTACGCCAACGTTATCAAGAGCCAGTGGGCCGCAAACCACTTCCAGTACCGCCGGCTTGAGCTGCCGCTGATGTACGACGTGACGTTCGTCGGCCGCCCGCACGGCGATCGACGGGAAGTCATCGCCGAGCTGCGGCGGGCAGGCATCGATGTTCGAGTTTGGGGCGAAGGGTGGAAACAGGGACGGATCGACCAGGAGCAGATGATCCGGGTCTTCGGCCAGTCGCGAATCAATCTGAATCTTTCCCAGGCTTCATCGGCTGGTGATTCGCCTCCGCCTTCGGCCCTGGGCCGCCGGCTGGCCACCCTGCCGTGCCCGGGTCCGATCCGACGACTTGGTAAACGAATCCTCGGCCGCATCGGGGTTCTGTCGCGATTGTCCGGTGTTGCCGACGGGAGCCTTCGGCCCGAGCAGATCAAGGGTCGCAACTTTGAAGTTCCAGGCTGCGGCGGGTTCCTGCTGTCCGGGCTCGCTGACGATCTCGATCGCTACTACTGCATCGGCGAAGAGATTGTGTGCTTTGACAGCCTCAGCGATCTGATCGAGAGAACCAGGTATTATCTCGCCCACGAGCAGCAGCGACAGGCCATCGCCAAAGCAGGCTATCGCAGAACGATCGCCCAGCACACCTGGGCGCATCGCTTCGATGAGATCTTCCGATCGACCGGCCTTGAATCTCCGCCGCTCGAAGAACTGATTCGCGGTCGTTCCGGAGGCCAGGTTATCGAGGTTGATTGACGGCTCGACGCTGGGCCGCAAATGCAGGGTCCGTGAGCACGATGGGAAGGACGGCGATGAGGATGGTCGATTGGGCTCGGAAGTTGCGGCAAAAGGAATCACCGCCACTCAAGGGATTCCACGGAGACACGTACCTCCTGGCGCTGGCCGATTCGGTCCTTGCTGCGTGCGACTGGTTCGTCGAAACGGGCACGCATGTCGGCACCACGCTGGCCTACGTGGCTCGCACACATCCACATCTGAACTGCCTGTCATGTGAACCCAACGGTGAGTTGCGCAAAATAGCGGAGGAGGCAACCGAGGACTACGACAACGTCACGATCTTCCCGATGCTGTCGCAGGATTTCCTCAAGGTGTTCGAGAAGCAATACCCCGACTTGCCGAAGCGGCGCGTATTCTTCTGGCTCGACGCTCACGGCTACGGTTTCCGTTGGCCGCTGCTCGAAGAGGTCAAGCACGTGACGCGGCGCTTGCCATCCGCGTACATCATCATCGACGACTTCCGTGTGCCGGGCCGGCCCGAGTTTGGCTTCTATGAGTATGACGGCCAGGTGTGTGACTTCGACTTCGTCAAGGAGTCAATCGAACCGGGCACGACCTACCGCCGGTATTACCCCGCGTACACGGAGCACACCTCCAGCTACCATCCGTTGCGTGGGTGGGTGCTGATCGACATTGGGCACGAGAGGCCGCTCGAGCTGCCCGTTGGATTCGAGGACAAGTATCGATGCGTGGATTGACCCGGGGTTTACTACGACGGCAGCGAAGAGGCAAGGGGTCGAAGGAACTCGGTGAATCATGATCCACATATTGGGATATCCCAGGTCGGGCAACAACTGGGCGATGTACATGATCGAGGCCATGTCTGGCCTCCCGGCCAACTCCTTCGGACATGAATGGAGGGGCCATCCCCCGGGCGTTGCGAATACCTTCGGTCGTCGGCAGAATCCGGATGGGATCGGGTCAGCCACTGGGTTTCGTGGGGAAACATCGTGCTACAAGAGCCATTGGGTTCATGACAGCACGCTGGCTGAAGGAACGAAGCTGATCACGCCAATCAGGAACTACAAGGAGGCGATCGTACGCCATAACGAGCACCGCATGGATCAGATCGACGGCGCCTTCGAGGAGGATTCGAGGGCCGCGAACGACATGAGGTATCCGATGGGACCCAGTTACGGATCGATCCTCAATTTCTGGCACGAGTTCCCAGGCGAGAAGTTACTCTTGAGGTATGAGACGATGATCTTGGACCGAGCTATGGAAGCCAGGAAGGTCGCCAAGTTCTGCGGCTTCGAGGATTCCGTCATTAACGACTTCTGCCGGAACATCGATAGACACTTCGAGAGGTCCGTTGGTCTCTATGAAGCGGGGAGTTTTACGAAGGGACGATCAACGGTATTTCATTCTGATCGATTGACCAAGGAACAGAGATTGGCCTGGGACAAGCGGATGATCCTCGTATGGCCACATTTGATTGATCCTTATCTTGTCGATTATCTAGAGCCGGCGACGAGGGAGAGTCGATGCCAGCTCGCGTAGGCAACGGGCGGCGTTGCGATGGACTCCAAGACAAGTATCGCGACGTGGATTGAGGCGCGCTGTGGGGCGTCGTGATGCCGAGATCGACGGTCCGCCACTCACGCCGGCGGCCCACCGCTGCAGCCAATGGCCGCGATGGGCCCGTTGGCAATCTGCCGTCGGCGAACCACTTGATTGGCTGCCATTCTGCGGGTAGCCATATCGGAACCGGTCGGCCCGAGCCAACCGTGAAGGGAATCGCGTGATGAGCAGGACCGAGGTGCCGATATCGGTCGTGATGCCGGTCTACAACTCGTCGAAGTATCTCGTCGACGCCGTTCGGAGCATCCAGTCGCAGACGTTGACCGATTGGGAGTTGATCGCGGTCGACGACGGATCGACCGACGACTCACCGACGATCCTGCAAGGGCTAGCCGTAGCAGATCATCGCGTCCGACCCATTCTTGAATCCCATGTTGGTCTCACGAGCTCGCTCAACCACGCTATTGAATTGGCGCGGGGGACGTACATTGCGCGGATGGACAGCGACGACGTATCTTTGCCGATGCGGTTCGAGCAGCAGGTTGCCTTCTTGGAATCTCATCCGGATGTTGTAGCGGTTGGCTCGAAGATCCTGCTGATCACACCGGACGGCATCGAAGTGGGTGAATCGTTTGACCTGACGAGTCATGAAGCGATCGATGCCTTTCACTTCTCGCAACGAGGGTCGGCCATCGCTCACCCCACCGTCCTTATCCGCAAGGCGGCATTCCAGGACGTGGGAGGATACCGGCCCCAGTTCGAGACGGCCGAGGATCTGGACCTTTGGTTGCGGCTGGCCGAACGTGGCAAGCTCGCCAACCTGCCTCAGGTGCTCCTGAAATACCGATTGCACGATCGGTCGGTGTCTCACGAGCGTCGGGCGAGGATGCGCGAGACCACATACCGGGTGGTCGTGGAGGCGTGTCGGCGCCGGAGCCTTCCGATGCCTCGGCGGCGCAACGTTGGGCCATACGAATTCCCCTTCAGGCTGCGTGGCGAAGCTCGGTGGGCCCGTTACGCCTGGCGAGCCGGTCATCACCGCACTGCCCGGCAGCTTGCCTGGCATGCGGTCAAGAAAAGACCGCTGGCGGCGGATGCGTGGCAGGTTGTCCTCGAAACGATTGCCGCGCCCGTGGTAAGGCCGTTGCTGAAAATGGTCGGGATCTAGCGTGAACGACAAGCGGCGAGCTGCTACTCGCAGAGCGTCTTCCCGTACCGGGCGAGGTGCGCTTTGGCGCCTTCGGGCCCGAGACTCCGGGCCACGAAATCGATATCCGGCTTGTTCCAGACGTCGCCGGCCTGCAGCAGCGGCACACATTCACGGCTCACGCTCTCGGGGAGGTGGACCTGTCGTGGCGTCGAACCGATACGGTCTGCAATGAAAACCGCGGAGTGAAGCACGAGCACCATCGCTGTGGCTAGAAGAACCCGTTGAGCGACCCGATCGGGGTTCGCCGGCAGTACTGCCAGCAGGGCAAGAGCCACCGCGAGAAGCGACGGCGCGAAATACCGCGGATAGCTAGCCCAACTCGAGATGAAATAGCCACCGAAAAGACCGCCCGCCAGGAACAAACCCAACAGTGCGTAGGGTTCAACGGTCTTGATGTGCCGCGCCAACAGGATGAGCAGGCACACCCCAAGCGCAAAGATCGTGGCGAGATCGTTCAGTCGCTCGGCGGTCACCTCGAGCCAACGTGAAGTCCCCGCTCCGGTCGCAATGGTCGCTCGGCCGGCGATCCTTCGCATCACCCCAATGCCACCGAGCCAGTTTTCCGGATCGTACATGTAGCTGAGCAGGTTTCCAAGCAGCAGCCCGACGAGGATCACGGCTGCTGCGACCACATGCAGCCGGATGGTCCGTCCTGTCCATTTGCGAAGCGCGAACAACGCTGGAAACCACAGCCCCAACGCGGCGACAAGGGCCAAGGACCATTCCTGTTTCCCCAGACCCAGCACGGCGGCGGCAACGAAGAGGGTGGCGCAGGTGACCAGTACCGGAAGCACCCGTCGCGCGGCAAGGCACGTCGCCGCGGCCATGACCCCGACCATCAATGCGCCGACGCTGCCATCCACCTGCAATTCAGTGGAGGTGACAACTGCGATCGGGGACGCTGCTGCTGCAGCGACGATCACGATCGTCGCGATCTGCACGACGACTCCCGACGCTCGGGTTACCAACAGGGCCAGGAGCCCGACGCCAAGCCAAGCCACGAGCTGAAAGAGGCAGAAGAAGAATCGAAGCCGTGGTGTGGCGAGAGTATCATCGTGGACGGACTGGGGCCCAACCGGCGGCCACAGCTTCGCGGCGAGCTTCATCGTTTCGTAGAGTGGCGCCGGATGAGCGCTCCGCTGGTAGTGCTCCTGCCCGTCGATCCGCGCCACGAGGAGGTAGTCGGGATTGGGCGGTTGATTCACGACAATCGCGGCGAAGATACCTTCCTCGCAATACAGTGGGTCCGAGAGGAATGGAAGGCGAGCCAGGAAGTAGATCGCGACGAACCCCAACACGAACACCGCCGACAGCATGGCGCGCCGTCCGGATGCTGGTCGGGGCAATCCCGCGGTGGGCTCGGCTTGCGGGTCAGGCGAGGGTGGTTGCGTCAATGGCATGGATGTGCAAGAGGAGATCAGGCTTCCTCAGTCGCGGGCCCGTGTTCCTCTCGCTCCAGTACGATGGTGTAGAACATTCCCAGGCAACCATAAAGCGGCCTGAGCAGGCCTTCAATGCGTTTGATCACCGCGTAGCTGAAATTCGGCGCTAACTGCCGCATCGATAGGCCGCCGGATAGCAGGTAGCGTACGGGAGTGTGTGGCCTCAGGTGGACCAGCCTTAGGTGCGGCAACGCGCGCGCCAACTCCTGCCGGTCGCGAACGAACACAATCCATGGGATGGCACCGTTGGCAGTGGAAAGCGGACCGCCTGGTTGGAGGTCCCAGGGTCCTGTGGGGTCGAAGGCTTCATGGTGAAACTTCTGATATACGAATCGCCCCCAGGCGGTGTTGGCCGGTTCAATCATGACAATGCGCCCGCCGGGGCGGAGGCAACGATCGGCCTCTGCAAGAAATCGCCGAACATCAGGCAGATGATGCAGCACATCCATCATGCAGAACGCATCGACCGATGCGTCGCCGAAGGGCATTTCAAGTGCCGAGAAACACATGTCCAGCTCGGCTACGGGCACCACGTCTGATGTGATGATCTTTGGGATGACCTCCTTGATGAAGCCGCCGCCGCTGCCGAGTTCGACGACACGCTTTGTGCACCCTTGGGGTAGCCATTGCTCGATCGTTCTATAGAAGTCCACGTACAGTCGGCGGAGGAATGGCTTTCGCCGGATGATGCCGCTGTGGAGTTTGACGACGGCCGCATCGTCAAGATCATCAATGGCCGGGGCCTCAGGAAATCTCAACCACGCAAGCAGCCCCATCGCACCCTTACTGTTTCTTGATCTTGGAGAATGCGAAGAGGCTCATTCGCAGCAGCAACCAGCCGTGCGTGAATCGACTGATGCTCGTGGTGCCGTATGTCCGATCGCGGTAGCGGATGGGTACCTCAAGAATCTTCATGTTCTGCTTGGCAGCGCCGAATAGAAGATCGAAGTCGCCGAACGGATCGAACTCGCCGAAGTATGCCCGGTTGGCCGCGATCCTCTCATAATCGCCTCGGCGCAACACTTTGGTCCCGCAGAGCGTGTCCTTGAGCCGCTGATCGAGCAGCCACGACAGCACCATACCGAAGAACTTGTTGCCCAGGATGTTCAGGAACCGCATCGCCTGCCGTTCCATGGGGTACACCAGCCGGGAGCCGTTGATGAACTCGCCCTTCTTTGACGCGATGGCGTTGTAGAACTTCGGCAAGTCCTCCGGCGGCACGGTCAAATCAGCATCCAGGATCATCAGGATGTCACCGGTCGCCTTGGCGAATCCGAGGCGCACCGCATTGCCCTTGCCTGTGCCCTCCTGAGCGAGCAGCTTGATGTCTTGGTCAGGGTTCTCGGCGATGACCCGCTCGATCTCCTTTACGGTTCCATCAGTTGAGTGCCCGTCTACGAAGATTATCTCTTGATGTCCACCAAACCCCGGAATCCGCTGAATGCATTCGCGGATGTTTCCGCGCTCGTTGCGGCAGGGCACGATGATTGTGGTCGAGAGGTCCTGAGGCGGCGCCGGGTCATTCACGGGGCGCAACACAACGAAGCGGAGCATACACAGCGCGTTGATCCCCGGCAGCGGGGCGATGAACCGATTGAGGAAGTTCGATAGCACCGGCAAGTATTTCGGCGCCAGCATGAAACGTGACATGCGGACGACTTCGAAGCCCGCAAGCCGGCCCAGAGTCACGATGTCCGACGAGGAGAGCCAGTTGGTGTGGGGCTGAGGCATCTTCAGGCCGAACGCCTGCGCCGCCCTCAGGGCCGGATCCCACATGATCCGGTGGTAGCTGATCACGATCCGCGTCCGTTCGTGACAGGCGGATCGCAGGTTCTCCATGGCCTGCTGGATGTCGGACAGACAACCCAGCACATCCGAGATCACGATGAAATCGAACTTCTCCCTGAACGTGATGGACTCCACATCACCCTGTTCGAAGTGCAGGTTTTCATCCGCATCGGTCCTTCGGCTTTCGGCGGCACGGATCATGGCGGGGCTGAAGTCGATCCCAACGCCGTATGAAGGCTTGAGCTGGCGCAGCAGCTCGCCGCCGGCGCAACCAATCTCTCCTAGTCGCTTGCCGGGGGGATAATGAACCGGAAGTGGCGCAGCAACTGCTCGTGGTAATAGCGGTTGCGGTTGCGATAGCCGGCGCGATAGTCTGCCAGCGCGTTGAAGAAACCTCGAACCCGCTGCTTGAATCCGGAGTCGATGTCCTTGGTCGTGGTCCGGGCGTTGGCCGGGGATGCGTCGGATATGCCTGAGCGGATTTCGCTCGACGGGCGAAGGCGACCCGTCAGGCCACCTCTTCGTCGGCAGGTTTTAGCACGAACCGCCCGGCGTGTTGCGGATCGTGTGCGACGTGCTGAACCGGATTGCCGGGCTCGTGGTCCAGCACCAGCCGCCAGTTCTCATCAGCAGCCTGTGTCAACATCTGTTGCTTGGAAAGCATGTTCTGGTAGGGCAGCATGTCGTAGCCCATGTTGAAGGCCGAAGCGACGTGGTGGACGGTGGGTATCACGTCGCCGGGAAAGCACACGATGCCCCGGCCATCGTCGAACCGCACCGCCTGCTGCCCCCAGGTGTGACCGACCATCGGCCAGACCACCAGGCCGGGCAGAACCTGTGTCTTGCCCTCTACCAGTCGTAGACGATCAGCGATCGGGTCGAGATGGCTTCGCAGGTAGGTGCGGGTCATCGTAGATTTGTTCGCCAGGGCGTCCTCCCACTCGGTTCTCTGCACAACGATCTGGGCGTTGGGGAACGTTGGCGCTACGGCGCCGGACTCATCGAGCCCGGTGAGCGCAGCCGCGTGGTCGAAGTGCAGGTGAGTCACCACGACAAGGTCGATCTGTGAAGGCTCGCAGCCGGCCTCGCGCAGAGCATCGACAACCGTGCGGCGCTGAAGGTCGTAGTAGGAGCGCTCCTTGTCCGTCCACTTGTCGCCGAAGCCGGTCTCGATCAGCACCTTGGTGGACCCGTTGTCCAGCAGCAAGCAGTTTGTTTGCAGGCTGATACGGTTGAGCTCATCGGGCGTGGTGAGCTTGGACCAGATACTCCTGGGGACGACGCCGAACATCCCTCCGCCGTCGAGGCGAATCGTTCCGGCACGAAGCAGCCTCCAAGACCAAGTCATGGGCGCATCTCGTCGAGATCATTCACCACAGAGGACACAGAGGACACAGAGGACACAGAGGGCAGGACAAGGATTCATCTGAGAGAAATCAGGGCGAGGGAGCGGGAATCAGCGCGTCTGACTTTCCTTCCGTCCGTTGGCGTTCGCTGCCCGAACATGCTCCATTACCAAATGCCTGAACAGCTTTCGGCGCCCATCCGTCCACTTTTGTGACATTGGCTCGAAGCGTATCCCTGCATATTCCGAATCTTCAGACCTCACACTAATGCAAAGATCGTTCTGCTGCCAGAAGCAATCCTCAATTTCTTCATAGCTGATGTCACATGTGAGTCGTCCACCGCCGATTACAACTCTGAATGGTGTTAGCACTAGGATGGAAAGACAATCAGATTCCGGAACGCGATTCATATTTCGATCTGCCGCCCAGCCAAATCCGTGCATGAGCTCTTCTATAGATTCGTATTCGACTGGCAGCAGATCTGTGCGAAAAGCTTTGATTGCATGGCGAAATAGCGTGCGTCTCTGGAAGAATCCAATCTGTGATTTCAAGAATCGATCAAAATTCCAACTCATCGCCTGCTCCTTGAAGTCATTCGGCACACGGCGGGGTAACACCTCTTAGGACTGCACAACTGGCGCATGGACGTCCTTTACCTTTGCCATGGCATGGCGGGTGTCGATGATGAGTTTGGCATGCCGGGCGATCAGCTCATAATCAATCGCGTCGTGGTTGGTGACGATCAGCACGCAATCGTGCTCTTGGAGCGTCTGCTCAGTGAGCGGCACGGAGGCCAGATCGATCTGGTGATCGCGCATCTTGGGGAAGGCGGGCACGTGAGGATCGTGATACGTCACCACTACTCCGCCCGACCACAGCAGCTCGATGATCTCGGCGGCGGGGCTTTCGCGAATGTCGTCGATATTCGGCTTGTAGGCGATCCCGATGACGAGGACCTTGGTGTCACGCAGCGCCCGGCCGCGGTCGTTCAGCGCCGAAATGAGTTGCGACACCACATAGGTGGGCATCTGGGCGTTGATCTCCCCGGCCAGCTCGATGAACTTCGTGCTGCGGCCGATCGACTTCGCCTTCCAGGTCAAATAGAACGGATCGATGGGGATGCAATGGCCGCCGAGGCCCGGCCCGGGGTAGAACGGCTGGAACCCGAACGGCTTGGTCGAGGCGGCCTGGATCACCTCCCAGATATCGATGTCCATATCGGCCAGCAGCATCTTCATTTCGTTGACCAGTGCGATATTGACCGCGCGGTAGATGTTTTCGAGCAGTTTCGCCGCTTCGGCAATTTCGGCTGAGGCAACACGATGTACCTGGCTGACCAAATTGCTGTACAACGCGACGGCCATCTCGGAACTGGGCTCGTCCACGCCGCCGACCAGCTTGGGGATCGAGCTGGTGGTGTGGTCGGCTCGACCGGGGTCTTCGCGCTCGGGGCTGTAGGCAAGGAAGAAGTCTTCACCGCATCGCAGGCCGGTGGCTTGAAGAATCGGCAACAGTTCGTCTCGGGTCGTGCCGGGGTAGGTTGTCGACTCGAGCACCACAAGCTGGCCTTTGCGCAGCATCGTGGCGATCATCTTGGTGCTGTCGAGCACAAAGCTGAGGTCGGGTTCGCGATGCGGGCCCAATGGCGTGGGCACGCACATCAGAATAGCATCGGCGGCCGCGAGGCTCTTGGGGTTTGAGGTCGCCTCGAACCTCTCAGACGCGGCCAGAGTCCTGGCCAGCTCTTCGCCGAGGTGGTGAAGATAGCTGCCGCCCTGCCGCAGCGTGCTGATCTTGGTTGTGTCGGTGTCAAACCCGATCGTGCGGAAGCCGGCATTGTGCACCGCGCGCACCAGAGGCAGCCCCACATAGCCCAGGCCGACCACGGCAATGGTTGCGGTCTTTCGGTCGAAACGCTCCCGAAGTGCGGTAGCAATCGAGGAGCGGTCATCGGCCGGGAAGCTGGTCTTCGGCGCCATCTTCGTCATGGATCGGAAGTGGAGCAATCTTTCGGGTCAGGGCAGGTTCTCGAGATCGGCTAAGTCCTTGTGTCGCCCTGCGGCCCGCTTGTTCTTCTTGAGTTCATGCAGCCCGATCAGATGCACCTCAACGTCATCAATCGTGTCATCGACTCGACGCGGGTGGGCTTCCTGAAAGCTTACGCCGGCAATTTCAGTGCGAACCTCGATCCGAACCGGTGGATATCCCATGCACAACATTTTGCGAGGGTCGCTCATCCATTGCTGTGTCACGGTCGGATCAGTGAAGCCGAATCTCCTCAACACGTCACCAACTTTTCGGATATTGTCTGGGTCGGAAGCGATCCACAGGTCAAGATCATTCGTAGCTCTTGGGTAGCCATGATAGGCGACCGCATATCCGCTGATGATGAGATACCGCGCGTCCGCGTCATTCAGAAATCTCAAGAACTCTTTGAAGTCGCTGTGTAGCTCGATGCGTTCCATAGTTGACCCGACGCAAGTGTTCCACGTGACGCATTCGCTGCTGGGGCGTTGCGGACTGCCAGAACGCGCAATCCTCGGCATGTGCCTCTACGAGGGAGTCCACGAGGATGAAGCAGCTCCGATCAAGGTGATACGGCTTGCGCATTGCCTTGATTTTGCGGGGGTCCGGCATCTCATTGTCCTCGCGCGAAAAGCGGTTCGGGATCCTCCAGGCATTTGATTACCGTGCCCAGGAACCGTGCCCCTTCGGCCCCATCGACGACTCGGTGATCGCAGGCAAGGCTCAGCGGCATGATCTTGCCCGCGTAAAACATGCCGTTCTTGACCAGCACCCGCTCCTTGACCCGGCCGACGGCGAGTATAGCGACCTCGGGATAATTGATAATAGGCGTGGCGTACATCCCGCCGAAGCTACCGACATTCGTGATCGTGAACGTCCCGCCGATGAGCTCTTCGCGCCCAATCGTGCGGTCGCGGCAGCGCTGCGCCACATCGGCGACGGCGTCGGCGAGTCGGGCGATGCTGAGCTTGTCCGCATCGCGGATGACCGGAACCATCAGCCCATGCTCCGTGTCCACCGCGCAGCCGAGGTTGATCACACCCTTGATGAGGATCTGCTGCTTCTCGTCATCGACGTTGGCGTTCACCGCCGGATGGTGCTTCAAGGCCTTGCACACCGCGGTGATCACGATTGGAAGGAAGCTGAGCTTGCGGTCGGGTCCGGCATCGTACTCAGCCCGCCTCTGATCGAGGTTGGTCACGTCGGCTTCGTCGGTCACGGTGAAGTGGACGGCGGTCCTCACCGATCGCTCCAGCGCCTGGGCAATCTTTCGGCGGATCCCGCGGAACGGGATGCGTTGGACGACCCCGGTTTCGTCGGGGCGGACCGCGGGCAGCGGCGGCGCGGCTTCGGGCGGTGATGGCATCACGGGGCCGGCCCCAGAGCCTCCGGCGAACGCATAGACGTCCGCAGCGGTGACGCGGCCGCCCCGGCCGGTGCCCGGCACCTGGTCGATCTCGGCGCGTTGCTCGCGGGCGATGCGGCGAACGGCGGGCGTGGCCAGCGCCTTGGCCGGCACCGCTACGGCCAGCTCGTCACTCCGGCCACGGGTGAGGCGATCGGAGACCGTCAGCCCGGTGTCCACCGATCCCACGACTGTGCCGGCGTCCGCGGACTCACTCTGGGGCCGCCCGGTCTTCTGCGGAGCGCCGGCTGCGCCGGTTGAGCCATCCGCCGCCTCGTAGGTCACCAGCACGCTCCCGACCGGGATGACATCGCCCTCCTTGCCGTGCAGTTGCTTGATCACGCCGGACCAAGGGCTGGGCACTTCGACCAGGGCCTTGTCGGTTTCCATCTCCGCCAGCGTCTGATGCTCTTGGACTTGATCGCCGGGCTTGATCTTCCAGCGGATCAGCTCGGCCTCGGCCACGCCTTCGCCCAGGTCCGGGAGAATGAAATGAGACTTGTCAGCCGGTTGCGTGATGACCATAGTGGTGTGCTTGTCGCTGCTTCAGAATCTCACCGCAGAGGCGCAGAGGACGCAGAGACGAAGGAGGGGCTTGAGAGAACTTTGCGGACAATCCCATTCCGGAGCATCGCAACATTGAAGTTGATCAACAAGCCTACGGTCTTCTGCGCTAAACGCAAGTAGGTCAATAACTGCGCCTCGTGAATCGGCATAATCTTCTCGACACACTTAAGTTCGACAATCACGTTGTTCTCGATCAGAAAGTCCAACCGATAGCCGCAATTCAGCCGCCGACCCTTGTATTCAACAGGCAAGTCAACCTGGTGCCGAAAGTGAATACCTCGGCGCTGCAACTCATCTGCAAGGCAGAATTCATATGCTGACTCGAGCAGTCCTGGCCCAAGCGCTTTGTGCACTTCCATCGCGGCGCCGATGATGTCACTGGTTAACTCCTTATGAGGATAATCATCGAGACCCATTCTGTACTTTCCCTCTGCGTTCTCTGCGCCTCTGCGGTGAGTTCATACGGAGTCAGTACGCGGCGACTTCTTGGATGGCTTTGCGGATGCGCTCGGCTTCCGGTAGGTATTCGAGTTCGAGCTTGTAATAGGGCATGACGGTGTCGAAGCCGGTCACGCGCTGGATCGGGGCCTCCAGGTACAGGAAGCAGTGCTCCATGATTCGGCTGGCGACTTCGGCGCCGAGGCCGGCGGTCTTGGGCGCCTCATGGACGATGACGGCCCGGCCGGTCTTCCTCACCGAGTTGACGATTGCCTCGGTGTCCAGCGGATAGATCGTCCGCAGGTCGATCAGCTCGATGGATTGGTCTGATTGTTCGATCGCGGTGACGCACTGGACGACCGGCGCGCCCCAGGAGATCACCGTGATCTCGTCGCCGGGGATCACCACTCTGGCCTTGCCGATGGGAACGGTGTATTCATCTTCGGGAACCTCCTCACGGAACGCGCGGTACAAGCGTTTGGGTTCGAAGAAGAGGATCGGATCGGGGTCGCGGATGGCGCTGATGAGCAGGCCCTTGGCGTCGTATGGTGTCGCGGGCACAACGACCTTGAGGCCGGGTTGATGCACGTAGAAGGCGGCGGGGCTGTCGCTGTGCAGCTCAGGTGCATGAATACCACCGCCCACGGGAACTCGCACGGTCATGGGCACCGTCAAGGCGCCTCTGGTTCGGGTCCGCATCCGAGCCGCATGGGTGCACAACTGGTCGTAGGCCGGGGCAAGGAATCCTTCGAATTGAATCTCCGGTACGGGGCGCAGCCCGGCCATGGCCAGGCCGATGGATGCGCCGATGATGCCCGACTCGGCCAGGGGGGTGTCCACGACGCGATTTGGGCCGAACCTCTTGTACAGGCCTTCGGTGACGCGGAACACGCCGCCGTTTATCCCCACATCTTCGCCCAGGACAATGACGCGATCGTCCTTCTCCATTTCCTGGACCAGAGCAAGGTTGATGGCTTGTACGAGAGTAAGGTTGGCCATTGGGGGGGAACCTGGTGTCGGCAAGTTTAGCCGCGACCCGCAGGGGAGCGCGTGCGAGAACTAGCGCTCGCCTTCAGCTCGCGGCTAAACTCGGTGCCCGTATCTTCGAGCTGTGACGGGTCCTGGCCGAGGCTGGCGGTGCGCAGCGTTGCCCGTTGGATGCGCAGCTGATCGGGAAGCTGGGCGTACAGGGAGTCGAACATATCGGTGGTGCGTGGCGCGGCGATTTCCTCAGCCCGTTTGACGGCCGCGGCGACCTGCTCTTTGGCGTCGGCCTGCAAGGATCGTTCCTTCTCATCGTCCCATTGATTGCGATCGACGAGGTACTTGCGCAGTCGAATCAGCGGATCTCGCTTCTTCCACATCTCGACTTCGGCGGCATCGCGGTAACGGCGGGCATCGTCCGCGGTGGTATGGTCGCCCAAACGGTAGGTCACAGCCTCGATGAACGTGGGACGATGGCTGCGACGAGCGAGTTCGGCCGCGTCGCGAACAACCTTGACCATCGCGAAAATGTCGTTGCCATCGCACTGCACGCACGCCATGCCGTAGGCTAGGCCGCGCTGAGCGATCGTCGGGGCGGAGCACTGCATCTTCGCCGGTACGGAGATGGCCCATCCATTGTTCTGACACACAAAGACCACGGGCAGATCGAGATTGGCGGCGAAGTTCAGCGCTTCGTGGCAGTCGCCCTCGCTGGTCGCCCCGTCGCCGAAGAACGTACAGGCGATGCGATCCTCGCCTCGGTACTTGCCGGCCCAGGCGAGGCCGACCGCGTGCAGCATCTGGGTTCCGATGGGGATGGCCTGCGGCGTCATGTACAGACCATCGGGGATCTGATTGCCGCGCTCGTCGCCCATCCAGTGCAGCAGGATGTACTCCATGGGCAGCCCCCGCCAGAACAGACCGGGGTTCTCGCGGTAGCAGGGCACCAACCAGTCATCTTTTCGAAGAGCGTACACGGCCCCGAGCGACGCCGCCTCCTGGCCCCGGTTCTCCGGATACGTTCCCATCCGCCCCGATCGCTGCAACTTGAATGCGATCTCATCGAAGCGCCGGCAGACGATCATGTGCTCATAGAGCTTGACCACGTCCTCGTCGCTGATGAGATCCTTGCCGAGCTTCGCGTCGAAGGCGCCGTGCTCATCGAGAATCGAGATGTGTTCGACTTTTGTTTGGAGCACGGTCTTGATCGGCATGCCGGGTTTCCTCACGAACCCCCAGGCAGTATGCCCGGGGCCGGAATCGACGGCCGAGGCTTCGCCCCGACCGACAACCTATTGTAGCGAATCACCGCCCCAGGCGGGCATCGGCCCCCGTGCTGGCTGCGCCACGTTCCGATGTGTAAAATGTCGACGGCGAAGAAGGGCACGACAAGATGGTGACTCTGCCGACTACTCGAAATGCTGCGTGCGTCGTGGCGTACCTGATCCTGTCAGTAGCAGTAGGTGCCGGATGCCAGAGCAACACCTACACGGCTGCTGAACTCGCCGAGAAGTTCCGGAGCAGCTTGGCAAGCCTGGATCGCCTTGAGGTGCGCTCTGAGCAGCGTGTGTCCTTCCTCCGCCGAGAGATCGACCCGGAGCGCGACGACGGTGGCCAGGGACCGCAGCGCAGTGCGCTGGCAGCGATCGCCGATCACAAGGATGAAGTCGCCGCGGTCGATGTTCGCATCTGGGCCTTAATGACGAGAGATTCCTATCTGGTCAAAATGTGGAAGGGTGAGATGTCCCAGCCCGTCACGGAGGTCTCGCTCACGGTCGATGAGGGCGTGCCAACGATCGTTGAGCGGCAGTGGTATCCGGTGCTCGATGATTACCGAACCGCGAAGTATGAAAGCCCGCACAGATGCGGATATGACGATCCGACGCTTCCAAGCAGTTTGTTTGAGGAACTGAAGACGAACGTGTGCGCAACCGCTGAGTTCTTTCAGAGGTGGCTCGGGGACGATAGCAACGAGGCGGATGGGTTAAAGAAGATCGTGGCCCGGGCGACGCTCGTGCCGGTTCAGGCTGAGACTTACCGCGGGAAACGTACCTATCGCCTCAAGAGACAGGTATACGAGAGAGATGAACCGGATCTCTATCGATCCGGCTTGCAGACCTTCTGGATCGATGCTGAGAGCTATCTTCTCGTCGGTTGGCGATCGGAAAACGTCTCCATTCAATATGACGACCACGCCGGCTATCTGGTTGTGGAGCGGCACTATGACTACCCCGCTCGACGCTACCGCGATCATCGTCGCGGCGGCTTCTGCCCGCCCGGGCAGGCCAAGAAGGGGCGCTGCTG
Organism: Planctomycetota bacterium; assembly: GCA_022568135.1. Taxonomy (GTDB): domain Bacteria; phylum Planctomycetota; class Phycisphaerae; order Phycisphaerales; family SM1A02; genus JADFFQ01. Next base: position 30 of record JADFFQ010000038.1, on the reverse strand, counting down.
AAGTAACCGGGTGGTTTCACGATGCCGCCC